>NZ_LNDE01000001.1:0-600000 GCF_002866025.1 Thermotoga sp. KOL6
GAAGGTAGTAGAGGGAGTGGTTGAGAGTCTTGGTAGGATGGAAGAACTCATCGAAAATCAAGCTTCTTCTTCTGCCAAAGTGAAAGATGCTGCCGATAAACTCGCCAGCGTCTCTGAAAAACTCTCTTCTTTGGTCCAAAGATTCAAAGTGTGAGGTGGAGAAAATGCAAGCCCGTTGGATAGGAAACATGATGTTTCATGTGAAAACGGATTCAAATCATGAAGTCCTCATGGACACAAGAGAAGAGGTTGGGGGCAAAGATGCTGCCCCCCGACCTCTTGAACTTGTCCTCACAGGTTTAATGGGTTGTACGGGAATGGATGTAGTTTCCATTCTAAGAAAGATGAAAGTGATCGATGATTTGAGGGATTTCAGAATAGAAATAGAATACGAGCGTGCCAAAGAACATCCAAAAATTTTCACAAAAGTGCATTTGAGGTACATTTTCAAATTCGAAGGTGAGGCACCAAAAGACAAGGTAGAGAAGGCTGTTCAATTGTCTCAAGAAAAATACTGCAGTGTGTCCGCTATATTGAGGTGTTCTTCAAAGGTAACCTACGAAATTGTTTACGAAAATTGAGGTGGCGATCATGTGGGAATTTTACATGCCTACAGACGTTTTTTTTGGAGAGGGCGTTCTATCTGAGAAAGGGGCTATTCTGGATGCTCTCGGGAAAAGGGCACTAATCGTAACAGGACGGCGTTCTTCCAAAATGAACGGTTCACTCGATGATTTGACAGATCTCTTGAACAGAATTGGTGTCCAATACACCATTTTCGACAATGTGGAAGAGAATCCTTCTTTTGATAATGTAACGAAAGCCGTTGAATTTCTCGAAAGTGAAACTTTCGATTTCGTAATCGGTCTCGGCGGTGGGAGCCCCATGGATTTTGCCAAAGCAATTGCCGTTCTTTTGAAGGATAAGCATCTCACAGTCGAAGATCTCTACAATAAGGAGAAAATAAACTATTGGCTCCCAGTTGTGGCGATTCCCACCACTGCCGGAACCGGTAGCGAAGTGACTCCTTATTCAATTCTCACGGATCCATCAGGAAACAAGCGAGGATGCAGATTGATGTTTCCCGTTTACGCTTTCCTAGATCCAAGGTACGTTTACTCCATGCCCGGACCTCTGACTCTTTCCACAGGAGTGGATGCCCTTTCGCATGCTGTGGAAGGTTTTCTATCCAAAAGAGCCACACCACCATCGGATGCCCTTTCCATCGAGGCCATGAAAATCATTTATAGGAATCTCAAAAAAGCAATTGAAGGAGACAGAAATGCTAGGGAGAAGATGCTTATTGCGTCTTGCCTTGCGGGGATGGTGATTGCTCAAACCGGAACAACACTAGCACACGCCATGGGATACCATCTCACCATAGAGAAAGGAATAAAACACGGCAGAGCAACCGGTATAATCCTTCCTTTCGTGATGGAAACCATGAAGGGAGAAATACCCGATCGGGTTGATACTGTTAACAAGATATTTGGAGGAAGCCTTTTGAAATTTCTCAGAGAAGTGGGGCTCTATGAGGAGAAAGTGATTGTCACCTCAGATGAAATAGAAAGATGGGTAAATACCGTTTTAAAAGCAAAGCACATTTTGAATACTCCTGGGATTTTCACTCCGGAAAAGATCAAGAGGATTTACGGGGAGGCCTTGGAAGTGTGAGGTCTCTCTTCCTTTGCTTTCTTTTGGTTCTAATGTTTCTTGTGAATCTCTATAGAACATTTCCAGACAATTACTACGAGTTTATATCGAATTATTCTTACGACATAGATCCTAGACTCGTTCAGAGTATAATTTGGGTGGAAAGCAATTTCAATGAGAAAGCAGTTTCTCCTGCTGGTGCTTTTGGATTGATGCAATTAATGCCTTCAACTGCCGAATGGTTGCAGGAGAGGTTTTCTTTGGATGGAAATTTTCAAGATCCTGAATGCAACATATTGTACGGGATCTTTTATCTTAGATTTTTGAGAGATTTGTACGGTGGTGATATGGATAAAGCTATCATGGCGTATAACGTTGGTCCTACGGCTTTGAGGAAAGGGAAAAATCTTGAAAGTGCAAGGAGATATCTGAAAAAGGTGAAAAGAACGTACCTCATCTATCGGTTTCTCTATCATGAGAGGTGATAAGCGTGAAAGTGACAACGTCTCAAGAAATGAAGAAAATAGATGAAATTACAATAAAAGATTTCGGTGTAGATTCGAGAATTCTGATGGAAAGGGCGGGCCTCTCTGCTGTTCTTGCTATGGAAGAAGAGTTGGGGAATCTTTCAGAGCATAAATTTCTTGTTTTTTGTGGTGGAGGAAACAACGGTGGAGATGGTTTCGTTGTGGCAAGAAATCTTCTTGGAATAGCCAAGGAAGTTTCTGCTGTTTTTCTTGGAAGGAGAAAAACACCCGATTGTGAGTACAACTACAATCTTTATGTAAAATTTGGAGGGAAGCTTCTTGAGCAATTTGATGAATCGATTTTGGGAGAGTACGATGTGATCGTTGATGCTATCTTTGGGACAGGTTTAAAAGGAGAGATCACAGGGGAATACGTGAAGGTGATAGAATCGATAAATCGTTCGAATGCATATGTTGTTTCTATCGATATACCCTCTGGTGTAAGTGCAGACTCTGGAAAAGTAATGGGAGTCGCTGTTAGAGCGGATCTCACAGTTACCTTTGGTGCACCGAAAATAGGGCATCTTCTTTTTCCTGGAAGAGAACATACCGGGAAATTGAAAGTCGCAAACATAGGGCATCCATCTTCGCTTTTTGACTCGATCAAGAGACGTGTTATAACCAAAGAATATGTGAGTTCTTTGTTGCCAAATAGGCCTAAAGATTCACACAAAGGGACTTACGGTAAAGTGCTAATAATAGCTGGTTCAAAATTTTATTCAGGGGCTCCTGTTCTCTCTGGGATGGGAGCACTCAAAGTAGGAGCTGGTTTGGTTACGCTTTTGACACCTTTTCCGCAGAATCTTGTCGCTACTTCCAACTTCCCTGAACTCATCTCCGTTCCCATAGAAACGGATGAAGGTTTTTTTGGAAAAAGGAACGTAGAAGAATGCTTGAAACTTTCAGAAAAAGTAGATGTGGTAGCTATAGGTCCCGGTCTTGGCAATAACGAGCAAACAAAAGAGTTCGTAAACGATTTTCTGAAAAGACTCGAGAAGCCAGCTGTTGTGGATGCGGATGGAATAAACGTTCTCGACCCGTCTATTCTCGTGGAAAGAACCCATCCGACGGTGATCACTCCTCACCCCGGTGAGATGGCAAGACTTTCAAAAAGATCAGTTGAAAACATCAAGTACAATTATGCTTTTGCAGAAGAATTTGCTAGAGATCATCATTGTGTTGTTGTTCTGAAATCGGCTACCACCATAGTGACGGATGGTGAAAGTACTTACTTTAACATAACTGGTAACACAGGTCTTTCAAAGGGAGGAAGCGGTGACATTCTAACAGGAATGATTGCAGCTTTCATGGCACAAGGGTTGAAACCTCTTGAGGCCAGTGTTAGTTCTGTCTTTCTACATGGTTTTTCTGCGGAATTCTACGAACACAGCGAAAGAGGTCTCACAGCTTCGGATCTTTTGGAGCTGATACCCAAAGCCATAAGGGGGCTGGAAAAATGAACATCTTAGAGAAAGTGGTGAGGGATCTTTTGAGTGAGAAGAGAATATCTGAAGCCAGAAATCTTCTTTCGATTTTCCCAGGAGAATATCCTCATCTTGAATTGGAAGTGGAGTACGCGGCCAGGAATTGGAAGGCGGTGAAGAAGTTATACGAATCTTTACCTGATGAGCTCAAAGAACGATATTCTGAGTACTACAAGCATGCAAGCGAGCAATATAACATAGACTATTCCAGAGAAGCGGAAGAGGCTTTGAAAGAGATTGAAAGAAGGAACCTCCAGGGGGCAATTTCTATCATCGAATCCATTGTTAAGGACTATCCAGAGTTAGTTGAGGTAATAGCCTTAAGATACAAGCTTGCTAAGCAGAGAAACGACAAAAAAGCAGCGGAAAGGTACAGGAAAATTCTCATGAACCTCGATAGAACACATCCCGTTCTGATGGAGAAAGATCTGTCAACACGGAAAATCGGGATTTTTGAGATCTTGATAGTATTTCTCTTGGTAACGGTTCTTTTCGTTTCGATTTTCGCTATCTTCGCGATACCCCCTCGTGTTGCAAGTAACATAGAATTGCCGGTTTCCAATCAGAAAGTTGACATAAGACCCGTAGAGCAACGTGTTGAAGATGTATTAGCGAATATAGCAATTCTCACTGAGAACGTTGGAAAGTTGAACGATGTTCTTCAGGATCAGATCAGCAGTTTGAAAAAGAATGCGGATTCTTTCTCGAACGAACTTGAAGCGATCAAAGAGGCGCTGAACGATTTGAATCTCAGACTTTCTGGAATCGAATCCACTATTGTTTCTTTGATGAAAGGGAAAACTACTTCCGTAGTTTACGTTCCACTCCAAAAAAATCGAATAGAGAGAGCAAAAAGTTTATGGTTTCTCGGGTACATGTTCTACTTGAGGAGAGAGTACGATGAAGCTATAAAAAGGTTTGATATCGCTATAGAAGAAATAGGAGAAGAGGATGTTTATTTCAAAGACGACGTTTATTATTATCGAGCGTTATGTTACTATTTCAAAGGGGACTTATCAAAAGCTCGTTCTTTGTTCGAAAGGTTTGTAGAAGAATTCCCGAACAGTGAATACACTGATGATGCCGAATACTTCCTAAGAAAGATAAAATGAGAAAGAGTGATTTGCTTTACCAAAGATTGGAAAAGTGTGATCTTTGTCCAAGATCGTGTGGAGTGAATCGATTGAAAGGTGAAATGGGGGCCTGTGGTGTGCTCGACAGGCCCGTTGTTTCTTCGTGGGGGCCGCATTTCGGTGAAGAGGCGATTCTTGTTGGCAGACACGGAAGTGGAACGGTTTTTTTCACTTCCTGCAATTTAAAGTGTGTTTACTGTCAAAACTACGAAATAAGCCAGTTGGGTCTCGGCAAAGTGATTACCGTTGAAAGACTTGGAAAGATATTCTTCTCGCTTCAAGAAATGGGAGTAGAGAATTTGAATCTGGTAACTCCCACCCATCAGGTTCCATTCATTGTTAGAGCTTTGGAAAAACTCGAAAAGACCATTCCCGTTGTTTACAATTGTGGAGGGTACGAATCCGTTGAGACAATCGAACTCCTTGAAGGATTTGTTGATATCTATATGCCAGATTTCAAGTACGGAGATCCAGAGCTTGGGGAAAGGTTATCGGGTGTGAAAAATTATCCTCAAATTGCCTTCGAAGCACTGAAAGCGATGGCAAAGCAGGTGGGGGAACCTGTTCTAGAAGACGGATTGATGAAGAAGGGTGTTTTGGTCAGGCATCTTGTACTACCAAATTTTCTTGAAAACAGTTATCGTGTAATAGATTTTCTTGCTCGAATCGATCCAAAACCTTTGGTGAACATCATGGCACAGTTTAGACCTGAGTACAGAGCATGGGAATACGGATTAAATCGAGTGATCACCAAAGATGAATTTCTAAAGGTTTGGAACTATGCACGAAAGAAAAAATTGAGATTGATAGAAATTGAGAGGTGGCTCAGATGGTTGTAACAGACTACGAATTAAGACCTCAAAATTTCGATTTCTTTCCACTGGATTGGTCGAAAATTTTCGGAAGAACCTCGAAGTTGATCGTCGAAATAGGTTTCGGAAATGGAGAATTCTTGGCAGAAATGGCTCGAAAATATCCTGAAAAAAATTTCGTCGGTTTTGAAGTTTCCATAACGTCTTTCGTTAAGGCACAAAAGAAATTCAAGAGGTACGGTTTAAGAAACGTGAAACTCGTAAAAGTCGATGGCAGATTCGGATTGAGAGAACTCTTTCCGAACAACAGTGTAGAAAAGGTTTATGTCAATTTCCCTTGTCCGTGGCCAAAGAAAAAGCATGAAAACAGAAGAATTACCAGTCACGATTTCATTCAAACACTTTCCGCGGTTTTAGAAATGAATGGCACTCTCGAACTTGCAACAGACGAGGAATGGTATGCGAGAGAAGTTTTTGATAAATTCAAAGAAACTGAATATTTCGTGGTAGATTCGTTTCTGAAGAATTTTCGAAGAGAAGTGGAAACACGTTACGAGAGAAAATGGAAAGCTCAAGGTAAAAAAAACTTCTTGATAATCGTTCGGAAGGTCAAACATGGAACGGTAAGAAGATTGCTGGAGGGAAAAAGTGCCATGGCTCATACGACATTCGTTGGTACTGTTACATGGGAAAGATTGAAAAACTTGGAAGGGAAGGTCTACAAAGAAAAAAGCAAAGTGTTTGTTGTGAAAAAAGTATACAGGGATGACGACTTTTTGTTGAAAATAATCTCAACTGATGAAGGCGATTTCCAGCAGGTGTACTATCTGAATCTCTCTGAAAGAAATGGGAAATGGATTTTGAAGCTAGACGATGGTTCTGACCCCTACAGAACGCCCGCTCTGAAATGGTCTCTCAGGAAGATTGCAGAGGAATTATCCATTTAGAGCCCTTCGCGAAAGTTCTCCAACCACTTCATCGATGATCGATTTCAATTGTCTGTTCCCCTTGAGGAGGGAATTTTTGACCCTTTTTACACTGTCAGCAACCACAGGATGTGATCTGTTGAATTTCTCTGCTATAGATCTTAGAGAGTTTTTTAAATATGTTTTTGCCACGTACATTCCCACTCTTCTGGCCGTGATTGCTTTTACGTTCCGACTGCTCGACAAGATTTCTTCTTTTGGAATCCCCATTATTCTCGACAAGATGTCCAGCAATTCATCCATGGGATCTAAAATCTTCATTTCACGAGGCTTTATGAAGTCTCTCAAAAGGGAAACTGCTTCTCTTAAATTTATTTCCTTTCCGGTGGTTTCTTTGTAAACAAGTAGCTTTATAATTGCTCCTTTCAACCTTCTCAAATTGTCATCTACATTTTCAGCTACGAAATTCAAAACTTCTTCAGGAAGTTCACCGTTTTCTATCTCGAGCATCTTTTTTGCAATGTTTTTTCGTGTTTCTTCATCAGGGGGCTCTAACTTTGCGACAAGTCCCATTTGGAATCTTGAAATCAACCTGTCTTGAAACTCTTTCAGCATATGTGGTTCCCTGTCTGAACAAATGACGATCTGCTTTCCGGAGTCGTACAATTCGTTGAAAGTGTGAAAAAGCTCAGTTTGAACACCCGTCTTTCCCACCAAAAACTGGATGTCGTCTATAAGAAGAATGTCAACTTTTCTTCTGTACTTTTCTCTGAACTCAGTAAGTTTTCCTTCTTTCATGCTGTCAACCAGATCGTTTAGGAATTTTTCACTCGTGATGTACATGACTCGGAGATTCGGTTCGTTTTGAACTACGTAATTTCCAATAGATTGAAGAAGATGGGTCTTACCTAATCCCACTCCTCCATATATGAAGAGTGGGTTGTACCTTCCCGGTTGTTTCGCTACCTCTAGTGCGGCATGATAGGCGAAAGAATTTCCCGGTCCAACGACAAAATTTTCGAAAGTGTAATCGGGATTCAACGGTGTGAGGAGCACTGCTTTTCTCTTAACGAGAGGTTCGCTGTAGGAAACGTGTGGTTCAAAAGATTCAAAAGTCAACTCGTAAGAGGCATCGTTGCCAAGGATACTTTTTACAGCTTTGATAAGGACAGAGTGGTATTTTTTCTCTAACCACTCTTTTATAAAGAGATTACCTACCGAAAAGATCACTTTGTTGTTTTCTATCGACTTTACATCGAAAGAACTAAACCAGAGTTCCCAACTTTTTCTGTTCACTCTGGCCTTTATTTCTTGAAGTATTCGATCTTTCACTTTGGAGAACCCCCACTAGAAGGATGTCAGGGATAATTATCTAATGAATCTCCTTTTCGAGTCAACAGAGAAAAAGAAACAGATATGAAAAAATTCTAAAGGGGTGGAAAACCACCCCTTTCTCATTCTTCCACACTTATAGCCCCAGTGGGACAGCTATCGGCGGCATCTTTCGCACAAGGAAGATCAGTTTCGGGCTGGAGAACTTTCGCTTTCCCATCGTCACCAAGCTGGAATACGTCAGGACAGAGATTTTCACAGACTCCACAACCAATGCAAGCATCTGCGTCGACCTTTACTTTCATGCTTCGCCCCTCCTTGGAAAGGTTTTGTACATTGACTATTATAACATTGAAACTAGTATCTCATAAATTTTTCTCACATTCTCTAAGAAATTTTTCACAAACGATTCTAAATTGAAATTTCTTTCGAAAAATCGATCATATGGAATCCTTAGACTGAGAAACGCCTGACCCATTGGATTTTGTGCAGGTTGTATGCCTTCTTTTTTTCTGAGGAGAACACCTATTTCGTGGATCAAAGTGATATGATCCTCCTTAACCCACGGAGGAACATCTAAAAACACGTCTATCCCTTCGTTTTTCAAAATTAGCCTCAAATTCGAACGTACTACTCTTAAAAGTTTCTCCAAGTTCTCATCGGACACTCTCTGTTGAAATGTAAAGAACTCCTCACCTTTCACTCTTTCTCGTAAGAATATTTTCTGTAGCCAAGTTTCATCCCCTACAGAACGCAGGACCTTTACTCTCAAAGGTGTACGAAAAATTCCAGAGGATATCACGTCTACTCCCCCGAAGAACTCGGTGTAAAATTCCAGCAAAGGTTCGGGAACGTTCGAGGAGAGCTTATATATACACGGTTCTCTGTCGAACGGATTTTCAACAGAAAGATTCAACAACTTTTTTCCAGAAACATCCTCCATAATAAAAAGAGAAGGAAATCGATGCCTTTTTACTGTGACTACGAACACATGTAAGTGAATGTTATCCAGCTTGTTCTCATAATTTTTCAATGGGCTTGGAAGAGAGATTTCTTTCAAAACTTGTTCCATCTCTTTTTTCATGAAAGTACCACCACCGACTCTTTCCCATACATTTTTCTCGCTTCTTCTTGAAAGTCCTCGTTATGAAATTTTGAAAGGACGAAAAGAATTCTTCGCCTTGCAACGGGCACGTCAACGTGTCCATCGGTGAACACTACTGTTCCTTCTACCCTAAGTATCCGCTCCGAATAATCAACGGCCGGCTGAAGATCGGTGCTTCCACCGCCCACGATATTCAAATCTTTCCAGTTTCCTGCTCTGTACTTGACAACGGATGTGATACTTTTGTCAACTTGGATGAGCCAAATTTCTTCTCCCAAGATATCGACTATTCTTTCCAGCTCTGTGATGAACTTGTTTAATTCCTTTTCCACAATGCTACCGCTAGTGTCGATTACGACAGCCACTTTGGGTAGATACTCGTTCCTCCAGCCTGGCAAGTAATCGTATCTTCTATTCGGCTTCAAAGGTGTCGAATACCGATCGGCTTTGATGGAAACTCCGAAGAACCGTCTGAGAAGAGTTTTCCAATCGAGTTCAGGATTTTCCAAAAGAAGATGGACTTCTCGTTTGATACCAGAAGGAAGCGTATCTCCGAACAAATTGAAAGCTTTTTTTGTTCTATCTTTTGTGAGTTCCAATATCATTTCGATTGGAACGTCTTCTTCCATTAAACCCGAGTGATCGTCTACGTTCTCTCGAAACTCTGCCACTGCCTCTACATCGTATCTCCCAAGTCTTTCCATTTCTTCCAAAATCCACTTGTGGTATGCTTCTGCGTTCTCAAACATCATCCATTCGGGTGGTAAAACAAACAGTTTGTCGTTGTCTACAGCATGGTTTTCTTTGACTAAGACATCAAGGGGAACACCAAAAGCTGCAAGTTCTGGAATATATTGATTTATAGCAGCATCCATGGCAAGATCCCAGATCTTTCTGTCTCTTTCGTTCTTCGGTTTGATTCTGAAATGCTGAAGAACGATATGCATAACCTCGTGTAGCAGAAGGGCTTCTACCATCCTCAAAGGTTTTTCTTCAAAAGATTTGGGGTTGAAGAGAAGCATCACGTCTCCAGTTGACGAGAACGAAATTTTCAAGTTCTTGATGGAATCAGAAGGAATGATTTTCATTCCGAGGAGTACGTAGTAATAAAAAGGAGATTTCTTTCCTATGTTTAAAAGAGCTCTTCTGATGATTTCCTCGGTGTTCATAGTTCACTCACCATTCTTCTAACACTCTCTTTTTCCACTATCCGTTCGAGAATTTTGTCGAAAAGATCTGATTTCTCTCCGGCTTTTTGTGATTCATCCACTATGAATCTCAGAATTCCGTAGAAAGATTCTTTGGGGATTTTTTCCGACAGTTCTATCAAATTATGAGAGAAAGTTGCCAAGTTTTTTTCGAGAGTTTCTCTATCGATTTTGGAAAGAAAGTCTACGATTCTCAGAACAAGGGTATTCGCTGCGTGCATGTCTTTCAATCTTTCAACTTTACCCTCAAGAAGAACGCTTTCCACAGAGGGAATTCGTGTTTTTTGGAAAAAAGAATCGTAGAAAGCTTTTGCAGCTTCTGGACCAACTATCCCCGCAGCTAGAATGTAACCGTACTTTTCTTTCTCCTCGTCCGTGAGAGTTTTTAGAACGTTCGACAGTTTGTACCAGCTTCGCGGAGATGGTTTCAAAGAAATCTTCAAGGAAAGATTCCGCTCGCTAAAAAGAAACTCTGGATAATTCTTTATGAAGTTCCTCACTTCTTCTGACACACCGTTTCGGCTCGCCCACTCCAACCATTCGGACGCGTTTGGATTGACTTCTAGGATAAAAAATCTGGATATGAAAGCAGGATCTGTGATCAAATCTGCTTGATCGTACTCCTCTTCTGGTGGATTCATGGCGGCCATGATCCACGTTTCATTTGGAAGAACATGATTGTGAATTCTTTTGTCCACAAGGAGTTGCATAATGGCGTTTCGAACAGATCGATGCGCTCTGTTTATTTCGTCCAAGAAGACGATGGTGTTTCCATTCTCTGGCCACCAGTCGGGCTTCAAAAAGGTTGTTTTCTCTTCCGATCTCGCAGGGAGACCTATCAAATCACCTGGTTCCATTTGGGAAAGAACCAAAATAATCAGATCTCTACCTGTCTCCTTGGCTATATCTTTGGCAATGTCGGTTTTACCAACCCCGAAATGCCCAACCAGAAGGGGAATTTCTCCTGCCATCATAATTTTCTTGGCCAGATACTTCGCCTCTTCTACCCTCACTTTTTCACCTTCCTTTCCTCAAAAAATAATATCACGTCTGTTATCATTGGAAAGGGTGATTCGATGTGACTACCATCGTCGGTATCGCTCTTACCGCCTTTGTGATTTTTTATATCATCTTTTTGTCTTCCCAGGAGAAAAAGAAGGAGTTCACACCGGAATCCGTGGTTCAGAAGGTAAAAAGATACTATGAAAGGAAGGGATATCAAGTTTCCCATCAGATGGTCAACGACTGTGTGTTGCTTTTGGTAAAGAAAGGAGCTCGTAAAATCCTTTTGGTCGTTGGAACTGTAAATTTCGAAGTGGTGAAAGAAGTTCTTTATACGGCCTATATGAATAGGATCAGAGATGTTAGAGTGATACACACTTTCATAACAAAAGAAGCTCAGGAAGCCTTCGACAAGATGCAAAGAAGGTACAAGGTTCACAGGACGAAGGTGAAGAAAGATGAAATATCTCATTTTGAGTCTGTTGCTTTTTAGTTTTATTCTGTGGATATGGTTGTCGAAGAGCAAAAAAAAGAAAGAGCGATTAAAAGATCTCTTGAGAAAGGGGTTGAAAAACCCTTACCAGTTTGAGATGTTTGCGAGAGAGTATTTGAGGGAGAATGGTTTCAAATCTGTTAAGACAACAAGAAAAAGTAAAGATTTTGGAGCCGACATAGTTGCAAAAAGGCATGGTAGGACGGTTGTTTTTCAGGTTAAAATGAGAAGTTCCGTGGTGGAAAAAAGTGTCGTGAAAGAACTAATCGCGGCAGCTTACATCTACGGTGCCACCGAAGTGGGAATCTTTACCAATACCGAAATTTCAAAAGGGCTTGAGAGAGAATTGAAAAATCTTGAAGTGTTGAAAGGGTTCATAAAAAGGGTACACATTGTGAAGAATGTTACTCTGGAGGAGGTTTAAATCTCACAATCCATATGTCGGGTTCCATATCCTTTCTGTAAACGGAGAAGGCAACGAGTTTTCCATCCTCAGAAAAAGCTGGGTAAAAGGCGTCGTATGGGAGAGTCTCCGTAAGGCACCACACTCTACCTGTTTTTAGATTCTTAGCGTATATTCTGAACACACCGTCTCTGTTCGAGGAAAAAATTAGGTAGTTGTCGAAAACGTCTGGATCGAATTCGTTGTAAGGACTGTCTTCCACTGTCGTCACAGTTCCATCGGGGAGAAGTTCGTATATTCCAAAATTGGATTCTTTGAGTCCAACGAAGATGATTCCTTTTCTTCCCTTCACGGGAGTGAAAACCCAATCAAAAGGTAGATAATAGCTCTCCTCTTTCATGGTCTTTAGATTCTTTACCACGAGATGATTCGATGTAGCATCTTCTTGAACATAAACTACGGTATTTTCATCCAGCCAGTTTGGATTGTAAGCGGCGTATTTTCCACGCGATATGAGCTTTATTTTTGAAGAATAATCATCCGATATTGGCATGTAGTATATGTTCCAATTTCCATGGAGTGATCCTTGAAACAACAAATTTTTCCGATCCGGCGATATTCTGGGGAAATACTCACTACTTCCGTATATAGGCATATAGAACAGTTTCCCACTCTTTCTGTCTATCAGGAATAGATTTCTATTGCCAGAAAATCTCTCGGAGGAGAAAACTAAGTATTCATCGGAAAAATCACAGTACTCGTCCAATGCAGGATGAAATGTGAGTTGGAAGAGATCGGGAAATTCGTTCAACGAAAAAAGATAAAAAGATGCTTTCTCCAAAGGAAAGGACGCACACTCCATTACAAAGTCCCTGTAATACTTGTATCCTTTGGGGCTGTATTCGTACCGTACGGTTTCATTTTTGTATTTCCATTCTCCAACATATGTATTCTCTGTCGAGTTGTAAGAAAGGAAGAAATTCATCGAAAAAGTTGCCGTTGCAAATTCTGTGATCGTTGCTTCTTTTGGAAGTAGTTCGAAGATCTTCATTTCGATGTCGTTTAACACAGGTGATGCCCCTATCGTGCTGCTCATACTTAAATTCAAAGTTACAATAGTGAAAGAGAATAGAGGTATAATAACGAAGATTGCGAAAAGCACCCTTTTCATCAAATCGATACCTCCGGGGGAGATAGCTTGTTCGAAAATGCTACTGTCTCTCTTCTGATCTTTATAATAGTATACCTCTTTATCATCCTAGAGAAACACCATAGAGCTGTCATCACCATGTTAGGTGGGAGTGCCACTCTTTTTCTCGTGTTTAGAGATCCTCTTGAAGCTTTGGTCAAGTACGTGGATTTTAACACAGTTTTTCTTTTGATCGGCATGATGTTGTTCGTCTCTGTTACGAAAAGAAGTGGTTTGTTTCATTTTCTTGGACTCTACTCTATACGACTCTCAAAGGGTAACGTTTCCTCTTTCTTCCTCTCTGTGAACTTGTTTGTAGCTCTTCTTTCTTCTTTCTTGGACAATGTAACAACGATTCTTGTATTCGTCCCTGTGACCCTCGTTGTATGCGATACAGTTGATTTAAATCCTGTTCCTTTCGTGATATCCGAGATCATCTCATCCAACATAGGTGGTACCGCCACGATGATAGGGGATCCTCCAAACATCATGATCGCTTCTGCTGCTAAACTTCACTTTTCAGATTTCGTTGTGAATGTAGCACCTGCTGCTTTCCTAACATTGATTGTGACACTGTTCTTTTTGTCTTTGGTGTACAAAAAAGAGGTCTTCAAGAGGGTACCCATAGAGATAGTCAAAGGTTTTGATCCGAGAAGGGCCATTGTCAACAAAAAATTGTTCTATTTGTCTATAACCTTGGTGTTTGTAGTCCTTGTCCTCTTCTCCTTACAGAAGATCCTGGGACTTGAAAGCTTCGAGGTAGCTTTGTTCGCCGGTTTCTTTTCATTGGCTTTCTTAGAAAAAAAAGAGATAGAAAGCGTGTTGAAAGAGATAGAATGGGGCGTGATCTTTTTCTTCATAGGGCTCTTTCTTGTTGTTGGTGGTTTGGAAGAAACTGGGGTCTTGGAAAAGATTTCACAGTTTGTTTCAAGAATGTCAGGTGGAAACACCGAGCGAGCTTTGATTTCAATTCTCGGTGTATCTGGACTCAGTTCAGCCTTCGTTGACAATATTCCATTCACCGCTACAATGATACCAGTCATCAAGAAACTGACCATTTTAGAACCTGAAATCTTTTCAGATCTAAGACCTCTGTGGTGGGCTCTTTCATTGGGTGCTTGTCTGGGAGGAAACGGGACCTTGGTAGGGGCTTCTGCAAACATTGTTGGAGTGTCTTTACTATCGGACAGGAAACATGTAACTTTCTGGGAATATTTCAAAGTGGGATTTCCCGTTCTTTTGATAAGCTTGCTTGTATCAGGGATTTACCTCATCGTTAGGTATTAGGGTGGTGAAAAGTCGTGAAAGTGGCGGATGTATACAAATTGATATCTTTAAGACCAACTGTCGTGGAAGAAAGTACTCCCATAGAAGAGATTGTAGAGAAGTTGCTGGAAGATCCTGTTACAAGAACGGTTTACGTTGTAAGAGACGGTAAATTGGTTGGTATGATCCCCGTTCTCCATCTTCTGAAAGTCACGGGGTTTCACTTTTTTGGATTCATTCCGAAAGAAGAGCTTGTGAGTTCCTCTATGAAGAGACTGATCGCCAGATGTGCTTCGGAGATCATGGTAGAGCCTGTCTACGTCTATCTAGACACGCCGGTCGAAACGGCTTTGAAAAAGATGATCGACAACAACGTACAGGAGATTCCTGTTTTAAACGAGAAAGGGGAGATAATAGGAGATCTCAATTCCCTCGAAATTCTCTCTTCGCTTTGGAGGGCAAAAAGAAGATGATTTTGGGAAATTGTTTGATACTGAAAGATTTCTCTTCCGAGCCGTTCTTCGGGGTTCTTGAGGTAGAGAACGGAATCATAAAGAGAGTATCACATGGAAGGGAAAGCAACATAGATCTGGATCTTTCTGGTAAAATGATCATGCCTGCTCTTTTCAACACGCACACTCATGCTCCCATGGCGCTTCTCAGAGGAATAGCAGAAGACCTTACTTTTGAAGACTGGCTGTTCTCTAAAATACTTCCTGTTGAAGAAAGATTGACCGAAAAGATGATCTACTACGGAACGATACTCGCACAGATGGAAATGGCGAGACATGGAACAGGCGGCTTTGTTGATATGTACTTTTATGAAGAATGGGTAGCAAAAGCTGTCAGGGATTTTGGAATGAGAGTGTTACTCACACGTGGGCTCGTTGATAATCAAGGAGACGATGGTGGAAGGTTAGATGAAAATCTGAAGCTCTATCATAAATGGAACGGATTTGAAAACAGAATATTCGTGGGATTTGGTCCACATTCTCCCTATTTGTGCTCGAAATCTTACTTGAAAAGAGTTTTCGATACAGCGAAATCTCTGAATGTACCTGTAACTATCCACCTCTACGAGAATCCCAAAGAAAGTTATGATTTAAAAGAACTCTTAAATCTTGGCATGAAAGATGTGAGAACTATAGCTGCCCATTGTGTTCATCTTCCTGAACAGTATTTCAACGAGTTGAAAGATCTTGCTTTCTTCGTTTCCCATAATCCCACGAGTAATTTAAAGCTCGGAAATGGAATAGCTCCTATTAAGAAAATGCTGGAAAGTGGCATAAAGGTTACCGTTGGAACCGACGGGGCAGCGAGTAACAATTCCTTGAATTTGTTTTTTGAAATGAGGCTTGCAAGTCTTCTTCAGAAAGTGAGTGACCCTCGTGCTATGAGCGTGGAAACATGTTTGAGAATGGTAACAACAGAAGGAGCAGAAGCCATGGGAATCAAGAGTGGAAGATTGGAAGAGGGCTGGAACGCAGATTTGGTGGTGATAGATTTAAAATCACCCAGCTTTTTTCCGGAAAAACATCTCAAAAATCACATTGTTCATGCTTTTTCGGGGGAAGTCTTTGCCACTATGGTTTCAGGGAAGTGGATCTACTATGATGGTTCGTATCCCACTATAGACGAACACGAAGTAGTGAAAGAACTGAGGAGGATAGAAAAAGAACTTTACTCTTGAACTACTTTTTTTACTCTCTCCGCGAAGTTCTCCATTCTTCTTTTCATACTTTCTATGAACTTCAGAGTCTCCTTCAAGTAGAGTTTCCCTCTCGGTGTGATTCTGTAAACTTTTCTCGGGGGACTTACCGAAGTGTCCCACTCAGTACGAACCAATCCGTTTTCTTCTAAATCTGAGAGAACGCGGTAAATATTCCCCATATGACCTATTCCGGGTATCTCTATTCCAAACTCAGAAAGTCTTTCTGCCAGTTCGTACCCATGTGAAGGTTTTTCTGCTATGAGGAGAAGAAGGGCACTGGCTATCCACCATCCTCCGAATCCTCTACCCCCGCGAAACCTCATTCTTTTGTCTCCTTTCTAGCAACACACCAGAGTCTTCGTGTAAATCGGGACAACAGTGTTTTTTTCAAAAGATCTTCGTAAAAGGAAAACGTAAATCCTACCGTGCTCAAAGCAGAAGCGATCTCCTTTATCTTGTATCCCTTTTCTCTGTGTATTTCATCGAATCTCTCCCAAAGATTCTCTTTTCTTCTTTCGAAAACAGTTACATAAAAAGTTGCCACAGAGCTTTCTAGATCGAACTCTATATCTTGAACCTCGAAAATATTCTCTCCGCTCTGCTGGATGTATATGGGCCCCTCCTGACTTGCCATAAACAAACCGTACACTGTGTTCATATCGAATAAGAACACCCCACCAGGTTTTAACGCATTCCAAACACCTTCAAATGTAGCTTTTAGTTCATTATAATCGAGAAGATAGTTCAAACTATCAAACCAACACGTGGCAATATCAAATTCTTCTTGAAAATCTAGATTTCTCATGTCCTTTCTCAGGAAAACAACTGACACTTTCTCTTTTTTTGCTCTTTTTTTAGCAAATTTGAGCATCTCTTCAGAAATATCTACTCCCACCACTTCGAACCCCTGTTTTGCAATCGCGACAGCAAACGTGCCTTCACCACAAGCTACATCGAGTACTTTGTTTCCGCGGATGTAAAAATTCTTGAGGATTTTAATGAAATTCTGCGCTATTCTTCTGGAAAAGGCAGTGTAAGGTCCTTCGTGAAACACACGAGCGAATCGCTCGTAGATTTTCTCCCCTCCCTAGGATGAGTCCCTATGCAAAATCATATCACAGCCTTACGTGGTAAAATCTTTCGGGAGGGTGAGATAATGTTGAACATATATTTGAAGTCGAAAATACACATGGGAACGGTAACAAAAAAGAAGCTCTTCTACGATGGGAGTATAGAAATAGATGAAGAACTGATGGAGAAGGTAGGTATTTCAGAAGGGGAGATGGTTCTGGTGGTCAATCTCAACAATGCGGAAAGATTCATAACATACGTTATAAAAGGGAAGAGAGGAAGTAGAGAGATCAACCTGAACGGAGCAGCGGCTAGACTCGCTGAAGAGGGTGACAGGGTGATCATCATGGCCTTCACGATAAATGAAACACCTGTGAAAGCCAAAACGATTATTTTGAATGAACAAAACGAAATTGTGCAAGAGAAGTGAAAAAAGACATGAGGATAGAAGTTACAAAGGAAAACCATTACAGAAGATTAGATAAGTTTCTGAGAAACAGGTTGAAAGAAATCCCACTTTCTGTTGTCTATAAACTCATACGGAAGGGAAAGGTATACGTCAACGGTCGGCGTGTGAGAGACCCAGGATTCGATTTGGAGGAAGGAGACGTTGTCGAGATCAAATACGTCAACCTTGATAATCTTCCTAGAAGGGCTGAAAAGAAAGGGCTCACACCAATTCCCATGAAGCTTAATATTCTCTATGAGAATGAACATTATCTCGCCTTGAACAAGCCCCCAGGTGTTGCCATACATCCTGGAAAAGGTGTACATGTCGCTACATTAATAGAGGGACTTCTCTATTACGGTCGGGAAAAAGATTTCGAACCCTTCTTGGTCCACAGACTCGACAAAGACACTTCTGGCCTTTTGATTGTAGCGAAAAATAGAGAAGCTGCTAGGATTCTTTCTAACATGTTCAGGGAAAGAAGGGTGGAAAAGGAGTACATCACTCTCGTGAAGGGACATCCGGAGAACAACCTGAAAATTATCGTTCCTTTGGACGGTCAAGAAGCGATCTCAGAGATTGTTGCTGTGAAACCCTTGAAAAATCTCTCTTTGTTGAGAGTGAGAATATACACTGGGAGGAAACACCAGATAAGAAGACACCTGGCCCAAATTGGCTTTCCTGTCATCGGAGATAATACCTATGGGGACAGACAGCTCAACAGAGAGATTAGGAAAAAATATGGTTTGAAAAGGATCTTTCTTCACAGTTATCGAATGAATTTCATCGATCCCTGGTTCGAGGAAGAGAGAGAAATAAAAGCTCCGCTCACATCGGATCTTCGAGATGTTTTGGAATTTTTGAAAGAGAGGAGTGATGAATGGTTAGAAAAATTTCTTTCATGATCCTTTTCTTTTCACTTTTAGTTGTTCCCATCTCTCTTTTTTCATCAAAAGTGGTATTCAACGAGTACAATCATACGGGTATTCTTTCCCCATCAAGAGAGATTTTCTCTTTTGACGTGATTGGTACTGTTGAGCCATTTGTGTCGAGGTTCGAAACTGTTTACATCCCTCCGAAGGTGAGAGGTCTCTCCTTAGATCTTCCTGAAAGTACAGCTATAGTCTTGGAAAACGGTGTGACGATTGGAGTGGATGTCGGTGATATTCGTGTTCCTAATGATATTCTGAATGAACTTTTGAGCTGTACCGATTGCACTTTCACCTACGATAACTTTCCTGTTGAAGTGTTTTCAATCGATAGGGTTGTTATAAAAGGGGATATCGACAGAAAAAAGTTGAGGGAATACTTATCACTCTTTTTCGAATCTTTCGAACTCCCGGGAAGAATCGAAGAAACCATCAACGTCACACCTACTCCTCCGACAGTGGACGTTTATAAAGCGTATCACCCCCTCGTTGGAACGGTTGTGCTTTTGAGAGTAACAGACGAATCTACTTTTACCGTTCTTTGGAATGAAAGAACGGGCAAGCTGTGGTATCAAACCATTGAGGCAACAAGTTTACATATAAAAGTGGTGGATTCTTTGGGACTTGATACCGATGTATCACTGAATACATTATCCAGATCCTACACGATGAAAACATTCCAATCTTTCCTGGAGTTTGGACATTCCCTTATCCTTCCTTCCTACGTTGTGTGGTACAATCCCGCAACTGGAGAAAAGCTTGAGGTTTTCTCCCCGGGGTTTCCTGGCGTTTATCACCTCATAGGCTACGACGAAAGCGGAAACTTTCTGGTGTTGAGAGTATTGGTGCAAGATACAACTCCTCCTGCTATTCTCTCTCCTGAGGAAATAACAGATTTTTCATCGTTCCATGTGAAAATATTTTGTGATGGGCAAGAAAGCGAGAGAATACCCGAAGGTCGCCACGTTGTTTTTGTGAAAGCTGAAGACAATTTTGGAAACGCAAGCAGTGCTTTCTTTGTAACGAACAAACCACATTCGATAAAAATCCGCGAAAATCCCGTTTTGATCTACTTTGGCTCGAAAAAACGGATAAGCGTTGGAGAATTTTCAACAAAAGGAAACATAGTTTTTGGATGGACACGAGAAAAAAACGAGGTGAAGGTAAATGGAGAAATTTTTGAGCTTGAGAGATAATCTTTATCTGATGTTTTTTGTAAGTTCCATCATCCTCGTTGTTTGCTTTCTTCCGGCAAGAATCATTGTGGATCGAGAAGGAATGATGTTTTCCTTTCTGTTCGACGACATGATAGATGGAAAAAAAATCGTCCTTTTTGATCTTGCAGATGACGAAAGTATCCCTCATGACGCTGATGTTGTAATTTTGAAAGGAGAACCTAACTCCTGGAATCCAAAGGATCTCGCAAAAGATCTCAAAGGAAAATGGGTAGGGATTCTGGAATTCGACCCGTCTCTTGACTTCGCGAGAAAAGTTGTTCTCTTGAAAGGAGACAACAAGTTCTTTCGTGTACACACTGTGAAGCAAGAGGAAATCAAAAAGCTCCAACTCGACGAAGAAAGCTTGTTTCATAGATATAAAAGGGCGGTGATCGAAAGGAGTGTTGAGGTGTTGTGGATAAGGAATATAGAATCAAAGGATATTTTAGTCGAAAGATTGACCAAATATTTTGAAGGAAAAATCACTTCTTTCCCTGCCCCTCCAGCGCGAGCCCCCAAATTTCCTAGATGGACGCTCCTCATTCCTCCTCTTTTTCTTCTGGCGTCGTTGAATCCTTTGTTGATTCTTGTTGCGATCGTTTCCATCTTTTCTAAGGAATGGTTCGTTTCTTTACTCTTTTCCATCAGCACTTTGGGAGCTTATATAATTCCTAAGGAAAAATGGTTGAAGTTGTTCAGCTTCTTGCTTCTTTCCGTTTCTCTTTCCTTGAGTCTCAGTGATGTTTATCACATAAATCAAATCATGGATTTTCGTGGTGTAAAACTCTCACTTGTTCTTCTGCCTGGTTTCATCCTTTTGAAAGGACTTTGGGAAAACAGAAAAAACTGGAAAAAGTTTCTCCCTGTTCTCCTTCTTTTTGTACCCGTTGGTTTTTATTACGTTGTACGATCTGGAAACAGCGGTTGGATTTTGAACTTGGAAAGGAAATTCAGAGATTGGCTTGAAGCGGTTTTCATAGTTCGTCCGAGGTTCAAAGAAATTATTTGTTATCCTTTCTTTTGGTTAGAAGGGTTTAAAGAATACGATTTTCTCAGAGAAAGTTTTGGAAGCATAGCCCTTGTTTCTTTGTTCAATACTTTCTGTCACATAAAAACACCTGTGGTAGTTTCCCTGTATAGAAGTGCTCTTGGGATTGTCATTGGTTATGCAGTATATCTCGTTCTGAAGAGAATCTTAAAACGCTTCTTAACCTCCAAATAATTTCTTCTTCACAAATCACTGATATATTCTATGCATAAAGATTCAAAAGCAAAATCTTCTGTCTCCAGGGGACAGAAAGGTTATTTGTTTTTTGGCTTTTCATCGAGCCGGCTCGAGAAAATTCCTCAGTGTTAGGGATAATAATTATACCACAAAGATTACAAGTGTCAATTAGGGTTAGGAGGTGTTTTCATGGATATCGAAGTTGTAAAGAGTATCATTGACAAAGAAAATGTCCGCTTCATAAGGTTACAATTCACAGACATAAATGGTGTTCTGAAAAACGTCGAAGTGACTCCAGAAGTATTTTTGAACTCATGGGAAGAGGGTATCATGTTCGATGGCTCTTCAATTGAAGGTTTTGTGAGAATTGAGGAATCTGACATGTATCTAAAACCGAATCTGGATACCTTTGCAGTCCTTCCTTGGACAGTCGACGGAGCAAAAAGTGCTAGAGTCATTTGTGATGTTTATACTCCAGACGGGAAGCCATTTGAAGGTGATCCAAGATACAGGCTTAAACGCATGATGGAAAAAGCCAAGGAACTTGGTTACACTCCGTACGCAGGTCCTGAGATGGAATTTTTCATCCTCCCGACCAGCGAAAAAGGAGAACCCGTCCCAGAGTTTCTTGATCATGGTGGATACTTCGATCTTCTTCCATTGAGTAAGGCCGAAGAGATCAGAAGAGATATCGCTATCGCTTTGGAAAAAATGGGGGTTATCGTTGAAGCTACGCACCATGAAGTGGCACCCTCCCAGCATGAAGTCGACTTCAAATACGACAACTTCTTGAAAACTGCTGATAACGCTCAAACCGTCAAACTTGTGATCAAAACCATGGCTATTTTCCATGGATATTATGCCACTTTCATGCCTAAACCGTTCTTCGGAGTCAACGGTTCCGGCATGCATGTTCACATGAGTCTTTTCAAGGGAGATCAGAACGCTTTCTATGATCCGAACAAACCTCTTGAACTCTCTGATGATCTAAGATACTTCGTTGGAGGGATTTTGAAACACGCAAAAGCCCTTGCAGCGGTTACCAATCCAACTGTGAACAGTTACAAAAGACTTGTTCCCGGATACGAAGCACCGGTTTACATTAGTTGGTCTGTAGGGAACAGAAGTGCTCTCATCAGAATCCCAAAAGCAAGAGGGCAAGCTACAAGGATAGAATATAGATCACCGGATCCGTCCTGTAATATTTACTTGGCCTTCGCAGCTGTTCTTGCCGCTGGATTGGACGGCATACGCAACAAGATTGAGCCACCTGCTCCAGTTGAGGAAAACATATATCACATGTCGTTGGAAAAAAGAAAGGAGTTGAGTATAGAATCCTTGCCTGGGAACTTGAAAGAAGCTATTGAAGAACTGAAGAAGGATGATGTTATAATAGATGCGTTGGGAGAACACATCTTTGAAAAATTCGTGGAGGCAGCGGAAAAAGATTGGAAGGAATACAGCACCTACGTTACAAACTGGGAATTGCAGCGTTACTTGTATCTCTGACAATTTTACTCAATGCGGCAAAGATCCTCGAGATAGCGAGGATAAATCTCGGAGTTAATCCCATGAGAGGAACGATCAACGAGGGTGTCATCACCCTCGTTGATTCTTTAAAAGGAACGATTGTTGCGGTGAATGTGAAAACAAAAAAAATAATAGCTCGTTTTTCGGGATTTTCCTATCCAGTTTGGGGAATGTACGTTGACGGAAACTGGTATATCACCGACATGTTCGAAGGAAAATTCTTGGAACTTTCTTTTTCTGGACAAGCAAAGAGGTGGATCGTTCTTGGAGGAGATCCCACTGTCTTTATCTACCATCAAGGTGTCTTTTATGTCTCCCTTTTCTCTCAAGGAACACTCATAGGAATTGACAAACAAAGTTTCAGAATCGTGGAAAGGTATCGGACAGGAATTTCGAGCACTTATTTCACTCCCACGAGCAAAGGAATCGCTTATTTATGTTATTGGAAGAATGAAGGAGAACCTGATGTTTATTACCTCCATTATGGCAGTATGAATCCGATTTATCTGGGTCTTTCTCGCCCTCTACGTTACTTAGAAGGAGCAAGTGGTGATTACGTTCTTGATTACAAGAACGGTTGGCTTGTTAAATTGGTCAAAGGAAAGATCGTGTGGAAGAGGAATCTACCAGACTTTGCATACGATCTTTCTTTCTATGGAACCGACATAGCAATTGGTAGTCTCGTCTCTCCTGTAATCTCCGTTGTTGACAAAAACGGTAATGTGAGGAAAATCGATGTTCCTCATCCTGTGTTGTGCCTCGAAGAGTTTGGAGCGTATCTGGTCGCACTCTCTGTAGAAGCAGAAGAGATATACCTCATAAAAGATGATGAGGTTGTTGAGACCAGAAAGACGGGGAAGTACCCTTTGAAGATCTTCAAGATATCAGAAAATGAGCTTGCGATTCTCTGTTCCGATTCGGGAGAGCTGGTGTTTTATAAGATCTTTTGACGATCAACGTACTATCATTTTACTACACAACATTAACTTGAGTTCGTTGATTTTCAATGTGATCCTCACGAAATAAGCCAGATGGTAACCTTCAAACTCTCCGGGAGGCGTTCCAATGAACATGTCTTCGTGAACTTCCACAGATTTTTTCAACCAAATTGAATCTCTGAAATCCAGATTCTTCGATCTTGAAAACCATAACTCCGCAGATATCACTTCCTGAGTTTTTGGTACCATAATTTTTCCATCTTCGTAAACAAAATTTACCTTCGGCAATTTTGGGTAAAGTTTGAAAAATGAAGACAGAGTTTCTACGATTTCTTTAGTATTTTTCAAATGATGTTTGTCATTCGGAGAATAGAAGAGAAATGTCTCACTTGGAAGATCGTCGACGTAGAGATTTGCAGAATCGACGGTCCAATACTCATCGTTCGTGCCAAGGATCAAAATCTTCGGTAGATTGAGTCTGAGACGCATGCTGTATGGATCCACAATGTCCAAAAGCCCTTTGACACGCTCATCATCGAGAAGATCAAAAAGTCCTCTATTTTCGTAATCTTTCAACTTTTCACTGGGGGTTCCATAATAAGCCCTCTGCTGGGAAATTTGGGCTGGTATGTTCAGGTTGTCGTAAACCATTGGTGCTATAGCAAAAACTCTTGGGTCGAATATAGAAACAAGGTATGTGGTCCAACCCCTCTTTGATGCACCAGAAACCATGAAACCTTTTACTTCGTATCCTTTCTCTTTTTCTAAGAAAACTTGCACAGTATCCATGGCTTTGATCACTCCGTAAGTCATAGGAACGAGGAGCGGAAGAAAAGGATCGGGGTTTTCCAGATACATTTTGAAAGTTTCGGAAATCAACGCATCTTCCTTCAAGCCAAATATAGGCTGATTGGGCACATCTCCTACTACAATAAAAGGAGCTTCGAAGGCATGAGCTACCCATAAGTACTCCATTATATCTTCAAGGAATGAACTGTAATAACTTTCATTTTCTTCTCTCCGGCTCCCTCCCGTGATTATCAAGAAAGCTCTATCTTGAAACGTTATCTTCGATGGGATGATGATTCCAATTCTGTGGAACCATCCCATGTTCTGCCACTCCATACCTTGGGATTTGAGAACGTATATTTCGTCTCCCTCGGTGGTCACAGTTGCAATCTTTGTTTCAAAAACTGGTTTCCCTCTCTCGCGTATGAGAATGTCCAACGGGTGCATCGCTAGAGCAAAACTCGTTACAAAGATAAGAAAGGTGACAATAGCTTTCATCATGATCCCTCCTTTTGTCAATTTTTGAGTATAAAATCATCTAACCCTTTTAAATTCTATCTCTTTTAAAATGTAATAGGATAAACTCGCCCTTCGCTCCAAAAAAAATGTAGAAATAAGTATTATGTTAGAATGAAAACAGGAAGGAGGGATTCCTGTGAAGAAAAGCCTTGTAGTTCTAATCGTCGTTTTGGTCATGGTAGTTGTTCTTATAGGAACGATTGCCGGATATTACAACTATCTTGTTTCGCTAGAACAAGAAGTGGAGGAGAAATACAGTCAGATACAAAATCAACTTCAAAGGAGAGCTGATCTCATACCGAATCTCATTGAGACGGTAAAGGGTTACGCAGCCCATGAGAAAGAAATTCTCGAGGAAATCGCCAACGCTAGGGCTAAGCTGATCGGTGCGAAAGCACCTCAAGAAAGTGCCCAAGCCGATGCAGAACTTTCTTCCGCGTTGGCAAGACTCCTTGCTATTGTAGAGAATTACCCAAATTTGAAAGCAGATGCTAACTTCAGACAACTCATGGATGAACTCGCAGGAACGGAGAACAGGATAGCAGTGGCAAGAAGAGATTACAACCAAGCGGTGAAGAAATTCAACACAGCAATAAAACGATTTCCAGGAGTGGTATTTGCTCGTATGTTTGGTTTTGAGGAAAAGCAATACTTTGAGGCTCAAGCAGGGGCCGAACGGGTTCCCGAGGTGAAATTCTGATGAGAAGAATTCTTACGATCCTAGTTTTATCTTCTGTTTTGACTTTGTTTTCTGTCAATCTTCCGAAACCTACCCCATATAAGTATGTGAACGACTACGTTGGAGTTCTCGATGAAGGCACTGTGAGAAAAATCGTTGCCGTTGGAAAGGAATTGGAAGAGAAAACGACCTCTCAGGTGGTTGTGGTAATCATACCATCATTGTCTGGAATCACAATCGAGGAATATGCCAATCTTCTTTTTCGTGAGTGGGGAATAGGACAAAGGGATAAAAACAATGGAGTTCTGATGCTTATCGCCATGAACGATAGAAAAGTGAGGATAGAAGTTGGTTACGGGCTCGAAGGTACTATTCCAGACGGTAAAGCAGGTAGGATCCTTGACGAGTACGTGATTCCTTATTTCAAAAACGGTGAGTACTCCAAGGGAGTATACTATGGCTATCTCGCGATTGTAAACGAGGTAGCAAAAGAATACAACACGGAAATTTCTGGAACAGAAGAGTTACCCAACAAAGATTCAGATGTGAGCGGCCTTTCCATAATAATTATCGTCTTAGCGTTCATCATTCTTTCATCCGTTCTTGGAAGAGGTGGTTACTGGTACAGAGGACCAAGATTTCCTGGTGGGTTTGGTGGTCCTAGGGGAAATTCCGGTGGTTCCGGAGGATTCGGGGGAGGATCTTCTGGAGGCGGAGGAGCATCAAGAGGATGGTGAGCTTCTGTTAAAAGAACACCTTCTGATTTTTGAGGTCGTCCAGTTTTTATTATTCTTCATACCAGGATATATTAAACTTCACTTCATTTCATTGAGGTAAAATTTTTTCTGTGGAGGAGGTAAACTATGAGGTTATAGAAACCACCCGATATCGAAAAGGAGGTGAAAGAGATGAAGAAGAAGCTGTCCCTGAGGTGGTATGTGGTGGTGTTCAGTGTTTGTTTGATCGCCGCTCCAACTGTTTTGTTCTACTTCTTTGCAGCGCAAAGTACTCAGAACGTTTTAGCGGATGTTACGGAAAACATGTACTCAGACAAAATCACTGGTGCTATGGAGGTTTTAAAAGAGTATATCAAGCAAGAATACGGTTCTTTGAAACTTCAGAATTCGCAGCTTGTGGATGAGAACGGTAGACTCGTTGAAGGTAGAACGGATGTTGTGGACAAGATCAGTCAGCACATGAATGTGATTGCAACGATTTTCAAAAAGAGTGGGGAAAGATTCGTGGGAATTGCTACTTCCATCCGTGAAGATGGCAGGGCCACTGTCTACCTTGAGAAAGATAATCCAGCATACAAGTCCATTTTACAGAAGAAAAGATACATTGGAGAAGCAGAATTTTACGGTACCAGGTACATAGTATGCTACGAACCTGTTTTGGACGAAAAGGGAAATATCATAGGTGCTCTGCTCGTCGGAACTCCTAAAACTGCTGTGAATAAGATAATTTCAAGTGCGAAGAGCGTGTTTTTAAAACAATCTCTGATCCTCATAGTGATTTTGACCGGCGTAGGTGTGATCCTTGCAAGTTTGCTCATGTACAATATTTTGGTGAAACCGTTTGTGCGAATACTGGAATCTGTCGAAAAAGTGACACAGGGGGATCTGACTTACAGAATATCCACCGAGTACACTGCTGAAGAATTCGAAAGACTTGCGGAGAACTTAGATCATATGGCTGATGAGTTGAGTACCATAGTCAGGAACATTGTAGACAGTTCAAAGACGATTTCGGAAGCGGTTGAAACTCTCATGTCGACCACTGAGGAGGTAGGAGCTACCGCAGAAGAGTTATCGTCGCAGATGGAGGGAATAAACCAAGCTGCTCAAAGTGCTTCTGCATCAATAGAGGAACTCTCAAGTGGAGCCGAAGAGGTAGCGGCCAGTGCACAGAACGTTTCCAATGCTGCACAAACTATAGATGAAAAAGCAGGATCGGTGAGAGAAGCGGCGAGTAAAGGTGACGAAGCGGTGAAGATCATATCTGATATGGTATCTCAGATTCAAGAAAGTGCTACAAGCACCCAAAAAGTCATGGAAGATTTGTTGAAGAGTGCTGAAAACATCAATCAGGTAGTGGAAGTGATAAGTTCTATAGCAGAGCAGACGAACTTGCTTGCCCTGAACGCAGCGATAGAGGCAGCAAGGGCTGGAGAAGCAGGTAGGGGATTCGCGGTAGTAGCTGATGAAATAAGAAAACTAGCGGAAGAAAGTAAGGATGCAACAGTGAGAATATCTCAGATACTTTCGGAAGTACAGAAAGGAGCCGTGGAAGCAAATGAAGAAATGCAGAAAACAATCGATAACGTGGTGAAAACAACCGAACAATCTAAGAAGGTAGTCGATGAGCTTGCGAACATCCTGAGAGAAGTTGGAGAAATTAGTGGAATGATAGAAAACCTGGCAGCAAGCTCTCAAGAGTTGAGCGCAGCAGCAGAGGAAATGAGCAGTGCTGCAGATACAGCCGCAAAATCGGTGACAACGATAGCAGAACAGATGGAAGAGATGGACAGAGCTTTGAAGCAGCAAGCGGACGCAAATCAAAGTATTATAAGTATTGCTGAAAGACTTTCAAACATTGCTCAAATACTCTCTGAAAGGGTGAAAAGGTTCAAGATAGAGTGAATATAAAGCACGACCGAACGGTCGGGCTTTGATTTTCTCACATATCTTTTTCCAATTTTTCGATTTCTCCCGCCACGAAATCTACGATGTTTTTCAAATAATCTCTGGAGAAATTGAGTTCTATACCTGCTGTTTTGTACACTTCATCTATCGGAGCGGAACATCCCATCGCCAAGAATTTCTGATAATCCTCCAAGGTTTTTTCCGGATTTTCTAAGTAATTTCTGTAGATTGCAAGGGCTCCTATCTGGGCTATACCGTATTCGATGTAATAAAACGGAACCTCGAAAATATGAAGCTGGAACAACCACCGTGTTTTCTTCTCCTCATCTAATCCTTCCCAATCGACGCCAGGGTTGAACCTGTCCATAAGATAGGCGAAGTATTCTTCCCTTTCCTTTGAAGTGTGGTTGGGGTTGGTGTAAATCCAATGTTGAAAAGCATCAACGGTCATGCACCAGGGCAGGAAATAAAGAGTCCCCTCGAGTTCCTCTATTTTCGCTTTTTTCAAATCACCATCTTCATAAAATTCGTCCCAGTACTTCATCGATATCAACTCCATCGACATCGAAGCGAGCTCTGCAACTTCCATTCTATGTGGTCTGTAGAAAACTGGTAAACTCAATGTTTCAAAAGAATGCATTGAGTGACCAAGCTCGTGAAATAGAGTTCTCACATCGGCAGTTTGACCTACCGCGTTCATGAAAATGAACGGTGCCCCTGTCTTTGGAAGTGTATGGTTGTAACCGCCTGGAGCTTTACCTTTTCTGTTCTCTAGGTCCAACAATCCTTTTTCTTTCATGATCCGAAGTCTCTCCGCAAAAAGAGAGTTCAATTTTGAAAGAGCTTTTTCAGTCTTTTGAACGAACTCATCAATAGAAGAGAATGGTTTCAAAACTTTTCCATCCACATCTACAACGGTGTCCCAAGGTTTGACGCTGTCTACTCCGAGTTTTTTCTGTCTGATCTTTGTTCTTTCCACCAGATACGGTATGACTTCTTTTTCGACAGCTTCATGGAATTCGTACAGGTCTTCTGGAGAATATTCGAATCTCCCTTTCAATTTGTGCATATAATCTCTGTAATTGGAAAAACCAGCATACAAAGCTTGTTGATGTCTTAACTCTTTGAGTTCATCGAAAAGATGGTTCAATCTATCTCTCACTTCCCATATTCCCTCGTACCTTTTCCGCCAAGCTAGTTCTCTCGTGGATCTATCAGGATCCTTTAAATAAACAGAGAGTTGTTGTACAGTCTTTTTCTCACCTCTGAATTCCACCTCGATGTTTCCAACAAGAGTTCCGTAGTTTTTCGCCATGATCGCTTCCTTCACCTGTAGAGGAACATTTTCCTCTCTGAAGAGCTCCACGTCGTTCCTGAGAATTTTCACCATGTACTCGTAACCTCGTGGAGCAAATCGTTCGTTTTCTACTATTTTTTCTTTTATTTTTTGTTCGTAAGGTTTCAGTCGTGCAATGACATTTTTTTGGAATTCTTCGTACGCTTTTGCATATTCCTCTTTGTCTGCATTCACAGTCATTTTGATGTAAAGCCATCCAGCCTCTTCTCTCACATTATCGAAGAAATTCGTTACCCTGTTGATAAAGCTTCTGAACTCCTCTGATGAATTTATAGGCATCTCCAAGAGTTCCTTCACCACGGGTTCAACCTCTTCCCAACGCATTTCTTGAGACCCCCTTTTGAGAGTTCTACAACGTATATTTTGTACCCTCACGTTACTGGAATGGTTCATTTTAATCCAGATGTTACTTAGTTAGGTGATAGAATTAGTATATACTCATTGATTTTTTTCCCGGAGGGAGGGATTGGATGAAGAAAATTTTGTATCTCGATCCTTTTTCTGGTATAGCGGGTGATATGTTTCTCGGTTTGCTTGTGGATCTCGGTGTGGATCTTGAACACCTGAAAAGGGATCTTTCGAAAATGGAAGTGGATTTCGATTTTGAGGTGAAGAAAGTCAACAAAAAAGGAATAACCGCTACGAAAGTTACTGTAATTTTCCCGGGGAAGGAACATCATGAGGATCACCTGATTCATAATCATCACCATCACGGAAAGCATCTCTCGGACATTCTAGAAATTTTGAGTAGGCTCGACAGTCCTCTCAGAGAAAAAGCAACAGAAATGTTTGAGGCGCTTGCGGAAGCTGAAAGTAAAGTACACGGTCTCCCAAGGGAGAAGGTACATTTTCACGAGGTAGGAGCTTTAGATGCCGTTGTGGAGATAGCGGGGGCAGTTGCTGGTTTGAAACATCTCGGTGTGGACGAAGTGTTATGTGGTACGGTGAACGTTGGAAGTGGTTTCGTTATGACGGAACACGGAAGGTATCCTGTTCCCGCACCTGCCACAGCGGAACTCTTAAAAGGCATACCAGTTTACATGGATCAAAAAGTACGCGCAGAACTTGTCACTCCAACGGGAGCAGTTATATTGAAAACATTAGTCAATGAATTTCATACTCCTCTTTTAAAGATTGAAAAAATTGGTTATGGAGCAGGGACTATGGATCTTGAGATACCCAATGTCCTTAGAGGATATTTGGGGTACGTTGAAGACACAGGGAAAGGAAAAGACGTTCTAATAGAAACCAATATTGACGATATGAATCCTCAATTTTTTGGATATTTAATGGAAAGACTCTTTGATGCTGGAGCCAAAGATGTTTTTTACACATCCGTGTATATGAAGAAGAACCGACCCGCCATAAAAGTTTCTGTCCTTTGCTCTGTGGAAAAGAAAGACGATATATTGAAACTTCTTTTCAAAGAAAGCACAAGTATTGGCGCTCGTGTCTTTTATCCAGAGAAAATAGAAGCGCTTCGTGAAATGAAAGTTGTGGAGACCGAGTACGGTAAGATACCGGTAAAGGTAGCGAGTTTCGATTCCGAGATCGTGAATATCGCTCCCGAGTATGAAGCTTGCAAACAAATTGCTCAGGAAAGAGGAATTCCTTTGAAAGAGATTTATTCCACTGTTTACAAAAAGGTGTTGGAGGGTCGAAGAAATGTTTGAGGATGTACTGCGTTCTTTCTTAGAAGGGAAAATTTCGTTGAGCGAGACAGAACAGGTGATTTTGAGAAGATTCTATGAAAAAACAGAGGAACTCTTTTTAGATCTGGAAAGAGACAAAAGACAAGGTTTCCCGGAGGTTATCTTTGCCGCAGGAAAAACCGTCGACCATGTACTTTCAGCAGTGGGAAAATTTTTGGAGAAGAAAGGAATTGCCTTTGTTTCAAATGTGGACGATGAGAAAAAAAACGCTATAAAAAGTAGATTTGGGAATCATCATATTAAGGAAGCTGGAAGACTTCTTGTGATAAAGAAAGAAAAAAACAGTTTGGAGAAAACGATTGGAACGGTGGGTGTGATCACTGCCGGAACCTCCGATGTTCCTTTTGCAGAGGAAACCTCCCTCATATTGGAAGAACTAGGCGTTTTGGTGAAGAAGAGTTACGATGCGGGAGTAGCAGGGATGCACAGACCATTCTACGCACTTAAAAGGACTAAAGACTCAGATCTTCTAATCGTTTTTGCAGGAATGGAGGGGGTCCTTCCATCTTTAATTGCTTCCGCTACAGATCTTCCCGTGATAGCAGTTCCCACACCTGTTGGTTACGGTTTTGGAGGAAACGGGATAGGGGCTCTTACCACAATGCTTCAATCGTGTGTAGCGGGTCTTCTTGTAGTGAACATAGGTAATACAGTCGGAGCAGCAGCGGCAGCCGTGAGGATTTTGAGGAAAATAAGGGGTGTTCAAGGTGGAAAAAGTGCAAGAGATTCTGGAGTCAATAAAGAATAAAAAAAGACTCGTTGTAATGTTTTCGGGTGGTGTGGACAGTACATTACTGGCAAAATTGGCTTATGAGGCCCTGAAGGGTGAGGCGATAGCTTTAACTATAGATTCGCCCGTTATACCACGAAGAGAGATAGAGGAAGCAAAGAAACTAGCGAAATTCATTAGAATAAAACACGAAATAATAAAATTGAATGAACTCAAAAGCAGACATTTGATAGAAAATCCGCCGGATAGATGTTACATTTGTCGAAAACTCAGAGATTCAGTTGTGAAAAAATGGGCCGAAGAAAACGGCTTTGAATATGTAGCAGACGGCTTGAACTTCTCCGATCTCAAAGATTATAGGCCTGGTTTAAAAGCATCCACTGAAGATGGTATTTGGCATCCGTTTATTGAATTTGAAGTCACAAAGGAAGAAATCAGACATATTTCGAAAGAATTGGGTCTTCCCACGTGGGATAAACCTGCTATGGCATGTTTGTGCTCACGTTTTCCTTACGGTCTTGGCCTCGATAGGAAGAAAGTAAAAATGGTGGAAACAGCGGAAGATTATTTAAGAGATCTTGGATTTTTAGAGATTAGGGTGAGGTTCTTCCCTTACAAAACCGCAGTTGTAGAGACAAACGAAATAAAACGAACTATCGAGCTAAGAGAAAAGATTGTATCCAAGTTGCGAGAGATAGGTTTTTCCTTTGTAGTCCTGGATCTTGAAGGGTTTATAAGTGGAAAACTTAACAGGGCAATTGGTGAATAATACACGAAATTTTTTAGTAACTTATGGGTAATATTAGTTTACAAATATATCTTGTGTAAATAAAAGATACTAAGTTATATTAGGAAAGATTTTACAACAAAATAAAATGTATATTGAAAATCTTAGATAGTATAAAATTAAGCATTCCATACAAAAAAATTTATGTAAATGATCAATATAAGCTATTAAACAATTTTGGGGATTTCTATTCCCTCGCTGGCTATCTTTAGATATATGGAGGTTGTGGAGATGTTGGCGTGTCCGAGGAGAGCTTGTATCTTGTTCAAGGGAACTCCACGCTCGATTAGAGCCACAGCGAAGGAGTGTCTGAATACATGAGGAGTTACCTTCTTTTTTATCCCTGCTTTACGAGCGTATCTTCGTACTGCTCTCTGAATCGATCGGACAGATGGTTTTTTTTCGAAAAAACCTGAATTTATAAGTTCTTCTATCAAGTCCTTGGTGACGTTTATTATCCGTTCTTTGTTTCCTTTTCCTTTTATTCTTATTCGCGCAGAATCGTTTAATGAGATATCTTCTTTTTCTAGATTGATCAATTCTGAAATTCTCATTCCCGTGTTGGCCAAGATTTTAAAAATAGCCTTGTACATGGGATGATCACATATCTCTATGATTTTGCGAACCTCTTCAATCTCTATTGCTTTGGGAAGAACATGATGTTTCGGTGGCTCCGCCTCATTCCAGAAGCGATTCTCTACATTCATCATCCCTCTGTCGACTTTCCAGTTCAGATAGTTTTTCACCACAACTAGTTTGTTTCTTTGAGTTGCTGGAGAGTTCATAGATATGGAATGTAGATATTCTCTCCAAGTTTCTGGAGTGACAGGTTCAAATTTACTGAATTCTTTTAAAATGGAGTGATACTGATACAAAGTTCGTTCGCTTCTCTTTTTCACTACTCTGAGATATTCTAAGTACTCTTTCATGAGGTGATCACCGGCCTTTCCTATCTTCGAATCTGTTAACTATTATAACCACATCCGTGACGTAGAAAGTACAAGGAGTATCATATATTATATGAAATCATTCTTGCCAGATTTCTTTTGTTAAGGAAAAACATTCTAGCATGATCAAAAGAGCAAATAAATGGTAGAAAAAGATAAACATGACAACCATGAAAAGGTGATCCCTTATGGAAGACTCTCCATGCGCGAGTCCTGAAAAATTTGCATACACTTGTGATATTACGAGGTTCAAAAGGCTCAACACAAGCAATACGATGAGTTTTTTCACTCTCTTTTGAGATATGGATCCCAAAATGATCATGCTGAGAGCCCCTGCTAATGTAAAAGGAAAAAGTTCTGCGGGCATCAAAAAATCGTACACGATCTTCCCTCGAAATATCAAAATTATAATTGAAAGAATGATCGGGAGAACAATGGGTATAGCAGCGAGCGATGAAGATACCAGGCTGAGGATCTTTTTCAGCATGTTTACACCCCCTTCTTGAAAGCAGTATACCACTCGAACGGAGGTGTGTTATGACAGCGAGAGTTGTGATAGCCGGCCTTCTAAATTCTCTCATATTTGGCTTCTCATTTCTGTTCACAAAGAACGCTCTTGATTTTGTGTCACCGTTGAATTTCCTGTCGTACCGTTTCACCGTTGCTTTTTTGTCATACATCGTATTACTTCTTTTCGGTGTTATAAAACTCAAAAGGAAGCCCTATTGGAAGTTGTGGAAACTCGTTCTTTTCCAACCTGTCCTCTATTTTTTGTTCGAAACTTTCGGTATCCAAAGAATAAATTCTTCCGAAGCGGGTATGATAATCGCCTTCATCCCCATCGTCGTCAACGTTCTGGCGATTTTTCTTTTGAAGGAAAAAGGTGACTTTGTTCATTATCTTCTTGTTGGACTCGGTTTTCTAGGGGTAACTTTGATTGTTGGAGTCAACATCACACCAGGCAATGTCATCGGGAAGGTTTATATGCTACTTGCGGTTTTCTCTGGTGCAATGTACAGTATCCTTTCGAGAAAACTTTCCAAAGAATTCGCTCCAAGTGAGATCACATTTTTCATGATGATGGCGGGTGCCGTGTTCTTCAATCTTTTGCGATTTGTCGAAGGAGATTTTTCGTTTGTTTTCAACGTATCTGTAATTGTTGGAGCCCTTTATCTTGGGATACTTTCATCTACCGTTGCTTTCTTCCTTCTCAACTACATGATAAACAAAGTCTCACCCATCGTAACTACTTTGTTTTCGAACTTAACCACTGTCATTTCTGTGATAGCAGGGGTTCTCTTCAGAAACGAAACAGTCAAAGTTCAGCAGATTTTGGGAATGATCACGATAATATTTTCGTTGGTCGTTGTAAATCTTAGGAAAAATGTGGATCAATCTTATTCGAGGTGATTGTGTTGCTCTTCTCACTCATTCCAAAAGCAAGGAAATCAGATCTTTTTGGTAGAGAAAAAGAGTTAGAGGAACTCAACAAACTTATTAATATCTATCCTATCGTCGTTGTTACAGGTGTCAGAAGGGTGGGGAAGTCTTCATTGATTAAAGTATTTCTAAATGAGAAGAGAATACCACACCTGATCGTAGATGGGAGAAAACTCTACGAATCTTCACATGGTCACATCTCTTCAACACATCTTTGTAAAGTTCTGAGCGATGAATTATCCAAATTCTCTAAATCTCAAGCGATATTGAACCTTCTTAAAAGAATCCGTGGAATCAGTGTGAGCGGTACTTCTTTGGAAATCAATCCAAAGGAGCTTAGTCTTACAGATTTGATCGAGAGATTCAACACAATTGTTGAGCATCAAAAGAAACCATTTGTTTTCTTTTTCGACGAAGCTCAGTACTTCAAGTATTACGGCTCAAGGGGTGGGAATGATCTTCTGGCTCTTTTTTCTTATTCTCATGATCAGCTCGAGAATGTACGCATCTTAATCACGGGATCTGAAATCGGAACACTTCACGATTTTTTGAAAATCGAGAATTACAAATCTCCTCTATACGGGAGAGGTGTAGGTTTTCTCAATTTAGAGCCGTTTTCCCTAGAACAGAGTGTGAAGTTCTTGAAAAAAGGATTCGAAGAACTTAACAGAAAAGTCAATTTCGATCTTGAAGAGACGGCTAGAAAGATGAATGGGATACCAGGTTATCTTGTTTTGTTCGGGATAAAATATCTGGAAACTGAAGATGAAAGAGTAGCTTTCGAAGAAGTCTTCCATACAGCAAGTCTTCTGTTTGAACAGGAGCTCATTGAATTAGGGAAAAGAAGTCCTCGTTATATTTTCTTACTCAAACAGATTGCCAAGGGAATAAACACCTGGTCCTATCTGAAAAGTTCGTTTCATGCGAAAGGAGACAGAATTGGAGATTCAAGATTGTATTCACTACTCAAAACGTTGGAAAGGATGTCTTTCGTGAAAAAAGAAAATGGGGTCTACAAAATAGTAGACCCCATCTTGGAGAGAATTCTAAGGGATTAGTTTAAATTTCAACCCAAGGATATTCTCTTTTCGCCAATTCATCGATCGCCATGAGAAGAGCTGTTCCTGCTTCAGTGAGAGCATTTTCCGTGATGAATTTAGAGATTCTGCAGAGGTTGATAGTATCGTCGAATGTCTCAGGATCAACACCCAATTCTCTCTCAATGAATTTCCAACTTTCGGGGTTTATTCTGATCCTTTTCTCCTTGGGTTGAACCCCTATTTTCCTAATAGATTGCAATAATCTTATAACCAAAGGCGTCACTGGAGATTCAACATCATCGGGCGCTGCGGAAAGAGCTCTCTTCATGAGCTGACCCGCCGTTGTCAGTGTGACAAGATTTGTTGGAAAGATTTCCACCAAGTTCTTAGCTTCAAGGCTATCTAAAGCTATTCGTTCATCTTCGCTGAGATTCAAATCTTCAACAAAAACCCCTGTTTTAAACGGTATCTTTCTCAGAACTTTCATTTCCGTTTTAGTGATCAGTGGCCTTCTTTCTACAGTTGTTGAGAGTTTTGCATAGAGGTATCCAGAGGAAGTGGGAGCGCTGTCACTTACCAGTCCTTCCACTCTTGCCTGTTCGTACCATTCTACATTAGGAGCCGCAAATTCTTTCCTTGTCATCGTGATCGACTTTACACCCATTCCTGTTATCGTTCTCAGCCTGCTCTTTTGATCTTCAAGAACTTCTTCGCCGTGTTCCGTGAGTTCGTACACAAGGGTTTTTCGACCACCATGTGTGTGTTCCCGCGATTTCAAAAGCCCAAATCCCTCCAGATTGTAAAGAGCCAGTTTTATCGTTAAATCCTTTCGTTTCCACTCCCAATTTACTCTTTCCTTTATCTGCTTTTCTTCCGGGAATATATCTGGATTTTTTTCGTGTTCTTTCCAAAGGGTCTTTATTAGCCTCAACACTTGTACTTCGTCTTCGGAAATTTGGAAAGAAGGAGTTGTCATATATGGACCCTCTCTGTAAATCCTCCACGCAAGATAAAGATGTTCTGCCATCGGATGAAGCTGACCGGTCCAGTCGATAAGACCACGTTCAAACAACACGTTTTTTTCAAAATCGCTCACATTTTCTCCCCTGTAAACCTTTGCAACGGTGTCAAGCACAATTTCGTTAAGAACGAGTTCATCTGTCACAACAAGTCCTTTCAGAAGAGCAGCCCTTATTTGCTGTCCGAGACCAGTTAGAGCGTAAATGTCGGATTTTGGCACAGAGAATGCTATCATCCTCATTGACTCAAGTTGAAGGAGAACTTCTCCTTCCAAAGGTAACGAATTGGATTCTCCAGGTCCCGGTAGAAGTTTCCTCAAGTAATTCGCTATTTTCGAGTTTATAACGAGTCTAGGATGGGCAGCATTGTAAATCTCATCGAGAGTGTGTGCGTAAGGGGTTAGAATGCCTTCCTTGGCAAAACCACGTTTCTCTAAGGCTTCCATAATATTTCCTCGCACCTTTGACAAGGCGGATTTAGAGTAACGTATCATAGAAATAACTTCTGATCCAATCCATCTGAATGAATCATCCCACTCTTGAGGATCCTTTAAAATCCTTCGTTCGACCATTTCAATGAGCGTCTCACCTAAGATGTTCCCTGCAAATGTTAAATCGTACATCTCCACCCCCACAGGTTTTACCAATCCTGCTAGCTCTAAATGCCACAGTGTTTCTTTGTCAAACGTCTCCCAACTGCTCACATCGAACTCTGTACCGCTTTCGTAAAGCTTCTTTAATAATGTCGCGTGTCGCTTTGTTATTACCATTCTCGCCCCTCCTTTCTGTTTTTGTTGGTGCATTCACTTCTCCATAAATATGATAATACTCTCAACCTGACTTGTAAAATGGGGACGGGAACATTATGTCGTAAAATGTCAATTTTACGACAGAATAATACAAAAAAGGAGAATAATACGGAATTGAGCACGTTTTCTAAAAAGGCGTTGTATGAGAGAGGTACCAAATAAAGAGTAGAGGTTTCATCATTTTTGTACACCTTGTCTTCATATTCGGACAAGAAGAGGTTTTTTCGCTTTTGGAATGAAATGTTTCGGTGAGAAAAACCTCTCTTTCCCCATTCAAATCTATTAAAACCATCTCATGCGCTAATTCTTAATTTTCCTATAATACTTATGATATAATATTCATAATATTATAACGATCCAAAAGCTTGAAGGGGGTGTAAAGCATGAGGAGATTCGTTCTTAGTGTTCTTATCATCAGTGTTCTCTTGGTTTCCGTGGTTATTTTTGGTGCAGGCAGAAAATACGAAATAGCGGTCGTTGTAAAAATAGCTGGTATTCCCTGGTTCAATCGAATGGCTGAAGGTGTTGAGCAAGCCGCCAAGGAACTCGGAGTCAACGCGTATTTGATAGGCCCCGCAACAGCAGATCCAGCACCTCAGGTTCAAATGGTGGAGGATCTCGTAACTCGTGGAGTCGATGCGATATGTGTCGTTCCAAACGACGCAAAAGCTTTGAAACCCGTTTTTAACAAAGCAAGAGAAAAAGGAATCGTTGTATTAACTCATGAATCGCCTTTCGAAACTGAAGCGATAGATTGGGATATTGAAACCATCGATAGTGTGGAATATGGAAGAATGGCGATAAACGAGATAGTAAGAGTGATGGTTGAAAACGGAATACAGTGTACTGAGGAAAATCCATGTGGATTCGTTATGCTCGTTGGGAGTTTAACTGTTCCTCTTCACAATTACTGGGCAGATGTTGCTCTAGAATATGCAAAGAAATACTTCCCATTCCTGAAGGAGCTCACATCTAGACTTCCAACTGCAGAGAGTGTTGAGGATTCAAGAGCAGCTGTTCTGGATCTTATAACGACTTATGGAGACAAACTTAAAGCGGTCATCGGTTGGGGAAGTTTAGGTCCGATAGGTGCAGCACAAGCGGTGTATGAAAAAGGACTTCAGGATAAGATAATCGTCGGTGGAAGTGCGATACCTTCAACTGCGATTCCCTATCTGAGTACAGGTGCAATGGATTGGGCTCAACTTTGGGATCCTAAAGATGCTGGATACGCGATGGTGTACATAGCAAAACAGATCCTCGATGGAAAGAAAATAGAGCCAGGAATGGAGATACCAGGGCTTGGTCCTATAAACATAAAAGGAAAGGTCATATACGTAAATCAGATCAAACTCATGAGAACACCTGAAGATGCGGAAGCATTGGGGTTCTAGAATAGATCTCCTTATGTAACCAGGGGGGAAAGGGGGAACTCTTTCCCCTCCGTTTTTGATAAAATAGAGAAATCATAGAAAACGAGGTGATACGTTGTCCAATGTTTTGGTTTCCTTGAGAAATGTGAGTAAAAAATACGGAGGAATTGTTGCGTTGAAAAACGTGGATTTGGAATTGTACAAAGGCGAAATTCATGGACTAGTTGGGGAGAATGGCTCTGGAAAGAGCACACTCGTTAAGGTAATAACAGGTGTTGTCGAACCAGAGCCAGGCGCGAAGATCATCATAGAAGGAAAGGAATATTCGCGCTTAACACCCCTGCTTGCCCTCAAAAAAGGAATACACGTTGTCCACCAAGATTTATCACTCTTTCCCAACCTTACAGTAGCAGAGAACATAGCGATACACATGTACGTTGAGAGAGGAAAAAGCCTTGTCAATTGGAAGGATATAAAGAAAGTCGCGAAAGAAACATTAGAAAAACTTGGAATAGATATCGATGTAGACATAGAAGTTGGAACCCTTTCCCTTGCAGACCAACAACTCGTTGCAATATGCAGAGCCATAGCAGGTGAAGCCAAACTTGTGATCTTGGATGAACCCACCTCTTCTCTCACAAGTAGAGAGGTTGAAAGACTTTTTGATTTTTTGAATCGTTTGAGAGAACATGGAATAACTGTCCTTTTCATAAGTCACAGGTTAGATGAGATCCTCGAGATAACTCAAAGGATCACTGTTTTGAGGGATGGGGAAAAAATAGGAACTTTTGAAAGAAAGGAAATGGACAAGAGAAAACTTGCGTATCTGATGACCGGAAAAGAGGTATCTTACACGTTTTCGGAACGCAGTTTAAAGAGTGAAGAAAAGGTTCTTGAGGTTAAAAATCTCACAAAAATGGGACAATTTGAAAACATCAGTTTTTCACTCTACAAAGGAGAAGTTCTGGGAATAATCGGACCTCGTGGCTCTGGAAGAACAGAACTTGCCCTTTCCCTTTTTGGAATGAATCCACCAGATTCAGGGGAAATATACATAGATGGAAAAAAGGTTGATATAAAAACAAATCAAGAAGCCATTCAGCTTGGTATAGGGTACGTTCCGGAGAACAGGCTTTTACAGGGATTGGTTCTAGACCAATCTGTTGTTCATAACATAGTCATAACGAATCTCAGGAAGTTACTCGGGAAATTCTATTTGATAGATAATACGAGAAAGAAAAGTTTTGCTGAAAATGCCGTGAAAACCTTTGGTATAAAGACATCCAGTATAGAGGTTCCTGTGAAAACTTTATCTGGGGGGAATCAACAGAAAGTGGTCCTTGCAAAATGGATCCTCACTGCTCCTAAGATATTGATTTTAGACGGTCCAACAATAGGGATAGATATCGCTGCCAAAGAGAGTATATACAAATTGATCAGGAAGCTATCAGAAAAAGGTGTAAGCTTGATTCTTATATCGGATGAACCATCGGAAGTTATAAACAACTGTGATAGGATTCTCCTTATGAAAAACGGGAAAATACAGGAGGAGTACTTGCCAGGTCAGATAACGGAAGAAGAATTGGATAGAAAAATTAAAGAATGAAGGGGAGATAACTGTGAATCACTCTTCTTTAAAACGGCTTCTAAGAAGAACCGAGATATATTTATTGGGTATTTTGGTAGTTCTTTCCATAGTACTGGCTATTGTGAATCCAAAGTTTTTAACACTGGAGAACATTTTTGATCTTCTAAGAAACAACTCTTTTCTCGGGATTTTAGCTCTTGGAGAACTTGTCGTTCTGATTTCAGGAGGGATCGACGTATCTTTCACGGCGATCGCTACTGTTTCTCAATATGTCATGGGAGTAATAATAAGCAAGTACTTCATAGATAACATCCTCGTTGCCCTTCTGATACCTATCCCAGTAGGAATATCTCTTGGAGCTATAAACGCTATCCTGATAAATTACACCAAGGTTCATCCTGTCATAATAACTATCTCAAACCTCAACGTTTTTTATGGTCTTCTGATCTTCATAACTGGCGGAAAGTGGATATACAGGTTTCCCCATTCTTTTAGAACATTCGCCAAACTCAAACTGGTGACGTTGGTAAACGAAAGAGGGATAGAGTACGGTCTTTCCGTATTCACAGGTTTCTGGATACTCATAGCCATTCTGACTTGGATTATCTTGAAATATTTTCCAATAGGAAGGAAAATATACGCCGTTGGAGGTAACATGGAGGCAGCTCGAAGAGCTGGTTTCAACATATTCAAGGTACAGTTGTTTGTGTACTGTTACATTGGGGCTTTGGCAGGACTCGCTTCGTTCGTTCAAGCCCAGCTCGCTCAGATAATCCAACCCAACGCGATAGTGGGACGAGAACTCGATGTTCTTGCAGCAGCCATCCTTGGAGGTGCCAGTGTTTTTGGAGGATCCGGCACAGTCATAGGAACCGTTCTTGGAGTTCTTCTAATAGGTATCATCAAAAACGGCTTGATATTGATGAAGATACCCGCTTACTGGCATCAAGTTGTCATAGGTCTAATAATTGTGATAGCAGCGGGTATAACCGCATACCAAAGAAAGTTGAGAAAAAAGAAGGGGCTGGTTTGAATGAAGGTTAGAAACTATCAGATAATCGTTCTAAATAGTATTCTTGTGTTTTTGATAGTTATAATGACTATTCTTACAAAAGGTAGGATACTTCGTCTTGAAAGTTTGCAAGCTGTTGCTTTTCAAATGCCACTTCTTGGACTTTTAACACTCGCTCAGATGGTTCCAATGCTCACAGGCGGGATCGATCTTTCCATAGTATCGAATGCAAATCTTGCGGGAATAATAGTGGCACTGATTCTAACGAAATTATCAGGTTGGTACACTGTACCTCTTGCCATATTAGCAGGAATAGGTACGGCTCTTCTGGTTGGTGCTTTGAATGGGTTTCTTGTGGCTTTCGTTATGATATCTCCCATCATCGCAACTCTTGGAACGATGATTTTGATAAAAGGGATTTCTCTGGGAATAACGAAAGGTTACATAATAGCGGGGTTCCCAAAAGAGTTCCTTTTCATAGGTGATGGAGCGATCCTTGGAATACCAATGCCCTTCATAATCTTTCTTGTTTCCATATTCATGGTGTCTTTACTTTTGAACAAAACCATCTACGGTATCTCAGTCTACATGCTTGGTTCGAACCCGATTGCCACTGAATTTTCTGGTGTTAACATAAAATCGGTTCTTTTCAGAACTTACCTTCTCTCAGGTTTTCTCACAGGAATAGCATCGCTCGTCATGATAGCACGTTTCAACGCAGCGCAAGCTGCCTACGGAGAATCCTATCTCCTCCTCACAGTTCTTGCATGTGTTCTTGGGGGAGTTAATCCTGCAGGGGGTTTCGGAAAGGTTTCAGGCCTTTTCGTAGCTATTATCGTTCTGCAAGTTGTTGCAACGGGGTTTAACCTTCTAAGGCTGAGTTCCCACCTTGCAAACGCTCTTTGGGGACTGATACTGATATTCGTAATAACTATAAACAGAACCATCACAGGAAAATGGATTTGAAAGGATTTCACAACCTTTGTTAGTGAATACTACCACTATTTTCTCTGCTAGTTCTATCACCCGTTGAACATCTTCCTCATCAAAGGTTGTCGAAGGAATCCTCCGGGCAAGGCATCTAGACAACAGATTGGTATGTTGTATTTGTCCAATGAACTGGCTTCTTATCCTATAACTTTGAACTCTTTGTCGAAAGATTGAACATCCTTATATTCCTTCAGTTCCACTTTTCAAGAAAAAACTCTTCAGCACTTTTTCTGTGAATTGTTATGCCAGAAAACATACGATATTGTATCGTTTTCCAAAGAGGTTGAACCTCACATCTTCCATATCCTATAATCCTTGCAAAAGCCAGTGCTTACTTTCTTTGTTTCTCATACAGTATTCTTCAATCTATCAAGAAATCTCTTATATAACGATGAAATCAACATCACTCGATTTGTGAACTTTTCCAAGCATGAAACCAAACTAGAATGACTTTTTCTACATCTAGTTCCACAATCCTTGGTAACAATCTTCTCAAGCTCATTACGAGAACAAAAGAGTATTTCGGAAGAAAACGTTTCAACTTTTCTAACTTTCCATTTCTGTCGAAAAGGTCAGGTCTTCTCATCTTGGATTCATGGAGGAAAAGCAAGGATATATGCTATTGTAACACTTTCAGAAAAATTCAATGAGTGGCTTTAGAAAAAACCATGAAGGAGGTAAGAACCGATTCGTGAAAGAACAAGTAAATACTATCGTATTTGATCTAAGGCGTGTTCTAATCCATTGGAATCCGTATGGATATATGGCGAAACGTTTTGATGAGAAAGCCGCAGGGTTCTTGAATGAGAACATTTTCGATTCTCATGAATGAATGATCATCGACAGAGGAAATTTTGAAAAGAACAAGTTTTGGAAACTCATGATCGATAAGTATCATCAATACAAAAAGTACATTGAGTACACGAAAGACGCATCATTTGATCTTTTCAAACTTATTACAACATAGACTCAAACGCATTCGAAGAAGTGCCCCAAAATTTTGTGTATGTCTTCATTTAGAAAGCTTTGATAATTCTGTTCTTCCCCGTCTTTTCAGCAGTTTGCAGGGAGGCCAGGTAGTATCCTGTAAAGTAACAAAAATCGTTATTCAATACAGGAAAAATTTGGAGATAGACGATTTTGCGTGATTTCGTATATCGATGATCAAAGAGTTTCTTAAATTCATTATCATCTCGAAGAATTTCTATCAACGCTCACTTTTATACCTTTCCCATAAACCAGTGCGTTGTAAGCTATCTTCGTTCTATCGTAGCGTTTGTCCCTATCAAGAGCCCATTTCCTACCAACACCGGTGACTATGTAGACTCCTTCATAACGCTCGACCTTTTCACTCAAGATCCTTAGAAGTTCGGATGCTTTCATATTTTCAACACCGTGGCGGTTAAATATGACATGGATAAATATATCTTTGATACCCATGGATTTTGCTTTTTCAACCAAAGCGATGGGATAATCTATGGTTCCATGAGAACTTTTTGTTGAAAGCATCGATATGAGATGGAGTTTCTTGTTCTTTCTCAAAACTCGTTTGAAGGCTTCCACGAACACCTTTCGTTCGGCGAATGTTCCTTCTTTTAAAGATCTCTCTATGATAACCTCGTCTTGAATAACAACTCTTCCAGCACCTAAATTCATATGACCCGCTTCTGAATTCCCTGGTCTCCCCTTCAAAAGTCCAACATCTTCTCCGGATGCGGAAAGCTCTCCATGTTCGTATTTTTCAATCAGTTCGCACCAAAATTTTGGTTTTGCAATATATATAGGGTTTCTTTCATCTTTAGGCCCTATTCCCCAACCATCCATGATGATGAGAATCACCCTATAGCTTCGCGTGGGTTTTTCAAGAAGAAGGCTCTCAATCATTTCATCAGGTTTTTCAAGTCCCATCAGTTTCAGAACAGTGGGGGCGACGTTCGATATTCTCCCACTTTTCTTAAAAGCGATTTTATCATCTGGAAGGATGAGAAAAAAAGGAACAGGATTCGTCGTGTGACCTAGATTTGGGACAGGAGGATTCAAAGATTTCATACCAAGCTCTATGAGTCCATGATCTGCTGTTATTAAAACCGCATAGTCGTTACTTAAAGCGGTTTTCACTGCTCTTTCAAGCGCTTTGCTTAGATGTTTAACACATTCTACTTTTGGTTCCATATCGGGAAGATGGCCTATTACGTCAGCGTTTGCAAAGTTCACAAGTATGAAATCGTATTCTTTTCTTTTAATTTCTGTGGTTAAAACTTCAACTAATTCGTAAATGGAAAGCTCGGGGATTTTTGAAAGATCTTCAAAACTGGGGGATTCCACTAAAACATCTGTTTCATTCGGAAAAGGAGTTCTCCTTCTTCCATTGAAAAAGAACGTAACATGGGCATATTTTTCAGATTCCGCCATGTGGAGTTGCTTCAGATCGTTTTGTGAAATAACCTCGGATAAAGTGTTCTTAAGGGGAGGAAAATCGAAAGCCACTTTGACATTTTTGAATCTTTCATCGTATTTAACCAAGGTCACAAATTCCAAATCTTTGAATCTCTTAACCCTGAATTTTTCGAAATCTTCCATCACAAAGGCTTCAGTGAGTTGAATTTCTCTTTCACCTCTTCTGCAACAGAAAATCACTGTATCCCCATCTTCTATTCTTCCGAAGGGCTTACCACCTAAATAGGCAACAATAGGTTCTATATCTTCATCTCTTTTTCCAAGCTTATATAGCTCTTCCAGTTTATCAGCTATAAGTGTACCGGTCATAGAATCGCCTCCATGTCGATGAATTCTCCTTTTTTTGGTATCAGAACTTTAGAACCATTCTTTTCGAGGAAACATTTCACACTATCAAGATCTTCTCTTCTCGAATGGAAGGGTATAACAACTCTGGGAGCCACGGTATCAATTATTTTCAAAAGATCTTCAGCATCCGGATGAACCTTCCATACGAAAGAGATCGCCCTTCCATCTTCGTTCAAAAGTTTCCATCCCGGAGTTCCTTCTTCAACGTGTCCAGTGATGACAAAAGTAGTGTTTTTCTCTTCCTTCAACAACTCAAAAAGTATTTTCGATGTACCTGATGTTATCATTCCATCAGTTGCAAGGTATATCCCATAAGGTAATTTTTTCGGAATAGAAGAGTTGATTCCAGACATATCTACTCTCACTTTTGTACTTTCGTGTTTCTCCAAAAATTCAAAACCCTTCAATATATTCTCATCAACAAAGACTGGTTCCATCCCGTTTTCCAAAAGTTTCACTAATATTTCCTGTGATCTTCCAATCTCCGGAACAGGAAGAACTATCCTTTTATCTTTCACATCAAGGAGATTCAAAAGTTCTTCTCTTTTTCTTAGCTTCTTTATCCCGTAAGCTGTATCCACAACTAAAACATCGGCTTTTGGGAATGGGTCAAACGTGTAGAGTGGGGAGTCCAGGGTAACATCTCCTGTGTACAAAAAGGAGTATTTTTTCAAAAAAATCCATCGCGAACCTACCACATGACCGCTTCTTCCAATCTTCACAGGTAAATCCATTGGGCGTTCTTTGAAAACAGGTGAACTTTCAAGGAATCTTTTATACCTTCCTTCGTCCTTCAAAAGTTTTCCAGCTACACTCATCCAATTTCTAACCTGGGATTCCAAGAGAATAGAAGTTGGTTTTGAACAAACAATATAAGAAAAATCAAGAAGGGGGATCGCTCCAACGTGATCCAGATGAGAATGGGAGATAAACAAAAAATCGAGAGGGCCAGATGGTTCCATAGGATACACTTCATCAACATTGCTCCCAAATTTTCGTTTCACGCCATAGTCGAACACGATTCTTTTTTTATCTATCAGTATTTCAAACCCTACTCGCCCTTTTTCACCTACTCCTCCAAGGACTCTGAATTTCAGCATTTTTCAATCCTCCACAATCACTGCCTTCTTTATCTTCAGTTTGACATATTCTCCTTCCTCAAAAATTTGGTACTTAGGAGCTTTGATTCTAATTTCTTTTCCGGCGAAGATGATGTAATCTATGTGATCTCCAAGAAACGTCCTTTTCTTGATCTTGGCTTTGATATTTCCCTTCGGTGTTATCTCCAAATCTTCGGGTCTTATCACAACAGTTACTTCTTTTTTCAAATTTTTCAGCTTGTGACATGCGATCACAATTGGTTTGTCTGCCAGTTCTAAAAGCTTAACTTCGACATCATTTCCGATTACTTCAATTATCTCGCCTTTCAAGAAATTGGATATGCCTATGAAACCAGCTACAAATCTGTTTTTTGGAAATTCGTATATCTCTGCAGGAGAACCTATTTGTTGAATCACACCGTCTTTCAATACGACTATTCTGTCCGACATGACCATGGCTTCGGATTGATCGTGTGTTACATACACAACGGTAACACCTATTCTTCTTTGAATATCCTTTATCTCAAACCTCATTTCTTCTCTGAGTTTTGCATCCAAATTGGAAAGAGGTTCATCCAAAAGAAGGATTTTTGGAGAGTAAACCAAAGCCCTTGCAAAAGCCACCCTTTGTTGTTGTCCTCCAGAAAGTTGGTAGGGAAAGCGCCCTTCAAGTCCTCTTAATTTCACTACTTCTATTATCCTTTCAACTCTTTCCTTTATCTCATCTTTTGGCATTTTCCTTATTTTCAGAGGATAGGCTATGTTGTCGAAAACACTCATGTGAGGCCACACAGCATAATTTTGGAAAACCATACCGATGTTCCTCTCTTCGGGAGGAACGTTGATTTTCCTTACCTTTGAGAAAACGCATTTCCCGTTTATGAGTATCTCTCCGGAAGAAGGAGACTCAAATCCTGCTATCATCCTGAGAGTTGTAGTTTTACCACATCCAGAGGGCCCTAAGAGAGTCACGAATTCTCCGTCTTCTATTCCTAAGTTCAAATTCTTTATGACATGATTTTTTCCGAAGAATTTCTCTATTTTGTTTAAAACTATCCTGGCCATCAGGTTCTCTCCCTTCCGAGGAGATATCTGTTCACGACATATTGAAGAATAAAAGCTATTACAAGGACAAAAACTGCAAAAGCAGATGCCATTTGATACTCTCCGCCCTCTTGGAGTTCGTAAATCGTAACTCCTATTGTTCTTGTCTGAGGACCGTACAGTAAAATCGATATAGTGAGTTCTCTGAAAGTCGGCATGAAAACAAGAGCCCACGATGAAAGTAGGGCGGGTTTCAATATGGGAAAGGTTATATCTTTCAGAACTCTTAGTTGCTTGGCACCAATCGATCTTCCAGCTTCTTCAAGAGATTCATGAATCTGCCTTACAGCTCCAGAAACCGTTCTTACGGATAAAAACATGTACCTAGCGGTATAAGCAACGATGATTATCCACATTGTGTTGTAGAGGTTTATACCAAACTTACTGGACCACATGAGTATCATGGCAACTGCAAGAGCAGTTCCAGGGATGGCTTGAGGAAGGGTCGACAACCCATCCATAAATTTCGAAACTAGACTCTTAACCCTCACCGAAAGGTATGCAACTACGGATCCCAATATAGTAACGAAAGTTGCGGAAAGTATGGCGAAGACAAAACTGTTTCTAATTGCGCTCTTCGTGTTCTCATCGACGAAAAGAACTTTGTAAAAATTTCCAAAAGTAAAACTTGAGAATTTAAAGGGAAGCCCCCATGCTTTCCAAAGCGATGTCAGAGAGAGAGAGAAAAGAGGTAGAAAAACTGCAAAGATAACAAAGATCCAAACTGCAAAGCTTGTGATCATCTTGAATTTCCCAAGTCTTATCTCAGTTGGTCTTGTAGATTTCCCAGTTATGATTGTGAATTTGGATTTTGAAACGAAAAGGTTGTTCAACGTGAGTCCTGTTATTGCTATACCTACCAATATCACAGAAAGAGAAACTGCTCTGCTTAATCCTTTTTCCGTTCCCGATGCTATGTAGGACATTATCCTCGTGGTAAGAACATGAATTCTAGCAGGCATTCCTATCAGAGCCGGTATTCCAAAATTCGCGGACGTCATTGCAAATACCAAAAACGCACCTGATAGTATACTGGGAAGAACTAAAGGAAGAGAGATCGTTCTCATAACCCTGAAAAGTCTAGCGCCACACACCCTACCTGCTTCCTCCAAAGATGCGTCCATACTCATAAGGGCCGTGTGAACAGTTATGAAAACAGGTGGATACATATACATTGTCATCACAAGAACGAGACCAGGAAAGGAATGGACATTGAAGAGAATATGACCGAAGAATTTTTCCCATAATTTATTTAAATAACCTGCCCTTCCAAAAAGAAACATCCATCCCATAGCGCCTATGAAAGGTGGTATCATGTAAGGCACCATGAGAAGTGTTTTTAGAATCGATTTCCCGGGAATATCCGTTCTTGCGATAAGCCAAGCAAGGACAGATCCTATAAGAGTGGCAAAGAATGTGGTTGAAATTGCAAGATATAAGGTGTTCAAAGCACTTTTTATGTTGCTTTTTCTGGTGAAAGTATCGATGTAATTTTTCAGAGTGAATAACGCTTCTTCTCCTTTGAAACTATCCAAAAATAGAAGAATCAATGGAATAGCTATCAAAATGAACATGACAACAAAGGTGATCCATAAAAGAACTTTCACATTACCACCTCTGTTGAAAAAAGGGAGGGACTCCCTCCCAACTTTACTCAAATATGTCGGAGAAGGTATTTTTTATATCGTCGGAACTGTCTTTCAAATCTTCCCAATCAACCGTGTAAGATTTCTTGATAAGCTCTTCCAGTTTTGGAGCACCTTCAGGCATCTCAACATCAGCCCTTACGGGGATTAAACTGCCCTTTTCAACTAGAATCCTCTGCCCCTCTTTTGATAAGACAAAATCAACAAACTTTTTAGCTTCATCCGGATACTTTGTTGTTGCAATTATACCAATTGGGCTCCATATAAGAATGTTGTTCTTTTCAGGATACACGAGGTCTACGGGAGATCCCTTAGATTTTAAAGACCTTATCATGTAATCCAAAACTATCGCGATTTTGTAAGAACCGTTTGCTAGTTCTTGAGATGCTGTCTTATTTGAACTCACAATTGTCAAACCATTTTCAGAGAGTTTTTCGAGGAAATTCCATCCGTAAAGTTTTACCATGGCGTAAAGCCAAACAAGATTTGTTCCCGAATACAGAGGTGAAGCACTCACTATCGAGTTTTTGTACTCACTTCTCAGAAGATCCTCCCATTTTTTTGGTACGTTTTCCTTTTTCAAAAGATTGGTATTGTACGCGATGATAACGGACATTATTCTGGTCCCAGCGAAGTAACCATCTTTATCTTTGAATGAATCTGGTATATTCACGGATTCTGGCGATGTGTACTTCATGAGAAGGTTCTTTTCCTTAAGATAGATATAATACGATGGATCCGCAGTCCACAAAATATCTGCTTTTATTTCTCCAGCTTTCATTTCAGCGAGAATTTTGGCGGTGACTTTCGATGTTCCTGATCTCCAAACGATCACGTCGATATTAGGATACAACTTCTCAAAAGCTTCTTCCACTTCAGTTACAATAGACGAAGGAACGGATGTGTAAAGAGTTATCTGAGTTTTCGGGAAAACATAAGAAAGAGCTAGTGCAATCACCAAAAGAACAACGAACTTTTTCATCCTATCTCCCCCTTTTGAATAGCTTACACATTTAAAATTATACTCAATCAATGATTATCAAAAGTTATTTGTCCATCATTTCACTGAAGAAGCGTAGACGAAAGGTATGGAAAGCATAATCAGATTCTTGAAGATTGGCTCGTAAATCTTCATAGCTTCATGGGACGCGTTCACCTTATTTTCTACATTGTACGATATCGTTTCATCTCCAAAGTAAGGAGGGTAATCGTTCTTCTTCCACTTTTTGATGTTGTTTAACTCAGCGGCACAAAGGAAGGCCAAATTATAGCCAGGGTGCTCTCCCAAGTCATAAGCTTGATAATCTATCTTATGATCATCAGGATTCTCGCTCCCTGGATTGTTCCCAATGGCCAAGGTTCTTATATCTTCCATAACTTCTCTTACACCCTCCGGATCGTTTTCTTCCACTTTTGAGATCAAGATTGAGAGCTTTTCTTTCAAAACTTTCTCTATATTGACAACATCGTTAAAAATCTTGTGCTTTTCTGCCATATTGGAGAGTAAGGGTCCACTGTAAACCAAAGCAACACCTTCACCGACTACTTTGTAAACCCTTTGTGCCCAATCTCTTGCGTTTTTCAGCGTGTCGAAAATATCAAGATACTCGTCTACAACGTCCTCTACGAGTTCTCCTGCAAACTTCTTCAAAGCTTTGAAGAGTTTCTTCTTTACGAAATCCTTTATTTTGTTTTCTATGAAACTTTTAAACGGTGAATCTTTCCAACCTGCTCTGTCGTCGAAGATTTCAAGGGCTTCCATTCCGTACCACACTATTTTGTTGAAAGCGAGAGTGGTTAAATTATCTCCAACTTCTTTAAGATAATTTCTCGCGTATTCACCGTAATCCAGCGCGTCTATGTTACCTTTTAAAGGATAAAGGAGTACAACTTGCTTTGCCTCCTTTTCATAACCCACCCAGTTAGATGGAAAGATCCATATCGTTATCTTCTTGTTTTTCTCGCTGTCCCCAGCTTTTGCCATAGCTTCTATGATGAACTTTGTAGGTTTGGCGATTTCAGATACGTTGATCGAGTCTCCCAGTTTTTCCTCTACATTTTCGCACAGTTTGTATATGTCACTTTCTTTGAAGGTCACAATGTTTTTCCCTTGATACTTTGAAAGATGAGCAACGACTTCATTTCCTTCCTTTGAAACCTCCGTAACCGCATCGTAACTCTTTTCTGAAAATATCTGTGAAATCACTCCCTCAGGATACCCAACTTTGTAAAGCATGTTGAAATAGATCTCTTGCGCGTTCTCCGGGATTATGTATATGGAATCGCTCACTTTGATCAAATTCCTCGCGCCTTTGAATTTTACGTTCAGTCTGTCACTCCAAGCATTTGCGTAATACGATTCAATGTAGACTAAAATAGCCCTGTAAGGTTTTACATCGAAAGACACTTCTTTTGTATCACCAATTTCAAGGTGCACTTCTTTCTCTTCGGGTAAATACTTTGTTTTCGAGAAAGTGATTTTGTAGTGTCCTTTTTCCAAGTCATCAAAAACACAGGTTCCGTCGCTTCCCGTTGTGCGATACCAATCTTTCTTCTCTTCCCCAACTTTCGTGAGGTGTATGGTTATACCCTTTTTTGGTTTGCCGCCTTCTTGCACCAAAACATGTATACTGGAAGTGAAATCAACATCCATCGTGTAGGATGGATTCTGCTTGGTCAATTTCACAGTTTTTTGAGATCTCAGATATTTTAATTTGAGAACAAGCGGTAATTCTGCAAAGCCCCTCGCTATTCCTTCTATCTTTATGGCATTCCCTTCTACAATTTTTGTGATATTTTTTATCTCCACACCGTTTTTGTCGTATACGAAAAATTCATCTGGATCCGGTTTTATGTACTTTTGGGTTTTTCTGTCTCGAAACTTAACGGTTAGGCTGTACACAGGTTTCACTTCGAACGCTTTTTCCACAACTTTTTCGAGATGTCCTTTTTCGTAATTTAAAGATATCTTCAGACGAGCTTTCAAGCTGTATCCATTCCAAACTGCTTCGACGTTTGATGTATCGAATTTCATCTTCACTTCGAAATTCGCTTCGCAATTTTCACCCATTCTACTAGGGAAGGAACTTCTTAGGATCTCAGAATTTTCACTCTGAACGTTCCAATTCAAATTTTCAAAGGAAATGTTCGATTCATTTTTGATCTTTCCTTTCACGTAAAAAATCCAGGGTTCTTTCGAAGAAGAGCTCATCGTTTCTTCTATCGATTCTATAACTATGGGGTTTTCAAGCTTTTTCACATTGATGTAAAACTCTTTGGACAATGGACCGGACGATGTGGTCATTTTCACCTTCGTTTCGTCAACCGGTGTGTGCCACAGATACGTGTCTAGTCCCCAGGTCTCGCCTTTTTCCTTTAAGGAAAGATGCCCTTTGTCGACTGAAAGATCTATTCCCATTTTCTCTAGAATACTTGTGTTGAATTTCAGCGTTACCTTCACATCCATATCGTTGTAGACCTCGAAAGGATTTCCTGTAGTTGGATCCAAATCCATGGAAACATCCAGCCAGCCAGGGGAGGATATGGGAAAAGAAAGAAGATCAAGAGTATATGGATTTCTATAGGACGGTGATATTCTTAGACCATAAACTTTCCCTTTGTAAAAACCTGCAAAGCTCACTCCATGCTCTATTGGAAATATGTACAAACCCTCAATATCACCATTTTTAAGAGATAGTTTTGCAAGACTACTCATTCCATCCAAGAGAACGTGCCCATCGATTTCTTTTGAAATGGAAGGATGCTCCACGAATTGTTCCACAACTTTCTCGAACACTTTGTTACCCTCGCTGTCGTAACACACAAATTTGTCTTTTTTGCCTTCACCAATTCCTTCGATCGTCACCATGATTCCTCCATCTTTACTAAACCTTACGCTGGAAGTACTACTTGGAAGCTCCAAAATTTTGTTTCCTTTTCTATCCACTACCCAGACGTTACTTCCATTGAAATTCAAAATGAGCCTGTCTTCTCTTTCGTCTTCTACCCAAAAAAGACCTCCAGGAACCTTCAATTTTTCAAAAGAAGTCACCTGACCTTTTGAATCCATAAAACCCAGTATGTGTCCATCGTTTTTAATTTTGTACATCACAACGGGTATGGGGAACTTGCTGAGAATCCTTTCCCTTCTTGCATGAATGTTGCAATGTGGTATTATGTATTGTTGATACATATCGTAATCTATCGTGGCTGTTTCGCCTGTTTCGAAGTTAAAAATAAGGCATCGAAAATTTTTCTCGTTATACCCGTTATATAACACTTTGTCTTCAGCAACGAAAACTGCGTCACTCCATGGTTTTACTAAACCTTCTGGATACCTGAAAGAAACCAATTTATCACCGCTCACTTTGTAAACATCCAGCCCGTTATCCTTGAAAACGAGTATTTTCTTTTTGAAAGGAACCAACATCCATTTTGAAAAAAAATGAGTGTTCAACAGTATGTTCCTTTTCTTGCCTGTTTCTAGATCGACAACTTTTAAAACGGTATCTTCCACATCGTAAATGAGGAATCTGTCTTCTAATTTGGGTGAGTATATGTTTTTACCTTCATCCTCGTAAATCACCTTTTCTTCCTCAAGATCAATCACTTTTATACGATCTGTTAATAGTTTTCCTGCTTTGTAAATTGAGTAATTTACGTACATGTATTTTCCTGACTGACCAGTATGGAGAATATAGAAAGTGTATCTGTTTTCGTTCACATTCAATCTGTCGACCTGGAGAACCAACATATCATCGATGGAGAAAGACAGGAGGACAGTACCCAATAGCAAAAAGAAACTCATAATGAGCCTTATCATCTGTTTCATCCCCTCACGAAGATTTTGGGTTCGATGATACCTCTGAGAGGTGAACATCGATTACCCAAATTTTCTTGATTGTATCACAAACTTCTTTTGCTTTAATAGAATCAAACTGAAACTCTAAAATAACGCTAAGAGAGAATTTTTTGTAATAAAGGCATTAACACTGAAAATACTACTCACCAAAGATATAGATTTAAATCAAAATAACAATAGTTTATTTAAATCAACTGATTATCCTATTCTTCAGTCATTATCGATTATGATATAATAATATGTCGTTAATTTTATGATTGAAGAATCTGGTAATGGGGTTAAATTTCATGTATGAAAAAGGTAGGGGAGAAGAGCTGTATGAATCTGAATCTCACAGTTTCTTTGAACGCTTTTGTGAACATGTTTAGAGAATTCGAAATTCACGAATATTCGTTTTTTATAAAGCACGCTTTTCGGGTTGCGAAAATAGTGAGGGAGTTGTCAAAATTTTTGTCTCTTCCTGTGGATTCGGATTATGTTTATCTTATGGGATTGCTTCACCAGATAGGGTTACCTTTGATTGCAGCAACCGAGCATCCCGAATTCTTTAGACAAAAATTCGGTAAAATCTCAGATATGGAAGAACTTTCAAAAACATTCAGCGGTGGTGAGAAACATCCGATTGTTAGCAAACAGATTCTTTCTTCCGTTCGCTTCTTACCTCAAAACCTTTCAAATGCGATCTTCTATCATCGAGATCCGTCGAAATGTATGGACCTGGAAAGAACGCTTTCATACAGTCTGATGACTGCGGATATAGTTGCCAGAAAAGCTGCGATGTACGAATCATTGCATAGTAAATTTTTGGAGGAGACAGTCTACGAGATAAAGGAGCATAAGGAAATTCCAGACACCGTTAAGGATGCCATGTTAAAGATTCTAAGCAGATACTCTTTCGCTTATCTTATAGACGATCAACCAAGATTTTTTTCAGAAAAAGAACTGACTCTTGAGGAGTTCGGCTCACTCGCCAAACTTTTGGTCTTCCTTCTCGATTTCAGGAGTACCTTTACAAGGAACCATTCCATTTTGGTCGCAGAAGTGTCAAAAAAGATAGCAGAAGAGATTTTAAGTGAAGAAGATGGAAGACTCGTTTACATAGCAGGATTGTTACATGACATAGGAAAAATAAGGATTTCCCCGCAACTACTCCACAAGGCAAGCAGATTGAATGAGCAAGAAATGTTCGTTATGAAAACCCACGTCTTGGAAACTTACAAGATACTATCGGAATCTGGAATTGCTCCATGCGTAACGAACATAGCTGCCGCTCATCATGAGAGACTCGATGGAAGCGGGTATCCTCTAGGATTGACTGCCAAAAATTTGATGATTCATCAGAGAATTCTTCAAGTTGCCGATGTGTTCGTTGCTTTGATCGAGGAAAGACCCTACAGGAGAGCCCTTTCCGTTCCTGAAGCTTTTGAGATTTTGGAAAGTGAGATTGAACGTGGAAGATTAGACACAAGGATTTTCGAGGCGTTGAAACAAATAATAAATGAAGGAAATCTTAACATACCTGAATCTTTTCTTATCCCAGATTACATTAGGTTTTCCTCTTCAAAATTTTCAGAAGGAAGGTAACTAGTAAAGACAAAAACACTCCAAAAAGGGCTCCGTTCATATCTATCACCACATCGTAAAGAGACGAACCCCTTCCACGAAAACCCTGGTTGTACTCGTCCAGAACCGCTACCACAGTGGGTAAAGAAAAGCCAAGCAAAAAGGAAAAGAAAGTATTCTGCCCCCTGGAAACTGCGAACAAAAAAGCCAGGATTCCAAGAATGAAATACAAAATGAAATGAGCTGACTTTCTGACGAGATCTTTAGGTTCTTTTTCAGGAAACCACCATTTCTCCAGGATGAATCTTAGTTTGCTATACCACTCAGTTTTGGTGAAGTCTAAAATGTTGTCCACTTCTTTCAAAAATTTGTAAACTTTCCCCGACTGAACACTCGATTGGTAAGGGGGTTGGGATGAAAAATAAAACACGATAACTATCCAGATGATCAACACCACCACCAGAATTTTTTTCATACAGTATCACCAACCATTGTTTTGATCAAAAAAATCTTATCATAGCTTTTCGACTTGTGCGGAATAACTGATAAAATTTTGTTGGATCTATAAACTGTCATCGTGAAGGAGGGAGACTTGAATGCACTTTCCGAAGTGTTCCACCGTGAAGAAATCCCTTCCTATCTTTCTAGAGGGTGGCGAAGAAGGCGTTCTGTTTATTCACGGTTACACGGGCTCACCGCATGATTTCGAGTATATGGCGAAAGAGTTGAACAGGGAAGGATTCACTGTGTCTGTTCCAAGACTTCCCGGACATGGAACCTGTGGAGAGGATTTTCTCCTTTCGGGAGCGCGAGATTGGCTTAGACGAGCGTTCGATGCCTATTATGATATGAAAGCGATTTGCAAGGAAGTGCATGTGGTTGGGCTTTCAATGGGAGGAGTCATTGCGATCATACTAGCCGCTCGGATGAAACCTCGGAAATTGGTAACTCTCGCCGCTGCTACACATGTTTTCGACAGAAGAATTGCTTTAACACCTATATTAAAGCCTTTCACTAAAAAGATGCCTCGAGAAAACTTGGAAACGTATGACGATTCGGATCTCGAGTATCTCAGAAAAGAATATTGGTCTTACAACTGGCCTAAACAGGCAGCAGAGCTTTACAAGCTCATGAAACTTTCAAGGAAAGTGGTAAAGGAAGTCACATCCGAAATCCTCGTTGTGGCTGCCAAAAACGATAACGTAGTTCCAATGAGAGCGGCAGAGTTCATCTACAACAGTGTACGATCGGAAAAAAGAAAATTACTCGTCTTTGAAAAATCCGGACATGTTTTGAGTAACGACGTGGAGAAAGAGGACGTTACGAAGGCAGTGATCGATTGGTTGAAGGGGGAATGAAGATGGCAGTTCTCTTCATTCTTGTGCTTATGGTTCTTCTGAATGCAGATCAGATGGTTATGTCTCCGAATATCGGTGCGATAGAACAAGAATTTAGCATCAGCGATGCCCAGATAGGACTGGTCGCTTCTTCTTTCACCGTAATCGGGGCTTTAGTAAGTCTTGTTTGGGGTTATCTTGCCGATAAATACAATAGAAAGAACTTGCTCATCTACTCTATTCTCGTGGGAGAGATCCCGTGTCTCATGAGTGCCTTCTCTAAGTCTTACGGTGAACTCTTTTTCTGGAGGGCTCTCACCGGTATTGGTGTTGGAGCATCTTTTCCCATTGTTTATTCAATGATCGGAGATATGTTCGACGAGGTGCGAAGGGGAAGGGTTGTGGCCCTCATTTCCTCATCTATATCCATAGGGAGTGTGTTTGGGATGATCGTTGGGGGTTTTCTGGGACCGAAATACGGTTGGAGAATACCATTCATCGTAGTTTCGGTTCCTAACATAGCCCTCGCCATACTGAGCATTTTCGTTTTAAAAGAACCAAGAAGAGGGGCTTTCGAGAAAGGAATCGGCGAACTCGTCCAGTCCGGTTATGTCTATCCCAAGATACCAAAACCTTCAGATTATGTAAAGTTGATCAAGGTCAAAACAAATTTACTTCTTTTTCTTCAAGGAATTGCGGGGACGATTCCATGGGGAGCTATTCCATACTTTCTCGTGGAATTTTTTAGGAGAGAAAGAAGTCTTTCTGTCGAAACAGCAACGCTCGTGTTTCTCGTCTTCGGCCTTGGAAACATTGCGGGAATAATCTTGGGAGGAATGTGGGGAAGTAGTTTATACGCACGATCGAAATCTTTACTTCCCATTTTTTGTGGAACGACAACGGCCCTCGGTGTTCTATTCACCATCGTCACCTTAAACTACTTGGGAAGTCTAGTTACTCTGATGCTTCTTGGATTCATAGCATCTTTCACGGCGAGTCTTACGGGTCCCAACGTGAAGTTCATGCTCTTGAACGTGAACGAACCTCAAGACAGGGGGAGAATATTTTCCATATTCAACCTCACAGATTCTCTGGGAACGGGTTTTGGAAAATTCGCCGGGGGAATGATGTCTGTCGCTCTCGGTTCCCTGGGAGCTGCTTTGAAAGTATCTGCCTACTTTTGGTTGATATGCGCTGTTCTTCTGTTCGTTCTCGTTTTTTACTTTTCCAAAGATGTGGAAAAGCTTCAGAAAAGTATGATGGAACTCGCCAAGACTTCATACACTTCAAAGACTTCTGGATAACAGACAGAGATTAATTCAAAAACTTGAACCTGTAAAATCCCAGAAAGTATGGATTCATCTTTATAGGAGCCCACGAAGGATCGTAGTGTATGAGCTCTGAATATCTTACGAATCTCAGCTCCCCATCGTTTCCGTTTAAAGGACCTGTATGATAGGCGAACCATCCTTCATCGCTGGACATGTTCATGTTCCCAACGTAGATCATCAAGTGATAAGGCATCTCGATATCCTCAGGATGATAAAAGACAGCGATATCACCCGGTAACGCCTGAGATACATCCTTCGTGATGTAGTCCATTGAACATTCAACCAATATCCGAGCAACAGCAAAGTTAGAAAACTCATCAACACTCTTGTAAGGACCTTTCGTTATTCTGAAAATTTTGGTGCCAACAAGAGGGATGTTCGGATAATTGTATTTTTCCACGTCCTCCCAAACGGGGCCTTCGTACCGAGACAGAACAAACCAGTCCTCTGTGTGTTTTTTCAGAGCCTCTTTTGCACAGTATCTAATAAACCCCGAACAATCTCTTTCACTTTGTGGCCAGATGGGAGGGTCGTTCCTAAAAGCAGATATTGCGATCCAGACGAACCAGTTTCTGAACCGTTCGCTATCGGTTTTGTTCAGTTCCAGAGAATCTGGGTATCCATCCCCATCGGTATCTTCCTCGCTTGGAAGAATTTGGATTACGTAATCTTTCTTTTTCTTAAAGATTCCACCGCCTTCAAAAGAGAGTACAACAGTTTCACCAGGTTTCGCTTTCTTCAACAAAATTCCGTCAGCTTTCAAAATGAAATCCTTTGAACTTCTCAGAACGGCACCTCTTATCTTTGAAGGGATAAAGACATTCTGGACATCCTTTAGAACGAACGTGTTTTCAAATATTTGAACATCGAATCTGAATATCTCAACGATGTTCCAAATGAGAACGCCTGTAACGATCGACAAAATGAGGAATTTCTTCATACGTAACCTCCTCTGAGAATCTCAACAAACATTCTCTGTGGTAACCGAAAATTTCCTCTGGTTTCGTTCCTAAAAGAGTGAGAATGATCCCCTCTTCTGCCCAATGTGGAAGATGAAAATTGAGCTGCAAAACATGGTGCAAAAGTTCGTGGAGAATGATATCTTCAAAACACTCTTTTTTCTTCAAAATTGCGAAAGGTTGAGTGTAAACAACCCCGTTCACGTAGACAGCACCTATATGATACCCCATACCCGTCATTTGATTGAATTCTTCCAGACTAGAGCATTCAAAAACTGTCACGTTCAAATCAGGTTCAACACCGAGAAACTCGCATATTCTTTCAAAGCGATCTAAAAAATCCTGTCCCACTTCAAGGCTGATCAGATCGGTCATCGACAGAATACGAGGAGTCAATGCTGAGTACATCCGGATCTGTGTGAGCGTAAAGATCATGAGAATACATAGGATAAGCCCTCGCCGGAAGAACCTGATACTTTCCATTTGTTGTCGCCCTCCAAACGTAACTGAATTTTCCGTTAGAAGCGTGAATCGCAAAGAAAGCTATTCTGTTTCTGTGAAGTTCTCTGGCTGAATACCACTCGTTCCATCTGGTGTACCAGCCGTAGGTAAATTTTCCGTCGTTCAGGTCTTTTTCTCTGTAATTGATGATCACCTGGGCACACGAAGGGAAGAAATCTTCTACTATGAGATAGTCTCCTTCACCCTTGAGGTCAATAACGGTTTTCAATATATCACCAGCTTTGGCACCTACCTCTTCGACTTCAAAATCTATCTCGAAGATCGAGCCCGCCAATTCATAAGAGCATCCGCTGAATCTAATCCCCTTAGCTACAAGTTTCCTTCCGTTCCATAGGAAGATCTTCCTTGCAACGAAAGGAAGTTTCACGAACTTTCCGTCCTTGTACCAGTACGCCTCATTTTCCCCTTTCAACAGTATTTCATCTTTTGTACAAGTCAAAGCCGTTACATCCTCTGGGATAGAAACTTCGACACCGTTCACAACTAGACTGTGATCTTTTAGGAGTACCACTCCTTCTCGTGTGAGATCTGCGTCCTTTACATTCATATACTTGCTTACAACTTCTCTTTTTGGGTCGTACAGAAGTGCCTCTTTCTTAAGACATACGAGAATCAAACCGTTCAGGGTTTTGATTTTTGAAAATTCATAAGTCTCACCGTTCATTCTCAATTTTGATCCTGTCACTTCGAACTGAGTACCATGATACTTGAAGCTTTCCCCCCAGTACTCGAAAGGAAGTATGAAGAGCTCATCAGTTGATTTCTCTTCGATTGTGCATATCGAACGTGGAACGTAGCCTTTTCCCAGAGGAACGAAAACGTCCACCAACTTCTTTTCGTTCTCAAGGAAGAGTTCATATCTTTTATAAAATCTCCTGCTCAATTCGATACCTTTCTTTACTGCGCTTTTTGGTTTCTCGGAGTGTATCACATGTATTTCCACAAGCCCCCTACCGGATATTGTGAGTGAACCCGGTACCAGAGATGCCTCCTCACCGGGTTTCAGTTCAAAGGTATTTGAGTTGTTCTTCACCTTCAAAGAGATAGAGTCGAACCTAGGAAGGGCATCAAGAAGTGCAAGAATCGCAAAAGAAGTGTCTTTAGTGGAAGTCCAAAAGTATCCATCTTTTTTGTAAAGAAGGTAGTTTATCAACTTTTCTCTCAGTTGGGGGTAAACCTTCCACTTCACAAGAGATCTGAGCAAAACGCTGTTGAGTTGGGCCTCACTGATGAGGGGATCTTCCGATTTCAGTTCTAAATGAGCCGTTTGATCGTCTTGGACCAGAAATTTTACTACCTGTTCCAAAGCCTCTTTAGAATTCAAGCTCAAAAAAACTAAATCTATTTCACTTTTCGGCTTATACGGCTTATGCTCTACTCCGTACAGATCCAAAACGTAAGAACCATAAGCGGAAAGATGTTTTTTCAGGTAATCAATCCCTCTCTCTATAACACTCTCTGCCACATCGTATCCTGCTCTCTTTGCAAAGTACAATCCTTCCATAACATAGCATGTCATGAAATCTCTACTCTCATCGAAAAACCACCATCCCCATCCTCCATCGCTGTGTTGATAGTTATAGAGTCTGAAGAGACCCTTCTGGACCACTTCGTCTAAGTGTTCTATTTTCAAACCCAAATTCGCGGCAGCCACTGCCGGAAAGAAGCTGCTCATTGTCTGTTCCACACATCCATATGGGAATTCTATGAGTCTTTCGATACTGTCCTTGATTATTGGGATGATATCATCAGAAAATCTGATTCTTGAGAAAAGATACGATCCTTTCGGAAGATCTATCGTTTCTTTCCCGTTCAGGAATCTCAAAAGGTAAAACTCCCTTTCGAAAGAAAATTGCTCGATTGGTAAGATCATGGAAACTGCGTCATTCCATTCATCTCCTGTGGTCACAAACTTGATTTTGGCATCTTCGGAAGGAGTTATAGCTTTTACAGTCCACACTTCTATGTGCGATGAGTTCGGTTTCATGACAAAATCTTTCACCGATTTTCCTTCAACGAATTTCAAGTTTTCTGGAAGTTCTACCCACAACCTCACGTTCAATTCGCTTTCAGTCCTGTTGAAAACAGTTGCAGATAGTTGAATAACATCTCCTTCTCTCAAAAAAGAAGGTAGATGGGGTAATACGTAGAATTTTTTGGAAACCACCATTTTTCCTTCAGCTTGAGCGAATTGATCCCTCGAAAAACCATAGGCCGTGGCCTTGAATGTTGTGATACTATCAGGAACCTTAAAACTGACTTTGGCGATCCCATTTTGAAGTTCTAGAGAAGGTATCCAGAGGGCGGTATCTGGAAAGTATTCTCTAACGTTTAGTTTGGTTGGAAACGCTCTTTGTTTAAAGTCTGCAAACTTTTTTTCTTTGGGCAGCGCCGCGAGTTGTTCTCTGAAGGAATTTCTCGAAACATAGAGCCTCCAAGTGCGCACGAAATCGTAGTAAACTTGGGGATAATCCAGAGATGGATAGAGAAAGTCTTCGAGGTTGGGAGGTTCTGTTCCAACGAGAGCGTATATTGCTTCATCTACCAAGAAAAGACACACTTTATCGACATTGGATCTTATTGTAATCTGGGCCAAATCCCCTGGTTCGTATTGATCTTTGTCAAAACTCAATGTCATTTCGGTGGAATTTGTAGAAAGAATGGCATCTAACTTCTCGGTACGGAAAACTCGGAAATCATCTTCGTACCCGATGAAAACGAGGAAGAGGTTTTTTTCGATGAGTTTTTCGGGAATGTCGAGATCTAATTCGACGGAGCCATTGAAAGTGAGGGGAATCGTTTCATGTATTTTGCTCGAGATAATTCCCAAAACTCCCGTTACCCGACCCGGAGCGAGAAATCGAACATGTAACTTGTCGCCAGGTTTTACCTCTTTTTTTTCTGGAAGGATCACAAATTCCCTACTCATGTTGGCTTCATGGTATGCATATATATAGATGTAAGTTTTTGCTTTTCCGAAGGACAGTTTTACTCTGTAAGTTTTCGATTCTCTGGGAACGAAGTTGACCAACGCTTTGCCGTTCACCACGCTTACTGTACTCGTCGAATCTTCACACGTGACATTGAGATTGCCGTTCAAAGGATTTCCTTCGAGGTCTGTTACTCTCACCGTGATATTTACAGGTTTTCCCGGGACCGCGAAAAACGATTGATCGGATGGTAATATTAAGACATCATCTGCGTACACTTTTACAGTCTTTGTTTCTTCAATCTGCCGTTGGCTTTCATCCACGGCGATTACTTCTATTTTGTAGATCCCTTGAAAACCATCAAGGATTTTCACACCAACATTGAGAATCCCGTTGTTATCTGTGAAATCTACCTTTCTATAAGCTAGAAAGTTTTCTCCGGATTCGGAAAAGGCATAAACGTAAAGAGCAACCTGCGCTCGTACAACTGGCTGATCGTTGAAGTATTTCACCTTGATTCGACAGTTTATTGTTTCATTTGACAAATAAACATCCTTATCTGTTTCTATTTCTGCTTTGTATTCGGGTTTTCTATACTCCTCCACCAAAAAATATTCACTGTATTCTCTCCCGTCTCTCTCGACTTTCACTTTGTACAATCCAACGGGGGCAGTCTCCGGAAGTTTTACAGATCCGTAGAACCCTCCCAGTTCGTCTGTTTTGAATTGGGACTTATAGACTTCGTTATCTTTCGTATCAAAAATGGTAACAGTTACTTCTGTTTCTTCGATAGCTCTGTAAACATCTCCATCGTTCTTGAAAAATTGTCCTCTGAAATGAACGATGTCTGAAGGTTTGTAGATAGGTCTATCGGTGATGAAGAAGAGTTTTTCATCTCTATAGTTAACTGGAAAGACATTGACTTCTCCAAAGAACCTTTCGTTGCCGTATTTTACGTATATACTGTCGAATTCTTCGGTGAGTATGACCTTTCCGTCATTACCCGTAAAAGCTCTTCCAACAAATTCCGCGTTTTTAAACAGTATCACTTCCGCGTTTTTAACGAATCCATTGTTTACGTCAAGAACATAGAGCACTGTTTTTTGACCATCGGAAAAGTAAACTATGTCCAAAGTTGTAACGATATAAAGAGCTTTGTCCAGGAGAACCTCTTTTCTGTTCTCAAAGTGAGACAGGGTAACAAAATAAAGTCCCGGTTCTCTCAGGGTGAATGAAAATGTTTTCGTTCCCCTTCTTGAAGAATAAACCGTTCTTTGAGCAATACCATATCTTTTAAATTTTCTGAAGTCGAAATTTTCTGGATCTAGAACGGCTTTGAGAAAATCTTCTTCGTTTTCGACCCTCCAGATTGTCAAAACAACATTTTCCTGTCCGGAAATGAGGAATTGTATCCTTCCATCTCTCAAGATGGGATTTCCATAAAAGAAAGCGTATCCTGCAAAAAGATTGGCTACCGTAAAAATGAACAAAAAGAACAACCATTTTCTCATGATTTTGTCCCCCCACGGTTTCATTTCTTATATGATAACACAATGTTCAATGTTATGTTAAAGTATATTTCCAACATAGCAATTAAATTTCGTCAGTTTCTCATCGAAGTTGTCGATTTCTGCATGAGATAGATTTTTCTCCTTTATTTGTGAAATGAATATCTATATCTTTACATGAATATTTATTGTTTTAACAAATTGTGACCAAAAATGATACAATATATGACGGTATAGGAATATTCAACATACACATTGTATTAGGGAGGGATAGGAGTGCCTGAGAAAAGCCTTTACGAAATGGCAGTGGAGCAATTCAACCGCGCAGTGAAGTACACAGACGTGGAACCAGATCTTGCAGAGATTTTGAGAAGGCCAAAGCGCGTTCTTGTAGTTGAGTTCCCTGTAAAGATGGATGACGGACACATTGAAGTTTTCACAGGATATCGTGTACAACACAACATCGCCCGGGGTCCCGCAAAAGGGGGAATAAGGTACCATCCTGATACTAACCTAGACGAAGTGAAAGCTCTGGCATTCTGGATGACTTGGAAAACGGCCGTCATGAATCTTCCCTTTGGTGGCGGGAAAGGCGGTGTGAAAGTCGATCCTAAAAAACTTTCCAAATCAGAGCTTGAAAGACTCTCAAGAAGATATTTCTCGGAGATCCAAATAATGATAGGACCGCACAACGACATACCGGCTCCGGATGTTAACACCAACGCCGATGTTATGGCATGGTTCATGGATACCTACAGTATGAACGTAGGATACACCGCTTTGGGAGTTGTTACAGGAAAACCGGTGGATCTCGGTGGGTCAGAGGGGCGAGAAGAAGCAACCGGTCGTGGTGTAAAAGTATGTGCAGGTTTGGCGATGGAGACTCTGGGCATAGATCCCAAAAAAGCTACTGTTGCGGTTCAGGGTTTTGGTAATGTGGGTCAGTTCGCTGCCCTTTTGATTGCCAAAGAACTCGGATCGAAAGTAGTAGCTGTGAGTGATAGTAAAGGAGGTGTTTACAATCCCAGCGGTTTCGATGTGGAAGAACTCATCAAATACAAACACGAAGAAGGAACCGTTGCCACTTATCCGAAAGGAGAAAGGATAACGAACGAAGAACTGCTGGAACTCGATGTGGACGTTTTGGTGCCTGCCGCTCTCGAAAACGCCATTCACAAAGGTAATGCTGAGAGAATAAAGGCCAAAGCGGTTGTCGAAGGAGCCAACGGTCCTACTACAAACGAAGCAGATGAAATACTTTACAAGAGGGGTGTGTTGGTGGTACCTGATATACTTGCCAATGCTGGAGGTGTCACTGTTTCCTACTTCGAATGGGTTCAGGATCTTCAGGCTTTCTTCTGGGACATTGATCAAATAAGGAACGCGTTGGAGAAGATGATGAAGAAAGCGTTCACCGATGTCATGAAGATAAAAGAAAAGCATAACATCGATATGAGAACAGCTGCCTACATACTCGCGATAGAAAGAGTAGCCTATGCTACGAAGAAGAGAGGAATATACCCATGAAAACAAACAAGTGAGGAAGCCCCACCCTAGAGGTGGGGCTTCTTCAGCGGACGATCAAAATGGGAGAAAAGCCATGTGGACTTGTACTCACTCCAATGTAGAAACCACTGAAGAGTTTTTCCTCGCGAGGAAAGCAAACGTAAACTCCCCCCATCAGATAGAACTTGAATTTGTTCATGTATGTTTCTAAAAATCCGTGGTCGTAAAGTATAAACCCATCGTAACTGTTTGAAAACATTCCCAAAGTATTCCCTATATTTCTCACAAGTCCACTAGGAAATTCCATCTGGCATTGAAAAAGAGTAGAAGCGATGGAGAGGTCGAGATTGTAATCTCTGAGATCCAATTTGAACCGATATTTTGCTGAAAAACTGCTATCTTTTCCAAAGGAAATTCTCATTCTTCCTAATAAGTAAAAACTGTTAGGAGAGAACATTCCAAAGACATCGTCAGTGCTAGAGGATAAGAATGTTCTCAAAGAAAACGGTGAGTTGAAAATGTAACTTTCTATATCGAAACCGAACGCCAAATCGTTTAAGCCCGTTTTTAAAGAAATATCAGAAAGGATGGTATTGGTCGAGCCAATGCTCAGATCGAATATGAAATGCATTCTGGAAGAAGGAGATAAAGAAATCTCTCCCAAAACCAGCGAAAGCTCCAATCTGTAGTCCCAATTTGGACAAGAAATCCAACCAGCCGCTGTGAAGTTTTCTTTCGTGGTTATGAAACCCACGTGCTGACTAAACTTTTCCCCTTGACCTATGGAGGGCAGCAAAAACAAGTGTGTGTCGTTCTCCACATTGGAAAATCCAAGCAACATAGAAAATTTATCATCAAAAAACAGTGGGATTCGAACAGTGGGGATGAGAAACTTTTTCAATCTGAACATAATCTCGTTGGAAACCCCGTATTTTCTCTCTTTGATATCGAAAGAATGTTTTTTCGCCGAGAATATCGTCTCAGGTTGGATTTCCAAGCTTTTTCTATAGATTCCCATTCCTCCCGTTTTTCCAGAGGGAGCGTAACCAATGTAATAAAGATCATTGTTGAGTATCACAAAATCACTGAGTAGAGTTTTTTCAGCAAGTTTGTAGAGTTTTTTCGACTTCAGATCGTAATAATAGGGCAGTGTGTAGTTGTCTTCTATTTGGATGAAAGTTACTCCATTTTTCCAAAATCTTACGTAAGGCCCTTTCATTTTACCGTTGTCGATTATTAGAAGGGGATTTCCTGTTCGCATGTCGATGACGATCAGTTTGTTGTCAAGGGTTAAAAACGCAACAAAATTTTCTGTAACATCGATATATCTGATGAAACCATCGAAAGTGTATTCAAAGTTCGGTCCTGCAATTTTGCTTTTCATTGTTTTCGTGTTGTAAGTGACGGTATAAATTCTTCCGTTGTGCACACCAAAACAGCTAATATTTCCCTTCGCAACAATTTTTTTCTTTACAACGTCCCATAATACATTCTCGTATCGATCGAAAACAAGAGCTTTACAGAGAGCATAAATTTTTTCACCATCATATTTCACATCAACAACATTTCTCAATGGAATCTCGAGTGTTTTACTGCCGTTCAAATTTATGAATTTGAGAGACTCTTTGATCAATTCTGTGTACGAGGTGGACGGACCATAATCCTTGCTCAGAATAACCAGATTCTTTTTGTAAAAATCGATTTTATAAAATCTTGTGTTTTCTGCTCTGTAGAAAAGATCGTCTCGATTGTACTCGAGCTTTGTAAGAGAGGAAATCCAATCCATGTAAATCTTTTCGAGAGTTTTTCCAAAGACTTTTTCATAAAAGTCTTTGTATCCTTCAAATGTCAGTATGATTCCTCCAAATGGTTTCGATGACTCTCTGAAAAATTCCTTTACCTTTTCTAACCCATACGTTTCCACGAGATATTCATAGAATCCTGCTGTGAAGTTATAGTACAAAAGACCGTTTCTAAAATCGTCATCAGGTTCAATTTCTTTGTAATTGAACGACGGAAAATTTTGTAGAGAATAATAAAAGAGCCCTTGAGAAAAGAAGGGGTTGTTCAATCGACCGGAAGATTTTGAAAAAGCACTTTCGTTGAAAACAGACACGCCTTCTACCAGGCCACTAAAAAGCTGTGGATAAAAAGGGATTCCCATCAAGTTGGTGATGAGTTTTTCTAACTCATCTTGGTAAGTAAGATGGCACATGTGTGAAAACTCATGGATCAAAACGTATGTATACCAATCTTCCAAGGGAAGCTGAAAATGATACCATCCTTCGGGAGGCCACATGTAGATCACTATCGTTTTGTGTGGAAAGGGCATTGTATATCCATTAGAGACAGTACCTTTCTCCTTGAGGACGATCGTTATACGACCGGGATCATTTCCCACAAGTTCTATCACTTCAGGCCGAATCTTCTCGAAAATGTTTCCCACGAGGATAGCTGTATTGTAATACCCATTAGGATACAGGATATCTGCGTGTTCAAAGTGAAGAACACCACCGACCAAATTTCCGACAAAACACAGAACAAGAATAAGGAAGTAAAGAGATCTCTTCTGAAGCACAATGTACATCCTCCTAACGAAGAAAAACGCCCAGTGTTCGAAAACCGGTCGCGATTTCTTTGGGATTTGAGCTACACGTAACTATCTTACCTCAATTTAAAGACATTCGTGGATGTCTGATATCTCTAGGACATGGAGAAGGTTTTGCGAAAAGATATCCTTGCATGAATCTAACACCTAGCTCTTTCAAAGTTTTGAATTCTTCTAATGTTTCCACTCCTTCTGCAACGACCATTATACTCTCTTTATCACAGAGAGATGTCAGAGCCGCAACTACATACCTTTTTAAGCGATCTTGGTGAATATTCCTGATAAGTGTTAAATCAATTTTCACGATATCTGGTCGAATCTTCACTATACGATTCAGTGACGAATATCCTTTACCAACATCATCTATAGCAATTTTTATTCCTTTCTCTTTTAAGGGTTTGATAACAAGCTCTATTACTTCATCAAAGTCTAACTCTCCGGCTTCTGTTATTTCTAAATGAATCTTCTTCAACAAATCAGGGCTTGGTGGTTTTATAATATCTTCCACGATGTATTTCGCATCAACAAGAAGATCCGGTGGAAGATTAATACTCAATGGTTTATCAAATTTCAATGAATAATAACTTTCCACAGCCTTTTTAATAGATAATCTGTTGATGTGACAATTGACATCTAGTTTTTGAGCTAGAGAAAAAAGTTCGCTCGGCGGAATCAAATTTCCTCCCTCGTTTATACCTCTTGAGAGGCTTTCGTAAAAGACTACCTCTTTTGTTTCAGTGTCAACAATAGGTTGAAAGAACGTAACAAGAGACTCATTTTCTAAAACAAATTTTAGGGTTTTCCCTCTTCTGAGATTCAACCAGTATTCGAATGTCCTCATCTTTCCTAGAGAGTCTAGAGTGAAAGATTCGTCTCTTGAAAGAGGTAAGATCATAATCCTTCGAAGTTCTTCTGGGGTAAAATCCCTGGATACAAGAGCTACATCGAGAAATTCGAGAAAATCTGCTTCAAAGATAAGATAATTTTCTGTCACATTTACACAGATGCTATCATGAAAGATTTCTTTGAATTTTGAAAGAAGATAGTGCTTGTATTCTTTCCATTGAGTAAAAACAACCACTTTCAATTTTCCGGAAGGAATCTCTGGTATCAGACTTCCACAACATTCCGCCTTCGCATCTTTCATAAGATCATCCCTCCCCATTTCTCCCAAAATTTATAAAAATACTCTATCTTCATTAATCTACTGAAATATCAAATATCTATCTTACAAGTACTTCGAAAGCGGAAAGCGCTTTGTCTTTGGAACTTGGAACGGTGTTTGTACTCTACATCCTGGCGGATCCTTTCTTTGTGATAAAACACAGTTTCCTGGAATTTTTCGGTTTGTATTTCGCAGGTGTGAATATCACTTGTGGAATCTTATCGATCTGGGATTTTCAAAAAAGGATATTCTCGTGTGATGTCCTTGGTGGGAAGTATATCCTCATAAAAAAAGGCGGGTATCTTTTCCTTTTTGGAGTTGCTATCATGTATTATACCACAAATCACTCCAAGATGTCAAGTATCAATTTGTTCAACTACCCTTTGTTGTAATCATTGTACACCATTTTTTTCATCTTTGCAACCCTTTAATTCAATACCTAGTTCTTTACTTTCTGGGAACGCCTCAACCGTTCCAAGCTTGCAGCAGGTTAAAGCACCGCATTTGTTTGCAAAATACAGGATATTTTCTATTGAAAATCCCTTCAGCAATCCGTAGATGCAACCAGCTGTAAAAGCATCTCCTGCTCCTGTCGTATCGACAACTTCGACACGGAACGGTTTTTGATGAATGATCTTTTCTTGATCTGCATAAACACTTCCTTTTTCTCCTAGCTTTACGAACAACCTCCTGACGCCGTGTTTCAAAAGATACTTGATCGCTTTGGTTAGGTTACTTTCTTTTGTTGCCCTGAGAATTTCTTCTTCGTTCAACGACACATAGTCAAGGCCTACCAGAAGTTCGTTGTCGACGGGATCTGTTAATTCCACGAACAGCGTTTTTTTGAGGCTTTTCAAATACGAAAGTATCGCGGTTGACACACTAGTTTGATAGTACACGATTTCTGCACCTAGAAGTTCCTTTTCGAACCTTTGCACATCTTCCACAGAGAGTTCTGCATTGGCACCGAGATAATTGAACATCGTGTTGTTTCCAAATTTGTCAACTATCACAAACGTGAAACCAGTCTTCGCTTCTTCCCTCATTGTCAGGAAAGCTTTTACTTCGAAATCCCTGAGCATTTTAGAGACGTATTTTCCGTTTTCATCGTTTCCTATTGCACCTATCAGAACGGAACTCACATCGAGCTTTCTCAAAGCAACAGATACGTTCGCTGCTTTTCCACCTAGGGATACCTTCACGTAATTCGAAATGTGATTACTGTTTATCTTTATCTCATCAACTGGGTAGACGATATCCACGTTTATCTTTCCAACGCAAGCAACTTTCATTTTAGTTTGGACAACTCCTCCTGAGCCTTCTGTGCCGCCTCTTCGTGGGTTTTAACAAGCCAAGGATGAGGCTCCATTGAAATAACTTTCTGGAACATCTCTTTGGCCCTTTCATAGTCTTTCATTTTTAGATAGAGATATCCCATTTCTAGATAGATGTTAGAGTAATTTGGTGTGAGTTGTAGGGCTTTTTCAAAGAACTCCTCTGATTTTTTGTAATTGTACAATGGCCAAGGAACATCTCTGTACCTCATACCCATGGCTATATATGCAAAAGTTTTGTAGAGTCTACCTTCTTCTTCCTCTTCGTTTAGAAGTTTAATCGCCTTTTTTATGTACCCATCGAAATCTCCTAACATAAAAAGACTTTTGATGATCCCCTTGTATTGTGCGAGTCTTCCAATTGCTGCACCTGCTATGTAAGAAGCTCTCCCATTACTCGGATCGAGTTTCAAAGCTTTTTCCGCTAGTCTTCTCGCAACTTCGTAAATCTCTTCCTTTTCTTCAGGTTTCACACCCCACAGACCGTATTCAAGATAAGCATCCGCCAAAATAGTCAAGAGTTTCGCATTTTGATCGTGATCTTCTGTACTTTCTATAGCCTTGATCACGAAAAGTATTTTCTCGATATCGTGATCACGTCGTGCTTCGTAGAATAAATTGTTCAGCTGATCAACATCCAAAGCAACTACTAAAGAAACAAATAAAATCATTAGCAGAAAGATCCCCTTCTTTGTTTTCATTCGTCACACCCCCATAAATCCGTGTTCATAGTTTAATTCTAGCAAATTCGAGAATTATAAAAAACAAAAAGGGGGCATATACCCCCTTTTTTGTTTTTAAAGGCGGTTCACGAGATACCTAGAAGTCTGTCAATTTTTGCTTTGTCAAAACCTATAACGATTTTGTTTCCTATCTCGATCACGGGAACACCCATCTGTCCTGTCTTTTTCACCATGAGCTCAGCTTCCCTTGGGTTTCTAGAGACGTCAACCTCTTTGAATTTCAAACCCAAGGATCTGAAATATTCCTTTGCTTTTCTACAGTAAGGACATGTGGGTGTTGTGTAGATTTTTATTTTCAAGTGTTGCATCCGTTCACCTCCATCTTTTCTACCTTTTTAGTCTAGATTCATTTTAGCACATCTTTTGCCTATTTTCAACTGTTTCTAAAGCAATCGAAAAGTACTGATAACGAACTTCTATGATAGAATCCTCTTGCATGCCTCACTTCAGGAGGGATTGTATGAAATTACGGCTCATGATCATAGAGTTTCTCGTTTACGGTTCAATGGCTGTTTATTCCCTTTTGAGCCAATTTCTTGCAAATGAAGGACTCACTAAGTCCCAAATAGGCATATTGATGGCCATCATGCCACTTTCCTCTTTGTACGCAAATCATTTGAACTTCGACATTGCGTCTTCTATTGGAAGAACGAACTGGTTGAAGAAAGTCGTTTTGGCCTCTGGAATTCTTTTTTGGGGGTTGTTTCTCTTTGAACGTTTCCCCATGAAATTCATTTTCATGGTCACTTTCGCTTTTTTCTTTTCCGCCGTCGCACCGCTTGCAGAGTCCGTTATCGTCGACATAACTCATCAATCGAAAATGAATTATGGAAGGATTAGACTCTTCGGAACTTTCGGTTTTTCGTTTTCTGCTCTTTTAATGAGCGTTTTGATCAGGATAGGATTCGTCACCATCTTTGTGGTTTTTTCCTTTTTGATGATTCTAACGTTTTCCATTTTGAAAGGAATGAACGAGGTAGAACTCGGCGAAGAAGAAAAGAGTAGGAGTAAGAAACCGTTGCCGATGTTCTTTTGGTTACTTTTACCAGTTGTCATCTTTGGAATAGCGGCGAACAATTTCAATTTCGTTTTCTTACCCGTTCTCATGGAGGAAAGAAGTTACGACGTTTCTCTCGCAAGCGTGGCGTTTTCTTTGATGGCGATTACGGAAACTCCCTTTCTGCTATGGGCTGATATGATAGTGCAAAAACTCGGTGTTCCTTTCATGCTCGCCTCTGGTGTTTTCGTTATCGGATTGAGAAATCTCTTGGTCACCATGGTACATTCTCCCTCAACACTTTTGTTGATCCAGTTGCTTCAAGGATGGACTTACATAGTGATCTACTATTCTATGATGTTCCTAATTCGAAGCTTTGGTCCAGCAAGAATCAGAGCACAGAAATATTTTTGGATTTCCATGGGGATAGGACCGTTTTTAGGATCTTCCTTTGGTGGCCTTATCGCAGAGAAATTGGGATTGATGAGCACTTACACTGTTTTTGGCTTAGTTCCAATGATCGTCTCGTTTCTCATATTTCTTTTCTTCAGGAAGGTTTGGAAGATCTGAGCTTCTTCGTAACTTCCCGTACTCTCTGGGCAGTTTCTTCTCTGCACACTAGAATACCGTTCGGACTGTCTATTACTATAATATCGGAAAGACCAACTACAGCTATTGGTTTGTTGAACGGCTTTACAAATACTCGCTCACTGTCCACAAGTATCACATTTTCTGATTCTTCTGTGTATCCTTCTATCTCTCTCACAGAAGACCAGTTTCCTACATCAGACCATTCGAAATCAGCCTTTACAACTCTCACTTTTTTCGATCTTTCCATGACGGCGTAATCCACGCTGATCTCTGGCACTTTTTCGTAAGCCTTTTTCAAAGCTTCAAAATCTCTTGGATCAACATCTTTGAGATGTTCGTAAATGGCAGGTTCACAGATTCGAACTTCATCTATGAATTCTCCTCCTTTCCATAGAAACATTCCACTGTTCCACAAATAATTTCCACTTTCGATGAACTTTTTCGCCGTTTCCAGGTCGGGTTTTTCTTTGAATTGAGCAACGTTGTGAACACCTTCTTCGAGTTGCGAACCAACCTCTATGTAACCGTATCCCGTTTCAGGCCTCGTTGGAACTATTCCAAAAGTAAACAATCCTCCGTATCTTTCCAGTGCAGTCACCGCTTTATTAACTGTTTCCCAGAATTTTTCCGTGTTTGGTATCCTGTGATCCGCGGGCAAAACGAGAACTGGTTCGTTTTCCTCAGCCAGTTTTGTTCCAATGAAACACGCTGGAGCTGTGTTTCTTTTCATAGGCTCTGCGATTATGTTTTCTTTCGGAAGTTCATAAAGTTCTTCTCCGGTTCTTTCAACGTAGTCTTTATAGGTTACTACGAAGACATCCTTTGGATTCATCTCCTTCAAAACACGTTCGAAGGTCCATCTGATGAGACTTTTGTCTCCAAAAAGTCTGAGAAACTGTTTTGGCATGTCTGGAGTTGAAAACGGCCAGAATCTTTCTCCGGAGCCCCCTGCGAGAATCACTACTTTCATGCTTTTCACCTCCTCATGTAAAATTTTAACAGGAGGTGTTGGACTTGATCAGAGTTTTGAGTGTATTTGGTACAAGACCCGAAGCGATAAAGATGGCTCCGCTTTTGAAGAAACTAGAGGAAGAACCGAGTATAGAAAGCATTGTTTGCGTTACGGCGCAGCATAGAGAGATGCTCGATCAAGTGCTAGAAGTTTTTCAGCTAGAACCTGATTTCGATTTGAACATCATGAAAGAACGACAATCACTCGTGGATGTAACAGTGAACGCCCTCAAAGGGCTTTCACCTTTGCTGATGGAAACGAAACCGGATATCGTTTTGGTACAGGGTGATACCACAACCACTTTTGCGGGAGCCCTTGCCGCTTTCTACCAAAAGATACCAGTAGGTCATATTGAAGCTGGCTTGAGAACAAATGATAGGTATTCCCCTTTTCCGGAAGAGATCAACAGAAGAATAGTCGGAGTTCTCGCTACCCTTCATTTCGCTCCCACAAGAAGAAATAAAGAGAATCTTTTGAAGGAACATGTCATCGGAAAAGTCTATGTTACTGGAAACACGGTGATAGACGCATTGAAGTATACTGTGCAGGAACATTACGTGTTCAAGAATGAGGTCTTGAGAGATATAGATTTCTCTGATGGAAGATACATTCTTCTCACTTCTCATAGAAGGGAAAACTTGGGGAAACCTCTTGAGAACATCTGTAAGGCTGTGAAAAGAATAGTTGAAGAATTTGAGGATGTGAAAGTTATCTATCCGGTTCACATGAATCCTGAGGTGAGGAGAATCGTGTTTCCAATGTTGGGAAATGTGGAGAAAGTTATCCTGATAGATCCCATAGATGTGATAGATATGCACAATTTAATGGCTCGTTGCTACCTCGTTATGACTGATTCCGGAGGTTTACAAGAAGAAGCTCCTGCCCTCGGAAAACCGGTGGTGGTTTTGAGGAAAGAAACGGAAAGACCCGAGGCAATAGAAGCAGGAGTCGCTGTACTTGGAGGTGTTGAGGAAGAGAAGATTTTCGAGGTCACAAAAAGAATTCTCAATGATAAAAGAGTTTATCGTAGCATGGCAAAAGCTGTGAACCCATTCGGTGATGGTAAAGCCTCAGAACGAATTGTAAAAGCGATACTGCATGAATTCGATCTTTCCGGGCCTCCTGAAGAGTTTATTAACTGATCATTTTTTTCTTCTTTCCAGTTCTTTCATGACATCTTGAATGGTAATTCCCGATTCTACCATGAGAACTGTAAGGTGATAGAGCATATCCGCTATTTCCCAGACTAAATTTTCTTTGTCATTTTGAAGATAGCCCAATATCACTTCAATCGCTTCTTCTCCGAATTTCTTCGCGATCTTTCCCTTTCCTTCTTTAAAAAGCTTCACTGTATAAGATCCTTCTGGCATCTCTTCCTTTCTTTTTTTCACCAATCTGTACAATTCCAGCCAGAAAATAGAAGTGCTGCTGTCCTCAAATTTGTGTTCAACTTTGAAAAAACAAGACCTGTTTCCCGTATGACAAGCCACTTTGTCTTCAGGGAAATCCACTATATACAGGTATGCATCATCATCACAATCTCTTCTTATTTCGACTACTTTCATCGTATTTCCGGATGTTTCACCTTTTTTCCAGATTTTTTGTCTTTCTCTGGAAAAAAAGTGAGCGTATCCTGTCTTCTTAGTCAGCTCCAAAGCTTCCTCATTTGCGTAGGCAAGCATAAGAATTTCACCTGTTGTTCTTTCCTGAACCACGACAGGATAAAGTTCCATCACATTCCCTCCATCCTCACACTTATCCCGTGATCTTTCAGAAATTTTTTTAGTTTCTTCACATCTATCTCTCGAAAATGAAAAACAGAGGCTGCAAGGGCAGCATCCGCGCCAGCGTTGAAAGCTTCGAGGAAATGTTTCATTTCTCCTGCTCCGCCGGAAGCAATGATGGGAAGGCCTGTAAGAGATCTTACAAATTCTATCATTTCCACATCGTATCCCATCTTTGTTCCGTCTCTGTCTATGCTAGTAAGAAGGATTTCACCTGCCCCTCTCTTTTCGATCTCTTGTACCCAATTTTCCAAGAGAATACCAGTGTTTTTCTTTCCAGAGTAAGTGAATACGACAAATTTTCCATCGATTCTTTTGGCATCTATTGCCACGACCACCGCTTGACTCCCAAAGGTTCGGGCGATCTTCGTGATGAGTTCGGGTTTTTCAACTGCCGCCGTATTTATGCTCACTTTGTCTGCACCGCGTAGGATCAACTCAGAGGCAGTCTCAAAATCGTGTATTCCTCCACCCACTGTAAAGGGAATATCTATTTCTTCCGCTACCTTCTCAACCAATTCGAGCATGGTTCTCCTCTTTTCTACAGAAGCTGTTATATCGAGGAAAACAAGCTCATCGATTCCTTCTTCAGAATAAAGCTTTCCGAGTTCCACTGGATCTCCACTATCTCGAAGGTTTTCGAAATTCGTTCCTTTCACCACCCTACCATCTTTCACATCAAGACAGGCTATTATCCTCTTGGCGAGCATACTTTTTCATCACCTCAACTGTGAGAATTCCTTCCAAAAAAGCTCTTCCCACGATTACACCCTCCAGCAGTCCGTTTGTTCTTTTGTGAATCTCCAAAGCCTTCTTTAAAGAAGTTTCAGACGATATCCCACCCGCAGCTATCACTTTCAATCCGGTTTCAACAGCGATTTTTTCTGTTAAAGAAAAATCATGAGTTTGGAGAGTACCGTCCTTTTCCACGTCTGTGTGTATAACCTCATCGAGTCCCCACTTTTTTAACTCTTCAAGGAGGATAATGGGATCTGTTTCTTTTTCAGACAACCAACCTTTGTACGCTATCTTTCCACTTCTTGTGTCCAGACTGAAAACAGGGTCTATTCCTATCTCTTTTAGCTCCCTCAAGAAGCTCGGATCTTCTAATACTTTCGAACTCACGATTTGTCTTTTAAATCCCATGTTCAACAACGATTTTGCGTATTCTATTGCTCTGATTCCTCCGCCGATCTGGATACAACCAGCGTACGGTGAAAGCTTTTTCAAAACGGTGAAATTCGCACCACTACCGTCTATCGCTCGAGAGAGATCCACTACGTGAATCAAAACAAATCCTTCTTTCACTAAATGAGATACCATTTCAACTGGATCTTTTTCATAAAAAATGACATCACTTTTCCTTCCTTTCATCATTCTTACCACTTTACCCTCATAAAGGTCTACTGCTGGAATAACGAACATTCGATCACCCTTTCGAGAAGTTTTCGACCGATTTTCGAGCTTTTTTCAGGATGAAATTGGAAACCCAGTATTTTGTTCTTTCTGACAGCAGATGGGAAAATTTCTCCATCGTATTCTGTGGTTCCCAGAACGTATTCTTCGCCACAGACAACTCTGTAGGTGTGAACGAAATAGTAATATCCGCTCGGGAACGACCTATCTTTGAATAAAACCTCGTTCCATCCCATATGAGGGAGTCTTTTGCTACTGAGTTTTACTACACTGCCTTTTATTAGAGAAAGTCCGTCTATTTCAGGTGCTTCTTCGCTTTTTTCAAAGAGGAGTTGCATTCCAAGACACACACCCACTATGTATTTCCCAGATTCAACATGTTGCCTTATAAAGTTGATCAAATCGCTCTCTTTCAGTCTTTTCATTCCTTCTCTAAAATGCCCAACGCCCGGGATGAACAAAAGGTCGTAGAAACCTGTCGGTGCCTCCACGAGATCAATGGAGATCCCGTCGTATTTTTCTGAAGCTTTTTTCACACCCCGATAAAGATTCATGATGTTACCTGGTCCAACTGATATTATTCCTATTTTCAATCTATCACACCCTTGGTAGTCCTCGTCTCAGAACTTTCTAAAGCTCGGGCAATGGCGAGGCCGAAAGATTTCATAGCAGATTCAGAGATGTGATGATCGTTCCTTCCAAAGAACTTGAAGAAATGGACAGTAATACGAGCATGATTCACAAAACCTTTCATGAATTCTTCAAAACCCTCAACGGGCATGTCTTCTATTTTCTCCACGGAGAATTCAAAGTTTTTCTGGAAAAAAGGCCTTCCAGAAAGATCCACGTAACATCCGATCAGCGCTTCGTTCATAGGAATAGTGGCTTCTCCGAATCTTCTTACTTTTGTGTAGTCAAAGAGCTCTCTGAACGCTCTCCCAAGGGAAATACCAAAATCCTCTATTAAGTGATGAAGAATACCATCTTTGCTCTCACACGTGCTGATTCTCAACCCCAAACCCGAAAAATGGCAAAAGGTGTTCAGAAGGTGGTCAAAGAAATTCACACCAGTACTCCCATCCAACCTTCCTCGAACAGTGTCGAGCGTTATGGAAATTTCGATTTCGTTGGTATTCCGCTGAACAATTACACCGTTTTCCACTCTCTCTATCGTCATTTGAACCCCTCCAATTCTCTTAATATGGCATCATTCTCTTCGCGTGTTCCAACTGTGATTCTAACACCTTCTTTGAAGACACGAACGGCTATACCTTTGCAGCGAAAAAGATCTACCAGTCTATTTCTTTTCTCCCCTTCCAGGAAGATGAAAACGAAATTTCCTCGAGAATCTGTGATGGAATATCCCATCTCTTTCAAGACTTTTTTCATTCTCTCCCTTTCTTCCACTATGAATTGGACTCTGTCTTTGAAAATATTCACATGATCCAAAGCAACTTTGGCAAAAGTTTGAGAAACGTAACTCACATTGAAAGGAAGCCTCACTCTGTTGTAAGCGTCTATGAACTTTTCAGATGAAAGCACATAGCCAATCCTCTGAGCAGCGAGAGAAAAAGCCTTGGAAAATGTTCTTAATATTGCGATATTATCGTACTCTTTAAGAAGATCTATGTAGCTCCTCCCGTGAAATTCGTAATACGCTTCATCGAGTGCCACGAAAGCTCCCGTTTGCAAAATCCTCTCAATTTCATCTTTTTCGAAAATATGACCCGTGGGATTGTTTGGATTGGGAATAAAAACGACGTCACCTTCTCCGACTTCTACTTCCGGCAAGTGAAATCCTTCTTTGAGAGGAACTTCTAAATACTTCATTCCCACCGCTTTGGCAAAGATCTTGTAACAGCTGTAAGTGGGAGGGAAGAAGACCACTCGATTGAACATCAGCATCATGACATATATGATCTCATCTGCTCCGTTTCCTATAGAAACGTTTTTCTTAGTAAGGAAATCTTTCTCCACATAGGAAAGTAGTTTTTCTATGAGTTCCTCGTCTGGTGAGTCATAGTATATCCTCATTTTGTCGCTGTCTAATTTTCTGAAGACTTCTTTCGTGAGTTCTTTTGGAAAGGAGAAAGGATTTTCATTCAGCGCCAAATAGATTCCGGTCCTTTCTTCTGTAGTGTAGGGATAAGCACTTTTTGATATCACATCGAGAGGATTCACAACATATCCCTCCTCACATCGACTGCCCGCGCGTGAGCCTCGAAACCCTCCCACCTTGCCATTTTCGAGTATATTCTCCACTTTTCTTCAAAGGCTTCTTTTGAAACGTGCGTAACGAAGATCTTTTTCGTGAAGTCTGATACTCTCAAACCTGAAGAAAATCTTGCAGATCGGAATGTAGGAAGAACGTGGTTTGGGCCTATACCGTAATCTCCAACAGATTCGCAAGTGTATTTCCCCAGAAAGACGGATCCCGCGTTTTTTACATAACCGAGGTATTCAAAAGGATTCTCTACGAGTATTTCCAAATGCTCTGGAGCAATGAGGTTGGATATCTGAAAGGCTCTTTTTAAATTCTCGACAAGAATGACGATACCAAAATTCTGAATAGAGGCTTCTGCTGTTTTCTTTCTTTCCACCGGAAGAGATAAGAGTTGTTTATTTATCACTTCTGGTAGCTTCTCAAACACTTCCAATGAGGTCGTTATGACCACACTCATAGCACTCTCATCGTGTTCTGCTTGTGAAAGAAAATCTGCCGCCACGAAATCCAAAGGGACACTGCCATCGGTGACGATTGCGATCTCACTGGGACCAGCTATCGAGTCTATACCCACATCTCCAAAGACGCGTTTTTTGGCAAGGGTAACAAAGATCCCACCCGGTCCCACAATTTTGTCAACAGGTTTCACTGTGTTGGTCCCGTAAGCAAGAGTTGCTATTGCATGAGCGCCTCCCATTTTGTAGATTTCTTTCAAACCGAGAATTTCACAAACTTTCAGAATGTATGGAGAAATTTTTCCGTTCTCGTTCGGTGGTGTGGTGACCACAATCCTCTCTACTCCAGCGATCATCGCAGGGACAGCACACATGAGAAGAGTAGAAAAATATGAAACCTTTCCTCCAGGAACGTATATCCCCACGCTATTCAAGGGTACAACCATTTCTCCCAAAAAACTTCCATTCGATGTTGTGAAAAAGAAAGAATTTTCCTTCTGCCTCATATGGAATGTTTTTAAATCTTCTACCACTGTTTTCACAGTCTCGATGAACTCTTTTTCCACTCTTGCTTCTTTTATCTCTTCATCGGTAACTAAGAGATGATCAACTGTTATTGGATACTTTTCAAATTTTCTAAGAAATTCGCTGAGAGCATTGTCTCCCTCCATCTTCACCTTTTGGACGATTTCTTCAACTTCTTTCTCTATCTCTGAGACGGACTTCATTCTTTTCTCAAGAAGTCTCAAAATATCAGAGTCATTGGGATTTTTCACCTTTATCAATTTCCATCACCTCCCGAATCTTTTCAAGAAAAGTGACAATTTCTTTTCTTTTCGTTCTGTAACTGACTGGATTCACAACAACGTGCGTTCTTATGATGAATATCTCATCCAAAACTTCCAAATTGTTCTCCTTCAAAGTTCTACCGGTTTCCGTGATATCAACGATGAGATCAGATAATCCCGCGATTGGAGCAAGCTCCACAGAACCTTTCAAAGAGATGATCTTGCAATGCCATCCTTTTGTTTCACAATACCTTCTGGTGATGCGTGGAAATTTGGTTGCTATTCTTTTTTCTCCCTCAGGCATTTTCTGCCCCTTTGGTGCTGCAAGGACCATCTTACTCACATTTGTAGGGATAAAAAAAGGTTGAATGAGATTCGTCTCCCTTTCTAAAAGAACATCCGTCCCACAAAAACCGATATCCGCAGCCCCTTGGATGAGGTATGTGGGAACGTCAAACGGTCTCACCAAGAAGCATCTTAAGTCTTTCCCTTCGAGAAGGATGGAAGATTCCTTCTCAAATGAGTATCCTGCTTTTTTCAAATATTCCATTACAGATTTTTCCAATCTTCCTTTTGGTACAGCCAACTTTAACATGTTTTCCCCTCCAGAAAGATGGAACCACCTACTCCTTTTTCACCGTTTGTTGAGTACTCCCCACCTGCAGCTACAAGCTTGGAAGAAAACACGTCGTAAACGATGAAAATGATTCCGCTGTACTCTTCCACAGTTCTTGCGAGTGTGAGATCCACTTCAACGGAAATCTGTTTGAATCTTCTCTGAAGGAAAGACGCTACTTCAATGAGTTCTTCTTTTACCGAAGCGGGAAGGTCCATTCCATCGAGGTTTTGAGGAGAGCGCCTGTAGATACTATCCTCGATGATCTTCTCAATCTTCGAAAGATCGATATCTTTTACACGAGATAGAAACTCTATCTCCGCCAAATTTTTTGCATCTATGAGGTCCAAGATTCTTTCATGGATCTCTTCGGGGACCCCTTCCAACAAATCTTCATAAACTTTCGTGTGTCCGATTTCCACTATCAAAGGTCCGGTAAACTTTTTTACAGTGGTTTCTAAGAGGATTTCGAGTACTTCCAGAGTATCGCTCAAAGAATTCCTGGGAATTTTTTCGAGACCTAAATGATATTCAGCTACCAGATCGCTTCCAAGGTATCTGTAAACGAAATCTGCGTACCAAACTTTAACTGGTGATCCAGGTAGATGCTTTTTGCGATAATTAAGAATCGATTTCGTAAAATCTGAACGAATTGAGTAGAGGTTTCCTTTTCTGTCGATGAAAAAATCGGTTGTCTCTGTAATCGCTTCTGAACGCTCAAGGGCAGGCACGAAAAATGGTTTGTAACCAGATTTTGAGGCTTTTCTGTAAAAAGAAACTACCATTTCGAAATCCAAGCAGTTCACCTCCCTAAAATAAACGAAAAGGCCACGTCTTTTTCGACGTGGCCCGTACGATTTCTCACCAAGTATTTCCCGGTGGAGAAACCGCCGGGCCTTTTCGATGATGGAAATGTTCAGTTAGTGTTTTGGATTCGATCCATGTCCTCATTTCCTTTCCGTACCTCCTTGGACTTTATTCTACCATTTTTGTTTGTAAATTCACCATTTTGAATAACTTTTTTAAAAAACTCGGTGTTAGAATTATCCCGTGACAAGGAGGCGGATAGAATGAATGAAGCACTACTCGTGATAATTTTCGCAATCCTTGCGTATTATTTCATAATCTTTGGGAAAATAGCCAAATCTGTCATAACACTTCTGATAGCCCTCTTCCTCATGGCCATTCGTGTGGTGGAAGGGTTAGAGCTCAAGAACATAGGAGAAGTAGTTGATTTCAACACACTTGGGCTTCTTTTTGGTATGATGATCATCGTTCATATTTTGAAAGGAACCGGTTTCTTCGAGTATCTCGCCATTTCTGCAGTTAAGATTTCGAAAGGACGATTTTGGTTACTTTTCGGTTTTCTCATGGTTCTTACAGCAGTAACTTCCGCTTTTCTAGACAATCTCATAACGATTATCTTGCTTTCTCCTATCTTGTTCCTGATTTTGGACACTATGGAAGTAAATCCCGTACCATTTTTCCTTATGGCGATTTTTATCGACAACATAGGAGGTATGTCCACACTTATTGGAAGTCCTTTGAACATCGTTCTTGGTTCGATCAGTGGCCTGAGTTTCAATGACTTTTTGAAGAACATGGGTCCCGTCGCCGTTCTTATGTTCATAATAGTTTTTTTCCTGTTCAGAAGATATACGAAACTCGAGGAAAAATCCCTTGAAAAGTTGAAGAACCTCGAAAACGTGGATCCTACCAGATCGATCACGGATCCTGTGGTTCTCAAGAAGTCGTTGTTCGTTTTTCTTTCAACTCTGGTGTTGTTTGGCCTTCATTCCGTGATAGAAGTGGAGCTTTCTCTCATAGCACTCATTGCAGCATGTGTCTTGTTGTTGATTCTCGGCAAAGATTTTGAAAAAGTTTCTGAAGGAATTGATTGGGACACACTGTTTTTCTATGTAGGACTCTTCATCATTTCTTATTCCTTGGAACAAATTGGTGCCATGGAGGCACTTGCCAATTTCTTGAAAATGTTTTCCTTCAACAGATATCTCTTCATTTTTGTGGTAGTTTGGTTCTCTATTTTCGCTAATGCCTTTTTGAGTGCTGTTCCGGCTACTTTGATTTTGGCGCCCACATTGAAGATTCTCGTTTCTCAAGGTTTCCCAACTTCCCTGTGGTGGGTGTATGCTATCGGAGCAAATCTCGGCACGAATCTCACTCCATTGGGAGCTGTTCAGAATATAGTGGGGCTTTCTCTCTTGGAGAAGTACACCGGGCACACTGTAAATTTCAAGGAGTTTCTCAAAACCGCGTGGAGTTACATGTTCATACCGTTTGTTGTAGCGACTCTCTACTCATTTATCATATTTTAAGAAACGAACAACTCTCCTCACTATGTATCTCCTGAAGAAATAGGATCCTTTGTGTCCTGTTGGAAGAAAAACGGTTTTCTTGTTCTTGAGATGTTTATGCAGAGATGCGTAAGAGCGGTATGGTATTACCCGATCGAAAAGAGCCCAAAAGAAAAGGATTTTCTGATCGACGAATGGAGCATAAGACAACGGATCATAAAAGTAACAAGCCACTGGAGATTTTTCTCTAATGTCTTCTAATTTTTGAAAGGATGCTACCACTTCGAAAGAGTCTTTTCTGTTTCTAATACAATCTTTCTCGGATCTGCAACCGAATTCGTTACTCTTTTCTTTGTACAACATCCTCAATTTCTCTGTGTAAGGTGAGTACCAGTTTATCCATCTCCAGTCTCCTCCGGAGCAACATACAATACCCTTTTCGATACGCTTTTCTCTCGCGAGCGAAAGGATCGTGATCATTCCTCCAAAACTGAATCCCATCATAGCTATGGGTCCGCCGTTATCTTTCCTCACAACATCAACCAAATCCAACACATCTTGGACAGCTTCATCGAATCTCTTCACACAGTAAAATGGTGAAGGATGATAAAAGGGTTCTCCACCATTCCAACCTGTTGGAGCACGTTTTTCATGGTATGGAAGAACAAGGAACCACGTCTTTATGTTGTATCTCTTGAATCTTTCGCCAAACCACAAAAGATACGGAATGTTTCCATTCCCAATCCCGTGAACGAAGATCAGGTTATGTTCAACCTTCTCTGGTTCGAAAACATAAACGCGCACGACTTTACTCTCTTTTACAACGGGTTCGTAAGAACTCTCAAATGTTATCAGTTTCAATTCGGACACCTCCGATTAATATTTTAAACGTGATAGAATCTAAAGAGAGGTGAGAGGATGATAGACTTCAAAATGACGAAAGAAGGGCTCATTCTTCTAATCAAAGATTATCAAAATCTTGAAGAACTGCTGAATGAGATTTCAGCACGTGTCACTCAAATGGGAAACTTTTTCGCCAAAGGAGATAGAATCTCCCTCATGATAGAAAACCACGCCAAACACTCCCAAGACATTCCGAGGATCGTGTCTCATCTCAGAAGGCTCGGTTTGGAAGTTTCTCAAATACTCATCGGAACTGCTTTGGGAGGAAAAGAAGAGAAACTGAAAGTGGAATCCAAAACGACTGTGGAAAGTGCTGGAAAAGTGATCAAAAAGAACATTCGTTCAGGGCAAACAGTTGTCCATTCTGGTGACGTGATAGTTTTTGGCAACGTGAACAAAGGTGCAGAAATTTTGGCGGGTGGATCCGTCGTTGTGTTCGGGAAGGCTCAGGGGACTATACGAGCCGGTTTGAACGAAGGAGAACAAGCAGTTGTGGCTGCTCTCGATCTTCAACCTTCTCTCATCCAGATCGCAGGTTTCATAACACATTCTAAAGGTGAAGAAAACATCCCGTCGGTTGCGCATGTAAAAGGAAATCGAATAGTAATCGAACCTTTTGATAAGGTGAATTTCGAAAGGGGTGAATGATTTGGAAACAAAAAAACTCTTGATGAACCTTTCCAACATTGATGGGCCTTCAGGTTACGAGGAAAAGGTGGTGTCTTACATAAAATCTCTTGTCGAATCTGAAATGAACGACGTGAGAATCACTAAACAGGGAAGTCTCGTTGGGTACAAAAAAGGTTTGGGGAAAAGGAAACTCGCTTTCTTTGCGCACGTTGATGAGATAGGTTTCGTCGTCTCTAAAGTTGAAGGAGAATTTGCTCGATTGGAACCCATTGGTGGAGTAGATCCAAAAGTGGTTTGTGCTTCAAAAGTGCGTATTTATACGAAAAACGGTCTCACTCGTGGAGTCATAGGTATGCTCGCTCCACATCTACAAACTTCAGAATCCAGAAAAAAGGTACCCTCTTTCGATGAATTGTTTGTTGATCTTTCTCTATTTGATATTCCTGTTCATGTAGGGGATGTTGCAGTGATAGATCAGGAAGCTTTCGAAACGAATGGAAAGATAGTAGGAAAAGCGTTGGACAATAGAGCAAGTTGTGCTGTCCTTGTGAAAACATTGGAATTTCTCACCAGGTACGAGCATTCTTGGGATGTGTACTTTGTATTCTCCGCACAAGAAGAGACCGGATGTCTTGGTGCCCTTACAGAAGCTTACAGAATAGATCCAGATGTTGCTGTAGTGATGGATGTAACCTTTGCTTCGGAACCTCCCTATCACGATCACATAGAGCTCGGAAAAGGACCTGTGATCGGTCTCGGCCCGGTTGTAGACAGAGCTCTCGTTCAGAAGATTTTACAAATCGCTCAGAAACACAACGTGCCAATTCAGGAAGAGGCAGTTGGGGGAAGATCTGGTACTGAAACGGACTTCGTTCAACTTGTTCACAAAGGAGTTAGAACCGCATTGATCTCTATTCCCTTGAAATACATGCATACTCCTGTAGAAATGGTGGATCCTCATGACGTTGAAGAACTTGCACGGTTGCTTTCTGTGATAGCAGTTGAATTGGAGGTGTGAAGAGTGTATCTTAAAGATCTCTCAACCTTATCAGGTGTTTCAGGGGACGAAGGAAAAGTTAGAGACTTCATAAAATCAAAGGTGGAGAATTTTGCAGATGAAATAATCGTTGACAAGTTAGGAAACCTCCTTGCGTTGAAAAAGGGGAAGGATTCTTCCAAAAAATTCTTGATTTCCGCTCATATGGATGAAGTAGGATTCATAGTGAGCAAAATCGAAAAGGATGGGAGAGTGGCGTTTTTACCGGTAGGGGGAGTGGATCCCAGAATACTCCCCGGGAAAGTCGTCCAAGTAAAGGATTTGAAGGGAGTTGTGGGATACAAACCCATACATCTCCAAAGGAATGATCTCGAATCTTCTCCAAAGTTCGAAGATCTGAGAATAGATTTTGGTTTTTCTTCTTCAGAAGAGGCGAAAAAATACATATCTATTGGGGACTATGTTTCATTCGTGAGTGAATATGTAGAAGGGAAGGAAAGAGTTGTAGGAAAGGCTTTCGACGACAGAGCAGGGTGTTCTCTTCTCATAGATATCTTGGAGAAAGATATTGTACCTGCGTACGACACCTATTTTGCTTTCACTGTTCAAGAGGAAACGGGGCTTAGAGGAAGTGCAGTGGTCGTTGAAGAAATAGAACCCACGTGTGCTTTAGTTGTGGAAACCACAACGGCCGGCGACAATCCAGAGTTAGAAGATCGAAGATGGGCCACCCATCTTGGAGATGGTCCGGCGATCACCTTTTATCATAGAGGATACGTTGTTCCAAGAAAGATTTTCCAAACTATAGTGGACACAGCGAAAACCCTGAGGATACCGTTTCAGATGAAGAGGCGGACAGCGGGAGGAACTGACGCTGCTCGATATGCGAAGACAGCTTACGGGGTACCAGCAGGAGTCGTATCCATCCCTTCGAGGTACATTCACAGTCCAAATTCGGTTCTGGATCTGAAAGATTACGAGAACACCTTGAAACTTGTCATAACCCTCATTGAAGAAGGAAAAATCGTGGAGGTGAGCTGATGAGAGAGATGATAAAAAGATTGACAGAGGCATTTGGACCGAGTGGCCGAGAAGAAGAAGTGAAGAGGATCATTTTAGAAGAGTTAGATGGTTACATAGATGGTCACAGGGAAGACGGTCTTGGCAACCTCATTGTTTGGAAGGGATCCGGTGACAGAAAAATAATATTGGATGCCCACATTGATGAAATCGGTGTAGCGGTCACAAATATAGACGAAAAAGGGTTCCTGATGGTAGAACCTGTGGGCGGGATGTCTCCTTACATTGTACTTGGGAAAAGGATACGATTTGAAAGCGGAGTTATTGGTGTGGTTGGAATGGAAGGGGAAACATTAGACGAAAGACAAAAAAATGTGAAAAACCTTTCTTTTGACAATTTGTTCGTTGACATCGGTGTGAATTCACGCGAAGAAGCTGAAAAAGTTTGTCCTATAGGAAGTTTTGGTGTTTACGATAGCAGTTTCGCCGAAGTGAACGGGAAGTACATTTCTAAGGCGATGGACGACAGAATTGGATGCGCGGTGATCGTAGAAGTTTTTAAAAGAGTAAAATCAAGTGCTACTTTGTACGGTGTTTTCAGTGTACAAGAAGAGATAGGGATAGTCGGTGCTTCCGTTGCGGGATACAACCTACAAGCGGACGAAGCCATTGCTATAGACGTAACAGATTCTGCGGACACACCAAAAGCGATCAAAAGGCACACCATGAAACTTTCCGAGGGGCCAGCCTTAAAGGTAAAAGACAGAGCATCGATAAGCAGTAGAAGAATATTGGAAAAATTGATCGAGACGGCTGAGAAGTTCAACATAAAATACCAGATGGAAGTCTTGACTTTTGGGGGCACGAACGCGATTGGATATCAAAGAACAAGAGAAGGAATTCCGGCTGCCACTTTGTCTATACCTACTCGTTACATTCATTCACCCAATGAAATGGTCTCTCCAAGCGATGTGGAAAGTGCTGTGGAATTGCTGGTCAGATATCTGGGGGAATGAAAAATGGCAAGAGTGACCCTCTCTGAGGGACAATCACGGTTTCTCTTTTGGTTCATAGTCGTTGTATTTTCGGCGGTCATAGGGCTTATCTCCTACAATCTTTATTTGAAGTGGAAGTTGAAGAACGTACGGGTAGAGATCGTGGAGATAAAGCCCGTCGTGATAAATATACCAGAGGAACTAAAGATACCAGTTGAAACGACTCCTCCGACGCCCCTTTTGGTTGAATTTGAAGAGTTTGACTATGAAAAATTGAGGAATGAAATGGCCGATTTCGTATCCGAAGAACAAACTGTTTCTTCTTTTGTCGTAAATAAAGATGATGCATTGAGAATCATTAGAAGGTCAGGTCTTCCGTATCTGATCTCTCCAGTTTCAACTGACACATACTCCGTGGTTCTTCTCGGAGAGTTCGAAGATTTTTCTCAAGTGGCTCAGAAATCTTTGTACGGAGTCTTCGTAATAACGACTGTCTCTGAAAACCTTTCTAAGGAACTTTCTTACGATTTGAGAGTAGCGGGATATCCTTCCTACGTTTACGCATTTTCAAGGGGAAACATAAAATACTATTCTGTTGTCGTAGGAGCCTTTCCCACTCTCAAGCTAGCCGAAGATTATTTTGAGAAGCTCGATTGGAATGATATTATGGAACGAATGGGTACAAAGAAACCAGGATACGCTGGGAGGCTGATCTCTCCTTGAAGATAAAACAATCCCATCACAGAATAGCTTTACTGTTGGTCTTGGCCTTCTTTATTATCCTGGGGATAGTGACTGACAAAGAGAGTATCCCTGCTGACAAAAAGGTTGATTCTCAAAAACTCATACCTTTCCCTATAGATTTAAACAGTGCCTCCATCGAGGAACTTACTTCTATACCAGGTATAGGTCCTGTGAAAGCACAACGTATAGTTGAATATAGAGAAACACACGGTGGTTTTTCCAGCGTGAAGGATCTCATTAACGTTTCTGGCATTGGAGAAAAAACACTGGATAAAATATCAAAGTACATCACCGTCAAAGGAGTTGAACAACTCTCTAAAAACACAGTCACAAAACTGAACATCAACACAGCCACTTCTGAGGAGTTGGAGAGGCTTCCTTACATCGGTGAAGTAAAAGCAAAGGCTATTCTTGAGTACAGAGAAAAGCACGGTCCTTTCTCTTCTCCCGAAGAACTTTTGAATGTACCAGGTATCGGTGAGAAAATTTTAGAAAGAATAAGAGGAAAAATCACATTCTGAAAGGAGGAAGTAACATGAAAAAATTCTTTTTGCCACTCGTATTGGTAGGGATTCTTCTTACAACACTCCTCATTTCCCAAAGTTCTACTGGTTCTTCTCTGAGAGTAGCATACGTTGATATTAAGAAAGTAACGGAAAGTTATTACAAATGGCAAGAGTTAAACGAGAAATACAAGAGAGACTTTTCTTTTTATCAAAACAAGTTGAAAGAAATGGAAGAAGAGTTGAAAAAGATGCAAGAAGAAAACAGACCTCAGGAGGAGATTCTGGCGAAACAGAAGGAAATCCTCTCCAAAAAAACGGAGTACGAAAATCTTCTCAAATCGGAGTATCAACCCAAGATTCAAGAGATAATGAATGAGGTATTCGAGAAGATTCGAGAATACGCAAATGTGATGGGGTACGACCTTGTTTTCAACAAACAGGTTATTACTCTTGGTGAATCTGTTCCAGTTATTGTCTTTGGTAAACCTGTTTTTGACATAACAGAACAGCTGATTGCATATATGAATCAAAAATGACAGAGGTTTTGAAATGTGTTGATCTGAGAAAGAAATTCGGAAAAAGAGTTGTTGTCGACCGAGTGAATTTCGAGTTTCGCAGGGGAGAAGTGGTTGGGCTTCTCGGACCGAACGGTGCCGGAAAGACGACCATCTTTAACATGATACTTGGTGTTGTTGTACCTTCCTCTGGAAAGATCTTTTTCAGGAATATAGACATAACGAAACTACCGGTTTACAGGAGAGCGAGGCTTGGAATAACATATTTGCAACAGGAAACTTCTGTATTTGGAGGACTCACTGTCAGAGAAAATATAGACCTCGTTCTCCGGTTCCATGAAAAAAACAGAGAGAGAAGAGAAAAGAAGATAGAAGAACTTTTACACGAGTTTCACTTGAAACCCTTGGAAGATCAACCGGCGAGTTTTCTATCTGGTGGAGAGAAAAGAAAATTGGAGCTCGCAAGAATGATGTGTTTGAATCCTTCCTTTGTTCTTTTAGATGAACCGTTCAGTGGAATAGATCCCAAGACGGTTAAAGAGATCCAGAAAATGGCTTTAGAGTTGAAGCACAAAAATTTCGGTGTTGTCATCACAGATCACAATGTAGATGAGCTCGCAGAGGTTTCGGATAGAATATACGTGATACACAAAGGACAAATTCTTGCGGAAGGAGAACCTGAAAAAGTTCTCGAAAACGAACTGGTAAAGGAGGTGTATTTGGGATCTTGAAAAAAATTGGTGTGATAGGGTATTCAGGCCCGATTGACAAACCACCCGTTCTTGAACTCAAAGATCTCTGCTTAGAACTCGGGAAGAGGTTAGCCCGAAAGGGCTATGTGATTTTCAACGGGGGAAGAGATGGGGTTATGGAACTCGTGTCACGTGGCGCTCATGAAGAGAGAGGAACTGTTATTGGTATACTTCCTTACAAGGATCATGGAAATTCTTATCTTTCTGTTGCTGTGAGAACTGGCCTTGATTTTCAAATGAGGTCTTTCATACTTTTGAGAAACGTTGATGTGGTGGTTTCTATCGGTGGTGAGATAGGAACCGCGATAGAGATACTAGGAGCATATGCCATGGGCAAACCTGTGGTATTGTTCAGAGGTACAGGTGGTTGGACTGACAGATTTTCTCAAGTTTTGATAGATGGAAAATATCTTGATAACAGAAAGATAGTAGAGGTTTTTCAAGCATGGACTCTGGATGAAACTCTAGAAATCATTGAGGATCTTCTACCTCTTTCTTGAGCCAAATTAGATACTCTGGAAGCACGTTTTCGATTCTCAAAGTGAAAATCGCAGGTACCTCATAAGGATGGAGTTTCTTGATTTCTTCGTAAAGAGTGCTTTCTTTTTCTTCTGTAGTTTTGAAAATGATCGCCCACTCTCTGTCTTCTACAATCTTCCCTTCCCAACGATATCCAGATCTTAGTTCGAAAACATTGAAACAAGCGATTAATCTTCTCTCCAGAAGCTTCTTTCCCACTTCAATAGCAGATTCTTCGTTTGGAAACGTTGAATAAACGATTATCACCTTATCCCTCCTCTATCAAGTTATGGATCTTTTCGAAATGCTCGTTCTTTCCCACTACCATGAGTCTATCTCCTTCCAGAATTTTTGTATCGCCGGTTGGGTTGAATATGACATCGTTTCCTCTTCTAATGGCAATGACAATGGCCCCCACTCTTTTCCCAAGATTTATTTCTCCCAAAGTTTTGTTAGCAACGGGACTGTTATTGGGTATCAAAACTTCTTCTATTCTGAAGGATTCTTCACCGAAGGACAGAATATCCAAAAAGCTGATAGTTTTCGGATTAAGCGCCATCTGAGCCAATCGAATACCTGCAAGTTCCGAAGTGGCGATTACCTTGTCCGCTCCCGCATACACGAGTTTACTTAAGGCTTTCAAGTCAGAAACCCTCGAAACGATCTCGAGATTTGGATTCAAAGATTTTGCGGTGAGAACCACAAACGTGTTCTTCGCATCGTCTGGAAGAGTAACTATTAGAGATTTTGCTCTGTCTACACCAGCTCTTAGAAGGATTTCCTCTTCTGCAGCATCACCCAAAACATAAGGAAATTCCGCTCCAAGAAAATCTTCGAGCTTGGCAATAGCCTCTTCGGACGTATCTATGACAACAAACGGCTTTTTTGCTTTCATGATTTCGAGTGTTGTGTGTCTACCCGTCCTCCCAGCTCCAACCACTATGAAGTGGTCTGTCAACTTACCTATCATTCTTTTCAGCCTCCTATTTTTAAAATACCGTCCCACATGCCCTTCGACGATCAAAGATGTGATCGAAGTGAAACCGTACAGTACGATCGTCACACCGGCACCGATGAGAATAGCAGAGACCACTTTGCCAGCCTGGGAAATAGCTTCCGGAAGCGAGTATCCAACAGTAGACACTGTTATCAACGTGAAATAAAAGGATTCAAAAAGTCCCCATCCTTCTGTTAAATGAAACGCCACAGTTCCAAATATGAATACAAAAGTTATCATAAAAACAAGTATCAAAATGTTTTTCCCCATTCTTGTTTGTTCCCTCCCTACGAGGTAATGATATCATCATCAACACGGTATGACTATGAAGGTCCAGTGCTTTCAATGGTTGTGTAGAAGAGCCTATTAAAAAAAAAATTACAGGGGAATCACATCTGGTAGGATTATAAATAGGAAAGAGAGCAACAATCAAGGGGAGCCTTTGCTCCCCTTCTCAGCTTTTCGGAAAGACTATAAATTTGATGGCAGTTCTTCTTTCGTTTTCAATCTCAACGTCTGTGAAAGCAGGAACGAAGACAAGATCAATCCCGCTTGGAGCAAGATACCCCCTCGCAATGGCGATGGCTTTCACCGCTTGGTTCACTGCTCCCGCTCCAATTGCTTGAATCTCCGCTCTTCCGTGTTCCCTCACCACACCTGCAATCGCTCCCGCAACTTTGTTGGGATCAGACTTCGATGATACTTTCAAAACTTCCATGTGACAAACCCCCTTTGTTGTGTGATCTCACTCGCTTTTATTTTACCACGCCTCAACGTTTTCTTTTGAAAATGTTCAAAGTGTTCAATTTGTCTTTCAACCAAAGGACGACAACCGTGAAAAAAGATTCTTTAACAATTTGAACTAAAGTTGTTTCTTTGGGTGTTCCAAAGTCCACTCTGGATATCCTGAATGCAGACCAGATTCTCAAAAGGAAAGATATCAACATCGCGAGCCTTATAGAGGAAATCCCAAACGGAAGATTCATATTTTCGAAGCCAGAGACGATTATTCTAGAAACCAACGCCCCTAAGAATAGAGAAATATTGGATAGACTGTTGAAGACAGAAAAGGCCTCTGATCTCAGAGATTGTGGAGCGTTGTACATGAGTGTGTAGAAAATGAGCTGGATGGTACCAGCTACCACGAATACATCTATTAATACTTGCAAGAAAAAGATATAAAGAAAAGAGTTAGGTATGAGAGCCCAAAGTAGAATGATCGTTGCATGGATCCAAAGACACAATTTCAGAAAATACTGAAATCCATATTTGTCGCCTAGTTTCCCCCAAAACGGTTGGAATAGTGTCCCGACAAACATACCAACAGCATTTAAAACACTTATCTGAAGATAGTTGAGATTTATCTCCTTCAAAAGCATCACGTTTATGTACACAGTCCCAACACCTACTGCGAAGTTCCAAAAAACAAAACCCCACAAAAAATTTCTGAAATGTTCCTCTTTACAACAAAAACTTTACCGCTTTTGTCATCGTTATAGATGCTCCTCTTGGTTCGTAAGGTGGTTCGTATTGTATCTTCAAAAAATAACCACTCAGGAAACCCAAACTTCCTGCTACAAAAAACAATGTACCGAATCCTTTCCAGTTTTCACCAAGTGAATCTAGAATAGCCTCTGCGGTGAACATGGCAGGGATCTGTACCAAACCGTGAATGAAATTTCTAAAACCGAAGTAACTTCCTATCATATTCTTGGGTACAAAATCAGCCATTCAGCTTTGCCACAATGGAGCTGAGATAGATCCGGCTATTTGAATGTAGAAATAAAGAATGTAAGCAAGACATGTTTGAAAAAGGAAAAAAACGAAAAGCAAAATAAACGTTCTAGCGATCCACATCAATGGCGCTATCAATTGCTTTCGAGATCTAAGAAGATGTGAAAAGGGAAGCGTTATTATTTGAAGGGCGTTGGCTAAGTAGGGAATGGAGCCAAAAAGTCCTATCCATTTCCTCCTTGGTTCGTTGTAGACTCTACTCATAGTAACACCCGAAAATTAATAGATCGATTCGAGATAATGCGTGTTAAAGAAGAGAGATTCAACTGTTGGACCACAGTTTCCTCAAAACGTGTGCAGATAATTTGGGTTGTCTATCCCTTGTGAACACACCTTTGTGATTCAAAATAGGTCTTCTTACGTTCTGGGGAGTTTTGAAATCCGCGAAAGCCCAAGGATGTGCTCCTATGATGTAATCTTTTCTCATGAGTAGTTCCACGGTTTTCTTGATGAGTTCCGCTTGATATTCTTCGGAAAACATTTGGGGCGGGTCGTAATGGAATCCTGCTATAGCGTCTGCACCGAACTCCGTTATAAAGATCGGTTTTTTATGTCTTTTGTAAAGTTCATCCAAATCTTTTTCTAGTGCTTTCAATCCTTCCTCTATTCTTCCTTGATGCACATACCACCCATAATATCTATTCACACAGATTATGTCAAAATGTCTCAAGGCAACGTCTCTCGTCCTTTCATCAGGTGTATCCATCATACTCACCATAACCACCGGGCGAGTTCTGTCAAGGTTTTTTGCTGTTTTGTAGAGCATCTTGAAAAATTTATCCGCTTCAGGATAGTTTGATTCCGGTTCGTTTGCAACGCTCCACATGATCACACTGGGGTGGTTCTTGTCTCTGTCTATTATTCTTTTCAGATTTTCAACGGCCAAATTCTGGGTTTTTGTATTGTAATGATGCCTCGTTATCCCAACGTGAGGAGCTTCATCTATCACAAGCACACCCAACCTATCTGCAAGATCCAACCATTCTTCGCTATAAGGATAATGTGATGTTCTGAAAGAGTTCGCGTTTATCCATTTCAGAAGATTGAAATCCTTCACCATGAGTGGATAGAACGTTCCCTGCCCCAAAACGGGAAATTCTTCGTGCTTTCCAAATCCCTTAAGAAAGATTGGTTTCCCATTCAAGTAGAGTCTTTTCTCGTCCCAACTTATCACTCTGATTCCAATTTCCAGTTCGTATTCGTCTTTCTCCATTATTTCTAATTTGAGTGGATAGAGATGCGGAACCTTTGGACTCCAAAACTTGACATCTCTCAAAGTGAATTCTTCTTCAAGGTGTGTATTGATAAGCTTTACCTTTTTTTCTATACCCCCAAACGTGATCTTCATCTCTTCACCCATAGCTTCCTCTGAGACCATCACTTTTACTTTCACCTTTCCCAATTTTTCCTCCATGTTGGATTCGGATGTATCCACCCACACATCTACTATCCTAGAATGTTCTGTGAACTCCATCATCACGGGCCTTATGATTCCACCATACGGAAAAAAGTCGAAGTTCGCAGCCGGAAAACTTCCGAGAAATCCAACAGTATGTGTACCCTCCTCTGGAATCTTCGAAGGGAAACCACCCATTTTCAAATGGTTTTCGACAACCACCTTCAGTTCGTTTTTTCCCTTTCTTACTTTTCCAGTTATGTCAACTTCGAAAGGGAGATATCCAATGTGATTTTCTTTCACTTTCTCCCCATTGATAAAAATCACACAGTCCGTGTTCACCGCCCCAAAGTAGAGCCTGATATGTTTATCAACGAATTTCTCCGGAACAAAGAAATCGGTGCTGTAAACAAGAGGGCCTTCTTCATAGCACAAATCTTGGTATTGTTCATTCCAACTTCCAGGGACCGCTATTGGCCTCTCTTCGTTGTTTACTTTGAGAGTCCATATCCCATCCAAGCACAGAACCATCCTCATCGAGTTACTCTTTGGCCTCAGCACAGTGATTCCCCCCTGTTAAAGCCTTGTTGTTTCAAAATACCATTTTTACTCCTTTTTCTACGAACAATCTATATTGATCCTCTATAGGTTTCTTCTCTGTGATCAGACAATCAATTCTTTCTGTCGGCAAGAGATGGATTAAAGACCTTTTTCCTATTTTGCTGGAATCTGCTAGTACGTAAACTTCTTCTGATCGCTCAATGAACACGCTCTTTATTCCCATTTCCATCGTGTTTATCTCATATGTTCCTTCCTTTGCTGTTACACCTCTACAGGAGACAAAAGCTTTCTTCACAGACATTCTTTTTCCGCTTTCTATTGTTAGAGCTCCCTCCACCGACATGCTCTCCGGATTCACTTTTCCCATGAGAAGAAAGACACTCACATTGGGATTTTTTGAAAGTTCCATAGCAATGGGGATACTGTTGGTAATAACATGAACACGCTTTTTAGATAGGGCGAGATATCTTGCAAATACGTAAAGAGTCGTACTTGCGTCAAGGAAGATGATATCGTTATCTTCAACGAAATTTAAAGCTAGTTCTGCAATCCTTTCCTTTGCCTCTCGGTTTACATGAAGGCGTTTCATAAAATCAGATTCTTTTTCGAAATAACTTACTCTTTTTATCCCTCCATGCACTTTTTTCACCAGATTTTCTTTGACTAATTCTGCAACATCTCTTCTCACCGTAATCATGGAAACACCGAGTTCTTTTTGTAGATCTCTCATACTTACAAAATCTTGACTTTCGATTATCTCAAGAATTTTTTTCAATCGTTTTTCTCTCATAATAACCACCTCAATTTTCTATCTTTATCTTCTTTTTAAACGATTTTATCACAAGTATTGTTGACTTTATAGATCAATTCGTGATAAAGTTATGCATAGATTAGTATCGATAACATGGTCGAAGTACGATTAAATATTTTTAACTGATGTGTCTTCAAGGAAGGAGAGAAAAGCGATGAAAGAAACAATACGGGCAATCCAAAAGGTAGCGTATTGGCTTGCTATAAAAGGCCTTTCTGAAGCGAACGCTGGAAACATTTCGGTACGAATAGACGAAGTTCCCAATGGATTGGAAGTGAAATCCGTAGAAGAGTACGGTTTCGATTACAACGGCCCTGAAATGTTTATCCTTGTAACAGCCACAGGCTCCAGGATGAGAGAAATTTATGAGGATGATAGCAAGATCTGTCTTGTGCACGTTCTTCCCGGTAAAACTTACGAAATTCTTCACGGTGAAGGAAAACCAACGAGTGAATTTCCTACCCATCTCATGATTCATGCGCGGTTCAAGGAAGCCGGCTCAAAGAAAAAGGCCATCGTTCACACTCATCCGTTGAATCTTCTTACGTTGATGAATCTTTCTGATTTTCACGAACTTATCCCGAAAATGATGAAAATACACCCAGAAGTGTTGATTTTCTTCCAAAACGGTATCTCTGTTGTCGAGTTTGAGAGGCCTGGAAGCGTAGAACTCGGTTTGAAAACGGTCGAAAAGTCTGAGGGAAAGGATGCTGTTTTATGGGATAAACACGGAGTAGTGGCTTTTGGAAGAGATGTTGCGGAAGCCTATGATAAAATAGAAATTCTCGAGAAAGCGGCAGATATTTTACTGAAAATTTTGAGCCTTGGGCGTGATCCTACAGGCGTTCCGGGGGGATGGTTATGAAGGCTCTCGCCGTGGACATCGGTGCCACGAACGGTAAGATTTATGAGGTGGAGTTAAGAGACGAATTAACCGTTAAAGAACTCAGAAGATTTCGAACGGGAGGAACATTATTGCCTGGGAAAGACAGAGAACATTTTTTTTGGGATCTTCCCAGATTTTATGAAGAAATAAAGAATGTCTTAGAATTCTCTAGAGTCCAGTCTATTGGGGTAGATACATGGGGAGTTGATTTTGGACTTCTCGATGAAAGAGGAAGACTCGTTTCACTTCCTTACCACTACAGAGATATTAGAACAAAAGGAATCATGAACAAGGTTTTCGAAGTTGTCTCGAAAGAAGAAATTTATAGAGAAACGGGGATACAGTTCATGGAAATAAACACGCTTTACCAGCTCTACTCGATGATACTTTCCAAAGATCCTCAACTGGAAGTAGCAAGACACTTTCTAATGATACCCGACATCCTCAATTTTTGGCTTTCCGGTGAGATAGTGAGTGAATACACTATTGCAACTACCTCTCAGTGTTACAGCGTTCCAAAGAAAAAGTGGGCGTTTAATCTCTTAGGTAAACTTTCTATTCCTTTAGAAATCTTTCCACACGTTGTTTCACCTGGAACCGTTCTTGGAAAGTGTAGGATGAAAAAGGGTGTAAATGTGGTTGCTACTACCTGCCATGACACCGCCTCAGCTGTTGTCGCTGTTCCTTTTGAAAAAGAGGGTATATACATCAGTTCTGGAACGTGGTTTGTTATAGGAACTGAGTTGGAAGATCCCCTTCTCACAGAAAACGTTATGAAGAACAATTTTACGAACGAGGGAGGGTATAAAAAAATAAGATTCCTCAAAAATACAACAGGCTTGTGGCTTTTAGAGGAGTGTAACAAACTGTGGAAAAAAGATTACGAAACAATCATAAGGGCAGCAGAAAATGCACCGAAATTTCAGGCATTCTTAGATCCAGATAGTCAGATGTTTTTGTATCCAGGGAATATGCTTAGAAAGATGGAAACTTATCTTAGAAAGACTGATCAAAGGATAATCGAAGGAATCGGAGAAATCTCTCGGCTCATTTTCGAGTCATTGGCGTTCAATTGCAGATGGATTGTCGAACAAGTGGAAGAGCTAGTTGGGAAAGAATACGACAGAATCCACGTGGTAGGAGGTGCTGTGAGAAACGAGCTTTTGATGAGTTTTATAGCAAGTGCAACCGGAAAGATTGTAATTGCTGGACCTATTGATGCTACTCCTATTGGAAACGCTCTCGTCCAATTCATCGCTACGGGTAAAATAGAAGATCTCGACGAAGCAAGAGAAATTGTAAGGAGGTCGTTCAAACTGAAAACGTTTGAACCGAGAGACACGGAGGAATGGGACGAAAAATACGAAAAGTGGCGAAAGTACAAGTCGAACCCTGAAGAAGTTCTATAACTTTTTGAAAACATCTTGCTTTTCTCTTCAACGTTTTTTCACGATGAACTTTGGTTTCCTTCCAAATCTAAAGATCTTTCTCAAGAGGAACAAAATCGGACATTTAAAAGCCATTCTATCACTCCTTTGAATAATCGATCACCTGGAAGGTTCTCAACTTGTTATTTCTTGATTCTCTCCATTCTATTTCTACTATAGGAAAAGCGAATTCCGGCTGAAGCCTTCCTTCTTTAATCCATTTCCTTGCTTCTTCGTTCCGATAAATGGAAGGATTTGCGAGAACGACTAGTTTCAAGGGCCTATCCACGATATCCACTTTGTCTACCACTTTTTCTTTTGAAAGCTTTTCAATTATCTCATCCATGATCCTTTTTGGAGGTGACGGTTTTACGTTCACTAAAGCGATATTTTTGGAGAGAGGACCTACGATTTTCACGTTTGCGAGCTTTGGTTTTATACCGTGCTTTTCCAGTATATCTAAAAGGATCTCGTTCGTACTCGAAACGGCTTTACCGTGGTAATTTGGATTTATGAGCATCTTCAGAAGATGCTTTAGTTTGCAACCTTCTCTCCCAGCTGATTCTCCTATTTTTTTCACGTTTATACCAAGGTGTCCTATCATTGCGTTTATTTCAGGCTTTCCAATTCTATAAAGAGGGGAATACACCCCATCGAAAATTTTCAACCCTGTTTTTCCCCAACTGTCAGATGCGTTTGCACCGCTTGCGACAAGGTGGTTACCTGCGTATGTTTTTACAAGCCGTGTCTTTACATCTCTAGTACAGGCATTACAGGAAGGCCCGAACCTCCAAACCTTTTCTTGAAGGCCATTAGAGGGAATAAAGGTATGTTTCAATCCGTTTTCCTGTGCAAACTTTCTAACAATCTCACGAGATTTTTCGTAAGTGTAAGGTCCCCAATCGACAGTGACAAGTTCAACTCTTTCAGGACCAAGGGCCATTTTCGCTAAGACTGCAACTAACGAACTGTCCTTACCTCCTGAAAAAGCTACATAAAGCTTCCCCTCTTTCACGGTGTTTTTTATGTCTTCCAAGATTTCCTCTACAATTTCTTCAGTTCGAATTTCACCTCACCTCCGTCTATTATGAGAACACCGTAAGAACCTTCAGCCAAACTTCCAGGATTCAAAAATCTGACACCCGCCTTCATTGTGTCCTCTGGTTCGTGAGTATGTCCGAAAAGAATTACTTTGGGCTTTTCTTTGAACAATTTAAGAAGACGTTCCTTCAAATCCCAAGGCGCGCCCCAGCCATGGCACATACCTATAGTTACTCCTTCGATCAACAACATCTTGGAAAATGGTAAATGTTCTTTAACATCTGGGTAATCCATGTTCCCGTGAACACCATAGAATTCTTTAGAGAGTTTTTCCAGAAGAATCACTGTATCAAGATCCACGTAGTCCCCAAGGCCTATTACACCGTCGTAATCTTTCAAATAATCCAGGACTTCATCGGGAAGATTCGCCATTCTTACAGGAATGTGCATGTCAGAGATCACCAAAAATTTCTTCATACAATCACCCCAGGATCGTGTTGTCTATCAATCGAGCCTTCCCAACCCATGCGGCAATCGCAACTATCACTCTACGGTCAATTTGCTCGACCGGCTCCAAAGTTTCTTCATCGGCAATCTCCACATAATCTATCTTTACCTTATCAAACTTGGAAAGATGCTTGATCATTTCCTCTTTTATACGATTTGCATTTTTCTCGCCGTTCATGAAGAGATTCTCCGCAATTTTCAAAGATTGGTAAAGTGCTAGTGCTTGCGTTCTTTCGTCGGGGGACAAATACACGTTTCTCGAGCTCATAGCCAGTCCGTCCGGTTCTCTCACTATTGGACACTCGATCATTTCAACATCCATGTTCAAATCTCTCACCATTCTTCTCAACACTCTGAACTGTTGTGCATCTTTTTGACCGAAATATGCTCTGTGAGGTTTTACGATGTTGAAAAGCTTTGCAACCACAGTGCACACTCCTCGGAAATGTCCAGGTCTAGATTTGCCGCAAAGGTGTCTTGAAAGCATTGTTTCTTCTACATAGGTCGAAAAATCTGAAGGATACATTTCTTCAACAGAGGGGTGAAAAACACAATCCACTTTCTCTTCCTTGAGAAGTTTCTTGTCTCTCTCAAAATCTCTTGGATATCTTTCGTAATCTTCGTTGGGACCGAATTGGGTAGGATTCACAAAGATACTCACTACAACCACATCGTTCTCCTCGCGCGCTCTTCTAACAAGGGAAAGATGCCCTTCGTGAAGATAACCCATGGTGGGAACGAAACCAATTGTCTTTTTTCTTTCTCTCATTTCTTCTGAAAAGCGCTTCATCTCCTCTATAGTTTCTATTACCCTCATTTTTCCGCCTCCCCAGTTTTGCAAATACCGTTTTCACAGAACTTGTTTTCGATGAGATCCCAAATCATCTTTCCTACAGGATTCTCCACACCAGCCAAATAATCCGCAAGATGAAGATGTAAGCATTTCAATTTCGAAAAATCTTTGATACCCCCTGTTCCTACCCTTTTCAAGACTTCTCTAAAGGGATGTCCAATCGGTAGTAGTTTTTCTCTCCTTTTTATAATCTCAATATGTGCTCTTTTCATTTTTTCATAAAAATTTCGATCCCTCGAAATTCGTTCTTCGATCTTTCTTATGAATCCTTCACTTTCTATTCTGGAAACTTCCTTTCTCAAATGAGGGCAGGTGAGCCAGTACAAGGTAGGGAAAGGCTTTCCGTCTTTTATTGGAAAGCTCTCTACAACAACAGGATATCCGAAAGGACAGCGAAATACCACTTCTTTCATGTTCGTGATAGATCTCCCGAGTTGCCATTCTACAATCTTTTCATCACGAGAGTGACCCATTCTCTCTCTTGCTTCCTTTCCACCGTGTTCCATCCTTCTTTGTATGCCTTTTCTTTGATCATGTATTCCTTTCTTTCTACAACTCCTGAAAGAATAAGAACAGAATTCTCATGGGTGACCCTGTTCACTTCTGTAAGCAGTTTCAAAAGAACTTCTGCAAGTATGTTTGAAACCACAATGTCGTAAACACCATCAACCTTGGAGAGGAGATCAGAATTTTTCACTATCACGTCTACATCGTTCTTTTCTACGTTTTCTTTAGCAACTTCAACTGCTTGATCGTCTACATCAACCGCTATCACCAAGGATGCTCCAAGTTTTTTTGCTATGATGGCGAGAATACCTGTACCAGTACCAACATCGAGAACTTTGTCGTTTTCCTTGAGATACTTTTTCAAAAAGTACGCACTCATTCGAGTGGTTGGATGAAGACCCGTGCCAAAGGCAAGACCTGGTGAGAGTTTTATCACTATTTTCCCATATTCGTACTCTTTTAGCTTCTCTGTAGGATCTATGATGATCCCCTCAGTTATTTCAAAAGGTTCCAATTCGACAGTCCAATCGCCCGGTGAAGTGATTCTTTCTTCTAAAGTGTCTAGATTTTTCAAAAAATCAGGAAGAGTCTCTCCTTCTCGGAGATACACCTTGAGAAACTTGTTACCTTTTTCGTCCTCTTCTATAGCAAAATTGAAAAATTCTTCTCTATAAAATGTATCGACAAGCTTTTCTTCATCTTCCTTCAGAGAGAAGATGATTTCCTTAAACTTCATCGATCTTTTTGATTCTCCTTTCGTGTCTTCCTCCATCGAAAGAAGTCGAAAGGAAAGTATCGACTATCCAGAAGGCGAGTTCTGCTCCTATAAGTCTTCCAGGGAGAACAAGGATATTGGCGTTGTTATGAGATCTTGCAAATCTTGCCATGTCAGGAAAAAGGCAGAGTGCTGCCCGTATGCCTTTATATCTGTTCGCAGCTATGGACATACCGAGACCAGTTCCACAAAGAAGGATTCCATAATCTACTTCGTTGGATAGAACTGATTGTACGACCTTTTTTGCGTAATCTGGATAATCCACCGATTCTTCGGTGTACGTACCATGATCCAATACATCGATCCCTTTGTTCAACAAGTAATTCTTTACCTTCTCTTTGAGCTCGAAGGCTGCATGATCTGAAGCTATAGCGATTTTCAACTTTTTCGCACCTCCTCCAAGGCTTCTGATATAGTGTCGTATATTTTCACGATCCGATTAAGACCGGTGATTTCAAGGATCCTTTCCACTTTCTCACTCGGTGATACCACGGCAAAGAATCCCCCCGTACTGTTTATACTCTTTAGAATGTTCACGATAACTCCAAGACTGAAACTGTCCATACTTTCTACATCGGACAACACGAGCAATATTTTGTTGTAACCCTTATTCAAAAACTCGTCGAGCACCCACTTTTTGAACAAATGAGCATTTTCTATGCTGAGTTCTCCTTTCGGAATGAGTATTACAACGTCGTTCTCAATTCTGTAAGGAAACATGTTCTCCCCCCTCAGAGTTTTCGGAATACACCGACAACTTTTCCAAGTATTTTAACACTCTCTGCTTTAAAATACATGGAACTCATTTCGCGGTTCGCAGGTCTTAATTCAACAGTATTTCCCCTTTGAAAAAACTTTTTCAAGGTAACCTCTCCATCTACCATTGCCACCACAATATCACCATTCTGCGCCCATTCCTGTCTTCTCACCAAAACTAAGTCACCCTCACAGATATGTTCTTCTATCATACTGTCTCCCTTCACCCTCAAGAGAAAATGGTCGTATCCGTTCGAAAGAAAACTCTTGGGAACCTCCATGAAATCTTCGAGATACTCAACTGCTTCCCTTTTCTCACCAGCTCTGATTTCGCCGATCAACGGCACTTTATTTCTGATGCTCCTTGTGATCTTCAAAGCTCTAGGTCTTCCATTCTTTCTTTCTATGTATCCTTTCTTCTCCAGTGCGATCAAATGAAGAAGGGCACCACGCGGTGTAATTCTAAAACGTCGAGCTATTTCCCGCACTGAAGGGGGGAAGCCGTTCTTCTCTATGAATTCCTCTATAAAAAGCAATACGTTTTTTTGACGCTGAGTGAGTTCTTTCAAATGTCGAACACCACCTTTGTCTTCAAGGTTCCATTGCCTCTCTCGAACTTCAACAAGTGGTATGTCAAAGCTTTTATCTCCGTTCCCTCTCTACGCTTGATTTTTCTGAACACTACTTTTATTCTGTTCCCATTAATCTCTAGTCTCCATGGAGCCCAGTTTTTAGATATTTCCGCTATCCAATCGTTCACTATGTCGAAAAAGTTATCCTCTGTTTCTTCGAAAATATAAAACTTCTCTTTTTTTTCTTCGTTCACCTCGATTCCTTCTACTTCTAAGAGGATATTTCTTACCTCTTGTAACAAATCCAAAAAAGATTCTCCGGAGATTTCATAAGCGATGTCGGCAGTGTGTTCGAGCGGTCTTCTCACTACTTCACCACCGCCACTTTAGAAATAGAATCATCACCGAGCTCTATAAGTTTTACTCCTTTGGTTATTCTGCCGATGATACCTATGTCCGAAACGGGAATCCTTATCATCATACCGTTTTTGGTGACTACTACTATCTCTTCGTCCCCCCTTACGTATCTCACTGCTACAACGTATCCTGTTTTCTTCACATCCGAGATGTTCCTAAGGCCGGTTCCTCCTCTTTTCTGTATCCTGTAAAGCTCGACTGGAGTGCGTTTTCCAAAACCTTTTTCTGTCACTGTGAGGATTTCACCTTCGTTTTCAGAAGGAACCACATCCATGCTCACAACCTCATCATCCGGTTGAAGTTTTATGGCTTGAACACCCGCGGCGTTTCTTCCCATTCTCCTAACATCGCTCACGGGGAACCTGATCACCATTCCCAACTTCGTTGCCACCACGAGGCTTCCCCTTTCTGAGTCTATAACTCTAGCACTTATAATTTCGTCGCCAGCTTCTATTCGAATGGCTCTAACACCTCGGTTGCTAGTGGCGTTTTCGAACTCTTCCAAAGCGGTTCTCTTGATTTTTCCATGTTTTGTGACGATCACAAGATCCTTTCCTTTCCCGTTCAAAGGCGCAAGAGCTACAACCTTTTCTGTTTCTTCAAGATTCAAGAAGGCAGAGATATGTCTCCCCCTAGTATTTCGCCCTGTGGTTTCTATTTGGTAATTTTTGAGGACATAAGCCTTTCCCAAATTCGTTATGAAGAGAGTGGAAGAAATATTCTTCGTGACCACAACGAATTCTACCTCGTCGTCTTCGGATAGTTTTGAAACAGTGATACCTTTTCCGCCACGTCTTTGAGATCTGTAGCTGCTAAGGGGGGTGCTTTTCAAGTATCCTTTGTGGCTCAAAGTGATCACAATATCTTCTTCCGCAATGAGTTCTTCCATATCGTATCTGAGTTCTTCGTCTGTGATTTTGGTCCTTCTTGGGTCACCGTAACGTTCCTTAAGATATTTGAATTCCTTTTTCATTATTTCCTTGACTTTTACGTCTTTTTCAAGAATTTCTTTCACCTCAGATATCTTTTTCACTAGTTCGGAGTATTCATCTTGAAGTTTTTCTATCTCGAGTGAAGTAAGTCTCGAGAGCCTCATATCAAGAATAGCTTTCGCCTGAGCCTCTGTTATTTCGAAGGTCTCCATCAGTGCTCTTCTAGCGGTTTCCACATCTTTGCTACTCCTGACTATGTCCACCACCACACCAATGGCTCTCGCTGCTTTCAACAATCCTTCCACAACGTGGGCTCGTTTGGAGTACTGTTCATATTCGTATTCGGCTCTCCTTCTTATGACTTCGAAACGATGCTCCAGAAAAGCTTCTAGTAATCCTTTCAGATTCATCAGCCTAGGTCTCTTGTTTTTGTCTATAACCAACATCTGCACGTTGAAATAGTCTTGAAGAGAGGTTTTTTTGTAGAGGTTATTTATCACCACTTCTTCGTTGGCATCTTTCGGAATTTCTATAACCACTCTCATTCCACGCTTATCTGATTCATCTCTGATATTTCTCACAGGAAGCGAATCGTCATTTCTCACTATTTTCGCAATCTGTTCGATGAGACCTGCTTTACTCACTCCATAGGGGATTTCGGTGATAACGATCTTCTTTACCTTTTTTCCTTCCTCAACATGAACTTTCCCTCTGACAACTATCCGTCCTCTTCCCTCTTCGTAAACACTTCGTAGTTCAGAACCGTTCACAACAATCGCACCCGTTGGGAAATCTGGTCCTTTTATGAATTGCATTAGTTCTTCAACGGTTGCTTCAGGATGATCTATCAAATAAATCAACGCGTCAACGGTTTCAGACAGATTGTGAGGAGGTATGTTGGTGGCCATTCCAACAGCGATCCCTGAAGCTCCGTTTATTATCAAATTTGGCACCTTAGAAGGGAGAACCTCAGGTTCTTTCAAAGTTCCATCGAAATTGTCTATCATGTTCACTACGTTCTTCTCTATGTCTTCGAGCATTTCTTCTGCGAGTTTGGTGAGTCTTGCTTCCGTGTATCTCATGGCAGCGGGAGGATCTCTGTCTATGGAGCCAAAATTTCCTTGCCCTTCTATGAGGGGATATCTCATCGTGAAAGACTGTGCCATTCTCACGAGCGCGTCGTAGACAGGAGCATCCCCATGGGGATGGTATTTACCCATAACTTCTCCAACGATTCTTGCACTCTTCTTCGTTGGAGAGTTATGGGTAAGACCGAGTTCATACATTCCATACAAGATACGCCTCTGAACAGGTTTGAGCCCATCTCTCACATCTGGAATGGCCCTTCCTACAATAACACTCATCGAGTAGAGGAGATAAGACTCGACAAGCTCATCCTCTATAGGTTTGTCTATCAGAAACTCCGGCATTCACATCCCTCCATTAAGACACCTTGGCACCAGGTGTGATCTCTCCATCTACTGTTAAAAGTCTCAGTGTATCGTTCGATTTCGCTGCAAGTAACATTCCTTGAGATTCGATTCCCATGAGTTTGGCTGGTTTCAAATTTGCAACGACAATAATGGTTTTACCCACAAGCTCTTCTGGTTTATAATATTCGGCTATTCCTGCAACTATTTGTCTTCTTTCCGTTCCGAGATCAACAATCAACCTTATGAGTTTTTTAGAGTTCGGCACTTTCTCTGCTTCAAGTACTTTTGCGGTTCTCAAGTCTACTCTTGCAAAATCATCTATGGTGATCAGATTTTCCCCAACCGACACAGTTTCCACCACCTTTTTAAATGTCTTAGTATCTATCTTTTTGAAGAGAGGGTCCCCATGAGTCACGTTAGATCCCGATTTCAATACCCCCCAAGTCTCCAGGTGCTCCTGGGAAGGTTTCTCATCGAACGAAACTCTCCTGAAAACCTCTTCAGAGGTATCGGGCATCATAGGAAGTGTCATGAGTGCTACTTTGAAGACAGCCTCGAGAGAGTTGTAGAGAACGGTGTTCAATCTTTCGATCTTTCCTTCTTTACTCAGAACCCACGGTTTGGTGTCGTTGAAGTATTTGTTAATGTCTGCTATGAACTCCCAAACTTTATCCAGGGCTTCGGTGAGTCTGTAAGAATCCATGAGACTGTAATAATTTCCTTTCGTTTCGAGAAATCTTTCTTTTATCCATCTGTCAATGCTCTCTTCTTTTGAAGGTTTTGGAAGTTTTCCGCCGAGGTACTTATTTATCATCGCTGTGATCCTGTGTAAGAGATTTCCATAATCGTTTGCAAGATCTGAGTTTAATCTGTGAACCAACCTTTCTTCCGAGAAATCTCCGTCCTTTCCGAAAACAATATCCCTTATCAAGTAGTATCTAACCACGTCGTTTCCATAACGGTTGACAAAAAATCGTGGATCTATGGCATTTCCAAGTGATTTACTGATCTTTTGGCCGTTCACAGTGAGCCAACCATGAGCAAAAACCTTTTTCGGAAGTGGCAATCCGACCGACATCAACATAGCAGGCCAAATAATAGAATGAAATCTATTTATCTCCTTTCCTATAAGGTGTAGATCGGCAGGCCACCATTTGTTGAACATTTCATCGTTCCACCCATATCCGATCGCGGAAACGTAGTTTATAAGAGCATCCACCCAAACGTAGATCACGTGATCAGGGTCGTCTTCCACAGGAACCCCCCATTTGAACGACGTCCTGGTGATACTCAAATCCTTGAGTCCACCCTCCAGTATCTTCAGCATTTCGTTTCGGCGAAAATCGGGTTCCACGAAGTCAGGATGTTCCTCGTAGTATTTCAGAAGAGCATCTCTGTATTTGGAAAGCCTGAAGAAGTAATTTTCCTCCTCTACCCACTTGACAGGTCTTTTACATTCAGGACAGAAACGCTCATCACCGTCTTTTATAACCTCATCATCGTTCCAAAAAGTCTCGCACGGGACACAATACCATCCTTTATAAACGCCTTTGTAAACGTCTCCGTTTTCTTTCATTTTCGCAACGAATTTCTGAACAGTTTTCATGTGTGTCTCATCTGTAGTCCGAATGAAATAATCGTTGGTGATTTTCAATTCTTTCCACAATTGTTTAAATTTTTCTGCAAGTTCATCACAAAATTCTTGAGGATCTTTTCCCGCTTTTTGAGCAGCTTGCAAGACCTTTTGTCCATGTTCATCGGTACCGGTCAGAAAGAAAACATCGTATCCCATGAAACGTTTGTAACGAGCGATGATATCAGCTACAATAGTGGTATAGGCGCTTCCTATATGCGGTTCGGAGTTCACATAATATATGGGAGTAGTGATGTAGAATTTCAAGATGTCACCTCCTGTTCTGCCTTATCTATTCAATGATATCATATCGTGGAGGTGGTCTTTATGCGAACCAACAAAGATAAAATCGTACGAATCTCGGTCATGGGCGAGATAGCTCCCGCTAAGATGCGTTCTCCTTACAGCATAACCACGGAAGGAACGGTGAAAGTAATACCGGTACTCGGCGGGATCACTTACAACGTGAAAATTGGATATAGTGCTTACGGATGGGAAGGGGATCATGTGGAACCAGGAGTATCTGTTGCAGCGAGAAGAAAGGAAGAAGAAATTCCACTTATGACGTTATCCTGCATAGGAAACGAAGCTGTTGTTATGTCTGGAGATGCGAAGGGCAGTAGAGGAATGGTAACAGGAAAACACGGTGGAGTTAACCACGTCATAGTGCACTTCGAAGATGAGGTGTTGGAAAAACTCATGGTGGGCGATAAGATTCTAATAAAGGCGTGGGGACAGGGCTTAAAGTTAATCGACTATCCCAAAGTGAAGGTTATGAACGTAGATCCTGATCTTTTGGAAAGGATCGGTATAACTGAAGAAAATGGTAAATTACGAGTACCAGTCGTGGCTAAGATTCCTGCCCACTTTATGGGGTCTGGAATCGGAGCATCGAGCAGTGCTTCAACGGATTACGATATAATGGCGTTGGATTCCAGAGAATTTGGTGTCGAAGATCTCAAACTAGGAGACTTAGTGGCTATAATGAACCATGATAATTCCTATGGTGTGGGAAAATACAAGAGAGGATCGATTTCCATAGGGGTTGTTGTACACTCAGCATGTGTATCGGCAGGGCATGGACCCGGAGTTGTTGTGATAATGACAGGAGAAGAATCGGTGTTGGTACCAGAGATAGCTGAAAAGTCGAATATTTCTGAGTGTTTGAACCTGAGGTGAGAAGATGTTTCCACTCTACGATATTCTTCCGAGTAGAAAGAAACCGTACGTGACCGTTGCTTTGATTCTGATAAACATAGTTGTTTTTGTCTACCAACTTACATTGGGTGACAGAGAGCTTCTCGTCTTCATGTACAAATACGGATTGGTACCGGCACGTTATACGGTTGACAGAGTGAGGGAAGCATTGGGATTCTCTCTCTTCCCTTTCATAAGTCATATGTTTCTCCACGGTGGCTTCTGGCATATACTGGGTAACATGTGGTTCCTTTGGATTTTTGGAGATAACACCGAAGACGAAATGGGTCACTTTGGTTACGCTCTCTTTTATTTATCGGCTGGCGTATTTGCCGCATTGGTTCAGTTTGCATTCTTTCTTCATTCAACAACCCCCATGATTGGGGCTTCTGGAGCTGTTTCTGGAGTGATGGGGGCTTATTTCGTGCTCTTTCCTTACTCGAGAATTGTGACACTCTTTCCGTTTTTCTTCTTTCTAACCCTAGTGGAAATCCCTGCTTTTTACTATCTTCTAATATGGTTTTTTATACAAGTCATGAACAGTCTTGTCGGAACGTATGGAGTTGCTTGGTGGGCACACATAGGAGGATTTGTCTATGGGATGTTATGGGGGTATATTTTAAGGATGAAAAGAATACACAGGTACAGATATTGAGAATCGGAGGAGAAGACGTATGTCCAAAAGGAAAAATAAATACATAGTCGTTTTTGGATGTGGCAGGTTGGGAGCTCTTGTTGCAAATCTCGCCTCGGTAGAAGGACATAGCGTGGTCGTTGTGGACAAAAATGAGTATGCTTTTCACAGGTTGAATTCGGAGTTCTCCGGTTTTACAATAGTTGGAAATGCTGCAGAATTTGAAACACTCAAGGAAAGTGGCATGGAAAAAGCCGACATGGTTTTTGCCTTTACAAACGACGACAGTACGAATTTTTTCGTTGCGATGAACGCGCGATATATGTTTAACGTGAAAAATGTTGTAGCAAGAGTGTACGACCCTGAAAGGACTAGAATTTTCGAAGATAGTGGGATAAAAACGATATGTCCCGCCAATCTAATGATGGAGAGGATCAGGGAATACATCGTGGGGAGTGAGCAAGGTTGAAGATAATCATCATAGGCGGTGAAACAACAGCCTATTATCTGGCACGATCCATGAGTTTTCGAAGGTACGGAGTTGTGATTATAAACAAGGATAAGGATCTGTGCGAGGAATTCGCCAAGAGATTGAAAGCTACAGTGATACACGGAGATGGCAGTCAAAAAGAAGTTCTCAGAGACGCAGAGATTTCAAAAAGTGATGTGGTAGTAGTTTTAACTCCAAGAGACGATGTCAATCTTTTCATATCCCAGCTGGTGATGAAAGAGTTCGGTGTGAGACGTGTGGTCAGCCTAGTGAACGATCCGGGAAATATCGAAATTTTCAAAAAGTTGGGGATCACAACCGTTCTGAATCTTACAACCCTGATAACGAATACTATAGAAGCATTGATATTTCCTGAGGAGTTTTCAAGTATCATACCTTTAGAGCAAGGGATAGAATTTCTGAACGTAACGATAGATGAAAACAATCCAATCGTTGGGAGAATGTTGAAAAATTTGAATCTTCCAAGAGAGAGTATCGTTGCAGCCATCGTGCGGGGAGGAGTTTTGGTGGTCCCAAGAGGTGATACAGAGATTCTTCCAGGTGACAAATTGTACGTGATCACTAATTCGGCGACAAAAGAGGAAGTGGAAAACATACTCCTTGGAAGGTGAAAGAATTGGAAGATGTATTGGCCAGTACAAAGCACAGACTCAGAGTTTCGTTCTGGTACGTAGGGCAATTGCTTGCATGGTTTCCCGCCATTCTTCTATTGCCGGTTGTCTTCGTGATCTTCTATCCCGAAGAATGGAAATACATCACTGCGTTTCTTGTACCGGCTGTAGTTTCGTTCGTTTCAGGATACTTACTCAAAAAAATTTCTAAATTGAGCAATGGCCATGTAGTTGGCTACCAGGAAGGAGCAGTGATAGTTGTCACAACATGGATTGTGGCGATTTTGCTATCGGCTTCCCCGTTCATAATTACCGGCTTTTTGAATTTTCACCAAGCGATTTTCGAGGCAACCAGCGGATGGACTACCACTGGTCTCACTATGTTCCCAGATGTTGAAAGTTTGCCACATGTTCTTCTTGTCTGGCGAAGCATTATGCAGTTCATAGGGGGAGCTGGTTTCGCTGTGATAATGCTTGCTACACTTATAGGACCTCTCGGTGCTTCACTTTACGGATCTGAGGGAAGGGTAGACAACATTCTTCCCAATGTGACACAATCCACAAAGGTGATAATGATCATATACGTGACGTATGCTGTGCTAGGAATGGTGCTTCTTCATCTTGCAGGCATGCCTTGGTTCGATGCTTTCAATCATTCACTCACTGCTCTTGCAACAGGTGGTTTCTCAGTAAAGAACACGAGCATAGGATTTTATAACAGTGTTTCAATAGAAACGATAACGATCGTTTTAATGATCCTTGGAGGAACGGGATTTGGTATTCATTACACACTTTGGAAAGGTAACTTCAAAGCGTTTTTGAGAAACGGAGAACCATGGCTAATGGGAACAACCATTGTTCTTGCAACAGTTTTTTTGGTTCCCCATGCAAGTAAGGTGTTCCATGAAAATGCTCTCAGATACACTATCTTTCAAGTAGTATCAGCGATTACAGGAACTGGATTCTCAAACACTGATCTCGTACCGTGGGTGGCTCTTTTTCCTTTAGGTGTGTTCTTACTCACTGTTATCATGATGCTCGGGGGTATGATGGATTCGACTGCCGGAGGTTTGAAACAATTCAGGGTGTTTGTAACTCTCAAATTATTGGTTCGAGCGATTCGAGATTTTGTGGGTCCAAGAAGAAAAGTAGGAAAGATCATGGTCTGGAAAGGAGAAAGCAGAAGGACGATCGATGAAAATATCATAAAGGATATGTTCATCTTTTTCGGTATATACGCTTTGACTTATTTACTTGGTACGTTGGTCCTCATGAGCTACGGATACGATCCTCTTGTCTCCATGTTCGAGTTCTCTTCCGCAATGAACGGTGTGGGGCTCTCCGTCGGCCTCACAAGTCCCGATCTCCCTGTTGGAGTTCTTTGGACAATGACTTTGGGAATGTTCCTCGGAAGATTGGAATTTCTCGTTGTCTTTTATGCGCTTGCGAGAATTATCAGAGATCTGAAAATTCTTCTAACGGAGAATGGAGGTGAAATCAATTGAAATACAAGAAGATAAAAGGTACAAATGATCTTTTTGGTGAAGACGTATGGTATTGGAGGTTTGTAGAGAATACTTTTAGAGAAGTTTGTGAAAGCTTTGGGATGGAGGAGATTAGAACCCCTATCTTTGAACAAACTGAACTCTTCATAAGGAGTGTCGGAGAAGAGTCCGATATTGTTCAGAAGGAAATGTACACCTTTCAAGACAAAGCAGGGAGAAGCATAACGCTGAGGCCAGAAGGAACTGCTCCTGTTGTGAGAGCCTTTCTGGAGAATTCTCTGGTGAACAGGGGATTTCAGCAAAGGTATTATTACATAGGTCAAATGTTTCGTTATGAAAAACCTCAGTCTGGAAGGCTGAGACAGTTTCATCAAGTGGGATTCGAAATCATAGGTTCAGAATCTCCGAAGGCGGATTTCGAGATGATTCTGGCAGTTGATATCTTTTTGAAAAGATTAGGGCTCCGCAAATATTCTATTCACCTGAACTCTATAGGCTGCCCTGAGTGCAGAAAACAATATCGAGAGGTCCTTAAAGAATATTACAAGCAATATTTGGATGAACTTTGCGAGGATTGTAAGAGACGATACGAAAGGAACGTTCTCAGGCTTCTCGATTGTAAAGAGGATCAAAAATTCGCGCTGAACGCTCCAAAGAGTGTGGATTATCTCTGTGATAACTGCAAGAAGCATTACGAGAAATTGAAAGAGTATCTGAACACCTTCGAAATTGAATATGTGGAAGATCATACTCTCGTACGGGGTTTAGATTACTATACTCGAACGGTTTTTGAAGTGAGGCATGAAGGCCTCGGTGCACAGAACTCTATTGCCGGTGGTGGCAGATACGATGGTTTGTTTTCGGAGTTGGGAGGTTCTTCTATCCCTGCTCTGGGTTTTGCTGCCGGAATAGAGAGATTGGTGCTCGCCCTTAAATCAGAAGGTATAGAGGTTCCAGTAGAAAACGTCCACTATCTCTACGTTGCCACCATAGGCGAAAGAGCCTTCAAGGAAGGGGTGAGTTTGGCGATTGATCTAAGAAAAAAGGGATTCAGAGTAGATATGGACATCATGGAGAGAAAGCTCTCTGGACAATTGAAGCATGCAAACAGAATGGGAGCAAGGTATGTGATCATAATTGGTGACGAAGAGTTAGAAAAAGGAATCGTCATACTTCGAGATCTCGAAACGGGGGATCAGGTTGAGGTGGACAGACAGTTTGCTGTGGAATACATCTCTGAAAGAGTTTTGGAATAATGCTATACTTGAAATGGGTGGGACAAATTGAAAATTTTGGTAGGTTCAACAGTTTCTTTGGAAGAGTTTGAAAGAGTCGATCTTTTCATTTCTTGGTTAGATATAATACCAAGCAACGCCAATTTTTCCGTTGTAGGAACGGAAAAATTCTTTATAGTGGGCAGGCAAGGAAAGGAGTGGAAAAAAGGATACGAATTCGGTATAGCGGATGTTGGATTGAAAGTTTTCGTGGTAGGGGGGGAACTCTCTCTTTATCCGGAAGCATTCTACATAGCTAAAGAAAGTGGAGCGAAGCTTCTCATCGGATTTTGTGACGTCCAAAATTTTGTAGATTTCAATTTCATCAAGGCAAAATTTTGGGCTCATACCCAAGAAACGGAAGTTGCATCGATAGCGCTTTTGAATTTCCAAGGTAAAGTTCACAACAACATTTACTTTCCTCTCGAAAAAACCAGGAATCGAACGGGTATCGTGGCGGAAGGTGTGGCACCCGTTTTTATCGAGTTTGAAGAAAATTCTTTCTCTTCAGGAGATTATAAAAATGTTTGAGAATCTATTTTGGAGGATGGCAAGAAAGAAGCTTGTCCCAAAGAGAAAAATTTCAAGAACACACCGTGAAAGAAACGGTGTGAAAAGGGTGGTTTGTGTTTCGTTCCCTCTGAATCAAACGTTCAGGTCCGCTGACGAATTCATAGATTCTCTCATGGAAATCATAAAGGAAGATTTGTTCTTTATCGATCTTTTGATATTTCCAAGACTAACTGGTAATCTCCTTATGGGCGTTTTTCCTTTCAAAACCGGAAAATTCGAAAAGCTAGAACCTTTCTATACGGATCTGCTTCGTTACATATCAAGAAATTTAAATGTTCCTGTGATATCACCTGGTGTGGAAACTTTCAAGATGCTTTCTGATGTCCTTGTGGTGAGAAATGGAGAAATCGTAAAAAGATACATTCCACAAAGCAAACGAGTAATCGTAGACCTGGGAAATTGGTTCGTATCGATCCTTGGAAAAGAGGATATCTTCTCCTCCAAGGTCTTGAGACCTATGGTAGAAAAAGAGGTGTTCACATTCATACACTTCGATTTGGAAACAGAAGAGAAAGACTGGTGGGAAGAAAAGAAAGGATTATGGGCCAGGTCCCAAAGTCTTGAAGTATTCGGTGTGAAACTTTCTCCTAGAGGGACATTTTTCAACAATTCGTATCACGGAAAGAGTTACATAAGTGCTCCAATACCTCTAACTCCAAATTTGACAGGTTTTTTGCGGCAGAATGGTGGTGTAAAGATATCCGCTGATCTCGAAATCAATCTTCTAAAAGAGAGAAGACATAAGATAGATGCAGTGAGGTATTTTCTGTTCAGAAGGTGAAAAGAGTTGGTTTTTCTTTATTTCGATGGATCAAGTAAACCCAACCCCGGGAAAATGAGAATAGGTTTTGTCATATTGGATGAAAACGGAAACGTCTTGAAAAGATGCTCGAAAACTCTCGCCTATGGAACCAACAACATGGCGGAGTATTTAGCTCTCTTGGAAGGGCTGGAAGAGGTATTGAGATTTGGAGAAAAAGAAGTGGTAGTTCGAGGAGATTCTCGACTTGTGATAAAGCAATTGAAAAATGAATACAAAGTGAAATCAGAGAATTTGAAACCAATCTATGAAAAAGTAAAGAACATCTTGAAAAAATTTGAGCGTGTTCACCTTGAGTGGGTAAGCGAGAAAGAGAACAAACTAGCACACGATCTTGCAAACATGGAGGTGTAAAACATGTTGGTGGATCTCATTAGAGAAAAAGTCACAAAAGTAATCACAGAGTTATACCAAGTGAAAATCGATTTTGAGGTTGAAATACCACCTAAGAAAGATTTTGGGGATCTCTCCACCAACGTTGCTATGAAACTTGCCAAGGTTTTAAAAAGAAACCCACGAGAGATAGCCCAAGAGATAATGAGAAAACTTGAGAAAGATCACACATTCAGCAAAACAGAAACCATGGGACCTGGATTCATAAACTTTTTTCTATCGAATGAAGTGTTGCAAGAAGTTGTTGGAACGATTCTCGTCCAAAAGGAAGCTTATGGGAAAGAGAATGTTGGAGATGGAACGAAGGTTCAATTTGAATATGGTAGTGCCAATCCTACGGGACCTTTCACGGTGGGTCACGGTAGGCAGATCGTGATAGGAGATGTGTTGTCAGAGGTATTCAAAGAGCTTGGTTACGATGTCACGAGAGAGATGTACATAAACGATGCCGGAAAACAGATAAAACTTTTGACACAATCTTTATGGGTACGGTACAACCAACTTCTTGGAGTTGAAAAAGAGATTCCAGAAGGAGGTTACAGAGGAGAATATCTCGTGGGGATAGCGAAAGATCTGATAAAAGAAGTGGGCGATAAGTACAAGAACATTTGGAATGAAGAAGTGGAAGCACTTTTCAGAGAAATAGCTTTGAACAGGATACTTTCCAGCATGAAAGATACTTTGAAAAGAATAGGTTCTTCGTTTGATGTTTACTATTCCGAGAAAAGCCTAATAGAAGATGGTACTGTAGAGGAAGTTTTGAGCTTTCTAAAAGAGAAAGGTCTGGTTTATGAGAAAGAGGGTGCTTTGTGGTTGAAAGTGTCTGTCTTCATAGAAGAAGACGACAAAGTTCTCGTTAGAAGTGACGGAACGTACACATATTTCATGACGGATATAGCCTACCATTACAAGAAGTACAAAAGAGGATTTAAAAAAGTCTACGACATATGGGGAAGTGACCACCACGGTCATATTCCTCGTATGAAAGCCGCTATGAAGGCTTTGGAAATACCTGATGATTTCTTCAACGTAATACTCCATCAATTCGTTACGTTGAAACGTGGTGGAGAAGTAGTTCGAATGTCTACAAGGGCTGGAGAGTTTATCACACTGGATGAGCTCCTAGATGAAGTTGGAAGAGATGCAACTCGGTATTTTTTCGCGATGGTAGATCCAGATACTCACATGGTATTTGATATAGATCTTGCCAAGGCGAAAACCATGGATAATCCTGTCTATTACGTTCAATACGCTCACGCAAGGATTTCGAATCTCTTCGTCAACGCAGAGAAAAAAGGTATCACATTTGAAGAAGGAAAACATCTTGAGCTTCTCGGAAACGATGAAGAAAGAACATTGATGAGGAACCTTGGAATGTTCAGTACCGCGTTGAAGGAAACCGCTACGATGTTCTCTCCCAACAGACTAACAAACTATCTTCAGAGATTGGCAGAATCGTTTCATGTGTTTTACACAAAGCATGTCATCGTCGATCCTGAGAATATACCTCTTTCAAATGCGAGGTTGAATCTCTCACTCGCAACTAAGATCGTCTTAAAGAAAGGTTTGGATTTGTTAGGAGTTTCAGCACCGGAGAGGATGTGACAAATGTTGGAACGAGTGAAGATAGACAAGATGGTCAACGGAGGATACGGTCTAGCCCATCTCTCCAATGGAAAGATAGTCTTCGTTGAAGGGGCTTATCCAGGAGAAGAGGTATTGGTGAAGCCTGTCCGAGAAAAGAAGGATTTCTCTTTCGGAAAAGTGATTTCCTTCCTCAGAGAATCAAAAAGCAGGGTAAAACCTGCTTGTAAGTACTTCGGGCGATGTGGTGGTTGTCATTGGATGGACATGAAATATGAAAATCAACTTATTTACAAAAGAGAAATTCTCATAGATCTTTTCGAACGTTCGGGGATAGCAGTTAATGTAGAAGAAGTTGAACCCAGTGATCTTGTGTATCATTACAGAACGAAGATGGAGTTTCATTTTCAGGGTAGAAAACTGGGGCTGAAACAACGTAAATCTGATACAGTAATTGATATAAAATCTTGCGAAATTGCACCTGAAGATACTACCGAAGTTTTGCAAACGGTCAGGGAAGCGGTTCAAGTGATGAACATTCCCACTTACAACTGGGCAACGAGGAAGGGGATTTTGAAACACCTTGTCGTCAGATATGCGTTCAGTACAGATCAACTCATGATCATCTTTGTAACGAAGACGGAATCGTTTCCATGGGGTCGAAGTTTGGTGCAAGCAATATTGAGAAAAGTTCCCAAGGTGTACTCTATAATTCATGTTATGAATTCGAAAGATTCTGTCATTTTGAGAGGTCCTTACAGAACTCTTTATGGAGAAGGAATTATTGTTGAAGAATTCGATTGGGAAAGATTTCAAATTCCTCCAACCGCCTTCTTTCAAAGCAATTACTCCGTTACATCCAAATTGATAGACCATGTATACAAAGAATTAGCCCTTCAAGGAAATGAAACGGTTCTCGACCTTTATGCGGGGATCGGAACTTTCTCCATCAGAACATCCTTTTCTTCTTCAAGAGTGATATCTGTCGAATCGAGTAGGATCGCTGTAAAAGCAGGAAAAGCTAATGCAAATGTAAACGGTAGAAGGAACATTGAATATGTGGAAAGCGATGTTTTAGAATTTTTGAGATCCTATCATGGGAGGGCAGACAAAGTAATATTGGATCCTCCCAGATCTGGGACAAGCCTGGAAACGGTTAAAGAAATCCTCAGACTCTCTCCTGAGAGGATCGTTTACGTCTCATGCGAACCTTCCACCCTTGTCAGAGACGTTAAATATTTTCTGGAGGGAGGATATTCAATAGAACGAGTGAAGCCTTTTGACATGTTTCCTCAGACTTACCACGTTGAAACCGTTGTCACTCTAGCGAAGGAGGAACAATGATGTTAGGGATAGGACTCTCTTTGATATTTGCCGTGCTGTCTTGGAAAGACGGTGTCCTCTTGTCAATACTTGTTCCTTTACTTTCTGGTCTCTTTCTTTGGAGCAAAGAAGATAAGAGTAAAACCATATTCAACATCAGTCTCGTTTTTCTTCTAGTTCTTGAAGGTTTTGAATACATAAAGAAAATCAACTACGACACTGCAGAAATGTATCTCGCGTTTTCTTTTATTCCGTTGGTAATGGGTGACTTTATGAAAAAAAGAATAGTCAGATCCGCTTTGAAGATCGTATTTTGGATACTTGTTGCCGTATCCCTTTGGAAAGTAGCGAGCCTAAAATACCCAAAAACTTCTTATCTTGTTTTCCTTGTTGTGGCTTTCATATCTTTGAGAGATATTTTCAGGAGGGAGAAAGATGGTAGAGAGGTACGTTTTGTCACCGATGAAGGATCTGTGGACGGAGGAAGCAAAATACAGAAGATGGCTGGAGGTGGAACTCGCAGTAACGAAGGCTTACGAGGAATTGGGGATGATACCAAAAGGAGTCACCGAGAAAATAAAGAGTAAAGTTGAAATAGATGTGGAATTGTTTAAAAGAATAGAAGAGAAGACCAATCACGATGTGGTGGCTTTCGTGGAAGGAATCGGAACAATGATTGGCGAGGATTCCAGGTATTTTCATTACGGACTTACCTCATCGGATGTCGTAGACACAGCCAATTCTTTGGCTCTCGTTGAAGCAGGTAGGATTCTTCTTAATGTTCTAAGAAAGCTGTGTGAAGTACTTTGGGAAGCTGCAAATCGCTACAAGTACACTCCCATTATTGGTAGAACGCATGGCGTACATGCTGAGCCTACTTCTTTTGGGTTGAAGATACTCGGTTGGTACTCGGAAATGAAGAGAAATACGGAACGTCTGAAGGAAGCAATAGAAGAAGTGGCCTTTGGGAAAATAAGTGGTGCCGTCGGAAATTATGCAAACATACCACCTGAAGTAGAAGAAAAAGCTTTATCCTACCTTGGACTCAAGCGAGAACCAGTCTCTACACAAGTTGTTCCAAGAGACAGACATGCTTTCTATCTGTCAGTTTTGGGCATCGTAGCAGCTGGTATAGAACGAATGGCTCTCGAGATAAGGCATCTTCAGCGAACAGAAGTTCTCGAAGTGGAAGAACCTTTCAAAGAGGGTCAAAGAGGCTCAAGTGCCATGCCCCATAAAAAAAATCCTATTACGTGTGAACGCTTGACAGGACTTTCAAGGATGATGAGAGCGTACGTGTCTCCTTCCTTTGAAAACATTGCTCTCTGGCACGAGAGAGACATATCACATTCTTCCGTAGAAAGATACATTTTTCCAGATGCCACACAAACTCTTCATTATATGATCGTCACTGCAACAAAAGTGATAAAGAATATGAAGGTGAACGAAGAGAGAATGAAGAAAAACATCGATCTAACAAAAGGACTCGTCTTTTCACAAAGAGTTCTTCTAAAACTCATAGAAAAAGGACTTACAAGAAAGGAAGCTTACGATATAGTACAGAGAAATGCTTTGAGGACCTGGAACTCAGAAAAAAGTTTCCTTGATCATCTCGTCGAAGACGTTGATGTGAAGAGGCTGATCACTAAAGAAGAACTCATGGAACTTTTCGATGCATCTTATTACTTGAGACATGTAGATTCCATTTTCAAACGATTTGAAGAGGAGTGAAGTGAATGAACAGAGTGGTCGTTGGCCTTCAGTGGGGAGACGAAGGAAAAGGAAAAGTTGTGACCTATCTCTCCAGATATCATGATATCGTTGCGCGATTTTCAGGAGGAGCTAATGCAGGTCACACGGTGAATTATGGCACGTTCAAAATGGTGCACCATCTTCTTCCTTCTGCGGATTTTACTAAGAACATAGGAATAGCGATTGGAAGCGGGGTTTTACTCGATCTTCAAGTGTTCGCAGAAGAGATAGAAGAACTGAGAAAGAGATTTCCCGATTACTCGGGAAAGATTCTCGTATCCGAGAACGCACACGTTGTTCTACCCGTTCATAAAGAAATGGATAAAAAAATAGACGAGCTGTTAAAAATAGGAACTACGAAGAGGGGAATTGGACCCGCATGTTCCGACAGAGTTATGAGATCAAATGTCAGAATTTCTGAACTCAGCGACGAGAAGAAAGCAAAAGAGTTGCTGGAAAAGAATCTCTCTCTTAAAAAGTTGTACGGTCTTAACTTTGATATAGAAATTGTTTTAGAAGATCTTCTGGAGTTTTACGAACTCATAAAACATTTCGTGATCTCTCCAATTCAGATGAAAAGATATTTAGAGGAAAGTTCTATTCTTTTTGAAGGTACCCAAGGGGTCCTTCTCGATATCGATGCAGGGACGTATCCTTACGTTACCAGTATGAACTGTTCCTCTGCTGGTGTGAGTGCAGGAATGGGATTTCCAGTGAAAGTGGACGAGATCTTAGGGGTCTTCAAGGCTTACACGACCAGGGTGGGTGAAGGTCCTTTCCCAACAGAACTCGTTGGAAAGGAAGGAGAAGCGTTGAGACGAGCAGGACATGAATACGGATCAACAACCGGCCGCCCAAGGAGATGTGGTTGGCTCGATCTCCCTCTCCTCAACTACGCGATAGAAATGGCGAACGTTGACACACTTGTTATGACGAAAGCAGACATTCTGAACGGTTTTGAAGAAATAAAAGTGTGTGTCAGGTACAAAGATGGAAAAGAGCTTCTTTCGCTGAAAGGTCTAGAGAAGAAAGAACCAGTGTACGAGTCTTTCACTGGTTGGAGAACACTTGAGGACAGCTCATTCGAGCGCTTTGTGAATTTCATAGAGAGAGAGACAGGAAAACCGATAAGGTACATATCAACCGGCGAAAAGGTTGAAGATATTGTGGAGGTGTGAAACGTGTCTGTCAACTTGAAAGGGAAGTCTCTTCTCACGCTTTTAGATTTCACCCCAGAGGAGATAAGATATTTGCTCGATGTGGCAAAGCAAGTGAAAATGGAAAGCCGTTCTAGATTGAAACAAGAGAGATTCAAAGGAATGACTCTTGCCATGATATTCGAGAAAAGATCCACACGAACACGACTCGCTTTCGAGACAGCTTTTGCTGAAGAAGGGGGACACCCCATATTTCTTTCCTTAAACGATATCCATCTCGGTGTAAAAGAATCTCTTGAGGATACCGCGCGTGTTCTTGGTAGAATGGTGAATGCCATCATGTTTCGTGGATACAAACAGGAGACCGTCGAAACACTCGCAAGATACTCGGGGGTGCCCGTTTACAATGGCCTCACGGATGACTTTCATCCCACACAGGCACTTGCCGATCTGATGACGATTGAAGAAAATTTCGGAAGTTTGAAAAGAATAAAAGTTGTCTTCATGGGAGATACGAGAAACAACGTGGCAACTTCTCTCATGATAGCCTGCGCAAAGATGGGAATGAATTTCGTTGCGTGCGGTCCAGAGGAGTTGAAACCGAATCCAGAGATACTCAAAAAATGTGAAGAGATAGCCAAAGAAAACAATACGAGCGTGGAGTTTATTCCGGATCCCAAACTCGCTCTGAAAAACGCAGATGTGGTTTACACGGATGTTTGGGTATCGATGGGAGAAGAGAAAGAGGCCAAAGAAAGGATGTCCATTCTGAAACCGTATCAAGTGAACGACGAAAAAATGGATATGACAGGAAATCCAGACACTATTTTCATGCATTGTTTACCAGCTGTAAAGGGGCAGGAAGTAACTTACGAAGTGATTGAAGGAAAACAGAGTAGAGTGTGGGATCAGGCGGAGAACAGGAAGCATACGATAAAAGCGGTCATGATAGCTACTTTACTGTGAGGTGAAAACTTGAACATTCTTTATTCACTCATAGCATTGGCAATTTATTTGATGTTCATGTTTTCGATCAACATTTTCAAAATAAGACGTTTTGAAAGAGCGATCTTTTTCCAATCTTTACTTGGATTGGCAGGTGCTGTAACGGCGTGTGCGGCCTTTCAATATCTTCCATCATTTAAATTGAGTCTAGCTGATTTTCATTGGTTTCTCATACTTCTTTCTGTAAACGTGTTTTTTATGAGAAATGGCGGAGCACATTTTCCTTCGTTTGCAAATTGGCTCATTGTAATGATCTCAGTTTCGTTCATATCCCCCTTATCCGAAGAACTTTTTTTCAGGGGAGTTCTTTTGAAACTGAACAACTACAACATATGGTTGAATGCATTCATCTTTTCTTTCCTACACTTATTCAATGTGATTGTAGGATTCGAAAAATTTTTCATAGTCAACTTGATTTACAGATTCATAGTTGCTCTCATTTTTGCCCATAGTGTGGTCATCAGTGGATCCCTTTTCCCAGCCATTTTCTACCATTCGATGAACAATCTTGTAGCTTTTATATTGATGACCAGGAGGGGAGGCAATGCTTATAAGTTTCGAAGGAATAGACGGTTGTGGGAAGAGCACACAAGCGAATCTTTTGACCCACTATCTGAAGAGAAAGGGACAGAAGGTGATTCTGAGGAGAGAACCGGGGGGGACGAAACCGGGAGAGAAGATCAGAAAGATTCTTCTGGAGGAGGAAGTGACTCCTAAAGCTGAACTCTTTTTGTTTCTCGCCTCGAGAAATTTACTTGTGGAAGAAGTGGTTCGCTATCTCTCCAAAGGATTTGTGATCATTTTTGATCGATACATAGATTCCAGCGTTGCATACCAGGGTTTTGGAAGAAATCTGGGGAAAAGTGTTGTGGAACAATTGAACATGTTTGCGACGAACGGATTGATCCCCGATCTCACCTTTTACATAGATATAAATGTCGAAACAGCACTCAAAAGAAAAGGAAAGCTGAACAGATTTGAACAGAAAGGATTTTTGGAACGGGTACGAGAAGGGTATCTTGTGCTCGCTAAAGAAAATCCTGAAAGAATAGTAATTTTGGACGGGAATAAACCTATAGAGAAGATACACGAAGAAGTGGTTCAGGAAGTTGAAAGAAGGTGGAAACTTGATCCTTAAATTCATGATCGTTGAACTCAAGAGGATTCTCAAAAGAAAAATGTCTCTTCTGACGATAATCGCTATGCCGGTATTGGTGGTGATAATCTCGCTTGTTTTCATGCAGGGATACAATCTCCAAACTATGAAGCTCGGTATATACAACGAAGACAACAGTATTTGGTCGTCGTTGATCATGAGATTCATCGGAACCATTTTGAGACAGGAAAACATCGTCAAGGTTAGTAAAGATTACGAATCTCTTCTAAAAAATGGAGAGCTGAATGCTGTTATTGTTATCCCGAAAGGTTTCGCATCAAAATTGTACACCAAGCAACAAACTCATATGGTTTTCATACCAAGTCCTGTGGATTTACATCTCGCCGCTGCTATATACAACGTCCTAGACTCTGTTTTGGCGGATTTCCAAGGTAGTGCTTTTTTCGATCCCAAGGTCCTAAAATACATTTTCACCGAGTCAGACTATCCTGTACCGAGATTGACTTTGAAAAATTCCGAACTCAAATTCTCAGATCTTGTCTCCCCTTTCATCATTTTTTTCACAGGAATTCTTGTCACAGTATCACTTGCCAGTGTTTCGACATTCTTAGACAGAGAAAAAAATCTCCATGAGATGTTCTTGGTGTACAATTTGACTTGGTGGGAATATGCTCTTGGTAAGATTTTCGCTTACACTGTACTCGGAGCTTCTGTGTCATTTTTGGCGTACATCTTGATAGGAATTATCACCGACAACAGAATGGGATTTACTCTCGTTTTCTCTTTGATAATTTTTAACACCTTTCTTCACACATCCGTTGGGTTTTTGGTTTCCTCTACTTCAACCGATAAAAGTCTTGCCAACATATTCGGGGTTTCTGTGATCGGTCTCTCTCTCTTTTCGAGTGGATTTGCCATTCCTGTGAGCAATCTCCCGGAGACTCTGAAACATATCACTATGATCACTCCTGTTTTTAGAACGATGTACGCCCTCAGGGTCTTTCAACTAGAACACTCGATAGATAAAGGTTCCGTTATCCTCGTCGGAATTTGGACCCTTGTTTTCTTCGTTGTTTCCATTTTTTCAGGGAAGTTCGTCATAAGGAGGGTATGAAATTGAAAATCGTTGTTCTTTCAGACACTCACGGTGAATTTTCAGCAACCAAAAGGGCACTTGAGCTTGCAGGAAAGTTCGATGAAATTTGGCATCTTGGTGATGTTTTGTATCATGGACCTAGGAATCCTCTACCTGCTGATTACAATCCGAAAGAGTTGACATCACTCCTGAAGAGATACCGTGTTAGATACATCCGTGGGAACTGTGATGCGGATGTAGATGTAAGATTCCTTGGTATTCCAGAGATGCCAAGGATAGGAATGGAGTTTCTCGAAGATGTAAAGGTACTTTTGTTGCACGGTGATCAGTTTGAGTACGAAGAAAGTGACACCGTGAAACTTGCCAAAACGTACAGATGTGACGTGATACTCTTCGGTCATACACACGTTCCCCTGATTGAAAGAAAAGAGGGGATACTCATACTGAATCCAGGATCTCCTTCATTACCCAAATCGAGTGTTGGTCCAACATTTGGTATTATCGATACAAAGAGCAAAAAATTTTATCTTTATTCGCTGGAAGGCACAATTTTGGAAGAGGTGAGTTTCGTTGACAGAAAGTGAGAGAAGGATAGTGAAAGAATTTCAAAAAAAATTGGGAATACATTTCAATGATGAAGAACTCCTCTTTCGTGCGTTATGCCATAGTTCCTATTCCAATGAACAAAAACAAGCTGGAAGAGAAAAAGTCGATTCGAATGAGAAATTAGAATTCTTAGGTGACGCAGTTTTGGAGTTGTTCGTTTGTGAAATATTATACCGGAAATATCCGGAATCGGAAGTGGGGGATTTGGCACGTGTGAAATCAGCTGTTGCAAGTGAAGAAGTGCTTGCAAGGGTTTCACGTCGATTGGGACTCGGTGAATATCTATTTCTAGGAAAAGGAGAAGAAAAAACAGGTGGAAGAAATCGAGACTCCATATTGGCTGATGCTTTTGAAGCTTTGCTGGCTGCAATTTATCTTGACCAAGGCTACCAGAAAATAAAGGAGTTTTTCGAAGATGAGTTCGAGTTTTACATCGATAAGATCATGAAAGGAGAGATGCTTTTCGACTACAAAACTGCTCTCCAAGAGCTCGTTCAAAAAGAACACAAGATACCACCAGATTACGTGTTGATAGGAACTGAGAAGGACGACAACGGAAAATTATTCATCGTTGAGGTTCGTATAAATGGTAAAACGCTAGCGATAGGTAAAGGAAGAACGAAAAAAGAAGCAGAAAAAGAGGCAGCAAAATTGGCTTATGAGAAATTGGTGGCTGGAGAAACATGAAGATCATACCGATATTTCTTCCCTATGCAGGATGCAAAAGGAAATGTGTTTTTTGTGATCAAATCAAAGCGACGGGGCAAAAGAAGGTCCCGTCTTTTAGCGATATTGCTCAAACTATTGCGGAGTACTCCAAGACATCCCAAGAATACGAAATAGGATTCTATGGTGGGACATTTACCGGTCTTTCAGAAGAAATGATGGAGAAGTATCTTAGATTCGTTAGAAAATTTCCAGTAGTGAAATCAATAAGGGTTTCTACACGTCCCGATGAAGTAAATGAACAGAAATTGATGATATTGAAGCGATATGGTGTAGAAACGATAGAAATAGGTGTTCAATCGTTTGTGGATGAAATTCTGGATGCTTCAAAACGAGGCTATACTGCGAAAGAGGCAGAAAAAACCTGCAAGTTGATAAAAAAATATGGTTTCACCTTGAGTGTTCACTTGATGGTGGGACTTCCAAGAAGCAAAAAAGAACATGAAATTCTTTCAGCTTTGAGAACAGTGGAATGCGGTGCCGATTTGGTGCGGATACATCCTACCCTTGTCTTTGAAGGCACAGAACTTCATGAGATGATGGACAGAGGAGAATACAGTCCACTAGATTTGAGAGAGGCAGTGGATGTTTGTTCAGACCTTGTAAGTATTTTAGAAGGATGGGGGATTAAAGTGATCAGGGTAGGCTATTACGTTCCCGTAGAACTCAGAAAACATGTGATCGGGGGACCTTTCGACCCTTCTCTTGGTGATAAGGTCAGAAAAGCTGTCATTACAAAAATCGTTGAAAGAATGAAACCAAGGAGGATAGTAGCACCGAAAAGGTATTTTTCTTGGTTCGACAAAGAAATAGCAAGAACGAGGATAGAAACAGGAGAAACTATCTATTTTGATGATCTTTCCTACACCGATGCTCTTTTTCATATTGGAAAAGAGGTGGTGGAAAAATGCTTGAACAACTGAGTTTGACGATAGTTTTAATAGGACTTTTAGGGATTTTCATCAATAAAGATCTCATAAAAAAGATCATATCGCTTGACATTATGGGAACAGGAGTAGTTAGTTTTTTTGTTGTCGCGTCGAGAAAACAAGGAAAGGAGGTCCCAATACCATTTCATGAAGGAACAACGGATCCCATACCACAAGCGTTGATAATCACCTCAATAGTGATAGGATTTGCAACAATATCGCTACTCGTTACGATAGCAAGTGTAATTTCCGCAAAATATTCTTCTCTTTCCTCCGACAAACTTGACAAAAATCAAGGGGGAGAGGAAACATGATTTTTCTTTACTACAATTTCTTTCTTATATCCCTTGGTATCGTCTGTCTTTCTCTCAAGAAAAAGGTTCCGAAATGGATTACATTTGTGAATCTTTCCTTTGTGCTCGGGATCATTTTATTCAACTACAGATTCGATATCACGTTCACGGGAGAATTTGGCGTTCATCTTTTGTTAGATCAAACATCACGATATTTTCTTCTTCTCAGCGCATTAGTTTTTACGGCAGTTTTCATGAAAGGAATGAGTTCTACTCTCTCAGGACTTTCTTCAATTCTACTTGGAATTCTCAATCTCGCGTTTGTAAGTTACGATTTGTTCAACATCTATGTTGTCGTGGAGGCAGTGTCCCTTGTCACTTTTCTAATGATCGTGGAAGGAAAAAGGAAAATTCAATATTGGTCTGCCTTTAAATATCTTGTTATAGGGACAGTTGGAATGAATTTATTCCTTATCGGTGTGGCCATTCTGTACTCGGAGAACGGTACACTTTCCATCTCGGATATATCGCGAGTGTCTCCCCTCGCATCTTCTCTGATTTTAGTGGGGCTTCTTTTGAGATCGGGTGTCTTTCTTTTTAGCATGTGGCTTCCTCAGGTTCATGCAGAATCAGAAACTGTGGTGTCCGCTCTTCTCTCCGGAGTTGTTGTAAAAAGTACAGTTTACGGACTTTTGAGGGTTCAAAATATTGTGAATTGGCAAGTGGTGAAAGATCTCGCTTTGTTTTCTGCTATATTTGGAGCTGTATTGGTTTTTCTATCGAAAGATTACAAGAGAATGCTTGCGTACAGTACACTCTCTCAGGTTGGAATCATTCTTGTTTCTCCCATCACTGCACCTGTTTATGCTCTTGCGCATGGCATCTCAAAGGCATGGCTTTTTCTGCTGAAAGATGATCTTCCTGGAAGAGATGTAACTAAGTGGAAGAAGATAAGTTTCCAAGTGTGGTTTTTCCTTGCAATAGCTACCTTATCTATCATGGGACTACCAGGGTTTGCGGGTTTTGTGAAGATATTGGTTCTTGATCAACTCCAGAGTTGGGAGAAATTCGTCTTGGAGCTAGCTTTCATCGGCACTGCCGCTTCTTTCTGGAGACTTCTCCTTAAAACTCCTGATTTTTCGAAACAGAAATTCCTTGGATTCTACAACCTGGTGTTACTTGTTTCATCCGTGTTGGTTGGCATCAGTTATGCCGAATGGAACGAGTCTTTTGAAACAATCCTTTCGATGGGGATAGGTTTTCTGATACATCTCGGATTCAACAGGTACAAAATAGATAAATATCCGTTGGAAGATTTCGAAGCCATGATGGGAAGTTACTTTTTAGGAGTGGTGATAGTATGTCTTTTGTCTCTGCAATTATAACTGGTACGATCTTTTTCATTGTTCTGACCCAAAAAGTAACATTCTCAACGATTTTTCTGGGAGTCCTCGTTAGTCTTATCGCTTACATGTTCACAAAACCCGTTTATTTCGAACGGTTTCCTATCCTTGTACTCAAACTTTTCTTCCACATTCCCAAAGCGGTCTTGGAAGCCGTATCTGTTCTTGCATCACACAAAGCAAGAAAAGTTTTTGAAATGCGTGTAAAAGACGAATGGGAAGAACTCGAAAAGACCCTTACTATTACTCTTACTCCAAAAACCTTGGTTGTTGTTTCGGAGGAAGGGTACATGGTAGTTCACAGAATGGGGGAAGAAGAATGAAATGGTTGATAATACTCCCTATCGTATTGAGTGTTTTTCAGGTACTACTAGGGAAAAATCATTGGGAAAAGCTTCTTGGAATCTCTTCTCTTTCCACAAAAGCGGGAATTGTGATATACGCTTTGTCCTACATATTTCCTACTCTTTCCCAAGTGAGGGATGTTGCGATCTTCTACTTCCTTGCAGGAGGAAGTGGTGTTGTCTTCTTCTCTTACTTTTTGAGGAGGGAGAAAGAATGATCTACATTGGGATGACTCTGATGTGTATAGGAACACTCTTTGCGATTCTAAAAAAGGACTTTTATCTGAAAATACACTTTGTAGGTATCTCGGATACAATAGGTTCTATCTTCGTAGTCCTCAACTTCCCAGAGGATTTGTCCAGAACGATACTCATGATCATTCTTCTTCTCATCTGGGGACCGTTTATCTCACATGTGATAGCTCGTATGTACACGGAGGGATCTTCTTGATAGAACGAATTGTTTTTCTTCTAATGATATTGATATCTCTCTATACTGTTTTCACACCAATAAAATTGAGTTCGGTTGTGGGGAGGACCGCCCTCAGTATTCTGGCGGTTCTCCTCTACGTGGTTCTTTCTGCACCAGACGTGGCAATAGCAGAAGCGTTACTTGGAGCTTTGCTAACAACGTTGGTTTATATCACCGCGCTCAAATCCAGAAGCGAGGTGAAAATAGGTTTTGTTCCCGTGAGATTGCTTTTTGAAAAGCTCGGCGATGCTTTCAGTGGTTTTGAATACGAGTTGTTGAAAAGTTTTTGTGAAAAGTACGACTATAAGATGGGATTCGTTGAATTCTCCTCTATAGAAGAATTACTGGATGCTTTGAATGAAGAAAAAATTGATATAGGTTGTGGAGGTATTTTCAGAGAGGATAACAAAGGGTATCTGAAGACTAAGATCTTTTACCTTGAAGACGGCAAACTGGATCTCTTAAGGTACGTTGAAAGAAAGTACAGAGGAGAAGATTTATCTCATATTTTTCAAAAAGATGGGAGTTATCACATCCTTTTCACCGACGATGAATTGAAAGTCAGGTTCAGAGAGTTTCTCAGGACAGAAAAAAATTTGGTTGAAAGGTTAAAAAAGAGGTATTTTGGGGAGGAAAAATCGTGAAAAAGTGGATGTGGGCAATTTTCCTTCTTGTTTTCGGATTCCTTCTGATCTATAATGGTTCCTTTGAAAAAACTCCGGTAGAACTCAAGAAACTCATTGTAAAAAATCCGGTTACTCAGGTGTACCTTTTGAATAGGGTTTACGACACTATCTTTGAAGTGTTGGTGTTTTCTCTTGCTGTGCTAGGAGTCTCCCTTCACATGTCACATCTTCCCACACCAGACAAAGTAAAAAGCATCTCAGACGTCTCCATCAGAATATTTACGAGATTCATAGCTTTTTTTCTCTTTGTTGGATCACTCTACCTTGCTGTTGAAGGACACACAAGTCCCGGTGGAGGATTTTCAGCAGGAGTGGCAGGTGGAACTGCTCTTGCGTTGATCGCAATGATAGAAGATTTCGACTATTTTGAAAGAAAATTCGAAAAGACACGAGCATATCTTTTGGAAAAATTCATTATGATACTATTTCTCATTCTTACGAGTTTTATACTTCTCGGAGAAAACCTCATAGTTTTTGCGAACGTAGTTGTTTATTTGAAAGTGATGCTAGGCAGTTGGATAATAGTCTATTTTTTTATAAAACACAGAGGGTTACTCTGAAACGCCAAGATCGTATGTGATATCACCTATAACTATAGAAAACACCTTACCATCCTGGGAAAAGTGAACTTCCTTTTCCGTTTCAAACAGATAATTGTTACCCTCACCGCTTAACCCTATTCGAACAACCCTGTAAATCCCGTCTTTGAGAATCACGATGTAGGTGATTCTTCCTTTCTTTCCTCTGTGATTTACATTGTAACTAAAACTATCTTTTGAGATGAAAAGAGATGGAGAGTTCGATCTCTTTACTTTATACTCATGTTTCATGAAGTCTACGGCGTAAAATTCATCGAGTGTCTTGTCGACATCCAATGTGAGACGAGCACGGGTTTCTGAAGCGAGAGCAACTGAGAGAAATCCGATCGCTATCACAATACAAAAACAAAAGATCAATCCTAAAAGCTCTACTAGGACATAACCACCAAAAAGATGCACCACGCACCCACCGTCGACTCTCCCGGACCGAGGCGTACGTGGTTGGAAAGCTCCGACCGGGCACCCCCACGGCACACGGAGGCACCTGCTTATGGCTGCTCCCTCCCGGGCCTGACCAGGTTCACAGGGCTCCGTTGCGTGGGACCCGATCTTCATCGCTTCCAAACCACGCCGTTTCCCGACCCGAGAGGCCTCGGGTGGGAATTCGGCCCCGCGTATGGCGGATTTCGGGTACAGGGGACCGCCAACCCCCCGCCTAGCGTGGTGCATCTCTATTTTATGACACTTCCCATGCCTTTTCAAGTTCAAAAAAGATTGTAATGTTTCCTCACCGGTTCTAGAACCTTCCACCTACATCTCAATCCTTTCGGAAAAGTGACGAGATCACCTTCTCCTATTACATACTTCTTGCCATCCTCTGTTGTCACTTCCACCTTTCCTTCGAGAATGTAACACGTTTCATTGGTGTCATAATACCAATCGAATTCGCTGACTTCTTTCTCCCATATAGGCCAGTTTTCCACTCCGAGCTCCCTGAGCTTCTCTGAAGTCGGCTTCTCTATCTTGACCTCCATACTTTTCACCTCCTCATTCGTTGAGTGTATCAATTTTCATTGTTTTTTTATTGAATACTCATTGAAAATTTCTTTGTTTTTCTTCCTAGTTTGACCGAAAAGAATAATGTTTTAGCTGTGGGAGGCGAATTTTATGCGGAAATGGGGATTGGGGGCCATCGTGTTCTTTCTTCTTTGCTCTGTATCATTCTCCATCACCACATACAAATATAACAAAGAAACCGGGAGGTGGGAACAGAAAGTAAAGGAAGATGTCCTGATGTTCCCCAGTATTCCAGAAAACATGTCGAGTAACGTTGTAACTTTGGAGGATACCAAGCGGGGTCAATGGTATTACTACATGGAATACGAATTGGGGAGTGGGGAAGAGCTGTTCAGTTTTTGGGCAGGGCAGACTACCAACGTGGGAACAGTTATCGTTTGGAACGACGACGAATACCTGTACAACAAGCTTGAACTGGGAGGAGGATGGCTTCTGGAGGAGGCACACTTGAATATCTTGTCGGAAAAGCCGCAGGGAAATCAAGCTCCAGGGCAGTTTCCTTATAAGAAAGAATTCGAAACACCCACTGCTTCTTACACATTTAAAATTCCCCTTTCAGATCTATTCAAAATTAGTTTAAAGAACACAAGAAAAGTAGAAAAGGTATATTACATACTTTTTCACGGAGTTGTTTCGAATGGTTCCAAGGAAGAAACCGCTTGGGCAGGAAGATGTTCAAATAGCGTATGGATCAAATTGAGTGCAACGAAAGTCAAGTGGTTGGTCAAAAAACCAGGAGTTTACGTGTCAAAAGTTCTGGAAGTTGAGGCGAGCAAAGACTTATCCATTTTTGTCAGTTTACCTAATCCTACGGGCGTGAACGAAGAAACATCTGTGGAATTGAAAATAGCAACTGGGGAAGAGATTCCAACAGAATGGTTTGACGAACTTGCGTTTACGGATGACGTCTTCTCGTTGTGGCAGAGGATCGATATTTCAAGGGATCTTCCCGCCGGAGATTACAAAAGTGTGGGTACCATAACCTTCACCATCAAAAACACAAAGTTGTATGTTGATATCTCACCGAAAAAAGGTGAGTAGAAGGAGGGGTTTGTATGAGAAAGTTACTCTGGTTAGTTTTGATGGGTGTACTGTTTTCTTTTGTCTTGGCACAGAGTCCATTAGAAGTTTGGAAGTACGAAGATGGGGTGTACATCAGCCTTCCCGCAACGAACGATCTTGCTAGAGCGTTCAGTGCGTTTCCAGCAGACGGATCTTGCAACAAACATCAATGGGAGATTGAATTTACAACAGAGGTTCAAGTTGCACAGTGGCTCGAATGGAGTCTCAACGCGACAAAATGGACATGGTTTGTTAGGAAACCTGGCGACTATTACGCGAATGCCATCGTTGGAACGGTTGCCAGCAACGGTGATGTTTTGATAACTTTCAGCGGTTTCGACGATCCGACGTACACAGGAACCTCGAGTGTGAACCCGACAATCGAAGCTTACTACACCGTACTGACGGGAGACGCGACACCAGATCTTGACGACTGGGTAAGAGCTCCAGATGTCAACAATCTCTCCTATACCCTCGAAGACAGTCAAGAACTTCATAATGGTATGGAATTCCACTTGTGGAACAGAATAAAAGTGGTTAATTGTAACTCTGCTTCCACTTACAGAGACACGGGATACATCTATCTCACGCTTCAAAACCAAAAACCGTGGATAGATGAAGAAGGAAATTACGTGGAGAATCTCGAGGACTTCGTAACTTCTGACAGATGGGAACGCGGAGAATACTGATATGAGTTGACATGATCTAATGTGTGTTCAGTTACAAACAATTGAGGAGGGGATTGGTATGAGAAAGTTTTTATTGATATTAATGGTTTTGATGATCAGTTCGTTATTCTTTGCTGAAGAGGTTGCAGTATATGCATATGAAGGCGACACCGGAAACGCTAGAGCTTTTATCAGTGATCCCATGAGTGGAAGCTGTAACAAACATCAATGGGAAATTCCTATGACGTTAGAAGTTCAAGTCGCCCAGTGGGTAAGATGGCAATTGACTGGTACAAAGTGGACCTGGTTTGTGAGAAAACCAGGAACTTATGTTGCGAACTGTATATCTGCCACTCTTCAAAGCAACAGCGATCTTGAAATCACCTTTAGCGGTTTTGATCACCTGAAGTACGCAACTGGTACGAGTGTTAATGACACTATACAAGTAGAATATGCTTTTGGACCTCAGCTACCGATACCAGAAGATATATGGACCCCTGCACCCGATCTCAACAATGTGACCCTAAATGTTCCCGACAGCCAAACCCTGCACAACGGAGTTGTATACAAACTTTGGAACAGAATTCATGTCGTAAGATGTAACTCTGCCTCCACTTACAGGGATTCAGGATATATCTATCTTACTCTGAAGAATCAAAAACCATGGATAGATGAAGAAGGAAATTACGTAGAAAATCTTGAAAGTTACGTTGACAGTTCCAGATAAGAAGAATCTTAAAAAAAAGACGGGGGTGTTCTCCCCCGTCTTTCATTTCTTTTGGGAGAGTGATGGGGATGAGAAGGATAAGTTTGATAATTTTGCTTTTAGCAGGAGTTTTTTTACTTGGTCAGGGTGTATCTGTGAGGATGGACCCAATTGTCGTTAGTAAAACGGTAAGTCCGGGCACGAGCTTCAATTACGAAATTTTTCTGGAGAACGATAATGAATTCAATCCAGTAACTTTCAAGGCTTTCGTTATGGACGTTGTAGAGACAGCTGATGGGGCCTACGATGTGAGACAGCCAGGAAGTACAAATTATTCGATCGCTCGATGGGTGAAAGTAGAGCCAGACATCATTACCGTGCCTCCAAAGACAACGAAATCAGTTTTGGTCACTGTGAATATTCCGCGTGGGGTATCCGGGGGACTTTACGGTGCCGTTGTTTTCGAAATCCAACCTCCACAAGAGCAAACGCAAAGACCTGCAGAAGAGGGAGCTTACGGTGAGGTTGAGTTTAGATACAGGATGGCGAGCTTTTTGGAAGTTGTTCTTTCAGGAACAAGACACAGAGTAGAGGCCTTCCCTGCGTATTTCAAAGTGGAGAGATCGGACGATATACCTTCGATAAGAATGCAAATAGGAGACGGTGCGCTCGTTTTTACTCTCGGTGTGCTCAACAAAAGCAACGTTCATATCGTTACCAAGGGAACTCTCACCATAAAAACAAAGGATGGAAGAACTATCGCCAGGATGCCTTTAGGGGGAGGAAGGGGAGTGATTCTACCCGAAGCAACCGTTGGGATGCGTACCATAACGAGAAGGTACTTTCCTCCTGGAGAATACATAGCAAGGGCTGTTGTGGACTACGGAGGAAGAAGACCGATAGTGGCGGAAACTCCTTTCACAATCACCGAAGAGAAGATAGAAACAGAAGAAGAGAAAACCGAGTCCGCTCCTGTCATGTTGAGCATAGAACCAGCAGATGTCGAGATCAAAGCAATCCCAGGTTCTTTCAGATCAGAAATAGTGAAAGTATCAAATTTAGGTAATGAGACGTTGAGTGTGAACGGAAAGGTATTACCTCTCAAATATGATCTCTACGGTGAATTATTGCCGGAAGAGGATAGAGGAAAAGCTCCCGAGTGGATCAGTCTCAGACCCTCTTCGTTCACTTTAAGACCTGGTCAATCGAGAAACGTACGTCTCTCTGTGAAAATTCCCAAGGATTTCACAGGAGCGTATTACGCGGACGTTCTTTTCCGAACAACGAAAGGACTCCAAACCGAGGCAGGTGCAAATTTATTGATATTCGCTGGGAAAGAGGAAAACATCACCAAGAGTGCTAGCGCGAGCGTATCTTACGAGATAAAGGAAAACGGAATTTACGTGGACATTGTCTTTGAAAACACCGGTAACTACCATCTCAACCCTCAAATTGCGTTTGGTTTGAACAAGATCATTCCTCAACAAGTAACAGATGAGGGTCTCATCATTCCAGAAAAGACGGAAGTGCTGATTCAGGAAAATATATCTTCTACAAATCCTGTTTTGCCAGGAACTAAAAGAATTTTCAGTGTGTTCATACCCATGATTCTCGAAAAAGGAAAGTATGAACTGCTCGTAAGGTGTGACTACGGTTCCAACCCGATACTGATCAAGGAACCTTTCCAAATAGAAGGGGGGAATGGGGAATGAGAAAAGCATTCCTTATATTCACAATCGTGTTTACAATTTTAGCACTTGCTCAAGAAGAACCGCTCGTGACGAATATATTCCAAGACACTTACATCTTAGACGCTTTGGCGGATATATCTGCCCAAACAGGTGTTCCCATAATAGCCGATACCACGGTGACGGGTTTTGTTACCATGGAATTGAATGAAGTTCCGCTTGAGCAAGCTTTGAGAATGATCCTCATGCCAGGTGGTTACGTCTTCAAAAAAATGGACGGTTTCTATCTTGTAGGATCTCCTGATCCTACGAATCCTGCGTTCAGATACCTTGCGGAAACGAAAACGTACAAATTGAAGTATGTCACAACTGTGGATGTTGAGGATCTTCTTCCTCCCATCTACAAGAATTACGTGAAATTCAATGAGAAGAACAACACTGTGTCTATTACCGCACCAGAAGAAATTATCAGAAGATTCGAGGAAGATTTGAAAAAAATAGACGTTCCAACTCCTCAGGTAAAAATCAGTGTGATAGTAACGGAAGTTTCGAAAGGTTACTCCAACGAACTGGGCCTCAGCAATTTGAACTATTCGTTCTCTGCCAACCAGCAATTCAACGAAAACTGGTCTACCGTGTTGGGGCTTGTAACCGGGTTACTGGATGTTCAAACGGATGTGTTCGGACAACTCCTCGCGCGGCTTAAGCTTCTTGAAGAAGACCAGAAAGCGAAGATCACTGCGGACCCTTGGATAGTTGTAAAAAGTGGTGAAAGTGCTTCTCTGTTTCTCGGTGAAAGACAAGTGGTCCTTTTAGAAACAGAGGGTGGAGGAAGCAGGATAGAGTCTATAGATGTTGGTGTAAGAGTGGACATACAACCTCGAGTAATGGATTCAAACGAGATCGAGCTGACGTTTTCTCCACGTGTGAGTCATTTTGCTGGTGAAAAGTTGGGAACGTTCACAGTAAAACAAAACGAGCTCTCCACCACTTTGCTCTTAAAAAATGGCCAGACGGTCGTGATATCTGGTGCAACAATAGAAGATACCTCACAAACTAGCTCGGGTATCCCCATTTTGAACAAAATACCACTGATTCGATACCTTTTTGGAGGAACAACTAAGAAAGATTCAGAAAAAGAACTTTACATATTCATAAAAGCAGAGATTCAGGGAAGTGAATGATCATGAAAGGAATGATCGTTCTCTTTTTAATACTCGCAACTATGGTAACAGGACAGATGGTCATGTATCAGCTCGTTGTTGCCGAAATGACCGACTCAAAGAGTCAGGATGTTATTTTGAAAGAATTGACTCTATACACAGAGAAATTCAATGAAAAGACTTTCTCTTATACCAACAACTCTTTTGAGTTGAAACTTTTTCCATTTTCGTTGAAAATCAGTCTTCCCGAGATCAAGAAATACTACAGAACGCTGTTTAAACCCTGGATCATTACACTACTCGGAAGAAACTCAACGATGAGAATGGGGAGAGATGAGCTTTCGCCAACACAAGAAATAATCACCACTCAAGAGATCTTTCTTTCCCTTACACCAAAAAGAATCAACGACGAAGGAGATGTCTTTTCTGTGATACAGGTGAGACTCAATGGAACTCAGTTGAACACCACACTATGGTTGTCGCAAGAAGATTTTCAACCGATCTTCTACGCAAATTTCAAATCTAACGAAGGAGAGAAAAAAGTTGTAGTTTTTTCCAGGGCTTTGGTTGTGAAATCACCCCCTGAGGAAAAAATCTTTGTCGCCGGAGATCTTTCAGGATTGGAAGAATTTCTTCCAAAACAAGAAGGAAGAGAGAAAAACAACATCACTCTTTCTTCCAAACCGGAGATCGAAATAGGTGTGTGGTTGAACAAAGATATCCACCTCTTTCTATCATCCTCCGAGGGTTTACTGTTAGAAAGCAAAATATTTGGAGAACCAATGAGAGCGGGTGTGATATTCTGGCGCTTTCAAAGATGGGGTGTTGGTTTTTCGGATTACTCGAAAATTGGCAAACTTCTTCTCTCCTCAGGAGTTTATGCACTGTTCAACTATGAAAACTTTTCAGGTGCGTTTTTCTGGGGTAGGGGGGATCTGCTTCTTGAAAATTTTTCAATATCCATGTCGTTCAAATCGCATTGGACGTTGAAAGAAATCAACAGTGAAATCGGATTGAGAGTAGGTTACAAGTTGTACTCTTGGTTGAATATTTTCGTTGGAGTAACGTACAACGTTCTTCAGAACACTGTATTCTTTGGGATAGAGTTAGAGTTTTAGCCGATCGTATATTGATCCTTCTCTATCCCCATTTCTCCCAATACATTTTTTAAGCGACTTTCCAAGACTGGGCGCCGCTGTTTCGCACAGTGTGCTAAAACACGAATCGAGTCATTTGTAAAGGTTATTATGTCTCCCTTTCGAAACAGCGGCGCCACTTTTTGCACCAGTTCTTTCATTGCTTCATTGATACTTCCTCTGAACTTCAGCTCCAATACCACAAAACCTTCTCCTCTTTTCCTAGTCTCAAGAAAAAGGATCTTCTCGAAAAAGTTGTTATCAACTATCAATGCTCTGTTTCCGTTCACCAAAGGATTTCCAGGAGTCTGTCTGGTTTTGACTAGGAGATCTTTGAATACAAACCTGGGTTTTATGCCTATCTCTCTCAGTCTCTTTGAAAGTCTATCGTATAATTTCTTAGCTCTGGAAATTTGGCCGCTCTTTGCAAACGCTTCGATTGCTTTGTAGTACACCTCTTCATCGTATGGTTCTCTATTCAAATAGGTTTTGATAACCTCGAAAGCATCTTCGTAATTTTCTTTTGAAAGGTAGAGCTCGAAAAGACTTTTTAGAACGTTTGAGTACCAAGTTTCGTACATTTCTCTTGCTTCTTGAACCCATTCAGCGAATGCATCCTCGATCAAAAAGGGGCCTGTGTAAATTTCGTACATCTTCTTCAAAAGTTTCTCACCTTCCATAACAGAAGGGATGCTTTGAAAAGATCTATAATATTCTTCGAACATATCGGCATCAATCGTCACTCGCTCGCTAGGACGAAAAACACACAAACTCCCTCTTATGTAAAGCTCTTCGGTTGATATTCCTGTTGTCCTTCGAATGAGATATAGCGTGGTGTTCAAGTTAGATCTGGCGAATGTTTCTTCCATTCCTTCCCAAAACAAGTCGTACAACTCTTCAACAGAAATTTCTTCGTTTCTTCTGAAAATTAAGTATCTGAACAAAGAAAAAGCTTTTTGCGATGGCCAATCTTTAGCATTGATGAATTCGTTTCCTTTGATGACTTTTGTTCCCCCAAATGTCTTTATGAGAATCTTCACACTCCCCTCTCCCTATTTCTTCCATTTAAGTTTTTTTCAATTGTTTTTAAATCTTTTTGTTATTATAGCACAATTTTCAGTAAAAGAGAAGTAAAAAAATAATAAAATGCAAAATAACCACTTAGATGATTATCGAAAATTTTTTTGTAAAGTTTCTCTTATAGTCTCTTGACATTTGCAACATTGATGTTATAAAATATCGATGCTGAGACAAGGGGGAGAGCTCAAGAGAAGCAACCCTCTCAAGGGTTGCTTTTGTATTTTTCGAAACTCCATAGTTGCTTTGTCGATTTCAAAATTTCAAGGGGGGTGTTGTTATGAGGAAATTTCTCGTCTTCGTGATGATACTATTCGTAATTATCGCTGCAGCAAAGGTCAAGATCCAGTTCTGGCATGCTATGGGTGGATGGAGGATCGAACTTCTTCAAAGCATGGCAGAAGATTTTATGAAGACACATCCTAATATCGAGGTAGAAGTTCAGTACACAGGAAGCTATAGAGATACTTTGAACAAACTGATAGCGGCAGTGAAGGGTGGAACTCCTCCACACGTTGTTCAAATTTACGAAATAGGAACTCAGTTCATGATCGACAGTGGAATAGCCGTTCCCATTGAAGAACTCATTGAAAACGATCCTTCCTTCGATATTGGAAAATTCCTCCCACAAGTTCTCGATTATTACAGAGTGAATGGGAAGCTCTATTCTATGCCTTTCAATTCATCGAATCCAATCCTTTACTACAACAAGACGCTCTTCAAAGAGGCGGGTCTCGATCCAGATAAGCCACCGAGAACGTTCAAAGAACTTATAGAGTATTGTCGAAAACTCACTGTCAAAGACGAAAACGGGAATATAGTTCGAGCAGGTATAACTTGGCCTCTTCATAGCTGGTTCTTTGAGCAATTTGTTGCTTTACAGAACGCACCACTCGTTGACAACAACAACGGAAGATCTGGTAGAGCAACAAGGGCTGTTTTCAATCACGAAGCTGCCCTAAGATTCTTGAAATTGTGGGATACTCTTACCAAGGAAGGACTCATGATCAACACCACAAAAGAAGACTGGACTGGAGCTAGACAACTTTTCATTTCTCAAAAGGTTGCTATGTTGATAAGCTCTACATCTGATGTGAAGCTAATGATGGATTCAGCAAAAGAGAATGGTTTTGAACTAGGAACAGCGTTCCTTCCAAGACCTGAAGGTGTAGAACTTGGCGGAACACCAATCGGTGGTGGCAGTTTGTGGATAATTGGTGGTCATCCTGAAGAAGAAATCAAGGCCGCATGGGAATTCGTGAAGTGGATGGCGGAACCTGAACAGCAAATTCGCTGGCATCTTGGGACGGGTTACTTCCCCGTAAGGAAAGACGCTGTGGAAATGCTTCTGTATCGTGGTTATTATGCTGAATACCCGCACCATCTTACGGCGATGCTACAACTGCTCCTATCTGTGCAAACTCCGAACACGAGAGGAGCCATCATAGGACCATTCCCGGAAATAAGAGATATTATAGAAACTGCCATAGAAAGGATGATAAACGGAGAAATAACACCCGAGAAAGCTCTTGAATGGGCTGAAAAAGAGGCAACAAAGGCAATACAGGAATACAACGAACTCTACGAGTGAGGGGGAAGCCCCCTCGCTCCTTTCTTCTTCCAATGGGGGGATTGAAGTTGAAAAAGCTGCTGCCTTATTTACTCCTTTTACCTACTTTCCTCATCATATCTCTTTTCATCTATTGGCCTGCTGCTTATTCCTTGAGGTTGAGTTTTTACAGGATCACACCTCTTGGAAACAGAATGGTGTTTGTTGGTATTAAGAATTTTCAAAGATTGTTTCAAAACCCTGAATACATCAATTCTATAAGGGTCACAGTTATCTATGTTTCTTCCTCTTTGATCGCGACCATCTTTCTTGCTTTCTTCATAGCTCTTCTTTTGAACATGAGCTTGCCGGGAAATAAAGTGTTTAGGGCTTTGATATTTACTCCTTATGCCATCTCTCCTGCAATAGCGGGTGTTCTTTGGTCTTTCCTGTTGAATCCCGTTGTGGGTCACGTAAATTATATCCTTTCCAAACTTTTTGGATTACAAATAGAATGGCTCACCACAAAACCTTACGCACTGATAGCGGTTATCGTTGCGACTGTCTGGAAAACTCTTCCTTTCGACATCATTTTTTATCTTGCAGGACTTCAAGATATTCCCCAAGAACTCTTGGAAGCTTCTATGGTAGAGGGAGCAAACTCTTGGATCAGAACCTGGAAAATAGTATTCCCACTGCTTTCACCGATTACTTTTTACCTTATAATCATGAATCTTGTAAGTTTTATGTTCTCCTCTTTTGCCATCATCGACGTAACAACGAAAGGTGGACCCGGGAATTCTACAACCACAATGATATACAGACTATATTTGGATGCGTTCGCCTTTCAGAAAACAGGACCAGCGGCTGCTCAGAGTGTTATTCTTTTCATTATAATGGCCGTCGTGACAATCTTTTACTTCAAATTCGGTGAGAGAAGAGTCCATTACCAATAATGGAGGAGGTAGGGTATGAAAAGAAAAAGAAGTCTTGTGATTTTCTACGAGGCGATACTCATACTGGTAACGATTGTTATGGCTTTACCCCTCTTTTTGGCTATAACGATCAGCTTACAAAAACCTGAGGTGGTTTTTTCATACCCTCCAAAATTCTTTCCTACAAGTTTTTACTGGAAAAACTATGTTGAGGCATTCAAATATGTACCACTTGCAAGGTTGCTCTTGAACAGTTTGATAGTTGCAACCCTTATAACACTGGGAAAACTCGCGACTGGAACGCTTGCAGGATTCGCTTTTTCACACTTCAATTTTAAAGGTAAAAGAGTCATGTTTGCAGCCTTGTTCGCGACTTTATTCTTACCAGCCGAAACCGTAATGATACTTCCCCTTTTCTTGATCATGAAATCTTTTGGATGGGTTAACACCTATTGGGCCTTAACGGTTCCTTTCATGGCAAGTGCAACCAACACTTTCCTCATGAGGCAACACTTTCTCACGATACCAAAGGAACTTCAGGATGCTGCGTTAATAGATGGTGCGAGCTACCTTCAGTTTTTCTGGAAGATACTCATACCACTTTCGAGACACATGTTGGCAGGAGCTTCCATCATAAACTTTGTGTACGCTTGGAACATGTATCTGTGGCCATTGATAGTGACTATGGAGGATAAGATGAAAACCGTCCAAGTTGGTGTAAAAATGCTTATGCAGTCAGAATCGGCAAACAATTGGGGAGTGATAATGGCCGGTACGGTAGTCGCGTTGGCACCAACTGTTATTATGTTTCTCGCCCTGCAAAATTTGTTTGTCAGAAGTCTTGTCCGAAGCGGAATGAAAGGCTGATCTTGCTTGTTATTGTTTGTTGTTTCCTTGAAGAGCCTGGGCGATCCAACTGCCCTGGGATTGAAGTTGTGCTATTACATCCTCCATCGCCGAGAACTTTCTCCAAAGTTCCTGTTCTCTACGGGAAAGCCGTTCAATCCAGTCAGCTATCTGGGTGGCAAGAAATCTCTGTTCTCTTTCGATTCTCCCACTAATTCCAGCAATTTGATCTATTCCACCGTTAAATTTTATCAATTCCCATAAATAATCGTCGAGCTGTGTGGCGAATCCGTTATCTCCTCCAAAGAATTCCCAAACCTTTTCTGGGTCTTTCTCGATGATTTCTCTCAATTTTTCTTCGTCTACTTCCAATCTGCCTTTCATCATATTTTCATAACCCGTTCCTATTTCCCCCGTTGATATACCGAGCTCCCATAGGTAATTTATATCTCCACTGACCTTGTAGGTGATGAAGCTTCTTAGTCTTCTGAAAACTCCTTCGAGAAAATCGTCTCCTTTCAAAACACCTTTCATTTTTTCTTCCTCTGACATCTCCTCTTCCGATTTGTCAGTAACGGGTTCTTCTGTCAATTTTTCGTTCAAATAATCCATTATTTCGTTCCATTTATCCACAAACTCTCTTATCTTCTCAACGATAGCATCGGTATCTACTTTGACGTCCACTGTCACAGTTTCTGAAGACATCCCCGAAACATGAAAAGTCACACCGTTGTATACCACATCGTTCGTATCGGAGTAGACATCTACCCAATTTGTACCATCGGTGCTTATCTGAAGGTGAGCCTTCTGTCCTACATAGAGACTATGAGTCTCTATCCCTAAGAGAGAAAAGACACCCGTTCCGTCGGTATCTTCCAACGTAATCGCTTGGGGACCCGAAGTGTCTGCCGTTATAATCAATTTGTTCATGTGGTAGTCGTAACTTGCAATCACTCCTGCACTGCTGTTGTTTATCTTCTCGATTAAAGAAGAAAGTGTATCGTTCTGATCTACACTGATTTCTACGTTGTTTATTTTTACTATTCCATTTATAATAGTTTTCGACGTGTAGCTAGCAATTTGGGTGAGTGTTTTCGAAGTTGAAAGAGAGCTCACGGAAGCAGTACTAGTCAGAGAGTAAGTGCTTCCATCGTAGTTCACAACAGATTCATCAAGATGGAATACCTTTGTGAAATTACCGGAGATATCTACAATCGAGAAATTTTTATCCGATGTGACGCTTAGTTTTCCTGTACTTGCGTCGTAGCTTGCGTTCCCCACTATTCCTAAGGAAGAGAGAGCGTTGTTCAATTTGTTCACGATATCATCTATTGTATCAGTTGAAAGAATCTGTACATCGTTGTAACTTCCCGTCTCGTTGTTATATATCCTCACCGTCCCTTCCTGTGGAATGTGCATATAGTCGAGTTCTCCAAACGTTTTTGTGGAATCCGGTGGAGGGACGATCTCGTTCGATCCTAAAAGAGTGGTGTAAGTCGCTGCTTGCACGATCCTTATATGGTAAATTCCTGTAACGGCTGTGGGGGAAGGAGTTGCAGATAAAAGGTTTTCGTTCGAAGAAGTTGCCGTTTTCTGAACAATTGTACTTTGAAGCTTGAAACTGTATACTAGATCCCTGAATTCTCCAAGTTTCGTCTTCAATTCTTCATACGCTTTTTGCATGAGTTCGTATTTCTCGTATTTCTCGGTAAGGCTTTGAAGAGGTTGACTTTCCGCCTCTAAGATGGCGTTTATGATGGACTGAGTATCGAGCCCACTAACGGCCCCCCCGACTTGAAATCCTCCGAGCTGGGAGTAATATCTCATATTTATGGTGCTCGCTATTTTGCTCAGATCCATATCATCACACCCTTTCGTCCATTAAGATACCTAGGAGCTCGTTTATACTCTTTGCAAGCTTCACCATCACTTCTGGAGGGATCTGTCGAATGAGTTCTCCTGTTTCAGTATCCCGTATCTTCACGATCACCATATTTATCTCTTTGTCGTATTTGAATTCTGCCTCTCCTCTGAATATCTTCCTCAATCTTTCCATCTTTTTAGAAAACTCTTCGATCGCTTTTTGAACATCTTCTTCTTGCTGCTTTTTCATAGCAACAACAGGTGTTTTTTCATCGTTTACGTGTATCTCCCTTCTTGTTATTTCTCCATGAAATACCATGTTTCCTCTCCCATCCATGGGATCAATTTTCATTTTGGATCCCTCCACAACTTACTTCTCCTGTCTTCCATACTTATATATCGATCATATTTTTGAAATTTTTAGATACCGATTATCACTGTTCTCTCAACCACTGTGTTTTCGTCCACTCTTATCTTTAGAATAACCTTTTTGTAAGTAACTTTCCCGTTTTTAATAGATACAGTTTCTTCCTGAACAGAATCCAGGCGGGGATAATTTCTCCCATTCCACTCTTTTCCCCAAAAGGCTGCATTAATATCTTGATAAATATCTTGAGGTATTTCGTTACCCACTCGAAACTCTGAGAGATAATCGTACGCAAAATTCAAAAGAAAAAAGGTCTTTGTTGCCTTCTCAGAAAGGGAAACATTTTTTGCTACTGTCAAAGCAGTTGTCATGATAATCATGGCAATTACCGTTGCCATGATCAAACTCACGAGTGTCTCCACAACCAGACTTCCCCTCATTTTCAATACACCTCTCTCAGCAATAAAACTAAGCTTTCCTCTTCTGTCGCGGGAGTTCCCGCTGCTGCTATCCCTTTTAAAACTCTCCAATCATAAACGTAATTTTTCCGATAACCTGTTAAAATTTGAGGTTTTTCTTTTTCCCAATAGAAGGTTCCAATAGGTCCCCTGACGTTTTGCATGAGGGACCCAAAAATGGTGAGCTCTCCTTTGGGTTTAATTGTGTCATAACCTTCTACATAAAAACTTCCATCGAAGGCGTATATACTAGCGAAGATCTTCATGTTTTTTCTCTTCTTTTTCACAACAACGTTTTCCATCGCGACGAGATTGAGAAAGTCATCAGATTTGTGATTCTTCAAAAGTTCGGCGTACTCTTCAGTTTCCACGTTTCCGTTTTTGTCCAAAGGTCTTATAACCGTCTCATCGGCTATTTTTTCTTCGGAAGAACTGTTTATACCTTGAGACGCAGCTATGGTTTCTAAAACCTCTCTGAAATCGTTGTATATGATGTGATCCATCACATAAATGTTTTTCGCAACGATCGTGTATTTTCCTTCGACGAACATGGGTTTTCCCGAATTACTCATGTTCTTTATGTAAACATCGGTATCCGTTTTGAGAACGCCGTTGAAATGTATATCGTAAGTTCCTTTATCCAAACCCAAAATTTCTCGAGCTTTTTGTCCAGTTACAACAAGATGATATTGATCACTGTTCGGTTTGGGTTTGATATGAAACAATTCTCTGAGATTGCCTTCTTCAGAACTAACAAACTCCCAGTTTTGTCCATCGGAACTTCTATAGGTTTTGTAAATCTCTTTGTATTTAACTTTTATGAGGTAATCGTTATCACTCTGCCCCCTGGGAGTGTTGAATTCTATCACATAAACTGGTTCAAAATATTTTCTGTAATACCACCAAAAATACTGCCATTCGTCAACCAACTCTCTTATTGTTGGCAGCTCTATACCCACATCTGAAGGGTAAACCACTGCTTCACTTGCGGGTTTCACTATCTCCCGAATTTTGGTTAAATAGTAGTTTTTTATTCTTTCCATGTTGTATTTCTCTATGTCTTCTTGTGTCAAATATTTAGGTGGAGGATTCTCATACCTGGGACCATTCCCTTCTTCTACGTCTATATCTTTGAATTCAACGCTTCCTTTGAAGAGAGGTTCCCCACTGACGTGTATCACATCGTTAGACCTGAAAGGACCATCGATGACGTCCTGCGTGATGAAGTGGATCTCCTCCCCGTTCCTTGTCTCTTTTTCGGTGAAATACACGTACTTGTTCAAGAAGTTCGAGGAGAGAAGAGCGTACTTATAGACAACAGCTCTTCCAACTTGAGACCTTGCAACGAGGAGTGTGTAGTAAGAATTTTGAAAGGGTAGAGCAATAACTTCCGTTTTTGAGAGTTCGTACTTCGACATTTCCTCTGAAAATCCTTCTTCCAAAGCAAGATCGTAATATTTATCTTCTTCCACCAATTCAAACATTTTCTTCCAAGCATCACCATCTGTCTGGGAAAAGACTCTCTTTTTGAAATCCTCGAGCCACTGGACTTTCCCGTTTTTCCAATCAACATCGATTCCTAGAATACCTTCGAAATGGACTTTTAAAAAGGATATACCCAAATTCAGAGCATTTGAAGCTCTGTAAGCTGCTTCGAGTCTTTGAGAAGTGTATTCTGCGTTCTTTTTATACTGCTGAAAATAAATGACCATCACCGTTGAAAAAACAGCTACTATCAACAACACAACGAGAGTCGTGATGAGTATGGAACCTTTCCTCATGGAAATCACCTCACTTTACGTTTGGCAGCGAAACGGAGACATAGAAAACTCTTTCGATATTGTTCTTTTTCTTCCCTATGAAAAACGAAACGGTACTAGAAGTCTGCGAGTAGAATGTACATGTGGAAATGTCAGTAGCGATCACTTTCTTCTCGTTTTCCTTCCAAATTTCTATTTTCGAATCCCTATAGATAATCGAGTATTTGTATTCTTTGGGGTAGTAGTTTTCATCTCCAAAAGGAACGTTTACAAAAAATTCAACTTTGTCTGGGTAGACGTTTATCTTTTCCACTCTCGGCCCCGCTTTTATGATCTCTTTTCTCAGTTCCATAGCAGTTTTCAGAAGATCATCTGAAAGTTCTACAACCGTTATGGATTGGGCGGTGGTGATCATAGCTCTTCCTAGAAGACCAATTGTAAAGAGAATCACTGTCAAAAGAATCGTCATCGTTATCAACATCTCCGTTATGGTGAATCCACTCTTCACAATTCCACCTCCAGTTTAATCATTAACAAAAAAATGTGGCAAAAGTGTGGCAAGTGATAGAATCTATTAAGAGGAGGTGAAAAAATGGTTATCTCGGAAAGGATCAGAAAAGCTCTCAACAATCAATTGAACAAGGAGATTTACTCATCTTATCTTTATCTTTCCATGGCAACCTACTTCGACGCGGAAGGTTTCAAAGGATTCGCTCACTGGATGAAAAAGCAGGCTCAGGAAGAGCTCAATCATGCTATGAAATTTTACAGTTACATTTATGACAGGGGAGGCAGAGTGGAACTTGAAACCATAGAAAAACCTCCATCAAAATGGGAAGGTGTAGAAGAAGCTTTTAAAGCTGCTTTGGAACACGAAGAATTTGTTACAAGGTCTATTTACGACATTTTAGAACTTGCCATGGAAGAGAAAGATCACGCTACCGTGAGTTTTCTCAAATGGTTTGTCGATGAACAAGTTGAGGAAGAAGAACAGGTAAGAGAGATTCTGGATCTCCTGAAAAAAGCAAGTGGCCATATTTCTTTGATATTCCAGCTCGACAGATATCTTGGACAGAGAGAATGAGGGGCAAAAAGCCCCTCATTCTTGTTCGGAGGTGAAAATGTGATACTGGTATTGGGTGTATTCAAAATAGAAGTAGAACCTATGCTGGAAGAGATGGAAGTACTCGAGAAGGGAAGAATCTTGAAAAGATATTACCAAAGGGGAATTGTCGGTAGAAATGAGGTGGTTGTGAGCTACGGCTTCATTGGAAAGGTAGAAGCGGCTCTCGTCACGCAAGCTTTTTTAGACAAATTCAGCATAGACGCTGTTTTTCTGACAGGAAATGCAGGGGGGTTAGAGGGCACAAAAGTGGGAGATGTGGTGATAGGTGATGCTTACGTGGAGTACGACTTTGAAACAGCTCTTGGTGATAAAGGTATCGAGATTTTAGGGAATGAGGAGCTAGAAGACAAAATTATTGCCTATTCGAACAGAGAGATTAAAACAGGTTTGATAGCTAGCGGTGATTCTTTTGTGACTACTGATGAAAGAGCAAAAGAGATAATGGAAAAAACAGGCGCGCTCTGTGTAGACATGGATTCTGCCGCTGTTGCAAAAGTGTGCCATGAAAACGAAAAAAAGTTCCTCGCGATAAAAACGATTGTAGATGTGTGTGGTAAAAACACCGAGGAAGAGTTCAAGAAGAATTATGAAAAATACGGCTTTCTTTCAAATCTTCTTCTCCTCGACGTTTTGAAGAAATGTGTGTTCTAAGCAAACAAAGAAGAAAGAACGATCGAATAGTATTTGGTCTCCTCCGAATCTGCTCTTGAAGTAAGAACAACCGGAACTCTTCCACCGAGAATAGTAGATGCCGATCTGGCTTTCGCTAAGAACACAAGAGCTTTATAAAAAATGTTGGCAGCTTCTATATTCGGAAGAATCAATATGTCCGCTGTTCCCGCCACGGGACTTTCTATTCCTTTCTTCTGCGCCGCTTCTTTCGATACTACATTGTCCAAAGCGAAAGGACCATCGACAATACAGCCCTTTATCTGTCCCCTTTGGTTCATTTTCGAAAGAACGGCCGCTTCCATAGTGATAGGCATTTTAGGATTCACCACTTCTATGGCCCCTACGATTGCTACTTTCGGGGTCTCTATTCCCAAAACCCTTGCTACACGAACACAGTGATCTATCATATCGATCTTTTGTTCAAGAGTTGGATTTATAACCATTCCAGGATCGGAAACAATGAGCGGTCTTCCAAAATCCGGGACTTCCATTACACTCACCATGGAAATGGTTTTCCCCGTTCGAAGACCGTATTCCTCTTTCAAATAAATCTTCATAAGATCACCCGTTTTTATCTTACCCTTCATCAGAAAATCACACTCACCCTCGGAAACAGCCTCCACAGCGAATTTTCCAGCGGTTTCTACTTTGCAGTCTACGATGTTCGGATCGATCCATTCGGGAGTGAATTCTCTTACGATTTTCAAAATCTCTTCTTTTGGGCCAAAAAGAACGGGATCACAGACGTTTTCTTTCCATGCTTTGAAAACAGACTGGATCACATTCTCGTCGTTTGCTACCGCAACCGCGAGTCTTTTATTCCTCCCCCGTGCCTTTTCAACCAACCTTTCCAAAAACATGCTACCATCCCCTCAGAAAATCTTCTTTGTTCTACCGTACTCAAGAACCACTTCCCTCAGTCTCTTCACACCTTCAACGATCTTTTCGTCGGGTGGGAGGCAGAAAGAGAGTCTCATAGAGGGACTGGGTTCATCGTACACTTTGAAAACTCTTCCAGGAACGTAGAAGATCTTCTTCTTTTTTGCATATTCGAACATCTCCCAGGTATCGAATCCTTCGGGAAGAGACAACCAAACGAAAAGCCCTCCTTCAGACTTAACCCATTTTGCTCCAGGAATGTCGGAGAAATTCTCTTCGAGGGCTTTGAGCATTACTTTCCTTTTCCTTCTGTAAATCTCTATAGTGGGTTTCAAATGTTCAAAAAGATCATATCTCTCAAGGTAACGAGCTGCAAGACGATGAGTGATCGCTGGACTACACAGATCAGCCGACTGTTTCGCTTGAACGATTCTTTTGATGAATTCTTTATCCCCCACCACCATACCAATTCTGAGACCAGGTGCGAGAACTTTACTGAAAGTGTTCAGCATAACTACCCTTTCTGGACCACCAATTTTGAAAATGGGATCGATCGTTTCTCCTTCGTATCTGAGGGCACCGTAAGGATCGTCCTCTATGATAAAAAGATCGTACCTCTCCGCGATTTCAACGAGCGCTTTCCTTTTTTCTAAAGAGGTTGTAACACCAGCAGGATTATGGAAATTAGAAACAACATATATGAATTTAACTCGCTTGATCTTGCCTCTCCTGTCCAACTCAGAGAGTTTCTTCTCTAAAACATCGATATTCATACCATCGTCCTCAAGGGGTACAACTATGAAATGTGCAAGGTATTGTTTAAAGGCGTTGATCGCTCCGAGATACGCTGGATCATCCAACACACAGTAACTTTCATCATCTAGGAAAATCTTCCCTATGAGATCTAATGCTTGTTGTGAACCAACGGTGAAAACTATGTTGTCCTCATCCAATCCTGTAATTCCGTACATTCTCTCCAAGAGTTTCAGAATTTGATGTTTCAACAACGGATCTCCTTCTGTTGTAGAGTATTGAAGTGTATAATGATACTCCTTTTCTATGATTTCCTTTGCGATCTCTGCGAGTTCTTTTCTTGGGAAAGTTTCGGGATCCGGTACCCCCCCACCAAAAGAAATTGCCTCTTCATCTGACGCAAACTTCAAAATCTCTCTAATGATGGAGGATTTCATGTTCCTACCTATCTTGGAAATCTTATTCTCTAGATTCACACGGAAACACCCCCTGTTTTTGGCTCGTCATCGGAATTATACTATAATTCATTCAAAATACAGAATACTCGGTCGATGTTTCAAAATTTTTGCTCTTTGGACCTGTTCTCTATTCTTCTCCCTCTGCTTCAGTAATCTTCTTGGGACTCTGCAAATAGGTTTTGACGACAGTTATGATTGTTGAGGGAACATTCATTTTCTACACTGCCGTAAGAGTTTTTCTAGAGGTGAAAAGATCTCGAAAAACATACGAAGAACAACTAAAAAATTTTGAAGAAATCCCAGTGAAAAAAAGAAAAAACAACGCATTTTTGGACATTCATACAATAGAAGGGACCCTCAGATGACTCTTTATGAATCGGTAAGGTTAGGAGACCTTTACTATTTCAAAATCCTCACAGAGAAATTCGTTGAGGAAAAATATGCAAAAAAGAGAATAAATCTTCCAAGGAAGGAGTTGATGAGAGTTTTCCACAAAGCTCTTAGAGAAATGAATAACAAGAAATTTAAGCAAGAGAAAAGTTTGAATTAAGATTCAAAAGGATTTCTTGACTTAGACGAAGCAAAGCAATAGAATACTTTAAAAAGACCATATTCTATGAGGGGAGGGAAAGAGCATGAAAAAGGTCATTTCGATGTTCCTGATTGTTTTGGTGGTTGCAAGTCTTTTCTCTGCCGTCAAAATCGGGGTTATTCTTCCTATGACAGGAGGTATTTCTGCGTTTGGAAGAATGGTTTGGGAAGGAATCCAGATAGCTCATGAAGAAAAGCCGAGTGTCCTTGGTGAAAAAATTGAACTGGTTCTCCTCGACACAAGAAGCGAAAAGACGGAAGCTGCAAACGCAGCCGCGAGAGCTATAGACAAAGAAAAAGTGCTCGCAATAATTGGAGAAGTCGCAAGTGCACATTCTCTCGCTATAGCGCCACTCGCTGAGGAGAACAAAGTGCCCATGATTTCACCTGCCTCCACAAATCCGCTTGTAACACAAGGAAGAAAATTTGTTTCTAGAGTCTGTTTCATCGATCCGTTCCAAGGAGCTGCAATGGCCGTCTTTGCATACAAGAATCTTGGCGTCAAAAGAGTCGTAGTGTTTACCGATGTCGAACAAGACTATAGTGTTGGTCTTACGAACTTCTTCATAAACAAATTCACCGCTCTCGGTGGGCAAGTGAAAAGAGTATACTTCAAGAGTGGAGATCAAGATTTCTCAGCTCAACTTTCTGTTGCAATGGCTTTCAATCCAGATGCCATTTATGTAACAGGTTACTATCCTGAGATAGCCTTGATCGCAAGGCAAGCAAGGCAACTTGGCTTTACTGGATACATACTTGCTGGTGATGGAGCGGATGCTCCAGAACTTATAGAAATCGGAGGAGAAGCTGTAGAAGGTCTTCTCTTCACTACTCATTATCATCCAAAAGCGGCGAGCAATCCTGTTGCTCAGAAATTCGTCGAGGTTTACAGAGAAAAATATGGCAAAGATCCTGCTGCTCTCAATGCGCTTGGATACGACGCTTACATGGTCCTCCTCGATGCAATAGAAAGAGCAGGGAGCTTTGATACGGAGAAAATAGCAGAGGAAATCAGGAAAACTAGAAATTTCGAAGGTGCAACCGGTATCATCAATATTGATGAGAATGGGAACGCTATCAAATCCGTCGTTGTGAATGTTGTAAAAAATGGAGCGTTCGATTTCGAAGCCGTTATAAACCCATCTGATATTGAGTGAACTAAGGATTTGAACTTATATTAGGCGAGGCCCCGGTCTGGGGCTTCGCTTCGTTTAGTTGAAGAAGGGAAGGTGAAAAGGTGGTATTCTTTCTTCAAAATCTTTTCAACGGGATAATGCTCGGTGGATTGTATGCATTGATCGCTATTGGATACACCATGGTCTACGGTATCTTGAGACTAATAAATTTTGCTCACGGTGACGTAATGATGATGGGAGTGTATTTCGCTTTTTATGCGGCTACCCTTCTTTCGTTGAGTCCGTTTTTTTCCGCGATAGTAGCGATTCTCGGAGCAGCGTTGCTTGGCTTCTTAATTGATAGAATCGCGTACAAGCCTTTGAGAAACGCCCCCAGAATTTCTGCTTTGATAACTGCAATCGGTGTTTCTTTCTTCCTGGAAAGTCTCGCTGTGGTGATTTTCGGTGCCATACCGAAATCCTTCCTCAACGTTTTCAGAGACAGAACAATATTGAACAAGGTGTTGATTGTTGCTGGTGCTCGAATTCCTCTCCTCACCTTCCTTGTAATTTTTATCACCGCAGCCATATTGGTGATTTTGTTTTTCATCGTCTATAAAACGAAGATAGGAATGGCTATGAGGGCGATTTCGATGGACATTCCAACAACAGCGCTCATGGGTGTGAATGTGGATGCGGTTATCGGTTTCACCTTTGCACTCGGGTCAGCACTCGCAGCTGCGAGCGGAATCATGTGGGCGATGAGATTTCCTAATGTGCATCCTTACATGGGTTTCATGCCAGGACTCAAAGCCTTCATAGCGGCAGTTTTCGGTGGAATAGGTTCAATTCCTGGTGCTGTGCTCGGGGGTGTTTTACTTGGATTGATCGAAATTTTCCTTGCTGCATACTTTCCTTCTTTCATGGGATACAGAGACGCTTTTGCCTTCATTGTACTCATAATAATACTCCTCGTCAAACCTTCTGGACTTCTCGGTAAAAAAATCACGGAGAAGGTGTGATAAAGATGGAGAAGAGATTGTCAAAACGCGCAAGTCTCACTCTCACGATAATTTTCATCCTTTTCATGGTAATCCTTCTCTATCTTGCCAATGAATATATGGACAGTTACAAGCTCAGAGTGGTAAGACTCATTGCAATATATGGAATCATGGCGGTGAGTTTGAACCTAATCAATGGAATCACGGGAATTTTCTCTCTTGGTCACGCGGGATTCATTTTGATAGGTGCATACACTGCCTCTCTGCTTACCCTTTCACCGGAACAAAAATCTATGTCTTTTATAATAGAACCTATTGTACCATGGCTTGCAAACGTGCACACTGATTTTCTGACGGCTACGATCACAGGAGGAGTTGTGGCAGCCATTTTTGCATTCTTGATAGGATGGCCAGTGTTGAGACTTTCAGGAGATTATTTGGCAATAGCGTCTCTTGGATTCGCAGAAGTAATAAGAATTGTGGCATTGAACGCCATAAGTATCACCAACGGGCCTTTAGGCTTAAAAGGCATACCGGAATACTCGAATATCTGGTGGTGTTATGGATGGTTGTTTGTCACCGTTTTGTTCGTTGCGAGTCTCGTAAACAGCAGCTATGGTAGGGCTTTGAAAGCTATAAGGGAAGATAGGATTGCCGCTGAGATGATGGGGATAAACGTCTTCAAACATCAGCTCCTTTCCTTTGTCATCGGAGCATTTTTTGCGGGAGTTTCGGGATCACTGTATGCTCATTGGCTTACCACAATAGATCCTAGAATAACAACACTTGGACCTATGCTCACTTTCTACGTTCTCATCATGATCGTTCTTGGAGGGCTGGGAAGCATTTCGGGATCACTTATAGGAGCTGCACTCTTTGCGATACTCTTTGAATGGCTAAGAGATTTGGAAGAACCTTTTACATTCTTCGGGATCCACGTCCCAGGTATAAAGGGAATGAGAATTTTGGTGATATCTGCTATATTCATTCTTGTTATGATCTTTTGGCAAAGGGGAATAATGGGAAGAGAAGAATTGACATGGAACAACCTCTATAAATGGATTTTCGCCCGCCGCAAAGGTGGTGATAAAGAATGACGATAACTGACCTTTCGAAGAGACCGCTTCTCGTATTGGATCACGTAACAATGCAGTTTGGAGGACTCGTGGCAGTCGATGACTTCACAAACGAGATAAGAGAAGGGGAACTCGTTGGTCTCATAGGTCCGAACGGAGCAGGAAAGACCACAGTCTTCAACGTGATAACGGGAATTTACAGTCCCACGAAAGGAAGAATAATCTTCGATGGAATAGACATAACCGGTTTGAAACCATATCAAATAACACATCTTGGAATAGCCAGAACCTTTCAAAATATTAGATTGTTCTCTGATATGACAGTTTTAGAAAATGTACTTGTAGCTCAACACCATGTTCTCTCAAACCCTGATGCGGACAGAATACTCATGAAGCATGAAAAGCCGAGAAAAGGAGAAGGCAGATTCTGGTTTTGGAAAGCGGTCATCAAGATAGGATACATGAAGAAAGAAAAAGAGATGTTAGAGAGAGCAAAAGATCTCTTGAAGAGGGTAGGGTTGGAAAAAGTAATGTTTGAAAAGGCTTCTTCTCTTCCGTACGGAGATCAAAGAAAATTGGAAATAGCCAGGGCCCTTGCCACAAATCCAAAATTGATTCTCTTGGATGAACCCGCTGCAGGTATGAACCCGAGAGAAACGGAAGATTTGATGGAGTTCATAAAACAAATTAGAAAGGATTTCAACCTGACGGTGTTTCTGATAGAACACGATATGAAAGTAGTAATGGGTATCTGTGAGCGAATCATTGTGATGGACTATGGTAGGATCATATCGGAAGGAACACCCAAAGACGTTCAAAATGATCCCAAGGTGATAGAGGCTTACCTTGGAAGGGAGTGGGAGAGTGTCTGACCTCGTTCTCGAGGTAAAATCTTTGCACGTTTATTACGGAGCGATTCACGCTCTGAAGGGAATAAATTTGGAAGTCCCAAAGGGAAAGATAGTCACACTCATCGGTGCAAACGGTGCGGGAAAAACTACCACACTTTCTTCTATAGCAGGATTAGTTCGATCGCAGAGGGGAAAGATTTTCTTCAATGGTCAAGATATTACAAATAAACCACCGCACGTGATAAACAAGCTCGGGATAGCTCTCGTTCCGGAAGGTAGAAGAATCTTTCCTGGGCTCACCGTTTATGAAAATTTGATGATGGGGGCATACACCAGAAAAGACAAAGAAGGAATAAAAAGAGATCTAGAATGGATATTTTCACTTTTTCCAAGGTTGAAAGAAAGACTGAAACAACTTGGAGGAACTCTTTCAGGCGGAGAACAACAGATGCTCGCCATAGGAAGGGCTTTGATGAGCAGGCCTCGTCTTCTCATGATGGACGAACCATCACTTGGTCTTGCTCCTATATTGGTTTCAGAAGTTTTTGAAGTGATCCAGAAGATAAATCAAGAGGGAACCACCATTCTCCTTGTGGAACAAAATGCCCTCGGTGCTCTTAAAATAGCTCACTATGGATATGTGCTTGAGACGGGAAAGATTGTTCTTGAAGGAGAAGCGAAAGATCTTTTGAATAATGAAATGGTTAAAAGAGCATATTTGGGAGTTGCATAAGGGGGGAATTGTATGTTGGTCAAAGACTTTATGACGAAAAATCCTATCACTATCGCACCCGAAACATCCTTTTCCGAAGCACTTAAACTCATGAAACAGAACAAGATAAAACGTCTCATCGTTATGAAAGATGAAAAAATAGTAGGGATAGTGACCGAAAAAGATCTTCTCTATGCTTCTCCATCCAAAGCCACCACTCTCAACGTGTGGGAACTCCATTATCTTCTGTCCAAGCTGAAAATAGAAGAAATCATGACAAAGAACGTGATTACGGTAAACGAGAACACCCCCGTTGAAGACGCTGCAAGAATCATGGAGGAGAACGATATAAGTGGACTCCCAGTTCTTAACGATATGGGACATCTCGTGGGAATAATCACTCAAACCGATATATTCAAAGTCTTTGTAGAAATATTCGGTACAAAGAGAGAAGGAACGATCAGGTACACCATGGAAATGCCCGACAAACCAGGAGAGCTTCTCGAAGTTACAAAGAGAATTTACGAAGCGGGCGGAAATATTATTTCAATTGCCACTCTCTTCGAAGAAGGTAAGGATTCTTATCTTGCAACACTCAGAGTTGAAAACATCGATCACGAAAAATTCGTAAATTCGTTAGAGGAAACAGGTGCAAAGCTTCTTTATTTCCACACAAACTGAAGGTTTTCCTTCTAAAGAGGGGGGAAGTTGTGATATAATTATTTTAGACTTTTTTGGTCGAAAAAGGAGGAAACCCATGAGTTTTGCCGTTGTAAAAGTGAGTTATTTGATGGCTTTGGGATACGGTCTGCTTGCTTTTTTTAGTCCTTGCGTATTACCACTGATTCCCGCCTTTCTGGGAGTTTTATTTGCCACAAAGGGCGATTTGATGAAGATCTTAGGATTTTTTGTTGGTATTTCTGCGCTTTTTTCCTTAATGGGGGTTGTTTTTGGAATTTTCGGGAATTTTGTACCCTCCTACGTACTGACTTGGATCTCTGGGACGGCTCTCTTGACATTCGGATTACTTTATCTATTCGATGTCGAAATTGTGAAAATGAAAAGGGGTCCCAACGTTTGGAAATTCAAAGGCGGAGGATTCATAAATGGATTTCTTCTCGGGGGAAGTGTAGGACTAGTTTGGATTCCATGTTCTAGTCCCATTTTAGGAAGCATTCTTGCAATCGTAGCGAGTGGTAGAGAACCATTGAAGGGAGGAATTCTTCTTTTCTTGTACTCTCTCGGAATATCGATACCGTTCATTCTGACCGGGGGAGTTGTGAGAAAGCTTCTCAATCAAATGAGTTTCAAGAAACCAAAGTGGATGAAATTCTTGAAAATCGTCGGTTCATTCTCTCTCATATTGGTAGGTATACTTGTCTTGACCGGCAAATTCATTACGTATTGACAGGAGGAGGAATTATGAGAAAAATCTTAATTTTTAGTTTGGTTCTTCTGAGTGTCCTATCTTCGGCTATCAGTCTCGATGAAGCTTACAAACTGGCAAATATAACGCACAGAAAGTTGGTAATCATGTTCTCGAGCCCAACTTGTTACTATTGTAATCTCTTCAAAAAAGAGGTATATCCCAAAGAAGACTTTCAAAAAATTTTGATACCGAATTTTGTTTTCGTTGAACTGTATGCTACAAACGAGAAATCGATCGTATTTGCAAAAGAAGTTTTGGGAGAAGATTCTGTCACATACAGAGAGCTTTTTCAGGGATTTGGTGTGAGAGGAACTCCCACGTTCTTTTTCTTCGATGGAAAGAAAGGGCTCGGTTATCTTCCTGGATACGTGGAAAAGGATCTTTTCATAAAGATACTGAAATATGTAGCCCAGGAGTTACAAGAAGATTTCGAAACATATATAAAGAAAGAGGATCCGTTCAAAGGTGTTCCGATGATAATCGAAATATCAAGATCCGACGCAGATTTCGTTCTAGAGAAAGACGAAAACGCATTGAGGATAGAGAAGGTTCCCGAAGAAGTTGAACTTGACAAAATATACATAACAGAAGATCCACAGGTAGCAGACGAATTGAAAAATAAAGGTGCAATAAGGGTTCTGTTGATTGTAGATTAAAATCCTCCTAACGACTTTGTACATCTGGTATCATTTGTACTAGAAAATGTCGCCGAAAAGGAGGTAAACAGTGTGGAAAAAATCAAAGTTAAAAACCCGATCGTCGAACTCGATGGAGACGAAATGGCTCGTGTTATGTGGAAAATGATTAAGGAACAGCTCATTTTTCCCTATCTCGATATTCCTCTTGTCTATTTCGATCTGGGGATAAAAAAGAGAGATGAAACAGACGATCAGATAACAATCGAAGCAGCAGAAGCTATAAAGGAATATCGTGTAGGCGTGAAATGTGCCACAATTACCCCAGATGCTGAAAGAGTAAAAGAATACAATCTTAAAAAAGCATGGAAGAGTCCCAACGCCACGATCAGAGCATACCTTGATGGAACTGTCTTCAGAAAACCTATTATGGTTAAGAACGTCCCTCCTCTTGTAAAAAGATGGAAAAAACCCATAATCATTGGCAGGCATGCCTATGGTGATATTTACAACGCAGTTGAAGCGAAAGTAGAAGGTCCCGCTGAAGTCGAACTTGTGGTGAAAAACACGGAAAACAAAGTCCTTCTTGTTCACAAATTCGAAGGTAACGGTGTTGTGCTGGCGATGCACAATTTAGAAAAATCTATCAGAAGTTTTGCGCAATCTTGTATAAATTATGCTATTTCTGAGAAAGTAGATATTTGGTTCTCAACGAAAGATACTATTTCCAAAATTTACCATGCTTACTTCAAAGATATTTTCCAGGAAGAGGTGAACAAGCGAAGGGAAGATCTTGAAAAGGCAGGTGTGAGCTATAGATACATGCTCATCGATGATGCAGCCGCTCAAATTTTGAGAAGTGAAGGCGGTATGCTTTGGGCGTGTATGAACTATGAAGGAGATATCATGTCAGATATGATCGCTTCCGGCTTTGGAAGTTTGGGCCTCATGACCTCCGTTCTAGTGTCACCAGACGGTGTCTACGAATTCGAAGCAGCGCATGGCACGGTTAGGAGGCATTACTACAGGTATCTAAAAGGTGAGAAAACATCCACTAACCCAACGGCCTCCATATTTGCTTGGACAGGAGCGATAAGAAAGAGAGGAGAATTGGACGGTACCCCGAAGGTGTGTGAATTTGCTGAAAATCTCGAAAAGGCTGTCATAAACACGATAGAATCTGGCGTTATCACAAAAGATTTGCAACCTTTTACGGAACCTCCGATCGGCAAGTACGTAACTCTAGAGGAATTCATAGCAGAAGTGAAGAAAAATCTTGAGAAACGTCTTTAAGCGGGGAGGTTCCCCGCTCCTTTAATATCTAACTCTAGGATCTATGAGAGCGTTTATCACATCAACCAAGATGCTTATCACCACAACAATCAAAGCAAAGAACACGACCGTTCCTTGAATAGCTGGAAAATCCCTGTATCTGATCTTCATAACGAGATAGCTCCCCAATCCAGGCCAAGAAAAGGTGGTTTCGGTGAGGACAGCTCCACCCAGAAGCAGAGCAAATTGAAGCCCCATCATCGTAAAAATAGGTACTAAAGCATTCTTTAGAGCGTATCTGAAAAGAACTACTCTCTCTTTCAAACCTCGAGCACGTGCAGCTTTAACAAAGTCCTGCCCTAGAGTTAGAACGGTGTTATTTCTCACCATTCTAACAAACACACTCGATATAACTAAACCCAAAGTGAGACCAGGAAGAATCAAATGCTCGAGAATATCCTTCAAAGCTTTCCAATTGCCTGTGAAAAGAGAGTCTATCAAGAAAACACCGGTGATCACTTTCAAGTTAACAGTAGGAGATATTCTACCTCCCACAGGAAGCCATCTCAGAACTATTCCGAAAATATACTGCATCATCAAACCAAACCAAAATACGGGAACAGCGTACATCACCATTGAAAACATGCGAGCACCTATATCTATTCCACTGTCCCTTTTGTAAGCAGCAAAACTACCCCAAAAAATTCCCACAAGAACAGCTATCACGAAAGAAAAAAGTGTCAATTCCAACGTCGCTGGAAATCTTTCTTTTATCTCATCCCAAACGGGTCTTCCAGTCAAAGTGGATTTCCCCAAATCTCCCTTCAGAAGATCTCCGATGTAATCGAAAAACTGAACAATTATGGGTTTGTCCAAACCGAGTTCGTGTCGCTTTTGTTCTATCACCTCTTTGGGAGCTTTACCACCCAATATAGCGAGTACAGGATCTCCTGGTATGATCCTGAGTACCAAAAAAATAAGAGCGAGCAAGATGAAAATCATCGGTATCGCGAGCACGATTCGTGTTATCACATAATTCTTCAGCGACATCCTGGCACCTCCAAAAGCCGTCCCCCTTAAGGGGACGGCGGGAAATCATTCTTCCCAATAGAGAATGTAGTATCTAAAAATCTGCGTAGGTTCGAGCAGTATTCCCTTCACTTGTTTTTTAGCAGCACAGGTTGCAACACCCTGCCAAAGTGGAATGTACGGTACATCCTGGGCAAGAATCTCCTGAACTTTATAATAGATTTCTGCTCTCTTCTCTTGATCAGTGAGTTTTCTCGCCTCGATCATGAGTTTTTCCACCTCAGGATTCGCGTAAAAACTACCCAAAGATTTTGCCCCGCTTTCACTCAAAAATGGCCACACGTAATCATCTGGATCAAGATAGTCGGGATACCATCCCAATAAGAACAAACCCATCGTACCGTTTAAGAAATATTCAACATAGGTTGACCACTCAGCGTACTTCAAGTTCACTTTTATGACACCTGTCTCTTCGAAGGCTTCTTTCAATACTTGAGCAACATCTGCTTCCGTTGTTCCATAGTGCGTTGGCGTGTACCACAAATCGATAACGAGAGGGTTGTTTTCATCGTAACCTACTTCTTTGAGAAGCGACTTTGCTTTTTGCAAATCTCTTTCTGGGAACACCGATTTGTGACCCCACATACCTTCAGGTATCATGGAGTAGAGCGGTTTTGCAAGTCCTGCAAACACGTCTTCTACGATCACAGATCTGTTTACCGCATAAGCAAGGGCTTGTCGCACATTCGCGTTGTCAAAAGGTGGCTGGGTTACGTTTATTACCAAATATCTAATTTGTGGACTGTTTCCTTTGTAAACAACGATATCTTCACGCCCTTCAAGATCTATGATGTCCCTTGGGTCGAGATGCCTATAAGCGACATCTACTTCTCCCGTCTCAAGCGCCAATCTGAGCGTAGAAGCACTTTCATAGAAATTTATGACAATCCTTTTGGTTTTCGGTTTTTCTCCAAAATAGTTTGGATTCTCCTCTAAAACTATCCTTACGTCCCTGATCCATTCCTTGATCCTGTACGGCCCAGAAGCAGAAGGGATTCCTTCATAGAAAGAGTCCACGGGATAGACTTTGGGATTAACAGGATACGCAACGGTGTATCCAAGGACAGAAACGAAAGCAGAGAAAGGATATTTCAATGTAACACGGAACGTATAATCGTCGACCACCTCTGTTTTTTCGATTATGTCCGAAAGCAAGAAAGCGGGATCTCCGTTGAGCCTGATAACCCTATCAAAGGAGTACTTGAACACATGAGCATCGATGGGTGTTCCATCCTCAAACTTGGCGTCTTTCCTGAGGTAGAATGTGTAAACGGTACCTGTCTCGTTCACTTCCCATCTTTTTGCTAGAACAGGTTTCAAATTACTGGTGCCGATCTCGTAGTCGACAAGACCGACCATGACATTTTGGAGAATGTTCGAAGAGAAGTAATCGTAACAATTTGCTGGATCCAGAGTTCTGATTTTATCCGTAGTTCCCACTACGATGACGTCTCTAGCTGCAAAAGACAGAGTTACCGCCAAGATCAGAAACAACCATACAAACCTTTTCATACCCACTACCTCCCTTCAGTTATAAAGGTGACATGCCACCTTATGGTTCTTTTCTAAAGTCCGGAGTTGCGGTTCTTCTTTCTCGCAGATATCCACCTTAAAGGGACATCTGGGATGAAATCTGCAGCCCGATGGTACCTCTATTGGATTGGGCGTTTCCCCTTCAGGTATGAACTTCTTCTTTTTTGTGAGTGTAGGTTCGGGAACAGCTGAGATCAACGCTTGTGTGTAAGGATGTTTAGGATTCAAGTAAATATCTTCAAAATCACCAATTTCCACAATTTTTCCTAGATACATGACCGCTATTTCGTCACATATGTACTTCGTAGTTGCAAGATCGTGTGTGATGAACAACATTGTAAGATTGAACTCTTTTCGAAGCTCCTGAAGTAGCTTCAGGAGTTGGGATCTTACGGAGACATCAAGCATGGCAACGGCTTCATCTGCAACCACGAATTGAGGCTTCAAAATCAAAGCTCGAGCTATAACTACCCTTTGCCTCTGACCTCCAGAGAGCTCTTTTGGATATCTTCTATAGAAATCCTCAGCTGGTTCTAGATTAACTCTTCTCAACATTTCAAGAACCATTTCTCTTCTGGAGGGTTTATCTCCTATTTTGTGTATTTCAAGAGCGTGTTCTATCGCCTTTCCTACTCTCATATAAGGATTCAAAGAAGCCATTGGATCTTGGAAAATAATTTGCATATCCTTCCTCAGTTTTCTCAATGCCTCTTTCGAAAGGTTTGTTATGTCTTTTCCACCGAATATGACACTACCGGATGTTGGCTCCTCGAGCCTTAATATCACTCTCCCAGTTGTTGTTTTCCCAGAACCAGATTCTCCAACGAGTCCTAGACTTTTTCCTCTCTCGATTTGAAAACTTATCCCATCAACAGCTTTCACGAACTTTTTTGGCTTTCTCAACATCACATCTACGAGTCCTTGTTTTACGGGAAAATATTTTTTCAAGTTTCTCACTTCAATTAAGGTCATCGGGATCTCCTCCATAAAGCCAACATTTCACACGTGTACCGTCAACCACAAAATCAGGAGGAACCTTTTCCCAACAAATTTTCTTTGCTTTCTGACATCTTGGAGCAAATCTACACCCTTTTGGTGGTCTTGAAAGATCCGGTGGAGAGCCGGGTATGTACTTTAGATCTCTGTCAGTAATGTTTGTGTTCGGTATGGATTCTAAAAGTCCAACAGTGTAAGGATGAAGAGGCTCCATGAAAATTCTTTCCTTAGTTGCCAATTCTACCAAATGACCCGCATACATTACTCCCACTCTATCTGCCGCTTCCGCTACTAGTCCCATATCGTGCGTTATCAAAACCATGGCAGTGTTGTGTTCTTTCGAAAGTTTTTCTAAAAGATTCATTATCTGCGCTTGAACTATTACGTCCAAAGAAGTCGTGGGTTCATCCGCTATAAGCACATCGGGATTCAACACAATAGACAAGGCTATCATCACTCTCTGCCTCATTCCCCCACTGAACTGAAATGGATAGTCTTTCAGCCTGTTCTTATTTATACCGACATCCTCTAAGGCTTTTGCTGCAAGTTCTCGAGCTTCTTCTCTGCTGATATCAGATCGATGCGCGAGAATCATTTCTACGAAGTGATCTTCTACCTTTAGAATCGGGTTGAGGGAGGTCATAGGATCCTGGAAGATCATCGAAACTTTCGAACCTCTGATTTGACGCATTCTATCTTCTGAAAGCGAGAGAATATCTTTCCCGTCCACCTTTATGCTTCCTTCCACAATCGTCCCTTTTGGGAGAAGTCGCATGATGGAAAAGCCGAGGGTGGATTTTCCGCATCCAGATTCACCTACCAAACCAAGGGTTTCTCCCTTTTCCAAATAGAAAGATACATTTTCAACGGCTTTCACAAAACTATTTTCCGTTCTATACGTCACATTGACATCCTCAAGTTCCAATACTTTCATTTACTTCTCTCCCCAACATTTGGATTGATGATTTCACTCAATCCTTCGCTGAACATAGAAAATCCAAGAACGGCCGTTACGATGGCAAGGCCAGGGAAAAGAACTCCCCACCATGCTTTGCTCAATATGAATCTCTGACCGTTACTCAAGTCAAATCCCCAATCTGGGGTGGGAGGAGCTATTCCAAGTCCGAGAAAACTGAGCCCCGCCTCCGTCATGATTGCGTCTGCAAGATTCATGGATAGAACAACTACAACGGAAGGGAGCACGTTTGGAAGAACGTACTTCAGAAGTATCTCCCAATCTCTGGCTCCCAACGCCCTGGCAGCCTCCACGTAAAGTTCACTTTTCACACTTGCAACCTGATTCCTCACAACTTTGAAGTAAGTAGGAGCGTAAACAACCGCTATTGAAATCGCTATGTTCATTATCCCAGGCCCGAGAACAGCAGCAACTGCTATCGCAAGGATCAGGCCAGGGAAAGAATATACAGCGTCCATGATCAACGTCAGTACACGATCAAAAATTCCTCCAATGTAGCCGGAGAAAAGACCAAGGGGTATTCCAACAGCAGATGCTATGAGAACAGCAAAGAATGCTACCATCAAAGCAATTCTAGAGCCGTATATAACTCTGCTGAGGATATCTCGCCCAAGATTATCTGTTCCAAACACATATTTCTCTGAGGGTGGTTGCAAAGATCTACCCACTCGAACGGTGGGATCGTAAGGTGCCAAGACAGGAGCGAAAATCGCCAGAAAAATGTAGAACATCAGAATTATCATTCCAATAAAGGTGAGAATACCGGTTCGGCGTTTAAACAATTTGAACATCGGTTTGAAGACTTTTTCAGAAATCACACTGACCAACTCCGTGCATCTTTTTCCAATAATAATACCATACAAAAGCATAAGGTTCAAATTCCTAATCATCTCTGATCTGCATCTTAGGAAAAATTCCCAATTCTTTTGAAACATTATAGTGTGCTATGATAATTTTCAGTATCATTTCTTCAGTTTACGCATACCGTGTTAGAGAGGTGATTAAATGAAAGTTGTTTCGCTCGTAGGAGCTAGACCTCAAATCATAAAGGAAGCAATACTTCACAAAAAATTCAAAGAAAGAGGTATAGAAGAAATTTTGGTTCATTCTGGTCAACATTACGATTACAACATGTCTGACGTGTTTTTTGAGATTCTTGAAATAAGAAAACCCACATACAATCTCAACGTTGGATCTGGAACACATGGAGAAATGACTGGAAAGATCATGATAAGGTTTGAAAGAATTCTCACAATGGAAAAGCCTGATCTTGTTCTAGTTTATGGTGATACAAACACAACACTTGCCGGTGCCATCGTTGCCGCGAAATTGAAAATTCCCGTTGCTCATGTAGAGGCTGGTATCAGACAACACCCAAAGAGCATGCCAGAAGAAATAAACAGAGTTGTTACAGATCATGTTTCTCAACTTCTTTTCTGTCCCAGTCGTCTCGCTGTTGAAAATTTGAAAAAGGAAGGTATAGAATCCGGTGTTTATTTCGTGGGAGATGTGATGTACGATCTCTTTCTGAAAATGGAGAATATGTTCAAGTATGAAACGTTCAAAAAGTTGAATCTAGAAGAAAACGGATTCATTCTCGTTACTCTTCACAGAGATTTTAATGTGGATAATCCGAAGAAGCTGAAGAAAATCCTTCTTCAGTTGGAAAGGTTAACAAAAATTAAGAAAATCGTCTTTCCTATTCACCCCAGAACAAAGAAAAGAATAAAAGAGTTCGGATTTGAGAGATTTCTTGAAAGAATGGAGATAATAGATCCTGTGGATTATTTAAACTTGATGGGGCTTTTAAAGAAATGCTGGAGAGTTATCACGGACAGTGGCGGATTACAAAAAGAAGCTTATTATGCGGGAAAAAAGGCAATTGTTGTTATGCCGGACACAGGTTGGAGAGAACTAATCGAACTAGGATGGAACAGATTGGCCAACGAGGAAAATCTTTTCGAAGTGACGATAGATGATTATGAAGTTGAATATCCAACTGGTGTATACGGCGACGGAAACGCTTCCGAAAAGATTATTGATGTCATAGAAAAAAGTGTTTAGTTAGAGAATCTTGAAATCGACTGCAATGTGTCAAACAATCAACTGGCGTTGAGAAACCACACTGTTTTCAATTGACCTTTTACGAAACTTGCAGGAAACTTTTTGCCATTCAGTATATCTACCAGTCTTCTTCTTTTCTCTGATCCTCTTATGATGAAAAAGACGTACTGCGATGTGTTCAGTGGGGTGAAAGTCATGGTGATTCTGGGCACATTCGGATTCCCTTGCGCGGGCACAGGAACCACCCATTTATTTTTTCTACCCGTTTCCAAGTCAAAAATCGATGCGACATGTCCATCTGGTCCCATTCCCAGAATTGACATATCAAATCGAAATGTAATTCGTTTTATTTCTTCCTCGTACCTTTTGCACGCTTTTTCAATAGGGAGAGATGTTTCGACAAAGTGAATGTTACTTTTGGGAATGTCTATCCTTTTGAAGAACGATTCTTCTATGTTCCTAAAATTACTGTGTTCAGAGAGCAAAGGCACGTACCTTTCATCACTCAGAAAAAAGTGTATTTTTTCCCAAGGAAGATTCGATTCTCCGAGTTTTTCATAGACTGGTATGGGAGTATTCCCGCCTGCAAGAACCACGAATATTTTCTCTTTTTCTCTCAAAAGTTCTTTCATCTTCCCTACAATTTTTTCTGTGACGAAATCCACGAAATTCTCTTCGAGAATGTATATTACGGTTTTCGCCATTTTCTTCCATCCCTCTCTATCAATTCATCGGCTGCCTTTGGCCCCCATGTCCCTGCAGGATAAATGTGCGGAGAAAAACGCTCTGGATTATTTTCCCATGTTTTCAATACGGGGTCCAAAAGTTTCCAGGATACTTCCAAATCATCTTTTCTCATAAAGAGCGTCGGATCCCCCAATATCACATCAAGAAGTAGTCTTTCGTAGGCTTCTGGTAACTTTACTCCAAAAAAATCTTCGTATTTGAAGTTCATGCTGAGCAATTGTGAGTACATTCCAGGACAAGGTCTCTTCACTTGAAATTCTAAAGCTATGCTCTCATCGGGTTGAATGGTAAACACGATTGCATTCGGTTCTATTTCTTCTGAAGGAACTTCGGGAAAGATAGAATGCGGGATTTTTTTGAAGATCACAGCCACTTCTGTTACTTTTTTGGGAAGCCTTTTTCCAGCCCTCAAGTAGAAAGGAACACCACTCCATCTCCAGTTGTCTATGAAAAGTTTCATAGCTACAAATGTTTCCACTGTGGAATCCTTTGCCACTCCTGATTCTTCTCTGTAAGCGGGTACAAATTTACCATTTACCGTTCCTCTTCCGTATTGTCCCCTAACTATCCACTCTTCGAGTTTTTCTAACGGAAATGGTCTTATCGATTTGAAAAGTTTCACACGTTCGTTTCGGAAACTTTCCCCATCAAAAGAGGCAGGAGGCTCCATGGCTACCAACGCCAGAATTTGAAGCATATGATTTTGAAAAATGTCCCTCAGAAGACCTGTGTTTTCAAAGTAACCTGCTCTGTGTTCCACTCCGATATCTTCCGCTATGGTGATCTGAACGTGATCTATAAATTTGTTGTTCCAAACCTCTTCAAATATGAAATTTGCAAATCTAAACACCAATATGTTTTGAACGGTTTCTTTCCCGAGATAATGGTCTATTCTGAATATTTGATGCTCTTTGAACGTTCTCTGTAGTGTTTCCTCGAGTTTTGTAGCGGAGTCCATGTCCTTCCCAAAAGGTTTTTCTACAACGATACGCGCCCATTCATGATTTAAACCAACTTTTGAAATGTTTTCCAAAATGGGAATGTAAAGATCCGGCGGAACTGCAAGATAATAAATGACACTTTCCGCGTTCGTTTTTTTCTTCAATTCCATAACTTTTCTTTTCAGCGTTTTAAAACTGGTAAGATCAGAATAGTCTACTCTTGTGTAATGGCAGCGTTTGGAAAATTCTGGTTGAACCTCAAACCTTTCCCTGAAATTTTCCTCACTCATTTGAGTTCTGGCAGATCCGAGCAGGAAGAATTCATCGGGGAAAATTTCGGCTTCGAAGAGTCGATGCAGTGCAGGAACTAGTTTTCTCTTAGTCAAATCTCCAGAAGCTCCAAATATCACTATTCCAAATGGTCTCCTCACCTTTGGAAAACACTTCAATGTTCCTAAAGAATCCTTAGGACACTTTTTCAACCCTAAATTACACTTCACAACACCACCTTCTTTCATTTAGAGATTTTACCACAGAAATAAGTTAAAACTTAGTAAAATCGTGTTAGAATTGATCTGAGAAAGGGGGAATTGTTGTGAAACAACTCAAACGTTCCAAAAAGAACAGGATTATAGCGGGAGTTTGTGGAGGAATTGCTGAGTACTTCGATGTTGATCCTACCCTGGTAAGGCTTATTTGGGTTCTTCTTACCCTCGCTTGGGGGGCAGGAATCCTATTGTACATAATCGCTTGGATAATCATGCCAGAAGAAGAGAGCGATGAAGAACAGAGAAGGGAAACGGTGTTCCAAAACATGGAGGGTTTAAAAGTGCTCCTTGGGGGACTTCTCATTCTGTTGGGATTGATCTTGTTTGTTTCAGCTTTTTTTCCCATTCTATTCAGCATTTCGTGGAAGATTCTACTGGCGATTTCTCTGATAATTTTTGGGGCTCTTCTTCTCTGGAGGAGGAATGAAAAATGAGGATGATCTTCGGAATTTTTCTCATCCTGGTCGGTATCTTGTTTCTTTTGTCAGTGTTCTCAGATATAGCTGGTTTTTCCCTCTTCTTAAGGATAGTTCACAATTTCCAGCTTTTCTGGCCACTCATATTGATAGTGATAGGGGTATACATCATCTATCTTGGGGTAAAAAAGAGATGGATATACTTTTTGAGCGTTGGTGTGTTTGTTGCCTTTCTTTTGTTTCTTCTAGTTTGGCCAAACGAAGATGTGTCTTACAAAGAACAGATGACTTTCAATGGAATAGGATCTATTTCTTTCGAAGGAGGAATAATGAAAGTGTACATTCTCGAAGGGGAAAATTTCAAAGTTCATACCTCCGAAGGAATAGAGGTTAAAAAAAGCGGGTCGAAGCTCTTGATAAAAGACTCAACCTGGCGAAAATTCGCCTCGAAGCTTGTAAAATTAGAGTTACCTCCTGATATATATGAAATATCTTTTGAAAATGGAGCTTTTACAGTGAACGGTGAATTGAATGAGAACCGCTTTTCTAGGATTCTAGTCAGAGATTGTGTCTTGAACATGAATTTCGAGTTTCTGAAAATGGACGTTCCACTCTATTTCAAAGCGGAAGATTGTGTTTTGGAATCGTCTTTAGAAGTGCCTGAAGGGACTTCCTACTTTGTGGAAAAGGGTGATGGCATTCTTTCAAAAACAGTAAGGGGAAAACTCCTCGAATCAAGTTTGGATCCAAAAATTCTCTTCGATTTCAGAGAAGGTGTTTTTCGAGTTCATCTCGAAGGGAGGTAACAGTCTGAAAGCATCAGCCATACGTCATGTAGAGATAGAAGATCTCGGCATAATGGAAGAAATCTTCAAGGAAAAAAAAGTGGGGTTTTGAATATCTCGATACACCCAAGGGAATGTACATTGAGAAGCCTTTGGAAGAGTATTCCCTAGTTGTTCTTCTCGGAGGGCCGATGGGGGCGTATGAGGAGGAAAAGTACCCATTTCTAAAATACGAATTTCACTTGATTGAAGAAGTGTTGAAAAAAGGAATTCCATTTCTTGGAATTTGCCTAGGATCACAAATGTTGGCCAAAGTGCTAGGATCGAATGTTTACAAAGGAAAAAAGGGAGAAGAAATCGGGTGGTATTCAGTCGAAAAAGTTGGAGAGCATCGGTTTTTCAAAGATTTTCCAGAAAAGATTCTTGTATTCCAATGGCACGGCGATACCTTCGATCTGCCAAAAGATGCTATTAGAGTTTTCTCGTCAGAAAAATACGAAAATCAGGGATTTGTTTACGAAAAAGCGGTGGGCTTACAGTTTCACATAGAAGTTGATTCTAAAACGATAAACCGTTGGGTAAAAGCCTACAAAGAAGAATTATCGACAAGGAGAATTGATCCCGAAAACCTGTTAAAAATCGCTAAACATGAAGAAAAAGACTCAAAAAAGATGTTGGAAGGTTTGATAAACAGAATGGTAGAAAGTTGAGGAGGTGTCGGAGATGACACCTCTTCGTGTAAACATTTTGGATTTGGATGGGGTGTATGAGGGACAAACCATCTTGAAATCGTTAGCATCTACCGTTGTTTCTGCGAAAATGAAGGGAGTTAGGTACATGCTGCTCCCAGAGAAACTGATAGAAATGGAGAAATTGATTTCTGGACTACACGGGATAATCTTTTTGGGAGATAGCGAATACCACCATTTTACCTATCTTTTCATCAAGAAACTCAAAGAACCTTTTGTTCTCCTAGTTTTCGATAATCATTTTGATGCGGCAGAAGGAGAAATCCTTGCATGTGACAACTGGATCAGAAAGGGTCTCAAATTGAAAAACTTGCGCAGAGTAATTGTGGTGGGGTGCCGAAGGGAGGAAAAAAAACACAGGGTATTGTTTGTAGAGGCAGATCCTTTGAAAATCAAAAAAGTAATAGGGAAATATCCTGTTTATCTTAGCATCGACAAAGACGTTTTGACTTTGGAAGTAACAAAATGGGGAAAAGGACAACTTCCTTTGGAAAGCTTTCTCGAAATAATTCTAAGCATCCCAAAGAGGAAAATTTTAGGAGTTGACATTTGTGGGGAACCAGATCCCACTGAAATATGGAAGATAAAAGAAAGTGAGAGGGTAAATCTTTCAATCCTTTCCGCCTTGCTTTTCGATGAGTCGAATTACAAATCGAGCCGCAAACATTTGGAATGGGAGCCAGCTTACGTGACTTGAGGGAATTCTTATTCTTTTGGGTTTGCCCAAATACTCCCATAGTATATCTCTTGTACTCTTTGGAAGTGCTTTATCGAAGATCGCCTCCAGCAACACGAATTTGGAGGAATCGATGAATTTAGCGTAAGCGATTGGATCGAGCTTCAGAAGTGGGTGTATATCAGAAGCTAACATCTCTTGAACTGTAGAAAATTCCTTCAATTTTTCTAGATTCCTCTTGTACACGTTATAAAAATCATTTTCAACGTTCATTCCATGCTCCCTTCCTTTTCCTCTTCTAAGTTCTCTTCTCACAAAAGACAGAGTGGGCGATTTCCAAAATAACGTGGCAAAATCCCCACCACTCATCATGAGCACCGTTTTCCTAAAGTCATCATTTAAAGCGTTGATCAGAACCGCTATCATTCCTCCCAGACAATATCCGAACAAGCAGTTTCTCTCGTGCCACATGTTCTGCTTTTTGAGAAGTTTTATTAAACTCAGTAAATCAACAACGGCATGTTCCCAAAATCTTGTCATTTTCTCTAGGTTTGAAGAAAAATAATCCTTTCCACTGACAGAGCCGTGAGCAACGCGGGTGAAATTTCCAGGAAGAATCGGAAGAAACACTTCTATTCTATGCTTAGAAAGATAATGTGCCATTCGAATAAGATAAATAACGTTTCTACTCCCAAGTCCTTGTAACAGCATGACAGAACCCTTTTTTTCTTTCCTGGGGGAAAAAACATAAACTTCCGCTGGATTCGTTCCTTTTTCGGCCCTTGGATAAGTTGATTCAAATTTCAAGAGAGAAATACGAGTCTTTTTCCCTCTGTGAACGTATCCCATCGAAAAATCGGAAGGAAGATCAACGTATTCAAACACCATTTTCACCTCTTCAGGAAAGAAATCGTTTCGTAGAGAAATCTTACTGTCAAGGAATCTTTTAGAACGAATTCGAAGCCGTGCTTTCCTTTGGGATGAAGGCAGAGCCGTGCTTTTACTTTGTTTTCTCTCAGTTTTTTGTACATTTTAACAGAAGAAATGTAGGGTACGACATCGTCTTTCATTCCATGAACCAAGATGGTAGGAGGCGCCTTTTCACTCACCCACGTTACCGGTGAATAGAACACATAATCTTCCTTCTTCCTGATGGGTGTTCCTTTCAACGTTGTTGTGACGGAAAATCTTGCAAACAGAGACGTTGTCTCCAAACTCCACAAGTCGAGAAGATCGCACGGAGCGTACCACGCTGCCACATGTCCGTCGAAGTCAGGGTACCTTTCCTTTGAAGATTTCATCGCATGAAGAAGTACCAAATGTCCTCCAGCGGAGAGTCCCATGAGGTTTAAAGTCCGAACCCTCAGTTTTTCTCTGTTTTGATTCAGAAAGAAAATGGCATCGTTTAAATCCTTGAGGATATCTTCTATGAAGTGAAAATATCCGTATCTGTAATCAAAAGTCGCAACAGCAAAACCATTCGCATTCAAAAACCTGTACCATGAAACATTGTTGGGTTGCCTTCTATAACCAGAGATCCATCCTCCACCGTGTGCAAAAAGAACAAATGGATAGCTTTCTCTTTTTACAGATGGATAGTAGATGTCCATTTTCAAACCAGTTTTGTACTCGAAAGTGAAAACCTTCCTTGTTACATTCCTTTTCAACTTCACTGGAAGTCTGCCGAGAAACACATTTCTGACAAGAGGAAGGGAAAGTACGAGAAAGAAAAACAGCCCTAGGAGGGCGTTGAAGAAAAAGATTACTACTGAGAACATAAAAAACGCTATCTTTAAAAGATTTTTCACCATTTCTCTCACTCTTCACGTTAAAATACTATGGACTACATAAAAGTATATCATTATCCCGCTAACATCGACTATCGTGGTGAGCAGCGGTCCAGCCATGAAAGCAGGATCTATCTTAAACACCCTAGCTACAAAGGGAAGGATTGCTCCCATTACATTTGCATACACTATCAATACTAACAAAGCGGTTGCAACGGCGAAATTCAAAAGTGAATCTGTGGATATCAAAAATGCTCTAAGGTAGAGAACGCCAGCCAAAATTAGACCAAGAACACCACCTATCATCAACTCCCTGAAAAGCACCTTCCACCAATCTCTCCCTTTCACCTCGTTCAAGGTGATTCCTCTTATCATGAGGGCAGAAGCTTGCGCTCCCGTATTACCTGCAGAACCAATCATCGTCGGAATGAAAGCTGCTATTACAGGTATGGAAGCCAAAAAACTCTCATATCGGGATATGATATTGCCGTTCACACTTTCAAGCAAGAGCAAAGCAACAAGCCAAGGTGATCTTTTCAATATCAATTTCCACCATGGAGTATGGAAATAAGAAGTGTAAGTAGCGCTCATGGAAGCCATCTTTTGTATATCTTCTGTCACCTCTTCTTCTATGACATCCACTATATCATCGAAAGTGATGACACCTATCAATCTCTCCTCACTATCGACAACGGGTAAAATCATCAAGTCATACTTTTTCATCAATTCTGCTGCAAGTTCTTGATCGTCTGTTGCATGAACAAAAATAGGTTCTTTATCCATGATTTCAGAGACCCTTTGACTGGGGTCAGCAATAATAAGATCACGAAGCTCAACAGTTCCTTTCAATTTCCTGGTCTTGTCTATCACCATGAGAGAGTAGATGTTTTCTTTCTCTTTTCCTTCTTTTCTAACTTTCTCTAGAGCCTTTTGAACTGACATGTCCTCGTATAGTTCCACATATTCTGTTGTTGCAAGTCTTGCTGCGGAGTCTTCAGGATAATTCAACACCATGAGGATATTTTCTCTTTCATTTGGAGGCAAATACGAAAGTAACTTTTTTACCACATTAGCCGGCATCTCTTCAAGAAGTTCCACTCGATCGTCGGGATCCATGGATTCAAAGATTTCTTTCAAGCGTTCCTCTCTGAAGAGTTTTATGAGTTCCATTTGATCATCCGGTTCAAGTTCACTGAAGACTTCAGCAGCTTTGTCTTTTGGAAGAAGTCTGAAAACAATTATCTTCAAATCGGGCGGGAGCTTTTCAATCATGTCTTTTACATCGGCAGGATCTTGTTGTTCCAAAACTCTCTTCAACGTTTTGAAATCTCCCTTTTCGATCAATTCTTGGAGATCGATCTCTACTTTGATCCTCATCCTCACACCTCCTCATTTTCGACTCTACGGAGGAAGACTAGTACTTTCCACTCAGGACTCACCTCCTAAAATAGTTTTCGCAAATCAATTCTAACACTACAGAATGGAGTTTACCAGTTAATAGAAAGAAATGGTTAATTTAAAAAAAGAGTATAATTTAGAATAGGAGGTGGGAGAATGAAAGTCACGTTTCTCGGTCATGCGGCTGTGTTGATCGAAGATAAAAAGAACATCATCATTGATCCTTTCATAACTGGTAATCCTGTTGCCTCTCTGAAGCTGGAAGATCTTCCAAAAATAGATTACATACTGGTAACCCATGGTCACGGAGATCATCTGGGTGATACCGTTGAAATCGCAAAGAAAAACGATGCAACGGTAATCTCCAATTACGAAATATGTCAGTACTTAAGCAAAAAGGGGTTAAAAACTCACGCTATGCACATAGGAGGCAGCTATTTGTTTGATTTTGGGAGAGTGAAGATGACCCCAGCCGTTCATGGCTCCAGCATAATTGAAGGAGAGAAGATAATCTATGGTGGAAACCCAGGAGGTTTTCTTGTAACCATCGATGACAAAAAAATATACCATGCTGGGGACACCGGTTTAACGAAAGAAATGGAACTTCTAACAAACGAAAATATTGACCTTGCTTTTCTTCCTATTGGTGGAAACTTCGTGATGGATGTTGAAGACGCTGTTTTAGCCGCTTCTATGATCAAGCCGAAAAAGGTGATTCCCATGCATTATGGTACTTGGGAGATCATCTTCGCAGATGTAGAACTGTTCAGGAAAAAAGTTGAGGATGAGGGAATAGAGTGTGTAATTTTGGAGCCCGGTGATTCGCTAGAGTTATGAGGAGTTGGAAAAGTGTACGTGTATCTATTGCTTGCTATTTCCCTTAGTATGCTCACGACAGCTGCGGTCCTTTTCTTCCTTATGAAGAAGAAAATAGCTTTCTATACAAGACTTGAAAAGAGTTTTGACATCATTGTAGAAGGATTGTCAAAACTTGATCCTGAAGCTCCAGAAGAAGAATTTTTCCAAAATATCCTGGATATCGCAATGAAGGTGGTACCCGAAGCGAACAAAGGTAGTGTGTCAAGAATCACCGAAGAAGGAGATTGGATCTTCGTCGCTTCAAAAGGACATACGGTTGATCTTTTTGGGAGAAAGTTTCCTGCCCGCTACCTTTTTCGAGCGGGAAAGGAACCCGTCGAAGTGAATTTTCTTGAGTATGATAATGGATTTCTCCCCGATGAGATGTGGGATTTTTTTAAAAAAACACTCCGTGGTACGAGGATGAGTCTCGTGGTGGGATTATTTGCAGGTGACGAATTTCTTGGAAACATCGCGCTCGACAGTCCTCGTGAGCATTTTTCTGATCTTTCAAAAAAGGTGCTCAAATCTCTGGGAAATTTGGCCAGTACCTATCTTTTATTGAAAAATACCTTGAAGAGGGAACAATATCTCCAAAGAGTATTGAAAACTATTTTCACACTCCTTCTTCTCTTCAGAAAACAAATTTCCATAGAAGATTTCTTGAATGAGGCACTCCAGAAAATCTTAGAATCCACTCACTATTTCGTTGGAGGTGCTGTCTTCAGGGAGAACGAAGTAATCTCATCCGTAGCTTTAGAAGAAATCCCGCAGATGATTCTCAAAAGTAAAGAAGGTACAGGGAAAATAGAAACTATAGAAGAAGGCGGTAAGTACTACGTGATCGTTCATCTGGAGGTAGAGGAACTTCCATCTTACTCGATTATCTTCACTTCCAAAACGAGTGTCGAGCCTTCTTTTTTGGGTGTGTTGAACACCTTTGCCGAAATAACAACTATTTACATTAAAGAACACCAACTCCATCAGAAATATCGGGAAATAGCCCTTCGAGACACTCTAACTGGAGCATACACACGTCACTACTTCAACGAATGGATCTACTCTCACATGGCATGGCTCAGGAGAAATCAGAAAACCTCCGTATTAGTCATCTTCGACTTAGACGGCCTTAAGATGATAAATGATACTTACGGGCATCTCATGGGAGACAAGACTTTAAAAGAGTTCGTCAGAATTTTGAAAGAGACAGTTCGAGAGTCCGATCCCATCTTCAGATACGGTGGAGACGAATTCCTCCTCGTTCTCGTTGACTCAAAAAAAGAAAACACACCTTTTACTATCAATAGGCTGAGGAAAAATTTGAGAAAAATTAACCTTCCTTTCGAAGTAGACTTCTCCGTGGGATACGAGGAGATAGATGGCTTTATACCAATAGAGAAAGCATTGGCAAGAGCAGATGATCTTCTGTATAGAGATAAATTCAGGAAAAGGGGTGAAAACAAATGAAAGACATCAGTATCGTCTTGAGTGGCGAAGCAGGCCAAGGAATACAGACCGTTGAATATATACTCACCCGTGTCCTGAAAAACTCTGGTCTTCATGTGTTTGCCACCAAAGAATACATGTCACGTGTAAGGGGTGGAAACAATACCACGGAGATCCGTGTTTCCTCCAAAAGGGTACGCTCTTTCGTGGAACGAATTGATGTGCTCGTTCCTTTGGGAAAAAACGCAACAGAAAGATTGAAAGAACGAATCACCGAAAAGACATTAGTGGTGGGGGAAAGGCAATTCATCGAAGAGACGAATGGTGAAAAAATAGTTGTGCCGTTTCTGGAGATAGCAAAACAAGCCGGGAACAGACTATACGTGAATTCAGCTGCCATAGGTTTCCTCTCTGGTTTACTCGGAGCTGACAAGAATGTCCTTGAGAATCAGATCAAAAAACAATTTGAAGAGAAAGGTGAAAAGATCGTCAAGGAAAATATTCAAGCTGCATTGGAAGGATACAAAAGAGGACAAGAACTTTCCCAGAGAATAGATATCATTGTTGAAAAAAATCCTGATGTAAGAGAAGAGATTCTACTGAACGGTGCAGAAGCGGTGGGAATTGGTGCCATTGCGGGTGGTTGTAATTTCGTTTCGTCTTATCCTATGTCACCCTCTACTTCCGTTCTGGTGTTCTTAGCCCAGCATAAGAACAACTTTGGAATTGTGGTTGAACAAGCGGAAGACGAAATAGCTGCCATGAACATGGTTATCGGATCATGGTACGCAGGAGCGCGCGGCCTTGTGACAACTTCCGGTGGAGGATTCGCTCTAATGGAAGAAGCACTGAGTCTTGCAGGAATGATCGAATCCCCTGTTGTTATACATCTTGCTCAAAGACCAGGACCTGCAACAGGCCTTCCCACGAGGACCGAACAAGGAGATTTGAACCTCGTACTTTACGCCGGCCATGGAGATTTTCCAAGAATCATCTATACACCGGGTAATATAGAAGAAGCGTTTTACCTGACTCAGAGGGCGTTCAACATGGCAGATAAATATCAAGTGCCCGTTTTTGTTTTAACGGATCAGTATCTCGTCGATTCGTTTTACAATCTGCCCGAGTTCGATCTGAGTGGTGTGAAAATCGAGAAACACATCGTCAAAACTTCCAAAAATTACGTAAGGTACGCCATCACCGAAGACGGTATTTCACCCCGCGGTGTCCCTGGATACGGTGAGGGCCTCGTAAGAGTGGACAGTGACGAACATGATGAATTCGGTCATATTACAGAGGATTTTGATACTCGAGCGAGAATGGTAGAAAAGCGCCTGAGAAAAGGAGAAACTATCAAGAAAGACATCGTAGATCCGAAACTGATAGGAGATGAAGATTATCGAACTTTGCTTATAGCTTGGGGATCAACATTAGAGGTTGTGAAAGAAGCAATAGAAGAAATGGAGGGAGTGGCTTTACTTCACTTTTCACAGGTATGGCCCATCAACGAATCTATAAAGAGATATTTTGAAAGAGCGGAAAGGGTTGTGGCTATAGAGGGAAATGCAACGGGACAGTTCGCAAATCTCATTCAACAAATAACGGGCTTCAGAATAAAAGATAGAATTTTGAAATACAATGGCCTTCAATTCTCTGTGGAAGAATTGAGAAAGAAGATTTCGGAGGTGATATAAATGAAGCTCACCGATTATATAAATCAAGAGATAGCATGGTGCCCGGGTTGTGGAAATTTTGGAATAAGAACCGCCCTCATGAAAACTCTTGAGGAAATGAACGTAGATCCTCGTAATGTCGTCATAGTCTCCGGAATAGGACAGGCAGCGAAAATGCCTCAGTATATTGGTGTGAACATGTTCAACGGACTCCATGGAAGGGCTCTCCCTGTGGCCACAGCTATAAAGACAGCGAATCCCAATCTTCTGGTTATCGCTGAAAGCGGAGACGGATGCATGTACGGTGAAGGCGGAAATCATTTTATTCACACCATTAGAAGAAACCCGGATATCGTAAACATAGTCCACAACAATCAAATTTACGGACTCACGAAAGGACAGGCGTCCCCCACAAGTCTAAAGGGTTTCAAAACGCCAGTCCAAGTTGACGGAGTGATCTTAGAACCTTTCAATCCCTTAGCAGTTGCTATTGCCCTTGACGCATCTTTCGTTGCGAGAACTTTCATAGGTGACATTGAGTTCACAAAGGAGATTTTGAAAGAAGCAATAAAACACAAAGGTTATGCACTTGTAGACATATTCCAACCGTGCGTTACTTTCAACAAGCTGAACACGTATGAGTGGTATAAAGAGAACACTTATTACCTTAAGAATCATGATCCGACAGATAGAGAACTTGCGTTCAAGAGGGCAACGGAAACCGAGAAATTCCCGCTTGGAATATTTTATATCAACAAAAATAAAGAAACTTTCGAAGAAGCAGCAAGAAAAGGTAATAGAACACCTCTCTATGAATATGAGGTGGATTTCAACAAATTGAAAAAGGTGATCGAAAGTAAAAGATCATGAAACTGGCGATCTATGTACACATCCCCTTTTGTAAGAGCAAGTGCCTATATTGCGATTTCTATTCGATTGTTTCCGACAGGTTTGAAGACTATCTTTTTGCTCTTCTCAAAGAGGTAGAACTTTATAAAAAAGTTTTGGAAGAGAGTGAAGTAGAGACCGTTTATTTTGGAGGGGGAACACCCTCTGTTGTTCCTCCTTCTTTTCTGTTGAAAGTTCTAGAATCCTTAGCTAGATTTTCCAAGAGATTCGCACCTTCAGAGGTCACAGTCGAAGTCAATCCCGAATCTATTGATCAGAAAAAGCTGAAAACTTACAAGAAAATTGGTATAAACAGAATCAGCCTGGGAGTTCAATCGTGCGACGACGACGTTCTAAAAAAGATTGGAAGGCTTTACAACGAAAAAACTCTCAGAAAAAAAGCAGATATCGTACTTTCATCCTTCGAAAATGTCAATTTCGATTTCATACTCGGTTTACCTGGTGAAACCGATAGAACGTTGGATAAAAACCTAAAGTTTCTGGAAAAATTCACCCCACAACACACTTCTCTCTATTTTCTAGAAATTGACGAAGGCACAAGACTTTTCAACCTTCTCAAGAAGAAAATAGTCGTCCTACCTGATGAGGAAGAAGTGGAAAAAAGGCACGATATCTTCGTTGAATTTTTGAAAAGAAAAGAATTCAAAAGGTATGAAATTTCAAATTTTTCGAAACCAGGCATGGAATCACAACACAACCTGTTCTATTGGAGAAATTGGAATTACCTTGGTCTTGGCGCCTCTGCCGGCGGACATATTGGAAAAGAGCGATATACAAATGTCTCCGATATCAAAAAATACGCGGAAATGGTAAATAGAAAGATTTTTCCGCGAGAATATTACCATGTAAATTCGGAAAAGGAAGAAGCATTAGAAACAATTTTTATGGGATTGAGAACGATAGAAGGGGTGGATTTAAAACGGGTGAAAATTCTACTTCCTTTGATTGAAAGGTTACAAGAGAAATACACTTGTTATGTGAAGGTGAAAAATGATAAAATTTTTTTGAGTGAAAGGGGAATGGACTACTCGAAAAAGATTTTCTCAGATCTCATCGAGTGGTACCAGGAGGGTGAGAAATGACACATATTATACACAAAGGACTCGATTTTTTCGTAAAACCAACAAAAGTTTTCCTTAACCTCAATATGAAAGTTGGAAGTGCGAAACTACATCCTGAAGATTTGAAAGTCTTGATGAAAAAAGTTCCCGTTTTCATGATGAGTTACTACGACGATAAAGCGTTTATGGAAAGAGAACTTGAAATTTCTTCAGCCGATTTTCCCAACGGAGTGATTTTCTTTTCGTATTACGAACCTGTACCTCCAGAGTTGAGCTGGGACATCGACAAAAAGCTTATTTTACAGCTTGCTAAATACTTTCATCTTTACGATTTGGTTTCTTCTATAAATTCACTCATAGATGAAACTGAAAGTTTCTCGATACACATAGGAACATATGAAGAATGGCTCGAAAAAACGATGGTCAAAGTGCCAAATGAAAACACAGAAAATTTAAGGAATTTACTCTCAAAATTTTCTCTGTTGTACACAACCAAAATCCTTTGGAAGATGTTCAAGGGGAACTTTGAAGAGTTGAAAAAAAGGACTCATGAGGTTGCGTACAAGTTCTATGAGATCTCCGGTTTTTGATTCCCTCCTTTTTCGATCCTCAAATTTGGTTAACACTGACATTATATTTTTTTACAAGAACATTTTTTAATTGACACCATCTTATAATCAACGTAGAATACTTGTGAAAGAAACCTCTCTGAGAGGAGGAGAAATTGTGTTGAAGAAATTGCCCGAGAACTTAAAGGAGATTGAAAAATTGGCCTACAATCTTTGGTGGAGTTGGTCTAGGCCAGCTCAGAGACTCTGGAGAAAGGTAAATCCTGAAGGTTGGGAAGAACATAGAAATCCCATTAAGATCCTGAAAGAAGTGTCCAAAGAGCGCCTTGAAGAGCTTTCAAAAGATGATGATTTCGTTGCTCTCTACGAACTCACAATCGAGAGGTTCAAAAATTACATGGAAGAGAAAGATACTTGGTTCAGTGTCAATTACCCCGAATGGGACGAAAAAATAGTCTATATGTGCATGGAATATGGGTTGACAAAAGCTCTTCCAATTTACTCAGGAGGATTGGGTATTCTCGCTGGTGATCACCTCAAGTCAGCAAGCGATCTCGGGCTTCCTTTAATTGCTGTAGGCCTCCTTTACAAACACGGTTATTTTACCCAACAAATTGATAAAGGCGGAAAGCAAATAGAGATTTTCCCAGAATACAACCCTGAAGATCTTCCTATGAAGCCTTTGAGAGACGAAGAGGGAAGACAAATAATCGTGGAAATTCCTATTGACAACAGCATTGTGAAAGCAAGGGTGTTTGAAGTGGATGTTGGAAGAATAAAATTGTATCTGTTAGATCCAGATTTGGAGGAGAACGATGATAAGTATAGAAAAATATGTGACTATCTTTACAATCCAGAACCCGATGTAAGACTCTCCCAAGAAATTCTCCTAGGTGTTGGTGGTATGAAACTTTTGAAGAAATTGAAAATAAAGCCTGGCGTGATTCATCTGAACGAAGGGCATCCCGCTTTCTCTTCTTTCGAAAGAATAAAAGATTACATAGAAGAAGGATTCACTTTCACAGAAGCCCTCGAAATCGTTAGACAAACGACCGTGTTCACTACTCATACTCCTGTTCCAGCAGGTCACGACAGATTTCCATACGAGTTCGTGGAAAGAAAATTCTCAAAGTTTTTCGAAGGATTCGCAGAAAAAGACCTTTTAATGAATCTTGGAAGAGACGAAAGTGGAAATTTCAACATGACCTATCTGGCATTAAGAACCTCCTCGTTTATAAACGGTGTAAGTAAACTCCATGCAGACGTCTCTAGGAAAATGTTCAAAAACGTATGGCGAGGCGTACCAACCGAGGAAATTCCCATAGAAGGGATTACAAACGGTGTACACATGGGAACTTGGATTAGCCATGAAATGAGAAAACTTTACGATAGATACCTTGGAAGAGTGTGGAGAAATCACACCGATCTTGAGGGAATATGGTACGGTATCGACAGGATACCAGATGAAGAACTTTGGGAAGCACATCTGAAAGCAAAAAGAAGATTTATAGACTACATAAAGGAATCCATTAAAAAGAGAAACGAAAGGCTGGGGATACAAGACCCCTTACCAGAAATCAACGAGAACGCACTCATTATAGGTTTCGCTAGAAGATTTGCAACTTACAAAAGAGCTGTGCTTCTCCTCACCGATCTAGAAAGGCTCAAAAACATATTGAGTGATCATGAAAGACCTGTTCACATAATTTTCGCAGGTAAAGCGCATCCAAAAGATGAAGCAGGAAAAGAGTTTCTGAAGCGAATCTACGAGGTCTCTCAGATGCCAGAATTTAAAAATAGAATAATCGTTCTTGAGAATTACGATATAGGAATGGCTCGTTTAATGATAGCAGGTGTGGATGTATGGCTCAATAATCCTAGAAGACCAATGGAGGCAAGTGGAACGAGCGGAATGAAAGCCGCAGCGAATGGTGTGTTGAACGCGAGTGTATACGACGGATGGTGGGTAGAAGGTTACAACGGTAGAAACGGGTGGGTAATAGGGGATGAAACTGTCCTTCCAGAGACGGAAGCCGACGACCCAAAGGATGCAGAATCTTTGTACGAACTTCTCGAAAATGAAATCATTCCCACGTACTATGGGAACAAAGAAAAATGGATCTTCATGATGAAAGAAAGTATAAAAAGTGTAGCACCCAAGTTTAGTACTACTCGGATGTTGAAAGAATACACAGAGAAGTTCTACATAAAAGGTCTTGTGAACAAGGAATGGCTCGAAAGAAAAGAAAACGTCAAGAAAGTTGGCAATTGGAAAGAGCGAATTCTTAAAAATTGGGACAAAATATCTATAGAAAGAATCGTGCTCGAGGATACTAAAAGTGTTGAGATAACAGTGAGACTGGGAGATCTAACACCAGAGGATATTTTCGTAGAACTCTTAATAGGTAGAGGAGATGATATTGAGACATTAGAAATTTGGAAGGCGATTCAGGTCAGACGATACAGAAAAGAAGGAGACACCTATGTGTACGCTTACACTAACGGAGCACTTGGTCACCTAGGTTCTCCCGGATGGTTTTATGCTGTGAGGGTTGCTCCTTACCATCCGAAACTTCCCATCAAGTTTCTTCCAGAAATACCCGTCGTATGGAAGAAAATACTCGGTTGAGGGGGCTGCAGCCCCTTGTTTCTATTCACAAAGGAAATTTTGAAATACCACCGTCTACAACGATAGTTTGTCCCGTAAGGTACGAGGCTCTCTCAGAACAAAGAAATGTTACAACACTCGATATCTCTTCCGGCCTTGCCATTCTTCCCATAGGGATCTGCTTTTCAACTTGTTTTTTCTTTTCCTCGGTTAACAGTTCTTTTACTCTTTCTGTTTCCGTCCATCCTGGTGCCACACAGTTTACCGTTACATTGTAAGGTGCTACTTCGAAAGAGAGAGTTTTTAAAAATCCTGTTAAGGCCAATCTGGCAGAATTCGATGTATAAAGATTCTCCAGAGGAGACACTACAGAAAACGAAGTGATAGCGATTATTCGTCCCCATCTTCTTTTTTTCATTCCAGGAAGATAGTTCTTCACCACCTTAATCATGTTCAGGAATAAACCTTCCACAGCTTCTTTGAAATCTTCCACCGTGAGATCATCCAACAAGCCTGGTTTGGGGCCACCCATGTTCAAAATCAATATGTCCGCCTCTTTCACACTCGAAAAAAGCTTCTCAACATCCTTTTTCAAATCGCAAACAACGTAATTGTGACCTGTCATTTTCAATCTTTCTTCATTTCTTGCACAAACTGTCACTAAAGCTCCTTCCTCCCGCAACGCATTTGCTACAGCTTTTCCAATACCCTTGCTAGCTGCAAGAACCAATGCTCTTTTACCCTTGATGCCTAGTTCCAAGATCCCCACCCCTTTCCAGAAATTCAACGAATCTTCTGACGATTTCAGGATCAAACTGTTTTCCAGCTTTATCTAAGAGTTCCTGAATGGATTCTTTTACGGTTCTTCCTCTTTTGTAAGGTCTGTCACTTCTCATCGCCTGATAGGAGTCAGCTACACACAGTATTCTGGCTTCAAATTCAATTTCTTCTCCCTTCAATCCATCCGGATAACCTTTCCCATCCCATCGTTCATGATGATGTCTTATCCAAAGTGCAACATCCTCAAATCCTTCTATTTCCTTGACTAACTCATATCCTTTCACAGGATGAATCTTTATAACATCGAACTCTCGAGCATCTAACTTCCCTGTTTTGTTCAATATGGCTTGTGGTACGTATATTTTACCTATATCATGAAGAAGTCCGGCCCAATAGAGTTTTTCAAGTTTTTCTCCGCTCAATCCAAACATCTTACCTATTTCTACCGCGTAGCGTGCAACTTCCTCCGAATGACCGCGTGTGTAGTAATCGTAGTATTCTAGAGCCTTCACCCATGTTCTGACGATATCTCTGTGAAGTTCCCTTTCTTTTTTTACAAGCTTTTTAAAGGCGTAAATAGCAGAAATAATTGTAAAAAGTGATTTCACCGTTTTTCTCTCTTCAATGGACAGTTCGCCTTCTATTTTAACTCGTCCATACTTCTCGTTACCATAAGCAATGTCAAAGGTTTCTCCATCCGCCTCTCCAACAACAACATTTTCAAGTTCTATCTTCACACCTTTAACTTCTAACAGCTCTTCCATCATAAGAAAAAGTTTTTGAGCAAAAATATTTGGATCTTTAACGAAAACAAGCTTTGAAAGTTCTCTTATTGAATTTCTGAATCTCTCGCTAAGTTCTTTCAGTTCCAAGTACAGCTTCTCTATCTCCTCCTGACTCGCAGATATCTCTTCATAGAGTGCTTCTATCTCTTGATTTTGAGCCCTTAATTCCTCGTTCGCCAACTCTAATTGTTCCGTCCTTTCCGCAACTTTTCTTCGAAGCAAGTAAACAAAAGAAAGAACCACACCCAACGCAATAGTGAAAAACGCTCCACTGTAAAGAACAAATTTGGTCACCCAAGATGGAATCACCAGAGCAACGGGTACGTAGTTTCCCAAGATTTCTTGTTTTTCTTTCTCTGATATCTTTGACAGACCAGAGTTAATAAGATCCAAAACGGATTTCTTTTCCTTCAAAGTAGCAACGTAAAGATAATTCGTTCCTAGATGAAGGGAGGTGAATCCGGAAGAGATGTTTTCTTTGGCCAAGTAGTAACGTGCCACCAAATCGTCTCCTAAAAACACAGAAATTCTTCCTTCTTTGAGCGCTTTCATGATAGAAGAATAATCTTTGAAGAATTCGAATCTCACATTGGGATTTTTTTCTTTCAGAATCCCAACCATACCTTCGCCTTTCAAGACACCAACAATATAGGAGGAAAGATCATCAAAATTTTTTATAGGAAGGTCTTTCTTGAAAAATACACAAGATTTCATCTCGAAAATCGGTTTGGAGAAGGAAAAAATTTTTTCACGTTCCGGTGTTTTAAAGATTTGATCAACGGCGTCAACGCGTCCATCCACAACCATTTGTTGCGCCGTTTGCCATTCTACGGGGACAAGCTCGATTTTTATTCCTGTTTTCTTCGAAAAGAGTTTCCAAAAGTCGACAGATATACCGACCAATTCTCCTTTTTCGTTGTAAAAGGAAAAAGGAGCATAATCTTTGTCCAAGGATATCCGAAGAGACTGAGAAAAGACAAAGATTGGAAAAATAAGAAGAAAAGAAAGGATACCTCTGATTTTATCACTCCCCTCCATCCAATGCTAAATTTTAACATCCTAGTGAGGAGTCTTCAAAATTTTGATCTGTTTCCCCTTTCTTCTTATGTACCCCTCCTCCTCAAGTTCTCGAAAGACTCTGGACAAAGCAGGCCGGGCACATCCAAATATCTTGGAGAGTTCTTCTATACTGACAGGAAGAATCACCTCTTTTTCGTCATTCGCGTGGTGCAGAAGATATTCTATGACTTTTTCTTTCAAAGTCTTCGTGGTGAGAAAGAAAAGTTTTTCTGAAATTATTTTGAAGTGTTCGGACACATCTTCGAGAAAGAACAGAAGAAGTTCTTCGTCGGACATGAGAAGTTCTAGAAATTTCTTTTTGGTTACGATAAGAATTTTCACATCGTTTTCTGCAACGATGTTCACTGGAAACCTTGGATTTTTAGAAAAAATGAGGCCAGATGCTACTATTTGAACGGGTTTTATTATATCAATCTCTAAAACTTTTCCACTTTCCGAAACGTGTTCCGTTTTCAAAGAACCCTCAATCAAAATCATGACATCATTTATCGGGTCTCCTTGATGTACTATCATCTGGCCTTTTCTGTAGGAAAAAATTTTTCCGTTTCTAAACAGTTTGTCTACGACCATTCTGATCACCCCGTAACAATTGTTACGGACATGATTATTCTAACCTAATTATACTCTAAGTGAAAGACTTAACAAAAGGAGGTACAAAGCATGCAAATGTTCTGTTACCAGTGTTCTCAAGCCGCCAAGGGTGTTGGTTGTACGGAGTACGGTGTGTGCGGGAAAAGCCCCACACTTGCCAGACTACAAGATAACTTGATATTCGCCATAAAAGGAATTGCCGCTTACTACTACCATGCAAGAGAACTTGGTTACGATGATACAGAAATAGCAGGATTCCTTGATGAAGCTCTTTACAGCACATTGACCAACGTGAACTTCGATGCCCAAGACTTTGTAGAGTACGCACTCGAGGCTGGAAGAATGAATCTGAAAGCGATGAAACTTCTGAAGAAAGCGCACATCGAAACTTATGGAGAACCTACGCCTGTCGAAGTGGAAACGGGAACGAAAAAAGGAAAGGGAATCATCGTCACTGGTCATAATTTAAAAGCTCTGGAAGAGCTTTTGAAACAGGTTGAAGGAACAAATGTTTACGTCTACACACATTCCGAGATGTTACCAGCCCACGGTTATCCTGGTCTCAGAAAGTACAGGAATCTTGTTGGAAATTTAGGGAAAGCTTGGTACGACCAAAGGAAACTCTTTGCTGAGTATCCTGTTGCTATACTTGGAACATCCAACTGTGTTTTGATACCGTCCGAATCTTACAAAGACAGAATGTTCACAACGAGTATCGCCAGACTCCCTGGAGTGAAGCACATCGACGGATACGATTACACTGAAGTTATAGAAAAGGCTAAAAGTTTGCCCGATCTTGAGGAAAAACCTGGTGTCTACAAACTCAAAACAGGGTTCTCCACCTCGGTTGTGGTTTCACTAGCAGATAAGATAAAGGAACTTGTCGAAGCAGGCAAAATAAAACACTTTTTAGTTGTAGGTGGATGCGATGTACCATTCAAGAGAAATGAATACTACAGAGAATTTGTACAGAAATTACCCAAAGAAACTGTTGTTATTACACTCGCCTGTGGAAAATTCAGGATAAACGACTTGGATCTTGGAGAAATAGAAGGTATTCCAAGACTCATCGATGTGGGACAATGTAACGACACGATCGTTGCCATCGAAATCGCCGAGGCTTTGGCAAAAACCTTCAATGTATCAGTTACAGAACTTCCTCTTACCCTCGTTTTAACTTGGATGGAGCAAAAAGCAGTTGCTATCTTGTGGACACTTCTCTCACTAGGATTGAAAAACATCTACATTGGCCCCGTGCTTCCAGCTTGGGTGAACGAGGATATTTTAAGGGTTCTCACCACAGAGTACGGAATAAAGATGATTTCGGAACCGGAGAAGGATATAAAAGAAATTCTGAAAGTCTGATTTACCCCGCCAGAGTGGCGGGGTTTCTTTCTATCTAAGAGTTTCTATAATATCTTTCAGCTCTTCAAAATTTCTAGCCACATGGCAGTTTTCGACAATAATGTTTATCTCAGGTGAAAAAAGAATGAAATCAATCCCTGCATTTCTCGCACCTTCTAAATCACTTTTCAGATCATCTCCCACATAGACGATCTCGCACTTTTTCAGATTCATTCTTTCGAGAGCTAACCAGAAGATCCTCGGATCTGGTTTTTCGAAACCGGCTTCCTCTGAGGTTAGAACGAACTCGAAGAACCTATCGAGATTTAACTTTCTACTTCTGTTTTCCTGGACGAACCTAATACCGTTCGTAACAGCGGCCATTCTGTAACCTTTTTCTTTCATCTCCTCAAGAAACTCTTCGGCTCCCGGCAAAAAATAGGCCTCTTCCGAAAGAGCTTCCAAATAATCAATTGCGATTTCTCTCGGATCGAACGGAACGTTTAGCTCTTTCAAAAATTCTTTGAATCTCGCAACCACCACTTTCTCTTTGGACATTTTACCTTCTGCTAGCATATTCCAAAATTTCCTGTTTATTCTAGTGTACAAAAAAACTTTCTCCTCATCGAGGAGGACTTTTCTTTTCAAAAAAACTTTTTTTAGTGCGATTTCTTCGCTCTTTTTGAAATCGAGGATGGTACCATCCAAGTCGAAAAGGATCGCTTTCTTCAAACAAGCCTCAGCTCCATTTCGTATTGTGTAAGTACCTTTTGAAAACCGTTTTTTTCTAAAGAGTGAGATAAGGGGTCATCCTCTGGAACGGCAGCACACGTTACAATTGTCTTTCTACTTTTTCTTTGTATATGATCAACACACTCTCTAACAAATTCGTCCATATCACCCCGAAGAGCAAAAGCATCAACTATGAAAGCACTTTGAGGAGTTTCACCCCACACGAGGTAACCTTCTCCATTCTTCCAACTGGCCCTCTCCATTTTGTATCGTCCATCAGCAAGAAGCAATGTTGTACACTCTCTCTGCCAGTTGGGACTCCTCCCGAAATCCGTCCTTGCCTTCAGAGAATACATGTGAATTCTTTTTTCATCCGTTTCGAAAAATCTCACACTACCCGTTCCCTCTATATTTTTGTCAAGGGCATAGCTGTAAAGTTCTCTTCTCTGTTTGAAGCCATTTTTCTCATAGAATCGTATGGCTCTTTGATCGGTCGAAACTACCTCGAGAACAACACTTTTCACGCCTTTCCACACAAGATGTTCCAAAGCGTGTTTCAATATCATGTCTGCTAGTCCTGTTCCTCTCTTTGGCTTCACCACTCCCATGGAATCTATCCTTCCACGATCTTTCCTTACACAAACCAAAATGAAACCCACTGGTGTATCGCCTTCGAAAAAGACGAAAGAATCTTCCAACGATATAGAGTTCTCTTTCACATCCAAACTGAAATTGTACACATCCCAATTCACTGGAACAGCATAATCTTTGAAGATTTCGTTCACCAAGCTGACGAGATCGATAACAGATACATCACTGGCTTTCTTTATGCTCACCCCATTAGATTCAGTCCCCCTTCTTTTTTCTTATTTGGGGTAGTAGTCACATTCCCTGCCTTCTTCATCGCTTCTTTCCATACTTCCAAAAGCTCCGATAGCATTCCTTCAACCTCTTCGATTTTCTCGATATCTTTTTTTACGTTCCCTTCCACCAGTCTCTGGAACATGTAGTTGTAGAGCGCTCTCAAATTTTGAGCAATTGTTCCTCCTTTTTCCATGTTCAAAGAAAGGTTGAGTTCAGTTATTATATCTTGAGCTTTTGCGACTCTCTCACTGAATTCCACGAATTTTTTCTCTTTCAAGAACTTTTTTGCCTCTTTCAAAACTTCTATAGCCTTTTCGTACAGCATCTGAACGAGTTTTGCTGGACTGGCTGTCATGATCATGTTTTCAAGATAGGGATTTTCTTTCATCATTTCACCTCTCATGATGGATTATTTTCAAGAAGGGTCTGAATTTTCTTAAAAAATTCCTCATAGTAAGCGAAAACATCCCTCAAATCACCGTCTATCAAATCGGCTATTTTCACCAGATCCTTATTTTGGAGTGCGTTTACAAAATCTGTGAGGATGTGAACCACCTTTTCTTCTTCCACTTTTAACCCTAGTTCTTTTGAGTTTATTCCCGTGATTTTTATTGTGTTCATTCTAACATTCTCCATCGCGTTGAGTCCCTCTGCAAGATCGTTTATACTTCTGTAACCCTCGGCAGTTCCTGCAACAACAACGTCCGCTACTCCTTTCAAAAGGGGCTCAACTCTTTTTATGTACCTGAGCACCTCCTTTATCGTCTCAAGAAGAAAGTCTTTCAAGGAAGAGAGCTCCAATTCTATCATCATGTCTTCTGTAAGTTCCATCTGTTTCAACTCTTCCAATCTAGAAAGAGAACATTCTTCACCGTTTATGACGATTTTCTTGACAACCCAATTTTCTTTATTTTCTCTCACTTTTCCAAGAAGATCACCGAAAGTTTTCACATTGTCAACTGTCAGTTCCTCACCGTTCACCCTGATCTTCATCTTATCACTCCCTTCGAAAAGAAAAAGCGTGTCAAAGCACAAACAGTCTTCGAGTCCTCGATTTCCAAATTTTTCAACATAGCGAGTACTTCTTCAATTGGTACCATCTTCACTTCGATGAATTCATCTGGATCTGTGTTTTGAACCGTCTTCTCTAGATCTTCTGCCACGAATATGTGTATAACTTCAGTGGTAAATCCAGGAGTTGTGAATATCTTCCCAAGATAAGAGAACTTTTTTGCTCGATATCCCGTCTCCTCTTCCAACTCTCTTCTTGCACAAATTTCTGGTGATTCTCCCGAATCCAGTTTTCCCGCTGGAAGTTCCAAGAGTGTCCGTTCAATCGGATACCTGTACTGTTCCACAAAAAGAAGTTTATCTCCCAGCACGGGTACAATCACCACCGCTCCGGGATGATCAACCACTTCTCGGATAGATTCTTTCCCATTCGGAAGTCTTACACGATCGACTCTCACACTTATCATTTTCCCTTCGAAAACTCTTTTACTATCTATCCTCTCTTCATAAAATTTCACCGTTACACCTCCAAAATTTTTTCTATTTCCACGGGTACGATAGCAGATACACCGTTTACCATTGTCACTCCATGTAGAAGATCAGCCGCCTCCATCACAATTTTATTGTGGGTGATCACCACAAATTGCGTTTGTTTCGAATTCTCTTTGAGCAATCTTTTGAATCTCTCTGCGTTGTAATCATCGAGAGGAGCATCAACCTCATCGAGTACATAGAAAGGACTCGGTTTAATTTCCATGAGGGCGAAAAGAAGGGCAATTCCAACGAGTGCCTTTTCTCCGCCAGACAATAAACTCAATTTTTGATCTCTTCTACCCGGCTTCCTTATGGATATTTCGAATCCCGCTTCGAGTATGCTTTTGGATTCCGAGATGATGCTAATTCTTCCTTCTCCCCCGAAGAAAAGAAGTGAAATCAAACGATTGAAACTCTCGTTTACTCTTTGATACACGTCAAAAAGTAGACTTTCCGCTTCTCGATCTGTTTTCTCTATGATATCCTCGAGTTTCCTTTTTGCTTCTTCGAGGTCTTCTTTTTGTTTGAGAATCTCTTCGTATTCTCCTCTTAGTTTTTCGTATTCATCAATGGCGGTGAGATCCACAGGGCCGAGGTACTTTATCTTGTTTTCCAAATCCCCCATGCTCTTATATATCTCTTCAAGTTTGTCATCGGGAAGATCTTCCACTTCCTTTTCTGAACCGTTGAACTCACCGAGAACATTGGATATCTTGAGTCTGCTCTCTTGCATAGCAAGCTCTATCTGATGAAGATGGTTTCGCAGCTTTTCTTTTTCATCTTTGAGTTCGTTCATCCTATTTTCTACGTCCTGTAATTCTCTCATTTTTTCCTCTTTTCCAACCCTGTGAAGTTTCATTGTTTCGAAAATATCGTCCATTTCTTTCTTAAGATGCTCTATTTCTCTTTCGTGTTCTCTTATAAACCTTCTGTACTTTTCTATTTCCTCTTCGAGATCAACCAGTTGATTTCTCAGAAGATCCATTTCTTCGCCAAATCTCTCGATCGCTTTTCTCACATCTTGCATTTCTTTTTCGTAACGTTCTTTTGTTTCAAGTAAACTCCCAACTTCCACTCGAAGGGTGAATATCTTTTCATTGAGCTCGTCCAGGGCTTTTCTCTCTTTCTCCAGCTCTTCAGAATACTCGGACAGAGACTTTTGTAGAATACCTTTTTGCTCTTTGAGTCGATCTATGTCTTCGAATATCCTTTCTCTTCGTGCATTGAAACCATTTTCCTTCGCTCTGTACTCTGCGAGCAGTTTTTCCAAGTTCTGTATTTCCTCTTGTATTTGGTTTATGCTTCTCAATATTTCGGAAAGAATTGTTTTCGTTGAAGACGATCTTTTGGAAAGTTCGAAAAGTTCTCTCTGAACTATCGTCTCTTGCTTCTTCAGGTCTTCTTGCTCCGTTTTTAAAGAAGCGAGCTCTTCTCTTTTCTCGAGTACGGTTCTTTCTATGTTTTCTATCTCTCCTTCTATGTGTTTCAACCTTATACGTCTCTCAAAGACGTTGTTGGTTCTCTCTTCTCTTCCTCCTGTGATCGCTCCTCTGCCGCTAACAAGTTCCCCGTCCAAGGTCGCTATTCTAGAACTGAGGTTATACTTTCTTTTCACTCTTATCGCGTCATCCAAGGTTTCAACTACGATGGAATTCCCGAACAGAAAACCGGCAACCACTTCAAGGTTTGGTGGGAGCTTAACCAAATCAACTGCATAACCGACGAATCCCCTTTCTTTTTCCAAACCCGGTACCTTTCGGAAGCTTCCATCTATCAAATCGAGCGGAAGAATGGTAACCCTTCCTGCCTCATTTTGCTTCAGAAACTCCACGATCGATTTTGCAGTTTCTACATCCTTCACGACAATGTTTTGGGACATCCCGCCGAGCAAGACACTGATCGCCATCGAATACTTTTCCTCCACTTCCAAAAGATTAGTCACAACGTCGATCAAACCTGGAAAATTCTCCCTTTGTTCGAAAACCGTTCTAACCGCTCTAGAAAATCCTCTGTACTCCCTTATATCTCTTTCGATCATCTCTTTCTCAAACTGAAGCTCTCTGGAGCGCTTTTCCAGACTCTCGATTTCGTGGGACAAAGTTTCTATCTTTCTTCCAATCTCCTCTATTCTCTCGCGAGTCACATTCAGCTCCTCAGTGAGTTTTCTTTCCTCTTCATCGAATTCTTCTATGCGCTTTGATATCTCTTTGAACTCTCCTTTTTTTTCTTCTAACTCCCTCGTTCTTGCGCTGATCTGGTTCTCTGCCATTCTCTTTCTCTTTTTCAAGTCCTCAAGTGCTTCTCCTATTCTCAAAAGCTCGTTTTCCAATTTGAGAATTTGTTTTTCGATGCTAGAGATTTCTTCTCTGATTTTCAAAAACTCCTTTTCCTTTTCACTGAACCTCGACAAGAGAATTTCTTTTTCTTTCTCTAGCTTGCTAAGTTCACTTGCTTTTTGTTCGTATTCACCCATTACACCTTTGAAAATGTATTCCATCTCTTCGAGACGTTTTCCGTACTCTTCCCTTCTCCTTTCTAACTCTTCGAATCGCGTGGAAACTTCTACATATTTATTCTCACCGTTCGCCAATTTGGAACTATAGAGATTCTTCATCTCCATAAGATCATTCTGCCTCTTCTTGTAATCTTCCAAGAGCTTTGTGTATCGATCTATCTCTTGATCCATTTCTCCGAACTCGTTTTTCAGAGAACTCCATCTCGTTTCAAGTTCGATCAATTCTTTCTGAATACCTCTTATCTTTTCGTTGGTTTTTCTCTCCTCTTCCTGGTAAAATTCGAGTTTTCTCTTCTCTCTTTTCAACACATTGCCGTAGTAGATTCTTCGAAGTCTCTCAAGTTGAGAAGAATATTCCTTGTATCTTTCAGCTCTCTTTGCCTTAAGATAGAGGGATTTCATCTGACGTTCCCTTTCGAAGAGAACATCCTTCACTCTGTCAAGATTGAGCTTCGTTCTTTCCAAGTTTACCTCTGTTTCCTTCTTCTTCTCTCTGTAGATAGAGATACCCGCCGCTTCTTCTAGGAGGAGTCGAAGTTCTTCAGGAGAAGCGTTGACGATTTTATCTATTTGGCCTTGGCCGACTATCGAATAAAAATCGACTCCAAGTCCTGTTCCTGCAAATCGATCCCTGATATCCTTGAGTCTAACAGGAACACCATTCAGATAGTAAGTGTTTTCACCGGTTCTTTTCAATTCACGCGCAACCGTTATCCCTTCATCTCCGTCTTCGAAAACGAGCTCCACGTAGGCAGACCCTGAAGGAGGAAGATTTTCAGAACCGGAAAATATCATATCGAATTTTTCGCTTGCCCGCAGTTCCTTCTTCGATTGCTCACCGAAAACCCATTTTATGGCATCTATGATGTTGGATTTCCCACTTCCGTTCGGGCCAACTATGGCGGTGATTCGATCTGAAAAAGTAAGGGAAGAAGGCCTTCCGAAAGATTTGAAGCCTTTTAAAAAAAGTTTCCTCAATCTCAAACCGATCCCCTCCCATATGTTAGATTTTATCATCTTGAAGTGTTAAAATTAATGCGTGAGGAGGTGTAAATATGCAGTATAGGGATTTCGGAAGAACTGGTGTAAAAACGTCCCTTCTTGGGTTTGGAGCGATGAGACTTCCTATCGTGGGGGAGGATCATTCTCTAATCGATGAAGAAAAGGCTATTGAGATGATTCGCTATGCGATCGATCATGGTGTAAACTACGTTGATACCGCCTATCCCTATCATGGTGGAAACAGTGAAAAAGTCGTGGGAAAGGCATTGAAAGATGGGTATCGTGAGAAGGTTTTTCTTGCCACCAAATCTCCTGTATGGCAAGTGGAAAAGCATGAGGATTTTTACCGTTATCTTGACGAGCAGCTCGAAAAACTCCAGACCGATCACGTTGACATGTATCTCATGCATGCCCTCAACAAGGAAAGATGGGAGAAAATAAAAGCCTTAAGATTTTTTGAGTTCTATGAGAAAGCGAAAGCTCAAGGAAAGATTAAGTTTGCAGGCTTTTCTTTCCACGACAAGTATCCTGTTTTCAAAGAGATCGTGGACGGTTATGATTGGAATTTCTGTCAAATTCAACTCAACTATATGGATGTCAATTATCAAGCTGGGTTGAGAGGGTTGAAATACGCTGGTTCCAAAGGATTGGCGGTTGTGATCATGGAGCCTCTCAAAGGTGGAAAGCTTGCAAGACTTCCCAAAAGGGTATTGGATATTCTCAATCGAAATGGCAAAAACTGGTCTGCTGTGGAATGGAGTTTCAGATGGATCGGTCACCATCCAGAGGTTTCTGTGATACTCAGCGGAATGAGTACACTAGAACAGGTGAAAGAAAACATTGAAATAATGAGTAAAATAGTTCCCAACAATCTTTCCGAAGAAGATCTGATGTTGATCGAGGAGGCAAAAAGAACACTCGAATCCTTCGCAGTTATAAATTGTACAGAGTGCGGATATTGTATGCCGTGTCCGAACGGAGTAGATATCCCTGGAAACTTCAGATTGTACAACGAGACCATCATGTTCGAAGATTGGGAAGGTGGTAGAGGAACTTACAGATGGTTTGAGAGTCAGAAATCTGCCGCTTCTTTCTGTGTTGAGTGTGGCGAATGTCTCAGCAAATGTCCACAAAAACTTGACATTCCAAATCTCCTCAAAAAAGTTCACAAGGAGTTGTCAAAAGCGAGATGAAACTTGCTCGTTGGATAATTCTCTTTCTGGGCATCATACTCATTTTTCTGTACAACTTGTTGAGTGGCACACCTTTACAAGTCAATCTGGATGTTCGGTGGGGAGAGATACTTTCCAGATCGATATTTCTTTTTGCGGCCTTCCTTTTGAACATCTTGTTTGCGAAGATCGATATGAACGTAGCTTTCTGGGGTTCTTTCCTTCTCTTTTTAGGAGCTTGGGAGCACTTTTTAGAAATTTTTTATCTCTTTCCGAATTGGATCGATATGTTGAAGATACTTCTCTACACGGCTGGTTCAGTGTTTATATTCGTGGAGATGTTCAAAATACTTTTGAAAGCAAAAAAGCTTCTCATCATGTTCAAAGGGCTTTTTCAAGAGAACAACGACATGGTCTTCTTCTACACTCCAGAAGGAAAAATCGTTGAGGTGAACCCCATTACAGAAAGGTTTCTCAAATATAAAAAAGAGGAATTGATCGGAAAAAATATCGAAGAAATAGCATGCCAAAACAGTGAAGATTCTTCAGCGAGAACTATTAATCTTTTTCAATTAAAAGATGCGTTTTTCATACCGGAGAAGATTTTTTTAAGCAAAGATGGAGAGATGCTTTTGTGTGAAAGCAAGATAATTCCTTTGTACGAAGGAAAGCAATTGATTTTGATACAAGAAATCGCAAGACCGATTATTGAAAGAAAAAAAGCGGAAGAACAACTGAAAGAAGAACGAAAAAAATTTCTTGCTTACTTCAACTCTCTCCCCATTCTAGGTATCATCTTGAATTATGACGGCACAGTAGCGTCAATAAACGAGACGGCCCGATCGTTTCTGGGAATAGACGTAGGAGCCAATTGGTTCGAAAAATTCCCCGAGAGTTTTCCACAGGAGATCCTCGAAAAAGCATTCAGAGAAAAGGTTGTTTACGAGGGAAATATCAGCACCAAAAAAGGTGAAAGAATTGTAAAATGGTTTTTCATACCCCTTAAAGGACAGTTATTATTGGCTGGTATAGATATCACTGAAGAGACTAGTAATCTGAGAAATCTCGAGAGAGACAGGAAATTCTACGATCTTCTCTTGAAAATTTCTGGGAATCTCCTTTCACTTGGCTGGAGCAATCTAGTGATAAAAGAATACTTTCCTTTGATCAGCGAAGTTTTCGAGGCAGAAAGCATGGCATTTTATGAAAAAGAAGACGGTATCCTTACTCTGAAGATCGCCTACAAAGGGGTGTTTGACTCTATCATATCGGATGTTCCAAAAGAAATCCACTTCTCCCATGGTATTTTGAACATACCCCTTGAATACGAAAGTGATATCTTCGCTTTGTTTTTAATCAAATACAAAGCGATTTCTAAAGAGATCATTGAAATTGCGGAAATTTTCAAAAATCAGCTTGAGTTGATTTATTGGAAGTTGAAAGGTGAAGAGAGAATTCTCTGGCTCGCTGAGCACGATCCATTGACACAGCTTTACAACAGGAAAGCGTTCGAAAGCAGACTGGCTTATCTGATAAATCTGTCGAAAAGATATGGGAGGAAACTCTCCTTTGTGTTCATAGACCTCGACAACTTCAAGAAAGTGAACGACACAATGGGACATCTTATAGGAGACCAGGTTTTGAAGGAATTTGCAAAAATTCTTTCTTTGCAGATGAGGAAATCTGATATCGCTGGAAGGCTTGGTGGCGATGAATTTGGACTGGTTCTTCCTGAGACTGACTATAATGGTGCGGAAAAACTGATGAACCGATTACAAGAAATACTAGAAAAACCTCTCAAAGTGAATGGAAAAGAATTCAAAATAGATTTCAGCTACGGAATAAGTATGTTTCCTGACGACGGTGAAAATATTGAGGAGCTCCTAAAAACAGCCGATGAAAGGATGTACACGAATAAATTCAAAAAGAAGGGGGAAAGAAGATATGTCCGACAGGCCAAGGAGATACAAGATATTCATGGAAAAAAAGAAGAGGATAGCTCTCATCGCACATGACAGAAGGAAAAGAGACCTTTTGGAGTGGGTGAGTTTCAATCTAGGAACTTTGTCACAACATGAGCTGTACGCCACCGGTACAACGGGCGCCCTTCTCCAAGAAAAGCTCGGTTTGAGGGTCCACCGATTAAAAAGCGGGCCCCTCGGTGGAGACCAACAAATAGGAGCGATGATAGCCGAGGGAAAAATAGATGTTCTCATCTTTTTCTGGGATCCTCTGGAACCACAAGCTCACGATGTGGATGTAAAAGCTCTTATCAGGATAGCGACTGTGTACAACATTCCTGTTGCTATAACAAGATCCACGGCAGATTTTCTCATCTCTTCTCCTCTCATGAACGATGTATACGAGAAAATACAAATAGACTATGAAGAGGAGTTGGAAAAAAGAATCAGAAAAGTCGTTGAAGGGAAGGAGGATTAACTACAACCAGAACATCCCCCACAGTTTCCGCCACACGAAGAAGAACTTGTGCCTCCTTGAACGGTGAAAGGAACTTTTTTGTACACCCTTTCTTTTTCTTTGGAATTACATTTAGGGCATTTTGCCTCTCCAATTTTGCTGTAAAATGTGAATATCGTGTAGACTTCTCCACAGTTTTTGCATTTGAAAGTGTAAGTGGGCATCGTTTTATCCCTCCATCACATAGTGTTTCCAGTAATTCTTTAGGAATATCAGAAAAGGAAGTGCTATGAGAACACCACCAAAACTGAAAAGATCCCCAAGAACGAGTATGGTGATCAGTATGATGAACCAATGGATATTAAGAGCGTTACTCTGTATCTTCGGTGCGAGTACCCACATCTCCAACTGATTAGCAGCCACAAGAATTATAGTCCCTATCAAAAGACCGTTCAAGCCGTGTACAGAGAACGCCAGCATTAAAAGTGGTATGGCTGAGATTATAACACCAAGATAAGGAACGAAATCTGTTACAAAAGCGAGCATTCCTAAAAAGAAGGCGCTGGGGATTTTGAACAAAAACGCTCCAAGTCCCACAAAAACGCCTACAAATATCGCGACAAGCACTTGTCCCCCTACGAATCTCTCGAACTCTTTGTAAGTTTCTACCATAAATCGTTTCCCGTCTTCAGGATCTTTCGGAAAGAGATAGAACACGTTTTCATTGATGAGCCTCTTGATAGATGACACGATAAAAGTTGTGATGACTATAACCACAGCAGATGTTATGAAAGATGGCACGTAGCCGATGATTTTGTTCACAAGGGAAAGAGCACCTTCGGAAAAGGAAGCACTGAGATTACTGAGGAGAGAAGTTATCCAATCAGGTATTTCCAAATTACCAAGTCCTGTTCTGATCTTATCTATCTCTGAAAAGACCTTCTGCGCTTCTTTAACGACGACAGGGAAGAAATTAACGGCGGAGTACGCAATCATCAGGAACACAAGGACGTTTGCGACAATTCTTGGGAGTGAAGATGGCTTCTTCATGAAAACGCCAAAGAATTTAGCCACATAATCAACGATTATGGATAGGTACAGACCCATGATCAAAGCGGTTATAATGAATGGGGAGAGCTTTGCCAACACCAAAAACATAATCAAATACAAAAGCGCAAAATGTTTGTTTTTCACTGTTTCACTCCTTTCGATATTTATTTTATCAGAGGTGAGAAATGTGGAATCACTGAAAGGCCTTTTGATTCTTTTTGTTGTATCTGCACACGCCATAATGAGCGTCTATGAAGATCTAACTCCTTTTCTCCCTGTTTTACGATTCATGGGACCTTGCGTTTTTGTTTTCGTATATCTCTTTGGTTACTCTCAAGGAAAAGTGAAAAAGAATCCTCTGAAAATTTTGAAAAAAGCGCTCATGTTTTTTCTTTTTTATTCGTTTTGGGCGTCTCTTTCTTTTTTGCTGTACACAACGCTCGGTGGTAGATACTCCGAAGTTTGGACCACACAAAGAGTTTTCAATATAAATGACTCTCTTTTGAAAAAGTACCTGATCACTCTTTTTTCTTTCACAGGATCCTGGCAGTACTACTTTGTCTTTGTCTTCCTCGTCTTGGTCATTCTTTCGATCTTAATAAACAATCCTGTGAAAATTTTCCCGCTCTCATTGATTGGAGCCCTTTTAAATTCGGCTTTTGTGAGTTTTTGGTTTTTAACCAAAGACAAACTCTTACCTCCCATTGAAGGAGCTTTTATTACCTATCTTAGCCCTGTCCATTGGTCTTTTCCCTATTTGCTTGGATACAGAGACGCTTATAAGGGAGAGCGCCCCTCTTTGAAAAAGAGAGTTCTGTTTTTTTACGCGGTATTTCTTATAGTTGGTTCTTTGGAATATTGGAACGCGTATCGAAAATTTCATTCTCTTGTTGGAATCGATCAATTTTCTTTACTTGGAATCGCTCTTGGAATCTACAGTGTGGGCATCTTTTACTGGATTGCACAGAAGATGAATTTTCGCGTTTTGAGGAAAGTAGGAAGATATTCTTTCTTACTCTTTATGATACACATGCCGTTCCAATGGATGGTGTACGTGTTTTTAGACACTTTCATTGATCTTCCAAGATTTCTCTGGGTGATACTCATGGTAACATTTTCTGTGATGATGATGGATATTCTTTTGAAAATCTCTCGGCATCTTCCAAAAGCTGTAAGAAAATTGATCGTAGGAGTTTAAACCACCCCCTTGAAATCCCTCGAATCATATAGTACAATTATCCCTGGAGGTTCCGGCGTAGCTCAATCGGTAGAGCGCCTGGCTGTTAACCAGGTGGTTGCAGGTTCGAGTCCTGCCGCCGTTGCCATAGCCATCATTTTGTACGCGGTGGAATCATATCGACCTGAGATAGTTACTAAGAGATCTTTGAACTCCCAAGAATTTAACAAGTAACCCTGTATTCAATTCAATGGTATGCTCGTCGGCGAAATTTGGGCGAGCGTAAGCGAGTCACATATCCGCCTGTTATATGACCAGAACGGAGTGAGGGCGAGGAGCGAAGCGACGAAGCGTTGCGAAGAGCGGGTACTCATTTTACATCTACTCCTCTATTTCTTAATTCGCGTATTGCACCATCTAAATCATCAAATACTACAAGATGATTTCTGAACATACCCTTTTTTAGAACGACTTTTAATGCTTCGGTTCTTGGAGGACATTTCCCCCATCTGATAACATCCCAAGATATTCTTCCGCCACGATATATTTCTCTGCTGATAGACTCAATATTCTTAAATTTGTAAAATTTTTACAATACCGCGGAGAAATGTAATCAAAATACCATCATCTGTTATCGTGCTTTTATATCCAAATACATAACCAATATTTGGATCCGGAAATTTCATAATTCATATCCCTCCTGTAAGTTTGAATACCGAATTATTCCGCTCTGAGCAATGTCGCCTAACGTTCTGGGGGTATGCGAAACCCGTAATAGTTTGGGTGAGTGACGTCGAACCGCATACCCGCTGTTAAGTGACCCCGATAGGGGCAAGGTGCGAAGCACCGCAGAGTGCCCAAGTCTGCCGATATTATATATTGACTCCAACATCTACTTTACCAGCTCCTCTACTTTTTTGTCCACCTAATTCTCTTATATTATTTATTGCTGGAATTAGTACTTCTTCAATTAGAATTTTCGCTCTTTTTTTCTTATCAGTTTCTCTCCAACTTTCCAACCATTTATCAATTATCACACCATCAATCTTTCTTGCATCACCAAACTGTATTCCCTGCATTTCCAATACCGGTTCGGAGATTACAATGCTTATATTGCCCTTAAATACTGTTCCCGGTTTTACTTGTTCACCCTCAACTTTTGCACCAGGGGCTGCAGTCTCTGTTTTTCTATCAATTCTTATATTTGTCTGGTCTATTACACTACCCTCACTTTCAGGATAGAAATTGCTAAATCTCAAGAATCCCATTAGACCAGCAGATCCCATAAAATAACATACAGGACAGATTCCAACATTTTGATCATTTATTTTAGGAATCCATATTTTATCATTATCAACACCAATTTGGCACCCTGCAATTTCTTTGTTTCCCAATTTTGCCTTTTTTCTATATTTCCCCAAGTTAATTAACTCTTCCTCAGCCTTTGTCGGTCTCGGAGATGGAATACAGGGCTTTAGTAGATTTTTTTTATTATCAGGTATATTAAATAGCTGTGCAAATTCATCAATTTTTTCAATAAATAGCAACTCTAACTGATGTCTCAATGCTCCTTTAAAGCTTGTTGCCGGTATTACAGGAGTTCTATCCACTTTAAAAACAGCACCCTTTTTCTCAGTCAATGGAGATGGCGCTGCACCAATATGTAAAAAGCTATCTTCAGCAACCTCTATTTTTACTGGAAGCTCCAAGACTCTCATTTTTCCTTCTCTTTTCATTTTAAATTCCTTTTCTTCTCCACCAACTTCTATTTTCATTATCTCACTCATTCTATCACCTCCCAATATTTTGTTAATGAATCAATTTTCCTTACGAAATATGCTATTTCTTCTGAGGAAATTCCTGCTGTATAAAGTTCTTTAACATATTCGAGGACTTTCTCCAATGCTTTATTTCGTGGATAAGAGGTTCTTTTTATTTTATCAACAAAATAATGTTCAACGACAGAAATATCATATCTCTCAATAACTCTTCCATACTGATCCATATTAGGCAATTTACACTCTACCACGCCATACCACTCCAGCTTTTCAAATAATTGTTTTAAAAGATGTGGTTTACTTTCAAATGCTGATTTTAACCATTTTGCTCGTTGCTTTAGCTCCTTAATTCTATCGTGACGCCATCTATTAGATCTTCCTTCTTGATTCTCTATTTCCCTAATTCTGCTGTTAATTTTCTCTATAAATTCATCCTTCCTACCTTCATTAAATAATCTCTCCAGTTCTTCCCAGCTCCTTCCTTCAAAGAGTTTTGGAATAGGTTCCCTTGTATCCCTATCATATGGACTATCAAATATTTCTCTATCATTCAACACTTTTTTAAATACTTCATCCATCTTACTCATCATAGTATGTCACCTCCTCTAATAAAATCTCAGGAGCTTTTACTAAACTGCCGGGGAATAAAGCTCTTTTGTAAACACCCCCAATAGAAAACTCATCAGGTTTGAACAGATAACCATAAATTGGAGAAATCGGAGTAATTTCAAACTCTCCAGCCTCCTCTTCAAATACTTTAACTTTTAAAATTCCTTGTTTTACCTTTGATTCTATTTTCTCTATTTGAACAATTTTCGTTTTCCCAAATCCTTTACTCTTTAAAGCACCCATCTGAAATTCAGCATTGTTTAGCTCGTTCTTAAAACCTGCAACTTTATCATAAGGAATATACACTTTTGCCTTAATTTTTCCATTCACATCTTTTGATCTCAAATAACATGTGGTTATAGGAACTTTTGATATATTAAGAAACTTATCCCTAACAGAGTATGTAAATTCATCAAATTCATAAGTGTCTTCTTCAAAAAATCCAACAGCAGGAACTTTAATACCAAAATAGTGTTTTAATGCTCCCTCAATAGTAGAGGAAGGAATTGTAGTCTGACAAGGTCTAAATACGCCACCTTTGAATCTTTCACCAATGATAACAGAATCAATTTCCAGATGTAATTCAAACAATTTAATGCCATTCATTTCTTCTCACCCCTTAGAAGCTTATAAAGACTCAAGAATTTTGATGGCTTTATTCCTTTTGAAAATAATTCATAAATTTCAGGGTATTTCTTCCTATTATTAAATATCTCAACAGACATATGAATCTCAGATCCAATCTTTTCCTCTAATTGAGCTAGTTTATGTAAAAACGAACTTGAAGTCTCTGTATTGATAACTTTATCCATGATAATCCTTAATTGCTCTTTTGCATACTTTTCAACAAATACTTTATGATATCTAATATTCAAGAAATTCTTATTACCTTCTTCAAAAAACCTCCAATGCTCTCTTATTGGATACTTAATATTAGCGATGCTCAGGGACAAACTTATAAGGGATTTCTCATCACTGGCACAATCTGGGAAATACTGCTCAAAGAGATTAAGGAAATTCTCAATAACCCTTTTTGTTAATTCCGGAGAATATTTAAATACACCCAGCTCGTCATATTCAGCAATTGGTTTTTTAACATCTTCTATTCCATCAAAATTTTCCCAGAACTTTTTCAGCATTTCTTTATAGTCTTTATTGAAATCTACCTGTAACGCAAGGGGTCTAAATTCATCTTTTAAAACATTTCCTTGCCTGAAATTGTAACTGTCAACATACTCTCCAAACGCCTTTTGCAGCCATTTTTCTAATTTATTTTGATCCAGAGAAAACTTAAACCAGCAAACTTTGACATTCTCTTCCTCCCACACAGTTGTATACTTTCTAAATGGTTCACCTAGGTCTCTTATTTCCTGACATTTATCGCAGATCCACTCCCTTATGGTTTCTTTTATTCGTTCTACTCCTCTCCTCTGCTGGCATATATCGCAAATAGGTGGATGTATTTCATCTGGAAGTTCGGGCATAAGATATTTTTTGTACACTTTGGTGCTTCTATTGTTTAGAACATTAAGTCGCTTCTCAAAATCTTCTTTTGGCTTTTTCTTACATTCCTCCCATTCTTCATGTTCTTCAACACATTTTCTTGCTTGCAGGGTTTTTTTATCCAATATTGAGCTCAATATTCCTAAATCAGTAAAAGTTTCCTCTACTTCTATGTAAAAACCCCAGTCCAGAAGTGGTTTGAGAATATTATTTAAGTCTTGATTTAATGGAAGAAACAAAGTGATAAAATCTGAAGTTGAAAATATAACCTCATCCTTATATTTGTTTGAAACAGAATTTATTAATTCTTCTCTTTTTCTGAGCAAGTTTATATCCTGTAATCTCACAAATGAGTGTGGAAACTTTATCCAGCATTTTACTATCCTTGCCTGCCATTTACCTTTATCAACATCTATGTTTCCAGTGGTTCTCTTACCACCCTCAGCCTCCTTTATTTTCTTTACCTTATCGCCGGAATACTCAATAGAAATAGAACCGTCTGCTTCCTTTACTAATCTTGTATTTTTCTTTAATACTCTAAAAATTTTACCCACAAGTTCAACATGTGTATAAAGTGATGTAACATTTCTTGGAATTGATTTGTCTTCAGGAGTAAGCAAAAGGTTTTCTTTGTATTTGTTTAAAAATGCCTCTCCAGATTGACAATTTTCAATTTCATCAAAAAGAGTCCTCAAATCATCTGTTGTTTTAAACGCAGCCCAATATTTTCCTTTTTGCTCCTCTCGTTGATAGAAATTTTTATTCCATAGCTTTAAGACTCCATCTTGAGGTGCCTGTTTTCTTTCAAGTTCTAAAGTTGCTCTTGAAACAGAAGATGCCAAATGATCTGCAAGTACGAGCAAAAATAGGTTGTATTTGTCTTCTTCTGAAGGAGTGTTTCCTAAAGTATCTTGCAAATTCCAATTGTTAATGTCTATTTCATTAATGCTTATGTGTACCCCCTGTTTTTGTTTTCTACGATCACAATCTACCCATTGGTTGGCACGATTATCATAACAAATATGGTGATATTGCCCCCACCAGGATGGAGACGTTGGTTGTGTAATTCCAAGATTTTGAAAATTAAAGTTAATGAATACATGACCTCTCCATGAATTTCCAAATTGATTTTGTAATCTATCTTTTACTTGATCATCAACCAATTTTCCAATATCGTGCAACTCGGGAATGAACTTTTTATCTACCATTATTTATTACCTCCATAAAGGCGGGCTTGGGCATTTCACTTAACGGTTTGGGGATATGTGAAGTCGCCGAAGGCGATTTGGGTGAGGGCTGAAAACCCGAACCAGATACCCGCTTGTTAAGTGAGGGCGTAAGCCCCCAGCAACCCGAAAGGTTGCGAGAGTGCCTGCCGTCGCCAGTCATTTTAGGATCCTTCTTATAAGTTCCAACATTTTGTGACCAACTCCATAATAAATCTCATCAGGCATACAATATCCAAACGACTGATGTAACTTTTTTTGTTGTAATATCCTATCTAGTCCTTACTCACCTCTCTTACATCTCTCGGTGTCGCAATCTCCTTCAAATACAGACATTCGTACTTGTACGTCCTTCGAAACCTCTCCATATATATGTTGTCTTTGTATCCTTTATTACCGTAACTCGCCTTTGAAAGTACTTTTACCATTCTCGTCCATAAATGCTCATAAATACTCTAAAAAATCCCTACTTAAAAATTGTTCCCCTATCATCTTTTCTTCTTTGATAGCTTCAATTTAGGTCTTTGTTTTAAATTCCGGTGAGTAGTTCTTCTTCTACCCATATGGCCCCCTTATTCACTTGGTATTTTAACTTATACCCCGGTACAACTTCCGAGGTTCACCTCAAATTGTATCACCATTTCCCCAATTTTATTGCACCTGAAGCTTAAACATCAAACATACAGATTCTAACTTTGAGTGTGTGTAAAATAAATGGATAGGAGTGTCAAGAGTGGAAGTTAAGAAGCTACTTGAACTTTCCAACTTTCTGTCATTTCGAGTCTTTCCCACCTATGTCATTTCGAGCGAATGTGAGAAATCTGGTATTGGCGTGTGGCTGGTAGCTTGTGTCACGTAGAAGTGTGGCAGGTAGCGGGTAGAATAAGATTTCTCCTCGCTAACGTTCGTCGAAATGACAGAAGAAGGGAGTGCTTGTTGAAATGACAGGAGAGGGGAAAAACTCGAAATGACGAAGGAGAGACCTCGAAATGGCAGAGGGGAAGGGCTCATCGAAATGATGGGAGAAAGGACGCGGAATGGAAGAAACTAAGGTATCATCCATTTTCTTGACAGAGACCGAGGGGCGAAAGTAGTTGACATGTTCTACACCTTGTGCTAAAATACAATTCGAAAGGTGGGGATTTAGAGGTTCCGGCGTAGCTCAATCGGTAGAGCGCCTGGCTGTTAACCAGGTGGTTGCAGGTTCGAGTCCTGCCGCCGGAGCCATTTTCTTTTTTTATAGGCTAGGCCGTTTCAAACTCTTTTAAAGTGTCTTCAATGAAGCCTAACCGCACCCGCCCCGAAAAGGAAAAGTTTTTTGAAAATTTGACTTTTTACTTTTCTTTGCTATATATTATTATGTGATCTTAAACGATGATAAACTCTGACAGGTTAAAAAGGAGTTAAACCTATGATGAAAGGTTTTCCTGAAATAATGACCCTTGAGGAGACCGCAAAATAGTTAAAAATTTAGGAAAATCTACCCTTAAATGGCAAGGGAAGGAAAAATCCCTGCTGTTAAAATTGAACCTAGAAGAAATAACAGGGTTATTGTCAAGATTCCATACAATCAGGAATTGGTAGATAAAATAAAGACAGAGAAAATATTAGGAAATTCCGTATGAAGAAGGTCTAATATCAAAGCTTAAAGCGAAAATCTTTCTATTGATCCATATAAGAAGGAGGAATTGACATGAATTAAAGAAATAGGAACACTGAAAGAGATGTTTTAGGTCGAGAGGTAAAAGATTTGAGCAGCACTCCCTGGTGGGGTATAGACAGAAAAGAAATAGAATGGTGGTATCCATCAATCAATTATGATAAATGTGCAGGCTGTGGTATATGTTTTATAAGTTGTGGTAGGAGAGTTTTTGATTGGAATATGGATGAGGATAAACCAATAGTAGCACGGTCATACAATTGTATGGTGGTATGTTAAACATGTGCGAATTTATGCCCTTGTGGAGCTATTGAATTTCCAGATATATCGGATATTAAAAAATTGATTGCAAAAGCTAAATTGGTTAAAAAGGCATTTGAGATTCTAGAACCCATAAGGAATAAAGAAAAAATAAACATAAAACAAACTCAAATGAAACCAAAAATGGAAAATGATTAAATGTCGCCCGCAACTCTCCATTTCGTTTCGGTGCTATCGCACTCGAACAACAGGCGGGTATTTGGTTTTGTACCTTCAACATCTCACTTAAATCTTTCCGCAACTTCTATAACCATGCTATCAGTTCACAGCTTATGAACGGAGAGACTTCAGGTACTCACTTGGACGTTGTCTGAAATTCGGATCGGCGGCTTTTAAAAAAGAGGTGGAAAAATGAAAGTGTTGATATTAATGATTCTATCCTTTTTACTAGTGGTGGGGAGTGCAAAGGGTAACTCGGGGGGTAACGGTCTTAATATCATATAGTTGATACCAACTAGAACCTTTGTTTCGATACAGTCAAGGTAATCCCATGCCCGGATCCAGGAAAACCCTTTTATGGACAGGATGTCCAATATCAAGGTAACCAGCCATGTTATGTGGACAATGGGAACGGTACCGTTACCGATTTGGTAACTGAACTAATGTGGACAAAAAGTCCGAACTGGAATGGAGATGGGGTAATCAATGCCTGACTTATTATGAAGCCGTTGAATCCATGAAAAAGTTAAATGAAGAAAGATACCTGGGATACGATGATTGGAGGTTTCCCACAATAAAGGAATTGTACTCTCTCATAGACTTTTCCGAAACAGACCCAAGTGGATACGTGGGCAAAAAGGTGCTAAAGTGGAACCATTTAAGGCCCCTTAAGGGTGTGGATTAACCTCTCAAGCTCCTCGGCAAAAACCCTTGCTTCCCCTTCCAGCCTTTTTCTGACCTTCACCCTTTCCATGAGGACTTCCTTCCCGTATATCTCCTTCATCTGCTTCAGGCACTTTCCCGGCCTCCCAGCACACGTGACAAAGAAAACGGCGTTCTTTATCTTTTCCCGATTTTGAAGGAGGTAGGTTCTTATGGCCGGCGTTAAACGGCCGTTCCACACAGGAGTGCCTACAACAACGAGGTCATATTCTGATGGATCCTTTGAGAATGTTATCTCGGTGGTCTTCTCCATTGTAGCGTCGTATCCAGCCCTTAAAAAGCCCAGAATTCCCTTGCGGTTCTTATTATCCACTACTTCATCGAGGTCCGCATTCAGGATCTTCCCGAGTATGTCAGCTGCTTTTCTCGTATGTCCGTCTCTGGAGTAAAAAGCAATGAGTATCTTCATTCGAATCCCCCCGATTCATTATTTCCTCCTTTTTGCTATGATATCAGACAAAAGTTCGTCGTCAACCCCAACGTTTTCAGAATCTGCCTCATGGATTATCACGCTTACGTGGTGCACCTTGTAGATCTCCCTAACGACCTCTGTGATCCTCTTCACGAGATTCCTTTTGATTTCCACGTCTACCCTTGGGCCCTTCAATTATCACGGTCGGCATGGGGAATCACTGGTATAAGTTTGTATCGAAGCTTAAAAAGCTTTTCAAAACGAAGAGGTTTCGTGAGAATTTTTCTTAACCTGAAAAGGATCCTGAATGATAAGGTAGATGCTGAATTTCTTGAGGGCGCCCCTTGCTCTTTATCATTTCTATTTCCGGTTCGTCCCTGAAGGTTCGCAAAGTTTCATACGAGTGAAATCATTTTCTTTTTTTATAGGCCGTTTCGAGGTCATTAAAAGAATCTTTCTGAGTTATCTACTTTAAAGAAATGCCCCTAATCTGTCCCTGTTTGTAACAATTCAATATAAACGAGCTGATTTTGATCATTGTTTTTGTCAATACTACCGCATCCAGTATAATTGCAGTGACAACAATAAACATCGAAGGTGATAAACATGGGTGTGATGAACAAAATACCTATTGAAGGCTTAATCTGCTTGGAAGCTGGAACGGGTGCAGGTAACATGACACGCTACCTTGTCGAAAGAGGAGCAAAGTTAGTTTATTCAATTAGTAACAATCAGGAACATCTTGATTACGCTCAAAAAAGGCTTCCCAAAAGATATCTCGAAAAGGTTGAGTTCATCAAAGCAGATTTGAGAAAATTGGACTTCTTGAAAGAAGGGGAAGTCGATCTTATTACCGCTCACATGCTTATTAATGTTGTCACAGCCGTGGATTTATTTTTCATATTCAAGGAATTAACAAGGGTAGCAAAAGATGGAGGAATAATGGTGATAAACGACTACAACCCCTTATCGAGCTATCGATCAGAGAGATCCCATCTCGTGGAGAAAATTTTTAAGATCGAAAATGCTGTCTCCTACCTCGTAGATGGTAAGCCTGCATTGGTATGGTATCCATTCAAATATGTTACTGATTTACTTGAACTTTTAGGCTGGAAAATCGAAAGTGTAGAGTTGATGTACGATAAAACACCCTGGAACAAAGATTTGCTCGAAGAACACCTCGAGATAATAGAAGAAAAATGCACAAAAATTAGCAACGAAAATCTGAGAAAAGCCTTACTGTGTGAAGCATTCGAAACCTTTAACCAGATTGATGAGGAGAAAGTAATATACGCAGGTACCATCTACAGCATCAAAGCAAGGAAAGGAAAATAACACAATGCTGCCTAACACCAAAAGGGGTCAACTATCAACTATTGTCGACAACGATATATCATTCTTCCGTGAAATAATCCAAGTCTATTTTTTTAATTTCATACGTTGCTACAGTGGAAACCCCCACGTTATATTCGATCATCAAATCGGCCAGTTTTTCACCATCTATGAGTATAATTTTGCTATCTATTTTGGAAACATACTCGATTGCAGACTTTGAAAAACTTGACGTCGTTATGAATACGCCTTTTTTCGCCCTTTGACCATGTAATGCCCCCACGAATTTCTGGATTTCCGGCCGGCCCACCGGATTGTTCCAACGTTTTGCTTGTATATAAATAATGTCTAATCCTAGCCTGTCTTCTTTTATAATTCCATCGATTCCTTCGTCACCCGTCCTTCCAATTGCCTTTCCTGCCTCTTCTCTCGAACCTCCATAACCCATCTTGACCAAAAGATCCACAACTAATTTTTCAAAAAAGCTTGGAGAACAGGACATTACTTTATCTAATAACTGTGCCACCAGCTCTTTACGCAATCTCTGATAACCTATGGCAATCAACTCTTCGGGAGTATTTTTGCTTGAATTTGATTCTTCCTTTGAAATTCCTCCCTTTTTTCTAAATTCAATAAATTCTGGAAATCTCAATAAATATTTGACATCAATCTTCTCAGGAGGATTTTTCAAAACCTCCAAACCTCTTTCTGTGATTTTGAAATAACCACGCCTAGTGGTGCAAAGCAATCCAGCCTTAGTTAAATATACCTTTGCCCATCCTACTCTACTTTCAAAGATAGTTTGTTGCCCACTGGGCAACATTATCTTTCTTTCCTCTTCAGTTAAACCGAATTTCCCCGCAAGATAATCTATTGCCTCTCTTCTACTGTGCTCTTTACCATCACTCGCAAACTCCAACAAAGGTAGCATTATAGTTTGGTAATCGGGAATCATACATCTCTACCTCCAGAGATTTTCCTAGCATTCCCTGTTAATAATACTAACACACAACGTTTGGCGAACAACTATTTTTATGTTGTATACTAATACACAGTTCAAGAGAGCAAAACGATGAGTGTGAGGATTTACGGTGGGGAGATCAAATGAATAGCAAACGAAATCAGTCAGAAAGAGAAGCTTTAGAAAAATTCATCTCTGACAATCCCGAACTAGAATTGTTAGAAGAAATCATCGACAGATTCAATATCTTTGCAGCGTTGAATATAGTAAATTATGAAATAAGATATTCTGCTTTCCTATCGTGGTTACTGAATCCCCAAGAGAATCATGGCCTAAGAGATTATTTTTTAAAAATTTTCCTTAAAAAGTTGATCTTAAAAGCTTCTATATTGGGGATGGAGAGAGTTTCGGTTTTTGACATAGACAGCTGGGATTTGGACGATACAGAAGTACTACGAGAGTGGCGAAACATTGACATATTAATAAAACACGATGAACGAAAGTTCGTGTGTGTAATAGAAAACAAAATGTACTCAAAAGATATAAAAGGATTATCAACAGCGAGTATTCATCGTATAGAAAAATGTTTGTTTATTTAACTATTGAAGGGAACATTCCATCCGATAGCGACTACATTCCTATGAGTTACAACGAAATAATCTCGCTAATAGAAGATCTCATAGAAAGAAAAGAAGAAAAGATCGGCCCAGAAATATTGATCTTTATAAAGCATTACAGAGATATGTTAAGGAGGTATATTGTGAGAGAATCTGAAATTCAAGAATTGTGTAGGAAAATTTACCAGAAGCACAAAAAGGCACTGGACTTAATCTTTGAATACAAATTGGATGATCTATTAGAAATATCAAGAATCCTGACTGAGATGATCGAGAAAGATGAAAATCTGATTCTAGATTCATCGAGCAAGTCCTATATAAGGTTTATCTCAAAGAATCTAGATTTTATTCCAAAAAAAGGTGAAGGATGGACAAAATCAGGAAGGATTTTGTTGTTTGAATTCCAGAATTTCAAGGCAAGATTGTCATTGAACTTGATCATCGGTCCCGGTCCAAGAGAAATCAGAGAAAAACTCTACGACAAAGCATGCGAAAAACCACAGTTGTTTAACGGGATCGCCAAAAGAAAACTAACCTCTCAATGGTTTACTGTCTACTCCTGTTTATTCTTAAGAAACTACGAAGATAAAAATCTTGAAGAAATAAAAAAGATCATCGAGGAAAAATTCGAAAAATTCAAGAAAAACGATCTTCCCCGCATTGAAAAAGAAATAAAGGTGTTGGAAGTAGAATTTCAAGATGAATCTCCATAAAATTACAAACAGAAATGTCCAATGAGAACAACACAATTTGATACTTTATTTAATTTAGTCAAGAAGTGATAACATGCACGGATTACCGTTTGAATCAAGAAATATCAAAATCTCAGGATTAGTAGATGATATCAGAAAGGGAATAATTGCTCTTCCCGACCTTCAAAGACCTTTTGTTTAGGATGCAAAAAAGGTTAGAGATCTTTTTGATTCTCCCTACAACGGGCTTCCCATAGGCACCATTATTCTATGGAAAGTTAGGGATGCAGAAAGTTTCAAAAAGATCAATTTAGAAGAGAACACAGTACCGGAATACTTGGTTATAGATGGACAACAAAGGTTAACATCGCTCTATTCAGTGATATACAACAAGCCTGTTTTGACGAAGAATTTTAAAGAAAAACCGCTGAATATCTCGTTCAATCCCATAATGGAAAAATTTGAAGTTACAAACGCAGCTATAGAAAAGGATCCAAGATGGATAAAAAACATAAGTGAGATACTACTACCTGAAAATTCAACTTACAAGGTGATCCAGAAATATCTGAGAGATCTTAAATCAAAATTGAGTGACGAAAGATACGATGAGGAAATCATAGCATCAAGAATAGAAAAATTGAGAAGAATTCTATCATATCCTCTCAATGTTATAGAACTTTCTCATACCCTAGATCCCGAAACCGTTGCAGAGATATTTGTAAGAATTAACAGCACAGGGAAATCTCTCAACCAGAGCGATTTCATTCTGACTCTTCTTTCCTTATACTGGAATGAAGGGAGGAAAGAGCTCGAAAAATTCTGTGAATCGTCAAGGATGTTCCCAGAAGATAACACAAGCTCTTCATACAACATAATAGGCATTAAGCCAGACCCTGAGTACCTGGTGAGAGCAACTGTGGGATATTCCTTTAGAAAGGGAAGACTGAGATACGCATATTTAATACTGAAGGGAAGAGATTTTGAAAATAAAACGATCTCTGAAAATTTGAGAGTTAAGAATATAAACCTCTACAAAGAAGGTCATCAAAAAGTTGTGAATCTAACGAATTGGCATGACTTTGTAAAAATAATTTACAGTTCTGGATTTGTCAACGATCGGCTGATAAATTCCAAAATAGCATTTTTTGTTTCCTACACCCTTTACCTTATCGGAAGATACGATTTCACAATTCATCACAAGGAGTTGGAATCAATAATAAGAAAATGGTTCGTCTTTTCTGTTCTGACGCAAAGGTATAATACATCAACCGAAACCTTAATAGAACAAGATTTTTCATCTCTGAAGAGTGATTTTATAGGAGATCTCAAGAAAATAATGGATGCAGAACTAACTCAAGATTTTTGGGGAATTACTCTTCCAGAAAGGCTCAATTCCTCCTCGATAGAGAATCCTGCGTTCAGGGTTTATACAGCAGCTCTTGTTTACAATGATGAGAACGTATTCTTGTCCGACATAAAATTGAGAGATTACTTAAGCCCTGCGGTTAAAAACGTTAGGAAAAAGATGATAGATCTTCATCATATATTCCCAAAAGCCTATCTGAAAAGAATAGGTTACAAAGAAAATAAGTTGATAAATCAAGTGGCCAATCTTGTTTATATAGAATACAAAGACAACTTAGAAATAAGCGACAAGCCACCCTATGAATATTGGAAAGAAATAACAAAATTTTATCCTGAAGATAAGATCGAAAATCACATAAGATCTCACGATATACCCAATGGGTTTTGGGGAATGACCTATGAAGAATTCCTTGCTGAAAGGCGAAAGATGATGGCTGCAAGAATAAGAAAATACTTCACCAAACTTTGAATATCACACCTTATATATTCTTTACAGTCCGATCAGTGCGGAAAAGATCAAGAAATGATTGACAATTATATTGAACATGGTGCTATATTACTCACAGTGAGTATGTTTTTTATTCTTAACAAAAGTGAGGTGAGAATATGAAGAAGAAAAGACGTTCAATAAAAACAGGGTTGCCACCAGGTACCCCCGTATACACAGGAATCGTAGAAAGAGAGACGGAGATTTCCATTATAGAGTACGATTCAGAAAATTATCGTGAAATGAAAGTAGAAAACATCGAAGAGAGTTTTCTTCACAAAAGCAAATCAACTGTTTCTTGGATAAATGTTGTAGGACTCTCCAACACAGATATTATTGAGAAGATCGGAAAGAATTTCCAAATACACCCACTTGTGATCGAAGACATCTTGAACGTCCACCAACGTCCTAAGTTAGAAGATTACGGAGATTACATATTCATTGTTCTGAAAATGATAACTTATGACGACAAAATTCATGAAATCGAATCCGAACAGGTAAGTGTGATTCTTGGTGACAATCTCGTTCTCACGTTTCAGGAGAAAAAAAGTGATGTTTTTGATCCTGTGAAAATTCGTATAAAGAACGACAAAAGCTTGATAAGAAAGATGGGGGCAGATTATTTGGTTTATGCTTTGATCGATGTCATCGTTGATAACTATTTTGTAGTTCTCGAAAAAATAGAAGAAGAGATAGAGGATCTCGAAGAAAAGGTCCTGATCGAACCAACCCCTGAGACATCCCAAAGAATCCACAGAGTTAAGAGAATCCTGATCGATTTTAGAAAAGCAATTTGGCCATTGAGAGAAGTTCTCAGCAATATTGGAAAGATAGAATCCAATCTGATCAAAAGTGCATCTTTATATTTCAGAGACGTGTACGATCACACGATTCAAGTTATAGATACTCTCGAAACGTTCAAAGAAATGGTGACCGATCTTTTGGACGTTTATCTGTCCAGCATAAGCAACAAAACTAACGAAATAATGAAAATGCTAACGATAATAGGGACAATCTTCATTCCGCTCACATTCATCACGGGGATCTACGGAATGAATTTCAGGTACATGCCAGAGCTCGAATGGAAATATGGCTATCCCACGGTCTTAGTCGCAATGTTTGTTATAGGAATATTAATGGTGTTATACTTTAAGAAGAAAAAATGGTTGTGAGTTCCAGGGCGGCAGAACTTGTGTGATTCCTTCCTTTTGCTTCATCCTACCAAGTGTACCTCCCGTACATCGAGTCCTGTCGTCTTGTGAAAATTCAAGGAGGCGACATTATGGAAAAGGCAAAATCCAGAAAGAGATGGATTACAGACTGGTGGCCAAACAGACTAAACCTGAAGATACTGAGGCAAAACTGTCCTACATCGAATCCGTACGGTGAAAGTTTCAACTACTTCAAAGAGGTCCAAACACTCGATGTTGACGCGGTAGTAGAAGATTTAAAGAATCTGATGAAGAATCCACAAGATTGGTGGCCTGCAGACTTTGGACACTATGGACCCCTCTTCATCCGACTTGCTTGGCATAGTTCGGGAAGTTACAGAATATACGATGGAAGAGGAGGAGCCAGAAACGGTAGTATCCGTTTTCCACCGCGAATAAATTGGCCGGACAACATAAACCTCGACAAAGCCATAAGACTACTTTGGCCTATCAAAAAAAAGTATGGCAAGAAACTCTCGTGGGCAGATTTGATCGTTCTAGCAGGAACTGTGGCATTGGAAGATATGGGTGTCAAGATCCTCGGATTCTCTCTTGGAAGAGAAGACATCTATGAACCCGATGAAAGTCCAGATTGGGGTGCTGAAGAAGAAATGCTCACGGGTGAAAAACGTTTCGATGGTAAGGAACTCAGAAAACCCTACGCGGCAACAGAAATGGGTTTGATTTACGTTAATCCCGCAGGACCCGGAGGGAATCCTGATCCTGTTGGCTCTGCGAAAGAAATAAGACTCGCTTTTGCAAGAATGGGGATGAACGATGAAGAGACCGTTGCTCTGATTGCAGGTGGACACTCCTTTGGGAAATGTCATGGAGCTGGGCCCAGTAAACATCTTGGACCAGATCCAAGTTCTTCTCCCATAGAACAGCAGGGATTGGGTTGGAAGTACGATTATGGAAGCGGAAAGGCCTCACACACTTACACATCTGGTTTCGAGGTCACATGGTCTTCAACCCCGACGAAATTCGGTTTGCAGTATCTTCAATTTCTCTTTAGATACGACTGGGAACTGGAGAAAAGCCCAGACGGAAAACCACAATGGGTAGCGAAAGACGCCCCAGAAATAGTACCCGATGCACATGATCCCAACAAGAAACACAAACCGAGAATGTTGACAGCAGACCTTGCTTTGAGGTTCGATCCCATTTATTCCAAGATAGCAAAAAGATTTCTCGAAAATCCTGATGAGTTCGAAAAGACTTTCGCAAGAGCCTGGTTTAAACTTACACATAGAGATATGGGGTCGAAATCATGTTATGTCGGCCCTTACGTTCCAAATGAAGAATTCGTTTGGCAGGATCCTCTACCAAAGCTAGATTACGAGCTAATTGAAGAGAAAGATGTTGAAGAACTGAAGAGAAAGATTCTAGAGTTCGGATTAGGCATATCCCAGCTTGTGTACACAGCTTGGTCCTCAGCTTCAACCTACAGAGATTCAGACAGAAGAGGTGGAGCAAACGGAGCCAGATTGAGGCTTTATCCAATGAACGAATGGAAAGTGAATCATCCTGAGGATCTGAAGAAAATAATCGAAATCTACGAGAAAATTCAGCGAGAATTCAACGAAAAGCAAGAAAAAGAAGGAAGCAACAAGAAAGTTTCCATAGCCGATTTGATCGTCCTTGGGGGATGTACAGCTGTAGAAGAAGCAGCTAGAAAAGCGGGATTCGATGTGAAAGTTCCTTTCACATCCGGCAGGGTGGATGCAACACAAGATCAGATCGAAGTAGAGTTTTACAAAGAAATCGAGCCTTTCGCTGATGGTTTCAGGAATTATTTCAAGAATCCAGCGGAATTCGATGAGAGCGATGTCTACACAACACCAGAATACTTCCTCGTGGACAAAGCTAACCTTCTGACGTTAACAATACCTGAAATTGTGGTACTCGTTGGAGGAATGAGAGTCCTGGGTGCTACTTACAAATATCAGAATTATGGAGTTTTCACAGACAAACCTGAAACGCTTACAAACGATTTCTTCGTGAATCTTCTTGACATGGGAATCGAATGGAGACAAGCAGACGATCATCGATACTTGTTCGAAGGGTATGAGAGAAAAAGCGAGAAGATCAAGTGGAAAGCAACGAGGGTTGATCTAGTTTTCGGACACCATGATGAATTGAGAGCAATCGCGGAAGTCTATGCGGGTGATGATGCGAAAGAAAAATTTGTCCACGATTTTATAAAGGCATGGGATAAAGTGATGAATTTGGATAGGTTCGACTTGAAATTCGGAGGGAGGTAAATGCGTTCATTGTCCTGAATCGATACTTTTTTGGTTTTTTTTTCATCTTGTACATAAGGTTATCCACTACTTCTAGAGTTTTCGCGAGAGATCCTTGGAATTTTGTTATTCCGTAGGAAAATGTGGGACGTGAAGGATGAGAGCAGTTGAAATCGTCGAGTATCTTCTGAAATATTCCGTGTGCTTTCTTCGTATTACAATTTCTCAAAACCACCAAAAACTCGTCGCCCCCCATTCTGATTATCAAATCGGAGCTTCTTATGTTTTCTTTTATTTTCTCCACAAGAAACCTCAGAATCTGATCTCCTACGTCATGACCATACACATCGTTTATCTTCTTGAAATCGTTTATATCTATGAAAACAAATGTATCATCGTCGCTGAATTGTACCTCTGTTAAGATCCCTCTATTGTAACCCCCCGTCAGAGGATCTATAAGGCTTTTTACGTGATCAACTGTTGCCTTGACATACATTTCTTTGTACTCGTTCACGAGAAAGTAGACGAGTCCAAAAAACATACCAATTACTCCGTAATTAGAGATGAGTTTCGATTCAATGGAAAGAGAGAGCACCATTCCATCGTGAAGTATACAAAGCGAGAAGAAAAAAGCGGCACCAGATAGAATTTTTGAGTAAGAAGCAAAACTATCAATCAGCAAATAAATACTGTCTACAAACAGTAAAATTGAAACAGTACTCGTTATTTTATCCAAAGCAACAAAGTCTCCGGTTATCCATACAATAATTCCTGATGTAAGGTTCAAAATCGCAAGAATTCTACCTACCTTCCTCATTTTTCCAAACAAAATCCTTTCGATTCCAACGATCAAAGCCGACAAACCAAGGTAAGCGGAACTCACAAGAAGTTTTCTGAAGAATAAAAGAAAATCCGAACCACCAACATCGATGAAATCCACTAAATCGAACATCCAAACAGCAGACAGAAATCCAGCAATAGCCAAATGAATGTAGTTTATTCTCTTTCCTTTGTGTAGGGATAAAGCTATTATGAGAATTATTGAGGATAAAGCTATAGAGAAACCGATGATCATCGGTGAAACGGTGTTGGTTAAAAACAATAAAGCGAGGTACCTCGAAAGATTCGAACGATCGATCAAATAAGCGCTTTCAATTCCTACTTCGTATATTCCACTGAGTTCAATGGAAAGCTCCCTGACACGGTTGGGTAACTCAAAAAACACGGGACGATACCAAAAATGTCCCGAACGCTTTTCTTCAAGACCCATTGCTCCGATTTTCAAGTCGTTCGCATAAACGGCCAAATACGAAAAATATGCCTGCGGGATGTAAAGGTATCTTTTTGAAGATTCAAACGCTTTTTCAGGGAGATTAGCTTTTATCAAAATCTCAATGGGTGTTTTGGAAACCAATCTAAAACCTGTGTTCAGATACCTAGATGTATTGATTGAAGATCTGAGTACTCTCCAAGTTTGTATTGGATATCCTCCCTCAGGATGCATCGTGTACACGAACAGAAAAGCCAACAAAACGAACACTGAAATTCCTGCTATCAAAGAAACAATGTGATATCCGACATGATACAAAAATTTTTTCAATAACACCACCTCGTTGGATGAAGAAACATCCTGAAAACAATTATAACAGTCACCGTAATATTACAGCTGGTTCTATCGTGTTTTTCTAAGGTGAAATGACCATTTTGGACTCATACTGAAAAGAAAAAGGGAGCACAAGCTCCCTTCAAATCTTTTGAACACCGTCTGCGCTTTCTATTTTATGGAAGGTGAGATCTATTTCAAAACGCTTCTTGTAGGATCTCGCCAAGTCTTCCTTTATTTTTTCGAAAACACCTTTCTTCGAGAGAACGATCACTCCTCCACCAAACCCACCGCCCACCATTCTGGCACCGAGAACGCCTTCTTTTTTTCTTAAAAACTCGACGATAAAATCTGTCTCCTCACAAGAAACTTCGTAAAGATCACGTAAGCTTTCATGAGAAGAAAAAAGCAGTTTTCCAAGCATTTCAAAGTCTCTTTTTCGTAAGGCTTGAACACTCTTTAAAACCCTCTCATTCTCTTCCAAAACGTGTTGGGCTCGTTTTTTTAACGTTCCAGGAAGTTTGCCCAGCTCTTCTAATTTCACTTCGCGAAAACTTTTCTTCCCAAGAATTCTCAACACCTCTTCACATTCTTGCCTTCTCTTGTTATATTCGGAAGATGAGAGTTCATGTTTTACGTTGGAATCGACTAGATTAATCTCAACTCCCTCCAGTTCAAGTGGGACGTATTCGTAATTCAAAGTCATGGTGTCCAGAAAAATTGCGTGACCTTTTTTTCCAAAAGCTGATGTGAACTGATCCATGATACCACATTTCACACCTACAAATTCTACTTCCGCTTCACGTGCGATTCTCACAAGTTCAAGTTTTGTCACGTTGAAACCAAAATGTTCGGATATCGCATACGCAGCGGCGACTTCGAGGGCTGCGGAACTCGACAATCCCACTCCAACGGGAAGATTGGAAGAGATCACAATTTTCACAGGAGGAACTACAAAACCTCTTTTCTCGAACGCTCTTATCACCCCAGAGATGTAATCAGTCCATTTGTTGAGCTTTTTTGGTTCATCCATTTCCACAGTCTCATTCATAGTTTCTGAATGAAAGATAAACTTTTTTGTCCTTTCTAGAGAAAGAAAAACGAACTTGTTAACTGCAAAAGGTAAAACGTAGCCATCGTTGTAATCAGTGTGTTCTCCGATGATGTTTACACGCCCTGGTGCCTTTACTTTCATATCTTCACCTCCACCTCTCTAAGTCGCTTTGCCGCTTTTTCAGGAACAACTGGGTTTATGAACGCCCAAGTACCCGTTTCAACGCTGGCCATCCATTTCAATTTGTCCTTGTCACGTTTCGGAGGATTGAATTCCACGTGGAAGTGAAAGAAATGTGAAACGTCTTCCCCATTGAAAGGTGCCTGGAAGAACATCATCATGTATGGAAATTCCTGCTCGAAAAGTTTGTCATATTTGGCAGTCACTACTTTTAGAACCTCTGCAAATTCCTTTTTTTCTTGTTTAGAGAGTTCCAAAAGGTTACTGACGTGTCTCTTCGGATAGACGTGGACCTCATATGGAAAGCGTGCATAAAAAGGAACAATCGCGAGAAAGTTGGCCGTTTCGTAAACTTTTCTCTCTTCTCCTTCGTTCTCAATGATCTCACATATAGTACACATTTTTTTCTTTTCATACCATTTTCTCATCGCTTCTATTTTCACTTCTATTCTTTTCGGAAGAAAAGGGAAAGCGTAGATCTGACCGTGAGGATGAGGAAGTGATGCTCCAACTTCTTTTCCACGGTTTTCAAAGATGAAAACGTACTTCACAAAATCATGCTGAGAAAGATCCCTGGTTCTGTCTACCCACATCTCCACGAGTTTTTCAATCTGCTTTATAGGCATACCCGGAAGTGCCGTGTTGTGATCAGAAGTGTAAACTACAACCTCGCAAACTCCACGAGATTCTTCTTTTTTGAAAGGGCCTCTTTCTTTCCAATCAACAGGTGGCGGATCCTTCTTGAGAGAAGGGTACCTATTTTCGAACGTCACAAGGTCGTATTCCTCAGGAAGTTCCAACCCTCCCACACATATGGGACACTCCGTCTTTGAAGGCTGAACGGGCCTTTTCTGGGTGGCCGCAGAGACGATTACCCACTCATCCGTGAGAGGATTGTACCTGAGCTCCATCATTCTTTATCACCCTCTTCGTAAAAATAGAAATTTCTTCCATCTTCTCTTCTTACGATTCTTTTTTTCAGCAAGGACTTTCCTTCCTTTTCCAGGTGGTATTCTCTATTTTCCAGGTCTACTGAAATCTTCACGTTTCCCGAATTTGTCCCAGATGAGACAATCTCGTATTTCATATCCGTTGTCAGAATGTCCTGAACACGAGGCTTCCCACCGAGAAGATCGAGAGTTTCTCTTAAAACCTCCCTCCCGTGGTCTTCCACAAGTGAAAGATCGTCACTTTCTACGATCATATTATCGAGAACCCCACAGGTGTAAGAGTAAAGTTCTCTCTCCTTCAGCGTTAGTTCCGTCTTTTCTTTTCTGAGGATGAGACAATCTGGATCATTGAGCCAGAGTCTATCGTGCATGAAATATCTTGTAATAGCGTTCCTCAAGGCCCATTTGGCAGCCGGTGTACCGTTGTCTTCCACATGGTCACCCCAGAAGGGAGCGGTATCGGGTCCTATTCTCATCCCATCCACGTAACCCACCGCAGGAAGAAGGGGGGAACCACAACCGAGAACAAAGGAATCCTCTCCAACTGCTTTTCTAATGGTTTCTATTCCCTTCCTGAAAGCTTGGATTGGCGTGATACTTTCTTTTCTTTCTCCAGGAATTGCCCCCGCGAAGAGGAAGTCTATCTTGAAATATCTGTATCCCATATTCTTCAAAGACTTGAAAATATCGAAAACCCAATTGAGCACTTCTTCATTTGAAAGATCGAGGGCGTATATCTTTTTGTTCCAATTCCTATAGGCTATCTTGGGTTCTCCATTCTCTTTTACTACCCAATCTGGGTGGGCATTGAATGTTTCAGAAGTTTCTGAAACGCTGAACGGTGCAGTCCATATTCCAGGAATGAAACCGCTTTCTTTTATTGTCCTAGCCATCTCTTCAACTGTAGGAAAACCATCCTTTGTGACAAGCCAATCACCGATATCCTTTTCGTAAGCGTCATCTATTTGAAAGACTTCAAACGGGAAACTTCTCGCAAGTTTCAGATTCTTCAAAGTTTCTTTCCAAGTGAGATCCAAAAAGTAATGATACCAGCTACACCAACCAACGGGAGTGTGTCTAGGAACTTTCGCTTTGTTTTCAAAACCAACAAGTTCTGCATATTTTTCCAAAAGAAGAGAGGTATTTGGATCTTCGAAAACGACGAGAGGTTCAAGTGGTACGAAATCATCAAAACGGGAATCGAAGTATTCCAGGTATGCAATTAAGTCTCCATTTTCTATGGTGAAAAACGGGTGGGCTATCTTGGAACTGAGAAAACCGTAAACCTTACCTTCTTCTGCGACAAAATAATCACTCTGAAGACTCTTTGTGAGAACATCTGGTACTATCGATGCAGTGTAACGCCAATTGGGATCTATTTCAGGCGGTGTGAAAGAATCAACATTCACTACCTTGCACGGTCCCCATGATTGCCAGTTGTTCACAAGAAGTTTCATAGGGACTTTTGTTCGAAAAATTTCCAGTCGTCCAGGGGCTCCTTTTACCCTTCCAGATACTTTGTATCCAAGATGAATCTTTTCCACCTTCCACTCGACAGTGTAGCCTTTTTCATCGAGAACGAAATTTCCCTCTTTGAGTATTTCCCCGAATATCCTCACACAGATCACCTCACGTAGATCGTTTTTCTTGTGTTCAAATTGGTCGAAATCAGGTGATCTCCCTTCGTTAATCCTTCAACTTCGAATCCAACAATCTCACTTCCGAAAGGAGGAACACCAACTCTCCTCGCTGAATATTCCTTCTCATCCACAAAAAGCGTGACAGATTCTTCTCTGCTCACAAACGAGTCGTTGGACACAATCAGAAACACTTTCAAGGCTTCGTTTTCTTCAGCAAGTTCTTTGTTCACTTTCATCTCCACACGAAGGTTCTCAGAGAATGAAGGAAGTTCTCTCCAAATTGGAATGTCACTACACACCTTCATCCTGAAGGTATAATGATAGAATCTTGGGAGAAGTCTATACTCGGGGTGCGGAAGTGCTCCCCAACTGTCATCTCCACCGAGTCCCATTTGCTTGTAATCGATGTTCACTGTGAGAAAGTTTCTCTCTGGAAGTTCGTTCACGTGTTCTGCAACTTCTAAATCTTCCATGGAGAAGGGCCAAACACTGAAGTCTATCTCTGGTATCCCTGAGACAAAGAAAAACACCTTTCCATTCGAGATAGAAAACCATCTCACTTCCGATCTGTTTCCTGTTTCCTGGGGTCGTACGTACCTATGTATCATTTCCGAAATTTCCTTCTTGTGAATCGCGAAAAAACCACTCTCCCTTCTGTCCCAGTACGTTTCGTGAGGTCCTCTTCCATACCACACAACTTCATTGAAATTTCTTCGCAGTTTAAACTGAACACCTATTCTGGGTATCTCAGGAACGTCCTCCCCGGGAATTAAAGAAAGGTCCACAAGTACATCCCCGCTTCCAAAGAGGGTGTAGGAGAGATAAACCCAGGAATTTCCAGGAACCTGATAAACGCTTTGAACGAACATTCTGTTGTTCTCTTTCCGCCAGAACATATTATGAAGTCTCTGTTTGTACGACGCTTCTTTCCAAATTGAAAGTCTTTCCGGCATCTTGTTTCCAAGATCGTTATCGGTGGGGACTCTCCAAAAATTCGGTTTTACAGGACTTTCAAGCAAATTTTCTCCTTTGTAGGCGATCTGCTCAAGAAGACCTGAAAGTTTTGAAAATACGAATTTCGCTTCGGTTGTTTCGATCTCAAGATGAGAGCCACGTTCAAAAAGATCAACTTTTTCATTGGTTAGAACATTTTTCAACTCGGCGGCCTTCAGTTGAAATTGTTCCCAAGCAACGACGTGTCCTTCTTTCGCCCAGAGAGTGTCTTTAGAAAGGGCAAAACATATTTCAAGAAAGTACTCTGCGTCGTCCATTTCGGGAAGATCTATTTTCATGATTTTCTTCCCCAAAGGTTCGATAGAAAGTTTGAAATCTTTCTCCAGCACTACTTCCCCATCTCTTCTGACTCTATAAATGCCATTGAATTCCTCAAGATTTGTAAACAAGTAACGATTCTCTATCTCGTAAGAATCATTTTTTAACTGTCGAATTTTTATGTTTTGGTATATCTTTTTCACCTCAAACAGTTCTGGCTCAGGTGTTCTGTCGGGAAGAACAACTCCATTACAGCAGAAATTCCCATCGTTTGGTTCATCTCCAAAATCACCACCGTACGCCCAAAATTCTCTTCCCTTCTCGTCAAACTTTTTTATTCCTTGATCTACCCAATCCCATATACATCCACCGTGAAGGTACGGATATTTCTCTATCACATCCCAGTAATCTTTTAGATCCCCCACACTGTTTCCCATAGCGTGAGCATATTCACACATAATGAATGGCTTTTTGCGCTCTTTTGAGGCATATTCGAGGAGAGTATCCACCTTGGGATACATCATCGAAAAGACATCGGTGTAGTAGCATTCTCCCTTTCGTGTAGCTCCTTCGTAGTGAACCAATCTTGTGTTGTCCTTGCTTTTTATCCAGAGAGCAGCTTTTTCAAAATTCACCCCGTCTCCTGCTTCGTTTCCAAGCGACCAAAAGACAACTGAAACATGATTTTTGTCACGTTCTACCATCCTCTGAACTCTGTCAAGATGAGCCTTTCCCCACTCTGGCCTGTTTGCGAGCGTCACATCTGGATCCCAACCGATTCCATGAGACTCGACATTTGCCTCATCTATCACGTAGATACCATAATAATCACATAGATCGTACCATTTCGTTTGATTAGGATAATGCGATGTTCTCACAGTGTTTATGTTATTTTGTTTCATCAGTTTTATGTCTTCTATCATTCTATTCACTGTTACCGCATGACCTCTTTCTGGATCGAACTCGTGTCTGTTCACTCCTTTGATATAAAGAGGTTTCCCATTCAAAAGAAGCTCTCCATTTTTGATCTCAACTTTTCTGAAGCCGAAATTGACTTTCTTTTCATCTTCTCCCGATCGTATTTTGAGAACGTAGAGATAAGGCTTTTCTGCAGACCACTTTTTTGGATTTTCAACGTCGAACGAGAAAGAAAGGGAAGAACTCTCTGGTTCGACTCTTTCCTTTATCAAGGTGACTTCGTTTCCTTCGGGATCTGTGAGTGTAACTTCGAGATACTTTCCGCGATCTTCGCCAAAATTTCTCAACTCTATGTCTACGAAAATTCTTCCATTTTTGTAATTCTCGTCCAGATCTGTTCTGACAAAGACGTCCCTCACGTGAAATTTGGGAAGTGTGTGCAAATAGACATCTCTGTAAATTCCTGCTAGCCACCACATGTCCTGGTCTTCTAGATAACTTCCATCGCTCCATTTCAGAACTTCAACGGCAATCAAATTTTTTCCAGGTTTCAAGTGCTCAGTCACTCTGAATTCTGCAGGAGTACAACTGTCCTTGCTGAAACCTATCCTTTTACCGTTTATCCATAAATAAAAGAAGGATCTCACCCCTTCGAAATGAAGAAATATCTCTTTCTCAAACCATTCTTTTGGGACTTCAATCCATTTCCTGTAGAGGCCGGTTGGATTGTCATCCTTTGGAACAAACGGGGGATTCGGTTCGAAAGGATAAACAACGTTCGTATAAATGGGCTTGCCGTAACCTTTCATCTCCCAGTTACTCGGGACTTCTATCTCATGCCAGTCTGTGTCGTCAAAACTTTCAAGGAAAAAGTTCTCAGGAACTTCGAAAGGATTTTTTGCAAAAAGAAAGCGCCAATTTCCATTCAGAGATAGAAAATCCTCTGGATATTCCCAGTCTCCTTTAAATGGATCAAAATACGGTATGAAAGTTGCATGGGGTTTTTCAGTTCCTTCACTCACAAGCTGCGGATTTTCCCACTCGTAATGCATGTTCTAACCTCCCACATGAAGGCATGAAACCCTGTGACCAGGTTTCACTTTTTGCGCAAATTTCACAAACGAGTGTTAGTCCACAGTTTCTAAAATCGTTGATGATTCGCTAATATTATCCAAAGTCACTGATCTATTGACATACACCAGTGCACATTTCTAAAATACCGCTGAGAAAGAGAATTTGCTTTCAAATATTTGGTTACCATTCTTAACTTGTTTCTTCCCATATAACCAAATCCATAGGTTCTATCTTTTCGCTACCTAGAACAACACGTGTATCCTTTGGAATTTCCAAAGGAATTTCTTCGGATGTGAAGTTGAAAACGAAAGTAAACCTTCCTCTTTTTTGCAGGCAAATTCCTTCTGGAAGTTTCTTCACAATGAGTCCTCTCTCAAGTGCCAGTTTTTCGAAGAAATCAGTAAGAAATTCCACGGGTGGCCAAAAACTCAAATAGAACACATTCTTGTTTTTGAACACTCCTCCTAAATTGTCTTCGAAACTCGCCAAAGTTTCAGGTACATCTGACCTCACCATTTCTCTCCATACATTCACGGAGTAGCTCTTTCCACCCCACCTCAAAGTTTCTGTGTGTTTCAAACCCATACTTTCCACCTGGATTACTTCGAGAGGTATTAATTTTTTCAAAGGACCTGGTGGCATTTCTTTGGGTATTCGAAAGCTTTCTGTCTTGCTTCCACTCCTTGGACCGAAAACGAGTAACCCTCCAACTTTCTCGAAAACGCTGAGATACTCTTCCCTTACGATGGGCAGACTGGGCACAACAACTAGCTTATAATCATCCAAAGAGACTCCAGGAGGAACCACATCAACGTTCAATCCGAGTCTCCTCAAGGCCGTGTAGAATCTTAAGACAAGATCGAGATAGTGCACGCCTTCACCATGAGGTTGTATGGAAAAAACCCAATCCGCTTCGTAATCGAAAACGAGCGCCACGTCGCTTTTCACAGACTCATGGAGATCGAGGGTGTTCAACTCTTCGAAGACCTTTTTTATTTCCTGGAAATACAATGTTGGTGTTGAATCCGGAGTTAGCAAACCTGAATGCATCTGTTCCTGTGCAAAGGGGGCTTGTCTCCATCTGAAGTAAGAAACGACTTCTGCCCCATGCGCAAACGCTTGCCAAGTCCAAAGACGAATAGCACCCTTCCCCGGCCAAAGATTGTAGGGCGCCCAATTCACTGGTCCCGCTTGTTGTTCCATCACCCAAAACTTTCCTTTCCCCATACCACGATAAAGATCATGCGAAAAAGAAATCAAATCGGGATAACCCGTTCTATCGAAAGGATTCTGCTCCATCCCTTTAAGCTTCATGAAAACAAGAGTATGTCCCAATGGATAGTTATCCCAGGAAGAAAAGTCCAAATCTCTGGAGAGTTTGTAATGATCGAAATCCGTAAACCCCGCCATAAAATTGTGTGTCACAAATCTTCCCGGTGAAAACTCCCTGATGATTTCTACCTGAAGTTTGTTGAACTCAACTACTTGATCGGAGGCAAACCTGTAATAATCGAGAACATGTGAAGGATTGGGATCCGCCGGTGTAAGATTAGGAAGTTCAATCTCCCTGAAAGATCTATACTCTTGACTCCAAAATACAGTTCCCCAAGCTTCATTCAACTTTCTAATGTCTCCCTCGTATTTTTTTTCTAACCACTTTTGAAAGGCTTCTTTACATTCTTGACAGTAACACCTCACTGTATCATGACAACCGTATTCGTTGTCCGTTTGCCACCCAACAACTGCAGGATGTTTTCCATAACGTCTGGCAATTATGAAAACTATTCTTTTTACCTCTTCACGATAAATTGGGCTGGAAAAACAATAGTGCCTTCTAGAACCAAAATTCTTCTTGTGACCGTATTTGTCAACGGGAAGAATCTCCGGGTGTTCGTCTATAAGCCATTTCGGGGGAGTCGCTGTGGGTGTTCCAAGAATGATCTTCAACCCCACTTTCTCGGCTATATCCAATGTCTCATCCAACCACTCCCAATTGAACTTTCCTCTCTCCGGTTCTATCCTGCTCCATGCAAACTCCCCTATCCTCACATACTCTATGCCGAGTTCTTTCATTCTTCTGAAATCCTCTTCTACCTTCTCTATCCCCCAATGTTCTGGATAATAACAAACACCCAGCATAGAATCACCTCATTCTTTTAATTTTTGGAGACGTCATCCTTTCACACTACCGATCGTCAAACCTTCTATGAAGTATCTCTGGAAGAAAAGGAACACCACAATGGGTACCAAAGCCGCAAGATTTGCGCCCGCAGCTATCACGTTCCAACTTGTGACCCATTGTCCTTGAAGTGTGGTAAGTCCCAGAGTAACAGGTTTCAAATGGTCACTCTGAATCAAGACAAGGGACCACAGGTAGTCGTTCCATATCCAAGTGAATTCCAATATTCCCAAAGCAGCGAGGGCAGGTAAAACAAGAGGCATAATTACCTTCCTGTAGATAAGAAAATCACCAGCTCCGTCTATCTTTGCGGCCTCGAATATGCTCTTTGGAATCGTTACCATGAAATTTCTCAGAAAGAATGTACAGAATCCTGTTTGAAAAGCAATGTGAAGCAAGATGACCCCCCAATAAGTGTCATATATTCCCAATTTTATTGAGAGCCTATAAACCGGGATCAGCAACATTTGAAAGGGTATAAGCATCCCTGCAACAAACATGATGAGAATAGGTCTACTCAGTTTGAAGTCGTACCAAGACAAAGCAAAAGCACTCAAACTAGAAACAAAAAGGGCTCCTACGACTGAAATTCCAGTGATTATGAGTGTATTCACAAAGTATCTTTTCATGTTGGCTTCTCTCCACGCAATCGCATAATTTTCAAGAGTGGGATGTTTAGGAGGATACCACCATCTCAATTCCAACATAACTTCGTCCATAGGTTTAAGAGAGGTGAACACAGATATTATGAATGGTGCCATCCAAATTAAAACCAGCAACGTAGAGAGAGAATAAAATACAATGGCCACAATCAATTTTCTTTTGTTCATACGACTTTTTCCTCCCTTCTAAGCGTGTAGAGAAGATAAACTATTATGAATCCCAAAGTAATGAGGAACTGAATAACTGCAATTGCAGAGCCGTATCCCATTCGATAATTATGGAAGGAATGAATGTACATGTAGTTCGCCAAGACACTCGAGGAATAAAACGGTCCTCCTCTCGTCATTACGTAGACAATATCGAATGCTCTCAAAGAGTCTATTATGTTCACCGTAATCGCTATGACCATAGCTGGCCTAAGGGAAGGAAGTATGACGTACCAGAATCTTTGCCATGCGTTAGCACCGTCCACATAAGCTGCTTCCACCAATTCCGGGGGAACGTTTTTCAAACCCGCAAGAAACAGAACTATAGCGTAAGCTATTTGCCTCCATAAAGCTGCCATTATAAGAGCATAAGTCACTATCTTCGGATCGCTCAACCACGGTTTTGCCAAACTTCCTAGACCTATCGTTCTCAAAAATTCATTCAGAGCACCATGTCTGGGTTCCAATATCCAAGACCATATCTGTCCTATTACAACAAAAGAAAGTGTCATAGGTAAATAAATGAGTGTCTTAAAAACCTTGTTACCGGGAAATTTCTGATCCATCAGCATCGCCATTCCCAAACCGGCAGGAATTGCTATCACAACAAAAGAAACGAGCCATTTTATATTGTTTTTTAAAGAAAGCCAGAAGTATGGATCGCTGAAAAGTCTTTTGTAATTATCCAAGCCTATTATTTTGAAACTCGAAGATACTCCATCCCAATCAGTGAAGCTCAGGTAAATAGTTTGAAAAATCGGGAAAATCACCCATATAAAATAAAGAGTCAACGGAAGAGCCAGGAAAGCGTAAGGAACCCATTTTCTTTTCGACACAAGTGTACGCCTCCTTATTATTGGTATTTGGTATGAGAATATTTGAAATGAGAATTCAAAAAAGGGAGGGCAGGTATTACTGCCCTCCGAATATTCTCTGTCTTTCTTTCTCAAGATTTTCGAGTATCTGATCCAACCTTTCAGGATAGATCATGAATTCAACAAATCCATTCATTCCAACGGTAGCCATTTCCGGATTAGTGTCTCTGTCGTAGAACTGTGTGACTCCATCAGATTCCAAAATCATCTGGAGACCTTTTCGAGCATGTTCGTCTGGTGGTTCAACATTCTTGTTCGCTGCGAGTCTTCCAAGTTTTTTGGCGAAGTACTCTTGAACATCTTTTCTCGCAATGTACTTCATAAAGACTTTTGCCCCTTCCTTATTCTTTGCTTTTGCGGGTACCATGAAGCCATCGATAGGTGTTTCTTCGAACAACCCTACATTCGGATCTATTACCGGGAATCTGAAGAAGTCGAGATCGTCTTTAACACTTGCTGGTGCAACATCCTTTATGAACTGACCAATCAAGTACATACCTGCCTCTCCTCTGAAAAGGAACGCCGCAGCTTCCTGCCATGTGTAAGATGAATGATTCTCTAGGAAGTAACCTTTTTCCACAAGTTGTTTCCAATATTCGAACACTTTTTTAACACGTGGATCGATGTATGGAATCTCTCCTGCAGTTAGTTCGGTGTGGAATTCAATTCCATTAACCCTTAAGTCGAGATAGTCAAACCAACCTGCTGCAGGCCAGAGATACTTCGTTCCGATCGTTATAGGTGTTATTCCGTTTTCTTTAAGAGTTTCGCAAACTTTCAAAAATTCGTCCCAAGTTTTTGGAGGAGTTATTCCGTACTTTTCAAACACAGACTTTCTGTAATAAACTCCCCACCAGTACCAGCTTTGAGGAATGAAGTAAATTTTTCCGTCGTATTCACAGGCACTCCTGAAAGCAGCTGGGAAGTAATCCTCGAAGGTTTCAGGTGCAAATATGTCATCGAGAGATGCTAAAAGACCTTTGCTGGCAAAATATCTCATTCTTTCTCCAGCAAACCAAGTAACCACATCCGGTGCTTCATCGGAATTCAACCAGGTTCTCAATAGAGTTTTGAAGTCTTCATGTGGGAAAGTGTTCACAACAACATCGTACTCTGGATGCTCTTTCTCGAACATCTGAACAAGTTCGGCAAAAACGATCCTAGGTACTGGGTCTGAGATGTACGAATTCACTACTATCTTTTCTTTCGCGAGCACGAAAAGACTTAGAAGAACCAAGGAGATCACCAAAAGAACACGATACTTCATGAGTACCACCCTCCCTTTTATAGAAGTGTTGGTTGATATTCCACATTGCGTTAATGATACCGTGAACGTTTAAGATTGATCAAATGTTAAAAAAGGTTGTTCAACGGAGAAATTTCCAAACAATCACTTATAAAAGATCATAATCGGTTACAAATCGAAGAATCCAAGGAAATCTACTTATGTGGTTTCCCGGACGACAAGTTCCACATCAAGGATGACTCTCTTCCTTCTTTTTCTTCTTCCTTTAATCTTTTGGAGAAGCATTCTGAAAGCTTCGAATCCCATTTCAAACTTCTTTATCCTTATTGTTGACAAAGGTGGACAGACTAAAGAAGAGTAAACAATATCATCGTATCCTATAACAGCCACATCCTCTGGTATTTGAAATCCTCTTTCTTTCAACGCTTTTATTACCCCAAAAGCCATCAAATCGTTGTAACAGAAAACCCCATCAAATTTGAGGCCCTCATTTAGAGCTTTTTGAACAGCCTGATAACCGTTTTCTATGTCTATATCCGTTACTATCACCATATCTTCTCTAAAAGGCATCCCGTGTTCTCTCAACGCTTTTTTATAACCCTCCAGTCTCATGTATGCAGCTGACTTGAAGAGATATCCGCTGATCATCAGAATATTTCTCTTTCCACGTTCGATGAGATGCTTTGTTGCTAAGTAACCACCCTTTATCTCGTCACTGTGTATCTCATCCACCTCAAATTCTTCGAAATGTCTTCCCACGATAACGAAGGGTACGTTCCTTTGCATCAAGGCTTTTATGTCCTCGGCTTTGTCTTGGACAGGAGTTATCAGAAGACCATCAACCCTTCTTTGAAGCAGTACATCGATGGCCTTTTCCTCGTTCTCATAAACTCTCTCGGTGTTCATAAGCATGATCTGATAACCATACTTTCTTGAAGCGGCTTCAATTCCTTTGAGGACCTCCGCATAGAATGGATTCGCACTGTCCGCAATAATCACACCCACGATATTCGTTTGTTTACTTCTAAGGGAAGAGGCCGTTGCGTTCTTCACATAACCAAGTTCCCTTGCTATTTTCAAGATTTTCTTTCGTGTTTCCTCACTGATATCTGGTTTATTGTTCAAAGCTCGTGAAACTGTGTTTATCGATACTCCCGCTCTTTCCGCTATATCTCTTATAGTAACGTACTTTTTTTTCATAAATCTTTCCTCCTTAGAAAACACATAAACACAACATACATGCTATTTATGATATCATACGTAAACGTTACCGTGAAAGTTATCGAAAGTCAAATCATATTTTACACAGATTTTTACCTTTAATCGATTTTAATCATCCATAAATGGGATTAATCATCGATATTCGCTGATTTTCATGTACTTTATTAAAAAAGTGGATCAATTTGGTTGAAATTCAAGCGCGCATATGGTATTCGTGCTGTTTTAATCTTTACTAATTAGGTTGACATTATACCATCGAAAGTTATAGAATTATTTCTGGATTGTTCTTGTGAAAACTTTCTCTTTCTTTCTCGAGGAGGTGTAAAGAGTGGGTGTTTTCGTCACCAGCTTGCTTGTGTGGCTTATGCTCACTAGATTTTCTTATTCTGAACTCGTTGTCGGAATAATAGTTTCACTGATTGCTTCCATGACGTTCCGTAAATTCCATGAAATAAAGTTCGATCGTAAGCTTCCGATGAGAGTTTTGTATTATTTGGTTTTCTTTCTTCCGGTGTTCGTGGTAGAAATGATCAAAGCTAATATCGATGTGGCTCTTAGAGTTTTGAATCCCCGCCTCCCGCTCAAACCTGGGTTTGTAAAGATAAAAACCAAACTGAAAGGAGAAGCTTCAAGATTGTTTCTTGCGAACAGCATTACTCTCACTCCCGGAACATTGAGTGTGGATGTAAAAAAGGATACCATATACGTTCATTGGATTGATGTAAAAGATACTCAACGGAAAGAAAAATACATCTCCCAAAGATTCGAAAAGTCTATCAAGGAGGTGTTCGAATGAGTCTTCTTTTTTTCATACTCATCGGTATAGGTGCAATTTTAAGTTTCATCAGAGTGATCATCGGTCCCACTTCTCCCGATAGAGTGGCTGCGTTGGACACAATGAATGTAATGCTCACAGGTCTTATAGTTGTTTTAGCGTACATCTTCGACAGGGCGTTGTACCTCGATATAGCCCTCGTTTACGCTTTGCTTTCCTTTTTAGAAACGATCATCGTATCCCGATACTTGGAGGGGAAAAAATGAACGTGATGATTGGAGAAATTCTCATAGCTATAGGAGCTTTCTTTTATTTTCTTGGAGGGCTGGGCGTGTTTAGAATGCCAGACGTGTACAACAGATTGCAAGCTGGTACTAAGGCTACAACACTTGGAACTTTTTCTACCGTTCTTGGTGTAGGAATATCAAAACCGGAATTTCTTTTGAAGGCGATTGTTATTATCGCCTTTGTTGCCCTCACAAATCCTGTGGGTAGTTCTGTCCTTGCTCGTGCTTCCTACTTGTCCGGTGTAAAACCATGTGAATGCACCACAATCGATGAGTACGAAGGTGGTGACGAAAAGTGAACTTATTGCTCTGGTTGACTGGTGGGATGATGCTAGCCGCGGCTATTTTCGCTGTCGAAGCGAAAAGTATGTTGGACAGCGTTATTTCAATATCCGCTTTGAGTTTGTTATCTGTTTTCTTTTTCCTTGTAATGAAAGCCCCAGACGTTGCTATAACCGAAGCATCTGTGGGAGCAGGTTTGGTTACAGCTGTTCTTCTCATCGCTCTTTTCAAAATGAGAAAGGGTGATGAAAGATGAAAAGATTCTTCGCTATTTTACTTTCAATCCTCTTTGTTTATATGATGATGACTTTTCTGAGTAATTTGGAACCTTACGGAAAAATAGATCTCTCCAAGAGAGTTTCTATCTATTTTCTAGCGAAAGATGTGAACAGTGTAGATCCAGATAAATGGGTCAAGGGAATGGAACAACTCCCCACCGAGAGAAGGATCTTCGGTGAAAAAAACTTGGAAGAAGGCAGTGCTAACACGGTTACCTCAATAGTTGTTAATTACAGATCTTTCGATACTTTAGGGGAAGTCACCGTGCTTTTCGCCGCGGCAATCGGTGTAGGACTCGTCTTGGGAGGAACCAAAAGGATGAGATACGGTAGAGAACCGAATTTCATTCTCAGAGTGAGCACCGGTATTCTCCTTCCTTTGATCATCATGTTCGGTGTTTACATATTCGTTCACGGACATCTTTCACCCGGTGGAGGTTTCCCTGGAGGTACCGTTTTAGCAGCTTCTGTTTTGCTACTCTATCTCTCAAACGAAGAATTTTCGGTTGGAAAGAATATCACCAAATTTTTGGAAGGTTTCTCAGGATCAATCTACATCATCGTCGGATTACTGGGATTGGTGCTTGGTGGTGCTTTCCTCTACAACTTCCTCCCCAACGGAGAAGTGGGCAGCCTCATCAGTGCTGGTGTCGTACCTGTTGTGTACGCAATCATAGGTCTGAAAGTCGGATCGGAATTGTCTGGTGTTATAGCTGAGATCCATCAAGAGAGGGAGTGATGAAGGATGGTGTTTTGGATATCCGTCTCATTAATCGGTGTGGGTATCTACGGCCTTCTCACACAAAAGAATCTTTTCAAGCATTTGATTTCTCTTTCCATAATAGATACCGCTGTAAACATTCTCATAGTCGCTTTAGGATACGTGGACGGTGGAGAAGCTCCTATATACACAGAAAAATTTTCGAATTTTTCTTTGAACAATTTTGTTGACCCACTACCCCAAGCACTTGTTCTAACTGCAATAGTTATCGGTGTGGGTGTCTTGGCTTTGGGAGCGTCACTACTTGTTCGCATCGAAGAGAAACACACTTCAATCGATGTTGAAGACATGAAAGGAGTGGAAAAATGATAAGCCTGCTCGTGGCCACTCCGCTTCTTCTGGCTTTCCTGTCTATCTTGTGGAAAAAACAAGCAGAGGTTATGTTATTTTTCGCTGCAGTTGTAAACGTACTTCTTCTCCTCGTAAAAGGATTCCCAAATGGCGTTGAAATACACGCCATGGGTAGTTGGAAGCCTCCTTTTGGCATAAATCTCGTTCTAGATAATGCAAGCTTTTATGCAGTTTTGGTAGTGAATCTTTTCTTTATGATGATTTCTATCCTCCCAGGAAAAATGAAAAAGAGTTACACAACATCTCTTCTACTCCTTTTGACAGCTGCCAACGGTTTCATTCTGACCGGTGATCTGTTCAACTCATTTGTTTTCATGGAGATAATGACGATAACAGCCGTCACAATAGCGTCAAAAAGAGATAACTTCTACAACTCCTACAAGTATTTGATACTCGGAGGTGTAGCTGGATCATTTTACCTTTTGGCAACAGTGTTCACCTATGCGGCAGCAGGAAGTCTGAACATGGCACATGTTGCGACATTAACCCTATCTTCGGGTGCCCTTCTGGCAGTAACCACCCTTTACACGGTCGGATTAGGGGTGGAAGCGAAACTTTTCCCGCTGAATGGTTGGGTATCAGGTGTATACAGTGGAAATGAACTCGCTCCACTTGTCTTGGGAACTTCCGTGACATTCGCCATTCTTTACATGGTCGGAAGATTGTTTGGAACAGTATTTCATGGGAATGGGTCGGAGACCCTTTACGTTTTAGCCTTAATAACGATTCTTGCAGGAGAGACAGCAGCCCTAAGACAAACCAATCTTCTAAAGACTTTTGCCTATTCCAGTGTTGCGCAAGCGGGAATAGTGATAGCGATGATTTCAAAAGGAACAGAAGAGGCCATTAATCTTGCTTATTTTCACCTGAGTAACGATGTTGTAGCGAAATTCACCATATTCCTCGTAGCTGGGTACCTAATTTATAACTACAAAGATTTGGATGGTGTTTTCAAAAAACACAAAGTTCTCGGAGTTGCATTCAGTGTAGCGAGTTTCTCTCTGATCGGGTTCCCCTTATTCGCTGGATTTCAAAGCAAGATCAGAATCATAATGGAGGCTTTTCTTTTGAAAGATTATCTACTGCCCGCCGTTGTTCTTCTCGGAACAATAATAGAGATCGGATATGTGATCAGATGGAACATGAGACTTTGGTTTGATGAAGAAAAAGAGGAAGAGAAAGTGAAAGTTCCCTTTGTTATAGGTTTCATTTCGATAATGCTAGCGATAATACTCGTCGTCGTCTTTCTGAATCCCAACGTGTTTCTTGAAGGAACTCAAAAGATGGCAAAAGCGATCGTTGATACGAAAAGCTATGCTCAAGGTGTTCTCTCCATAGCTAAAGGAGGGATGTGACGTGACAATGAGTGCCTTCTTAATAACACTTTTGCTATCGTCGATCGTTGTGTACTTTCTTTCAAAAGCGAGTTGGAAAGTGGGAGCTTTACTGAATATTGCGATAAGCCTATTTGCGCTCTTTTACGTATTCACTGTAGATGTGGGAACAACGGAGAAAATCGGCAATTTTTTTGGACAAAACCTCGTGCTTCAGTGGACAAATGTTTCCTTTTATTTTTCCTTGGTAAGTCTTTTGGTAATAATTTCTGTAATGATATTCTCTCTAAAATGGCTTGAAAGTCAAAAGTACAAAGCTTCCTTCAACATGTTCTTACTAATGGTAACGGCGAGTTCCATCGGTGTTTTCGCTGCAGGAGACCTTTTAACGCTGTACATCTTTTGGGAAATAGCTGTTCTTTCATCTTTATTGATCGTTCCCATGGGAAAAAAAGGATCCAGGAAGGCCTCCGTTCAGTACGCCGTTATGAGCGCAGTGGGAACGTACATGTTCATCTACGGTGCTTTTCTGCTGATGCAAAGGTATGGTACATTGAGATTACCTGAAATATCTCGGCATTTGATATCAGATCAATCAATGGGTTTCAAACTCGCAATCTTCCTCCTTTTGGTCGCAGCTGGTGTGGCGAAAAGTGGAATTTTCCCACTTCATACGTGGTTGAGAACAGCCCACGGAAAAGCACCTGATGCTTTTTCCGCCGTTCTTTCAGGACAACTTACAAAACTCGGTAGCTATATCTTTACCGTTTCCGTTGCCGTTGTTCCCTCTTTAAAAATTTTCTCAGACCTCACTGTTTACTCGGGAGTGCCTCTTCCAAATTACATCTTAATCATCTTGGGAAATATTTCCATAATCATTGGAACATTGATGGCCATAAAACAAGATGACATGAAGATGCTCATTGCTCTTTCTTCGGTCGCGAATGGTGGCTACATCCTGATAGGGCTCAGCACAGTGGATCCTCTGGGGTTTGAAGGCGGAATGTTTCACATTCTGAATCACGCTCTGGCTAGTGCAGTCATTTTCATGGCTTTCGCTGCAGTTGTTTATAGAACAAAAACAACAAAGATAAGTGAAATGGGTGGATTGATTCACAAGATGCCTGTTACTTTTCTCGTGTATCTCTTCTCTATAATTTCTCTTGCGGGTATTCCTCCTATGAGTGGCTTTATCTCAAAATGGATGATTTACCAGGCACTCGTTAGAAAGGGAATGTTCATAACCGCGTTTGTAGCTTTCTTCGGTTCAATAGGTTCTTTCTTGTACGTCTTCAGACCACTTGCCGGGGTGTTTCTCGGCCAACTTCCAAAGAAGTACAAAGATGTGAAAGAGGCACCTTTCATAATGCTGACTCCCATGGTGCTTCTCGTTCTTTTAAGTCTCTTTCTTGGAGTATGGCCTTTCCCGGTCCTTCAGCGCATAGAAGATATCAGAATGGATCTTGGAATAACCCCCTCTTTCAAAATAGTAGAGATTGATAAGTGGCTGATAAAAGGTTTTGCAGGAAGTTGGGATCCTGTCGTTGTGTTTTCGCTGTTCATGACAGGTTTCATTGTTGCCTACATCCTCTACTCATTATTCCCAAGGCCAAAGAAAGTTGACCTCCTTGCCCCACATGAGAAAGAAGGCACCCCTGTCAACATTTACACAGGAGGAGAATTCATATACAATCCCGATCTGTATCATTTCAACACAAGATTCTATGCAGGTTTTGAAAGAATGTACGAAAAACATCCATCGTGGGAAAAAGTACTCAACATGTTCGCAAAATTTTTCCATGACATTGGAGAGTGGATCCACAGTTGGTTCTTCAAGCCCTCTCCATCTGTTTATACTCTCTGGATGATCGTAACCATTTTGCTCGTATTCTGGGTGAGGTGGTGATAGAATGATGGCGTTTTACAAAGCTTTATTCAATCTCGTTTTTGCCTTCTTTCTCGTTGTGTCACTCGAAGGAATCGCTAGAAAGATAGTGGCGAGAGTTCAAAGGCGGATCGGCCCACCTTGGTATCAAAACTTCATAGATATATTCAAAGCCCTTTCTAAGCACCCTTTCAGTAATGGATGGATTTTTGACTTCGGTGTGATCATGGCTCTTGGTGGTTCCATAGCAACCGCCATGCTCATGCCACTTGGTTCTTTGAAGTGGACTCCGTTTCCAAACACAGATAATTTCTTCGTTATCGCATATCTGTTCACCGTTGGTGCCCTTGGAATGGCTATGGGTATGGTTGGAAGTGGAAATCCATGGGCGTCAATAGGAATCAGCAGAGCACTTACGCAGATGTTGGGATACGAACTACCCTTCCTCGTTACGATGTCTTCCGTAATATACAACTATAAAACAGCATCAATACATCAACTCATAAACCTTCAAAGCGATAAATGGAATCTGTTCAGTATGCCTCTTGCTGGTATCGTGGCGTTCATTTCTCTCATAGGTATGATGGGGAAGAAACCTTTCGATATAGCGATCGCACCTGCAGAAATAGCATCTGGACCCATGGTGGAACTGTCTGGAAAGTATCTCGGTCTTCTCCAAATAATGCATGATTTCTCTTTATTCAGCGAAATATCCCTCTTCGTCAACATTTTCCTCGGTGGAGGTAGCCTCGGATGGTTCCTTGTGAAGTTCGTAATAGTGTGGGTGTTGGCAGTGTTGATTTCATCGGTACTTCCACGATTCAGAATAGAACAGATGTTGAAGTTTTACTGGGGAGTACCGCTTGGACTGGCTTTTTTGAATGCTCTCCTAGTTCTCTTGGGTTGGACATTCTGAGGAGGTGGTTCAATGAAAGAAAGAACGATTTGGGAAAGAATAGCGGACAATCTTAGGTCAAGATCGATTTGGATGCTTCATTACTGTACTGGATGTGGTGCTGTAGAACTTCCGCCTTCCATGACATCACGATTCGATATGGAAAGGTTCGGAATAATGCCTATGGCAACTCCTAGACAAGCGGATATTCTCCTCATCACCGGATATTTGAACACCAAAACACTTAGAAGGGTAATCTACACCTATGAACAAATGCCGGATCCAAAATACGTTGTTGGGTTTGGAAGCTGTACGATAAATGGCGGTATATATTTCGATTCTTACGCAACGGTGAACAGGCTTGACTATTACATACCAGTTGATGTGTACATCGCCGGTTGTATGCCAAGACCCGAAGCTATTCTGGAGGCTTTCAACTATCTTATGGAAAAGATTAGAAAAGGCGAAGCAAATGGTTGGAAAAGATACAAAGAAAATTACGAATGGTACAAACAGAATCAAATTCGCTCCCTTGGGGAGGTGTACGTTCATGACGAATTCCATGAATGAAGCTATAGAGGCGCTAGGTGCGTTTCAACCGACCATAGAAGTGATAGATGAAAGAGAAATAAAAGTTTCAGTGTCTCCAGATAAAGTTATTTCAACTCTCGAACTTTTGAAATCTTTAGGGTATTCACATCTCTCTCTTTTGACGTGCATAGATTGGATCGATGATAACCAGTTCGAACTCGTTTATATCTTGTTCTCATGGAAAGATGGAGGGAAATTCATCGTTTCAACGAGAATAGACAGGAACAACCCGCGCTTTGTTACGGTGAAAGAAATATGGCCCGTGGCAAGATTTTACGAAAGAGAAATCCACGAATTCTTCGGAGTAAAATTCATTGGAAACGATGATATGAGGCCTCTCTTCCTAGAATTATGGGATGATAAACCTCCTCTGAGAAAAGATTTCGATCCTCTCGAGTACTCAAAAAAGAAATTTCCTGGAAGAGAATACAGGAAGGATGTTTTAGGTGAAGCAAAAAAGATATTCAGAGGTGAGATAAATGGGTGAGACGAAACTCTTTTTTGGCCCGAACCACCCGGGAATGCATGGGAATTTTTCTGTTCATATGTACGTAGAAGGAGATATCGTCAAAAGAGCTAGACCCGTTCCAGGATTCTTACACAGAGGTTTTGAAAAACTCATGGAACGCAGGTATTGGTACTCTAACATATCTCTCATCCCGAGAATATGTGTTCCAGAACCTGATATAAACGAAATTTGCTATGCTATGGCCGTGGAAAAGATCGCAAAGCTTGAAGTACCAGAGCGTGCTCAATGGATAAGAATGATTGTGCTCGAGCTTGCAAGAATAGCGAATCATATTTGGTCGGTTGGTGGTATAGGAGGTCCTCTTGGTCTTTACACCGCTTCCTATTGGGGAGTCGCAGATAGGGATCGTATACTTGACATTTTCGAAGCGCTTACCGGTGCAAGAATATACCACATGTACATCATCATTGGTGGAGTGAGAAAAAACATGACGCCGAAGATAGAAGACATGATATGGAAAACACTCGATTACATAGAATCGAGGCTACCAGATTACGAAAACCTCATTTTTAAAAACAGAATAGTGCATTCCAGACTCAAAGGTCGTCTCATCCTCACTCAAGAGCAAGCCTTAGAAATGGGAGTCACAGGAGTTGGTATAAGAGCCACTGGAGTGGAGTACGACATAAGAAAAGTTGATCCTTATCTTTTCTACGATAAGGTGGAATTCGAGGTCCCAACGGCAACGGATGGAGATGCTTTTAGCAGATTATATCTGAAATTCAAAGAAATTCTGCAAAGCATAAAGATCGTAAGGCAGGCATTGGAAAGAATGCCACAGAGTGATAAAGTAAACGTATCTTTGGGTAAAGGAAGTGGTCTCAGAAGAGTTGTCCCAAGAGGTATGGCTTACGCACACGTAGAATCCACTAGAGGTGAGTATGGTTTCTTTGTCGTGTCCGATGGAAAAAATAAACCTTATCGAGTAGCCGTGAGAGGGGCGTCGTATCCGCAGGGACTCTATGGAATAGAAAAGTATCTTCCAGGTACAAGAATAGAAGACGTCCCGATCTGGCTCGCCACGATGGATGTCTGTGCACCGGAAATAGACAGATGAGGGGTGAGAGAGATGGCAATGCAAAAATTACCTGAGAAGGATTTCTTTGCTCCTCTGAAAGCTTGGAAATTTTTAGGAAAAAAACCCGTTACCATACAGGTTCCAAATAAAGAAAAGAGAGAGGCCTCTGAAAGATATAGAGGATTTCATGTGAATGATTGGGGAAAATGTATAGGATGTGGAACATGCTCAAAAATTTGTCCTACAGATGCCATAACGATGATGGAAGTACCAGATTTGACCCAAGAAGACGGGAAATTGCCCCAGCGCCCTGTGATAGATTATGGTAGGTGTTCTTTCTGCGCTCTTTGCGTTGACATATGTACAACAGGATCACTTAAGATGACCAGAGAATACATTCACATTTCGGAGGATCCAGAGGACTTTATATACATGCCGACAGACAAAGGTTTGAATGCGAAAGGGGGTCTTTACAAATTTGGGGAGGCTCCCCTTGGATGGGTGAGAGACAAGGATTCCGAACTTTTGGATCTTGAAAGAGTCGAGATGCCAAAAGAGGAACCCAAGGTAAGAGTCAAATCCTTCATTGAAATAGTGAAAGGATACAGTAGAGAACAAGCTATGCAAGAGGCCGCAAGATGCGTTGAGTGTGGTATTTGTACGTACACCTGCCCGGAACATATGGATATTCCGCAATATATAAAAGCAATTTATGAAGACAATCTAAAGGAAGGACTCAGATGGCTCTACAAGACTAATCCCCTTTCTATGGTTTGTGGAAGAGTCTGTACTCATAGATGTGAAACTGCTTGTTCCGTGAGTGTTAGAGGAGAACCTATCGCCATTCAATGGCTGAAAAGATACATAGTAGACAGTATACCTCTTGAAGATTATGACAAAATATTGAACATAAGGCCAGAAAGGAAGGAAAAAAGTGTTGGAATAATAGGTTCTGGACCTGCAGGTTTGGCAGCTGCTTATTTCCTAGCAACCATGGGATACGACGTGACGATATATGAAGCAGAGTCAAGGCCAGGTGGAGTCATGAGGTATGGTATTCCGAAATACAGACTCCCAGATGAAGCCTTGGACAAGGATATTGCCTTTATTGAAGCACTTGGCGTGAGAATTCTTCTCAACACAAAGATCGGTCGCGATATACCTTTCGAAGAAGTAACGAAGAGGCACGATGCCGTATTTCTCGCAACGGGATTCGGCCTTGGCAGATCAACCAAAGTACCGGGCACAGATCATCCGAATGTAAAGCAGGCTCTCCCCGTTCTCAAAATGATTAGAGACTACCTCAGAGGAGATGGCCCAAAACCCCCTGTGCCTAGAAAACTCGTGGTTATCGGTGGTGGAAACGTAGCCATGGATATATCTAGATCTATGGCGCGGCTTCAAACTATGGAATATGGAGAAGTGAACATCCAAACGCTGTCCCTAGAAGGATGTTATGACGACATGCCTGCCGACATGGAAGAAATCGAAGAGGCAATCGAGGAAGGAGTTGTCATAAAACCAGGTTGGGGTCCCATAGAAATTGTTATAGAGAACGACGAAATAAAAGGTGTAAGATTCAAAAAATGCGTCAGAGTTTTCGATGATGAAGGACGCTTCAGTCCACAATTTGATGAGAGTAAACAAATATTTGTAGAAGCGGACATGGTAATCGAGGCAATAGGACAAGCTCCAGATTATTCCTACTTGCCGGAGGATATAAGAAACAAATTGGAATTCGTGAGAGGAAGAATCAAGACCAACGAATACAATCAAACTACGATAGAGTGGCTCTTTGCTGGTGGTGACATAGTTCACGGTCCAGATATCATCAATGGAATAGCGGATGGGCACAGAGCGGCAAAGGGGATAGATATGTACTTGGAAAGAAAGTGAAATAGAAGAGCCCCTCCGAGTGGAGGGGCTTTTCATAGTTGTTTCACAGAATCTCTTTCGACAATTTCTACAGGTAAAATTACCCTTCTTGCTACACCTTTCTTTCCCGATAATCTTTCGTAGAGTATCGCAAACGCCATCCTTCCTATTTCTTCTCTGGGTTGTCTTACGGTTGTCAAAGCTGGTACAGTGTAGCTGGATATTGGATCGTCGTCGAACCCCATGACGGAAATTTCGTCCGGTACAGCTATCCCCAAGTCATGAAGAGCTTTCATAACACCTATTGCAGAAAGATCATTTATAGCAAAGACAGCGGTAAAATCTCTACCATGTTTTTTCAAATATTTTTCCACAGCTTGATACCCATGTTCTGGGAAATATCCGCAAGAAACAGCTTTCACTTCCATTCCGTGCCTTGTTGCGTAGTTTATGAACCCTCTTTCTCTGTCTGAGAACGAATACACATCTTTTCTTCCTCTCAAGAGCAGAACTCTTTTATGTCCCTTCTCCAAAAGATACTTTGCGCACATCCTACCAGCTGCATAATTGTCTATTCCTACGTTGTCGATTCTGACTTCAGGTTCTTCCCTGTCCACAACGACCACAGGTATAGCACTTTTTATCAATCTTTCAAGTTGTTCCTCATCTTTTTTCGATGAACAAACAATGATACCGTCTACCCTTTTCGAAAAGAGGACCTCAAGTCTTTCCAGTTCCAAAGAAGTTCTGTGAAAGGTGGTTGAAATCATCAACGTGAAATCTCTTTTTATAGCTTCTTTTTCAATACCTGTTAATATCTCATTGTAATGAAAACCACCAAAGTTCGGCACCAAAACTCCCACTGTTCTTTTAAGAACGGCGGATTTTACAGAATAAACAGGGTGATAGTTGAGTTTTCTGATTGCATCGATGACTCTCTTTCTCGTTTCCTCGGATACGTTGTTGTAACCGTTTATCACCCGGGAAACAGTTGCAATGGAAACACCCGCGAGCTTGGCCACATCTTTGATCGAAGCCATACACTAACCTCCTGCTTTCAAGCAGAGCACCTTGTGATTTTCCTCCACTTCAACGAGTTCTGGTTTTTGAACAAGACATTTTCCATCTTTTATTGGACATCTATCGTAATACTTGCATGGAGCGTTGGAAGATCCAATAAGTTCTGGTATAAACCTTTTTCGGAGATCCCATTTCTTATCGATCTCTGGAACGGATTCGAGAAGCATTTTCGTGTAAGGATGAACGGGATTGTGGAACACTTTCTCTGTGTCTCCCATTTCTACAATGTTTCCCCTGTACATTATGAAAGTTTCGTCACTGATATAATACCCCAAGGAAAGGTCGTGTGTGATGAAAATGACAGACATCCCACGCTCTCTGAGATCACTGAGAAGATTCAATATATCCACCCTTGTGGAAGCATCGAGCATACTTATTATCTCATCAGCTATTAGGAGCTTAACGTTGAGAAGAAGAGTCCGTGCAATGAGTATTCTTTGAAGTTGGCCGCCACTCAACTGATGAGGGTATTTCCCCAAGATCTCCCTAGGATTCATTCCTACAGAAACGATGACTTCCTCAATCTTGGAGCGTCGCTCAGAAAAAGGTGTGCCAGGGAAAAATTCTTCGAAGACCATGTTGAACACTCTGTCTATTTTGTATATAGGATTGAAAGAAGAAAACGGGTCTTGAAAGACTCCTTGAACTTCTTTGTAGTATTCTTTGAGATCCTTTTTCTTAATCTGTGTTATATCTTTACCATCGACCAAAATTCTTCCAGACGAAGGCCTTACCAGTTTCAAAATGAGCTTCCCTATTGTGGTTTTTCCGCTTCCACTTTCACCTATCAAAGAAACTATTTTGGAACGGTCTATCTCAAAAGAAACGTTGTCAACAGCTTTCAATCTTTCACGTCCAAAAAATCCCAATGGAAATTCTTTCGTTAGATTCTGAACTTTCAGAAGACTCAATTTACATCACCTCTTTCGAAAAGCCAACACGAAACCTTTCTTCCATCCACATCGAATACAGGAGGATCTTGCTTACACTTTTCGAATGCATATGGACACCTGTCTTTGAATCTACAACCTGATCCTATGTTCAAAAGGCTAGGGGGATAACCGGGTATTCCTTTTAACTTGGTCTGGGAGTATCTCACACCTATTTTTGGAAGTGAAGAAAGAAGCATTTTCGTGTAAGGATGAAGGGGATCTTTGACGAGATCTTCTATCGGAGATATCTCCGCAACTCTACCTGCATATAAAACCATTACCTTGTCAGCTATCTGATAGAGAACTGATAGATCGTGTGTTATGAAAGCAAGGGACCCCATTATTTCTTTTTCCCTCATCTCGTAAAGCATCTGTATAACTGCTCGCTGAGAACTCACATCTAAAGCAGACGTGATTTCATCAGCGATCAAAATATCAGGGTTCATCAACGTGGATATCACCATAACCATTCTTTGCTTCATACCACCTGAAAGCTCTATAGGATACATATTGAGCACCCTTTTCCCAAGATTCACTATTTCAAGCCTTTCTTCTATGACATCCTTTTTTCTTTCAAAGCTTTCTCCATGTTCGTGCAGGAGGTCATCGATGATTTGCTTTATCTTTTTCGTTGGATTCATAGCATCCATTGCGTATTGGGGTATGATCGAAATCTTCTCGTATCGAATCTTCCTGAGTTCTTTCTGTGAAAGTGTCATTATGTTTTTCCCATCCAAAATAGCTTCTCCACTGATGTACTTCATAGGAGGCTTTAGAAGAATGAGGCCATTTCCCAACGTCGATTTTCCACAACCTGATTCCCCTGCGATTCCAAGAATTTCTCCTCTTTTTATATCGAAGCTTATTCCATCAACAGCTTTTACATAGCCATAAAGAGTTCTGTAGTAAATTTTCAAATCCTTGACATTTAGAACCACTTCTGCCACACCTATCACATCTCCCTGAGCTTAGGATTGAAGATTTCGTCAAGGCCAGCATTCATAACGTAAAGGGTAGCAACCATAAGGGTTATCACAGCACCAGGAGTGATAGCCCACCACCACATACCAAGTTGAATTGCATTCCAGAGAGTGGCCTGTTGCATCATGATACCCAAAGACATTCCTCTCGTCGGCCCCAAACCGATGAAATCAAGGCCTGTAGCAGCGAGAATTGCCCCACCAAATTGAAGAATGAACACCATGAAAACATAGGACATCATATTAGGCATTATTTCACCAAAAATGATCTTCATAGGGCTCCTGGCTGTGATTCTCGCAAGGTCGACAAACTCCCTTGTCTTCAAAGAAAGCGTCTGTGCCCTTACAGCTCTCGCTGTCCAAGGCCAAGCAGTGAACCCTATGATCACACTCTCTATGAAAACCCCTCTGTATGGGAGATAAGCAGCTATTATTATGAGAAGAGCGAGAGTTGGTATCACCATAAGAATGTTCGTAAACATCATGAGTATCTCATCGAACCAGCCGCCTCTGTATCCTGCAACAAATCCAACGAACAAACCTATAGTTGTTGCTAACGTACCACCAAGGAGCCCAACGAACAAAGAGCTTCTCAGACCGTAAACAAGCTGGGTGAATATGTCTTGACCGAACGTGTTGGTACCAAGCCAATGTTCTTTGCTTGGAGGTTGGTATCCTGGTCCTACAAAAGCAAGAGGATCCTTGTAAGGAGAGATGTAAGGCCCTATGAGGGCAAGAAGGATCAATCCTATGTATACACATATTGCAAAAATGACCTTTTTATTTTTTAAAAAGAAGTGGACAAATTCTTTTCGTGTCATGACTATCAAACCTCTCCTGAATAAGATTTTCTGATTCTCGGATCTATGATCACATAGAAAATATCAACTAGAAAATTGGCAAGAAGCACCCCAAGAATAATGAAAAGGAAACATCCCTGTATCAAGAAATAGTCTTGATTTAATATCCCCTGCATAAGTAAGTAACCTATCCCAGGATAAGAAAACACTATTTCAGTTGTGAGAGCTCCTGCCACCACCGTTCCAAGCTGAATAGCAAGCCCTGTCACTTGTGGAAGAATAGCATTTCTGTAAGCGTATCTCCTTATTAACCTCTGAGAAGATCCCAGAGCCTCAAGGTACCTTGAGTAGTTTGCTTCTAATTCGTATATGATCATATTTCTCATTCCAATTGCCCATCCACCTAACATCACAAGGAACAAAGAACCAAATGGAAGCACCCAATGATGAAGGAAATCGAGAATAAACTGCCAAGAAAAAGAAGGTGTTATGCCAAAACTGTAAGCTCCCGCCAATGGAAAAAGAGGAATTACAACACCGAATATCCACGCAAGGAGTATACCAAACCAAAAGTACGGTGAAGCTGTTAAAGTATAGAAAATTGGCAACGCGAAATTGTCAAGTTTCTTTTTCCTAGCAACGAAGGCACCGAATCTATTTCCTATCGCAAAACTCAATAGAACTGCTGGTAAAAGTATCACTAGAGAATACGGTAAGGCTTCTGCTATCACTTTAGCAACCGGTTGGGGATACATATAAATACTTATTCCCAAGTCACCGTTGAAAAGTGCTTTCCAGAAATTTACGTACTGCTCCCAAAGTGGTTTATCCAACCCGAAGGCTTGTGTAAAATAGCTTTGGAGAACCTTTACAGATTCTGGAAGACCCGCAAACCTTGATATCAGAAAATTGATAGGGTTACCTGGCATAAAACGAGGGATTGCCCAATCGATAGTAACAGCAAAAAAGAAGGTTAATATGTAGATCAGTGTCTTCTTGACGAGATATCTTCTCAAGACTCATACCTCCTTCTTTTTAAAACCCCGCCCCTCAGGGCGGGGAAACATTAAATCATTTTGCTTCAATTCCAAACAGTGTCTTGATACCGGTGAGTTGCCACCAACCGTTCCATCCTATGGGTACTGCGTATGGATTCTTTTCCGTTGGCCAGTTCGTCCAGACAGCGTTGGAAGCTTGGAACCAGGCTCCGTTGTACCAAAGTGGTATGAACGGCAGATCTTTGAGTAGGATCTCCGACAGTTTGGCTACCACTTCTTTAATTTTATCATCTTCTTTGCTTCTGTTGAGTTCATCGAGAAGTGTTTCAACCTCTGGATTAGAGTATCTTCCAAAGTTTCCAGCGTAGGAGTATTCGGACTCTACTGCATCTGGATAGAACACACCATTGAAGTAAGACCATATGGTAGCAGCGACTCCCGTTGTAAAGTTGTTAAGAATGAGGTCGAATTTTCCACCGTAGAGATCGTCTGCGTATTTAGAGTAGTCTGGATATTTAGGTTCTACGTTGATACCAACTTTAACGAGATCTTCAGCTATTGACTGAATGGACACCATCCAATCTGTCCAGCCGTAAGGACATTCTATAGTGAGCTTGAACGGCTTTCCGTTCGGATCTTCTCTGAAACCATCGCCGTTCGCATCTTTGAATCCAAGTTTATCAAGGATCTCTTTTGCTTTCTCTGGATTGTATGTGAAACCGTATTTTTCGATGACCTCTTTCGGGTAATACTTCATGTAGCCAGGAAGCGGCAATATACCGGCAGGATTCGCTGCTGTAACCATGTTTTCATATGCCCTATTCACTATTTTCGCCGGATCAATTGCAAAGGCCATTGCTCTTCTGAACTCTGGTATGCTGAGAGGATACTTGTTAACATTGACAAAGACACCTGCTGTGTTGGCAGGAAGCATGTAAGGAGGTTCATCGTACCAAGTAACAATTCCGTACGCTTTTTTCAAAACGGGGACTCCAGGAAGGAAGAAGTTACTCCAGTCGAGTTCACCTTTCATCAACATTCCCACAGCGACGTTGTTACTGAGAACTCTCAACTCAACAACTCTTTCAGGTTTAGGATCATATCCGAGTTCTCTTATACCCCACCAGTTCTCATTCTTCTTGAAAACACATCTGTCTTGTGTCCAACTTTCAACGTAGTAAGGTCCGGAACCAACAGGATATTCATTAGCACTCTGGAGAACTTCTTCTTCCGTTTTTTTCTCCCAAATGTGCTTCGGCACAATAGGAGTGTTGATAAGCATTTGTTTCCATTCCTGATATCTGGGATCGGAAAAGACGAACTTCAAAGTGAAATTGTCAATTTTTTCGATCCTGTCGAGCCAATTCCAAACAGGGCTGTAGCTGATTCCCGTGTACTTTTTGGCAATTTCAAAAGTGAATTTTACATCTTCCACCGTAAGAGGCATACCGTCCTGCCACCTGAGTCCTTTCCTGAGTTTGAGTACGTATTCGTTGTCACTGACCCATTCTCCACTCTCCGCCAGCCATGGTTCGAATTTGTCGTTCAATGGATCGTACAGGAACAAGGGTTCATAAACCAAACCTACCGTTCCAGCCACTGCGTTCCAAGGTGTAAATGGATTCCAGTTGGACGGAGGTGACCACAACGCACCGCCCCAATAAAGTGTTTTGTTTCTTTCGAATGCTTGTCCAAATACTGCAACCAAAGCTGAAACAAGAAGAAGTAATACTAAAAACTTTTTCACGGAGAACACCCCCTTAAAAAAGTTGATGCGATCTTACTCAAATGTAAAACTACTATGAAAATGTTTACATACCAAATTTGGTTACCTACAATTATCCAGATTTATTTCCGAATATTTTCGAAAAAGTTTTCTTAACTCGTTGCTGCTTTTTCTAGACGATTTTCTAATACGTAAACTGCCACACCAAACGCAATTACCGGTTCGCGAACATTTGAGAAACTTATATCAATTTCGGAGGCTTGAGTAGAGAACAATACAGACATAGAAGTTAGAAAATGGCATGCTAAACGGAATGACTTGCTTGTGTAGATCCTTACAGAGAAGGGAACAAGCGCTGGTAAAAATTTAACTCTTGGCAATTTGCTATGTTTTTTTATTAGATCCATGATTTCAACTATCCGGAGGCGAGAACAACACAGGTATCAACTGCCCCGCAACACATAATCCTTCCAGATCTACTCCTCTTCTGTTTCTATTGTTTCTATTTCACAGTTTGCACCTTTGTTGTAACAGCCGAGTTGAAAACTTTGGCACTCTTTGTGAGGATTCTCTTCTAAAATCGGATTTTCTTTACGATTTCATATCGAACTTGTATGACTTCCACAGAGGAATAGGAAGGCTCTCAACAAAAAACTTTCATTCCTTTACCTCCCCTTTTTGTAAAGACGGATGTTATCGATGTAAATGGGCCCTTCGTATTTCAAATGATCTCCTACAACACCTATGTGGAGTTCTTTTACGCCGGAAACCCTGTTGAATTCGATTTTTACATGGAACTTTCTGAATCTCTGTCCGTTGAACAAAACAATCTTTCCTCCTTTGTAATTCATGATGTTTTTATCGAGTCCTATTTTCACCCAACCCGGATTCAGAACGGCATATGGTCTCAGCCTCCCGGAGAGATCTTCCAGATCTGGAATATAAATATCGTACTCAAGAATTTCACATTCAAAGAGATCTTCGAAGTTTCTAGCCACTCTCACTTCTTCCCAATCGTTCTTACCAGACAACTTTACGTTTACTCTCAACGATCCTTCTCCAATCACGTTGCTCCACTCGATATCAGGCTTTTCAAATTCTGCCTGCCAAGTTCCACTATTCCACCATTTCTTTATTTCATCAGGATTAGAAAAATCCACTTTTTCTAAGAGAACGTACCGTGCTTTGTTTACAATTTTTACGCCAACGGTATCAGCCGCAACATCTCCACCAAAGCTAGCTTTGAGAAACAATTCGTACTCACCGTCGAGAAGTTGAGTTGTATCGAAAGTGATCCCATATATTCCGTATCCTAAAGCTTTCATTTGATCATCTGTGAAAACTCGTTCTCCTATCTTTACAACAAAGCTTTTAAGTGAACCATTGTAATCGAAAATTGCCACTCGCACTTTCACCTTTCCCTTGAGTTCTGCTTCATTTTTTGGTATAACGAATAAAGCAGTATTTTCTCTTACGCTTTCACCGTCGCTGAACAACCTCGTGTAATTCCTGAAAAGTGCAGCTTCTTCAGAATCATCGTTCACGATTCTAAAACCATCATAATCTGGATAATACCCTCTTTCGTCCTTATCTCTCCCTTCTCCAACACCAGCCAAAAACCAAAACATCGCACCATCTCCTCCAAGGTCGTATATGACATCATTCCATAATTTGTAAACAGCCACTCTATCAACAGGTGCAGATTTTGGAATCCCGTATTCCTCCAGAACAACTGGTTTCCCTAATTTTTTCGCTATCTTTATGTGATCCTCTATCCACTTTGCTCCCCACTGGGCGTAGTTTTCAGGTTTCACACCCCAATGCGACGGATAAAGGTGGAAAGTTCCAAAGTCTATGGTTTCGATCTCAAGGAGTTTCTTCCAGTCGACACCTGACCAGCCACTGTAAGTCCATCCCGCTTCTCCATCGTAAGGTTCGAACCCTTCATAGTTGTTGAAGAAGCCTTCATCCCCTATTGCTACAAGATGGTTCGGATCCAAATTTTTTATATAAGCGCTCATTTCCTTAACCCATTCTACAAGCGTTTCTCCGGACTTATCAGTTTCGCATCTCGGTTCGTTCGCCAGTTCCCATGCCATGATTGTTGGTTCATCCTTATAAGGAATCCCAGTGTAGATGTTCACCCTGTTTACGATGTACGAAACGTACCTTTTGTATTCTTCTTTTATATTTTTATCTCTATAGAAATCATCATGATGCCTTCCATTTAACCATTTAACATATTGATTCATCCCTCCAAAATCATCCCAATTGTTTACAAGTACAACAATAAGCTTTATTCCCAGCTCTTTTGCTCTCTTAATAGTGTAATCCAAGCGTTCGAAACCGTCTTGAACTCCAGATATATTCTCTGGGATCCCAAAAACACCAGGGGCGGGGTGCATATAGGTATTCTTCTCACGACAATAGTTTTCTCCATCGAGGAATCCCCAAATTCTAAGAACTTTTATTCCCATATCTTTTGCACTCTCAAGGACGTTGTCTATCATGTTGCTACTCTTGTAATGCATGTAGTAATTATTGCTTCCGATGAAGCGAAAATCTTGACCATTTAAAAAGAAGCGTCCATTTTTCACTCTCACAAATTCATCGTTTGAAAACAGGGTAAACGAGATCGTCATGGCCAATAAAATGAACATAATTCTACTCATAAGCATTCCTCCTACTAAGAATCATACTATCCTCCTATGATTAGAGCGAATTTTATCGTCTTCTAGAATCAAAAGCGGCTATGGAGGAGTATTTTCGAATTAGTACACAAAGTCTTAAAATTTCTTCGGTTTGAAAACACCTTCCAAGTTTTCGAAGTGCTTTTTCCTGTCTTGATAGATCTTTTGAAAGGTCTCTTTGAACAACACATCCACAACCGCAATTTCACCTATGTTTTCTCTTAGGAATTCGTAGGTTTCGTACTTAACGGGTGGACTTTGGAGCACAAGGTGGGCAACTTTGGCAAGTTCGGAGGCGGGATTAGTTGTGATGGCGATTGTTCTTGCTCCCATGTCTTTCGCAACTTGAGTGGATTTCACAGTATCTCGAATGTTTCCAGTGTGGCTGATAGAAATTACCACATCCTTGTTGCTCAAATTTACCGCTTCTATTACTTGCACATGTGGATCGTTAGAGAAGAATGTGGAGAATCCCAAAAGAGCGAATTTCAAACTGGCGTACTCCGATACTACCCCAGAAAGTCCTACCCCGAAGAAAAGTACCCGCCGAGCGGCAATAATCCAATTTACTGCTTTTTCCACGTTCTTAATATCTAGAGTCTCTTTCAAACGTTTCAAAATTTCGATTTCCTCATCTATGAAATCATGTTTTTCGAGGGATTCTTCGATTCCGCTCAGTTCTCTAGCAAGAGAAATTTTGAAGGTTTGATAACCTTCGAAATCCAACTTCTTTATCACCCTGTGCACCGTTGTTTCACTCACACCTACTATCTTTGCAAACTCCGTGATCGAATAATGAATGACATCATCTGGTTTATCGAGGATGTAATCTGCTACTTTTCGCTCGGCGGGGCTAAACTGAGTGTAGATGTTCAATATCCTATCTTTTATTTTCAAATCCCCATTCCTCCTTAAGGAACTTTTTCTTTTCCAAGAATACATCGAGCTGTCCATAGACACGTTTTTCGGCTTCTTCATCGGATAGAGATTTTACCTCTTCGGCAAAAGAAGCAGTTCGCGCAAAGTAAAAAGGTAAGAGCTCCTCGATTACTCGTTTATCCCTTGTTTCTCTGTAACGAATTGCACTTTTGAACAACACATCAGTCCATGAAGGGAGACTCAATGTTCCTGTTTTCCTCACCTCGGAAACAATTTCTTCGTCTACGTAATCCAAATTTACAACACTTTCTCTTGCAAGTTTCTTCAAATTTTCGATGTTGATTTCCATCGGCGGCACCTCTTCTTCCGGTGTCTCCCCATAAATGGTAACATCTTCTATCTTCCACACATCCTTCCATTTGTTCTCATAAATGATCATGAGTTCAAAAAGAGTCCCCACCACTTGAAGAAACATACCTTTCAAATGCTTCCCCGGATCTTTGACATCATGAATTTTCGCACCAAGAGCTGCTTGAATCACTTTGCCGGACTCGTTTATAGCGGTTGTTGTCATCCATATGTCGATACCGAATCTTGCTACATCTGTTTCCCATATCTCTTTTGGCTTACTCAAATATATCTCCAACAAATTCCTTCCAACACCGAAATCGCCGCCGATTGGTTGCCTCACCTTCTTCCCATAGAGAACGGCTGTCATAGGGAAACAAACATTATTCGTGATCGTTCCATCAAATCTGTGCCTTAGGTAAAAAGGTGTCACGTAGTCTGCTTCTTTTCTCAAGATAGGTCCTGCGAGTCTCTCAACCCACCAAGGTTTTACACTTCTGAGATCAGAATCCAAGAAAACAACTGCTTCCGCATTGTGTCTTAATGCAAACTCCATGATAGCTTTCATGGCACTGCCCTTCCCTGATATTCCTTCGTATATAAAACTTTCTTTTGGAACACCGAAAGTATCTGTTTCCATAAACCTTTCTCGCGTACCGTCGGATGATCCTCCATCAGAGTTAACAATCATGCCGTTGCCATCGAAGAAATCCACAATACCCTTGGCAGCTGTTTTTGCAACGTGAGAAATGGTTTCTACGTTGTTATAACTCGGTATTCCCACAACGATCTTCATGTTAATACCTCCTCGGCTAAGATTTTCTCCAATCTTTCCAAACTGAAATGTTTTTTTCCAATCTCGAAATTGTGTTCCACTATGTTTCTGTAAAGGATGGAATCGAACAGTATTTGAGAAAGATCATCAGCTGCTTTCGTTAGAACACTTTTCTCGACCCTCACAAACTCTTTCTCTCTCCAATATCTATCTCCTAAACTCGCGTATTTCAAACCTGAGGGTTTTATGTCTGATTTGAATACCTCGTACTCGAACAAAACGATAGGTTTCTTCGCAACCATTGCTTCAAGAAGTTGATTTCCCCATCCTTCGAGAATAGATGGATAAGTAACGAAATCGGCAACGTTGTAAAGTTTCCAAAAGAGCGTAGTATCTTTTTTCACTTCGTAACTCAAAACCATAAAAGGAACGTTCTTTGAAGAAGCGTATTCTAAGAGTTCCTCAAGGTACAATTCATCCTCACATATTCCAGAGAATACGAGGATTACTTCGCCATTGAAAAGGTCCCCATTGTAGAGACGTTCACCCCTCCTCATAACTAGTTTCTCCCTCAATGTTGAAACTAGGTCTATTGAAAGTTCTATTGCCTTCCTTCTATCTATTCTGGTTGCTTGAAGTGCCACAATTGTTCCAGGTTTTATTTGAAAATCCTCTCTCACAACTCGATACATTTTTTCCGATGTGATCGGTTTGCTAAAATCCATCACATTCGGTACCACAATTGAATCGATATTTCTTCGTCTCTTCAACTCCTTTTGAGCAATCGTGTTTATGACAATGTGTTTTATGTTCGGCAAATCAGGAGGGAAGTATCTTTCTAGAATGCTTTTCATCTTTTCGTTTTTCGGAATCAAGTGATTTCTTTCCCACCAAAAATCATGATGATGAGCAATAAATCTTTTGTCCAATCTTGCAAGTGCGAGTCCTAAAGGAGGGAAAAGCCCCAGAGACCAGACATTGTTCGGTACAACGAGATCGTAATCTATAAGTTTTTTATCCAAAATCTGAAAAAGCTCCTCCTCCTTTCCTTTAAGAAAATCCATGAATGATCTCTCATCAGCGAAATCTTCTATCCCTCCAAAGAAATTCCGATTCACCGTTTCAAAATCTGGATTTTCAAATCCGATTTCTTTTACAACAACATCCACACCTTCCTTTTCGTTGCCAGCAACTATGTCAACTTCATGACCCATCTTTGTGAGAACTCTCCTCCATTTCTCCATTTCTAATGAAACTCCATCCATGAGGCCTCCACGATAATGGAGCAACGCGATCTTCATGCTTTCTCCTCACTTTCTAGAAGCTCCAACACGTAGTCATAGGTTCTTCTTCTCATTCGAAACTCATTCAATTCTCTTGCCTTTTCTTTCACATCTTGGAGATACAGCAACGAAAGCTCTATTTCCTTTTTTGTTCTAGTAAGAGAAAGATAACGATGAACTGATTTTGGATCAGTTTCTTTTGCAAGTTCAGAAATTTCTTCATCGAGTTTTGAGATCATATCTTTTAAAGTGTTTAAAACATCCTCTTCTGGTTTTGATGTAATGTTTAGAACCGGAAACTTCGGAAAGTTCAGAAAGAAAACGTTCGATCTCCCTTCTTTTTTCGATAGTACATGCACCCTTCTGCTTGATATCTGAAGCGGCTTTGTACCATCTACTTCTTCGAGATAGGGATTGTAGACCCACAAGAAGTCTCTATCTTTTACACCGATCCACGGTAGTTCCGATTTGAAGAATACCCCTTCTTTTTCGTTTCCACCTGCCTTGACATCCAAAAGAAGGGGGGGATTTTCAAAAAGGGAATACCACCTGAAAAACTCTTTACTTCTTGGATGAAATGGGATTTCCATAAAGGCGAGTTTCACAGAAAAGGTTCCTTCACATTTTGCACCGGGCACATACATCAAAGGCCCAGCATCTCCTATTCGATTTTTCACATCTTTTGCGATCCATTCAACGGATCTCACGAGTGTCACATTTACCTTTCCTTCCTCTACCCAATATTCTCTCAAACCTTGAGCTAAGATAGATCTTGCAAACTTCCCATCGTACAAGGCTATGAATCCCTGGAAAGGGAACTCTCTAACTGCCCCCGTCTCTCTCGCTGCAAGAAGAATTCCTCTCAGATTCTCTGGAAGCACTTCTGGAAGCAGATAATCGTCTTCCTTGGCTCTTTCCACCACATCGAAAGGCATCTTCGATAAGATCTTCCCTTGTCCCGTCTCGTATATAATGGAGAGCTTGTAGTTTTTCCCTTTCGTGATCAAAGTCACGTTCCATTTTACAAGGGGAGTTTCATCGAAGATAATTCTTTCTCTCGTTTCAATATGGCTCGAGTGTGAATCAACGATTCTTTCCATTTCTACTACCATCGAACGACTCGTTCTCAAGATGATCCCGATTTTTTTCAGGGAAACAGAAAAATCTGTCTCTTCAGTGGAAGTTGTGTAAGTGTCTCCTTTTTCTTCAAAAAGCTTTAAGATTCCCAATCTCTTTCCATTTAAAACAAGTACTCCATCTTTCTCAAAATAAGCCTCGTAATAGTCGTTTTTCCATGAAAGTTCTTTTTCACTTTCTTCTCGTTCATCGAGCGAAACTACTTTGAAAAACCCAACTCCACTGGTTTTCAATGGTAAAGTTCTTTCGCCATCACAGTACCAGTGATCATAATCGAAGGGAGAAAGAGAAAACACATAAAGCCCTTTTTCTAGATTCGATTTCGAAGCAAGTTTTTTCATTTTTTCTTCTATGGATCCCTTTAGATAAAAGTACAGCCTTCTGTACGTTCTGTCCATGTTCTCATGAACCTTATCCACACAGACACCACAAATGTTGTCGTGTGCAAGCGTTTTGAGAAAATCTCTCCACAGAACTTCCTGTACATCTTCACCATTCAAAACAGAGAGCAGATCATTTGTCTTTAAAAGCTTTTCAACCAGATCGCTTTCGAGCTTCAAGTAGACTCTTGTGGAAAGTGTTCCAGGAAAAGTGCAGGCGTATCTTCCAGAAAGAAGTTCCCCGAAGAGTACGGAAACATTGTTTGGAAATTTCTCTGGGAAACTTTCAGGAGTAGCAAGTTCAACGTTCACATATTCACTCGGATCTTCTGGTGAAAGATCTATATCGTAGCCGTCCAAGAGGAGGATTTCATCGGATTTTGAAAACTTCTCGAGTTTTTTTATCTCATGCTTCAACCTTTTATCTGCTATATCTCTCGTTTCTTTCAAGTTGTATAAGTTTCTGTATCCACCAATGAGAAAGATTGCTTGAACAGCTGAACCATCACTTCCTTTCCAGATAAATTCCTGTGAAATGTTATCTTCTGGAAAAGAAACTCCTCGCCAAAGGAAAACCTTGTTTATTCCAAATAACCTATGGATTTGTGGCTCCTGGGAAACGTGACCGAAGTTATCAAGAAGCCACCCTACCTTCATGCACTTTCCAAAACGTTCAGCCTCCTTGACTCCGAGTTCCAAATTTTTCAATATTGCCGATTCTCCTGGTATCCTCCAGTCGATTTGAATATAATAAGGTCCGATGAGTATCCTCCCTGTTTCAACAAGTTTTCTGAGATCCTCTCCCAATTCCGGATTCGCTATAAGCAAATCCTCTATTACCGCAGTCTGGCCATCCATTACATAGGTGAACTGAGGATTCTTCTCACAGAGATCCTTCACTTTGATGAATACTTCTTTCAACCAAGAAGAAGTTATATCTTCTGTCGCAAACCATTCTCTATCCCAGTGATTGTGCACGATCACTTTTGCTTTCATAAGATTCTCTCCCCAGTTTTAGGATGGAAGAGATGAAGACGTCCAAGATCGAGAAAGAACGATATCTTTTCACCACTCTTGAAATCAACGTCTCCAGGGATCTTAGCAACGATTTTGTCGTTCCCTATGTTGATATGAAGAATCGTATCCGACATTAGTTTCTCGGCGAAATAAATTTCACCAGTTAGCTTTACAGTGTTGGGCTTTTCTTCAAGATATATGTTCTCCGGTCTGATTCCCATAACAACTTGCTTTACTTTTGGATCTGATTTCACCGGTATATCGATTCCATCTTTATGGAGTAGAATCTTCGTTCCTTCGGATTTCACTGTCATTTCCAAAAAGTTCATTTGTGGAGATCCAACGAATCCAGCAACGAAGATATTCACAGGATGATGATAAATTTCAGAAGGAGTTCCTACTTGCTGTAGTTTACCTTGATTCATTACGGCAATCCTATCTCCCATGGTCATCGCTTCTGTTTGATCGTGTGTGACATAAATTGTTGTGACACCAATTCTCTCTTGAAGTTTTTTCAACTCACTCCGCATCTTTACACGAAGAAGCGCGTCTAGGTTAGAGAGAGGTTCATCCATTAAAAGAACTTCCGGTTCGTGAACAATGGCTCGGGCGACTGCCACTCTCTGCCTCTGTCCCCCTGAAAGTTGAGCAGGATACCTGTCGAGGAGCTCCGAGATATGTAAAAGATCCGCGGCCCAATGTACTTTTTTCTCTATTTCCTCCTTCGGAACCTTCTTGAGTTTCAAAGGGTAGGCAATGTTGTCACGCACCTTCATGTGAGGCCATACCGCGTAACTCTGGAAAACCATAGAAATATTTCTATCTTTAGGAGCGAGGTTAGTCACTTCACGATCGTCGAAGAAAATTTTTCCATCAGTTACCTGTTCTAGCCCTGCTATACAGCGAAGGAGAGTGGTTTTCCCACATCCAGAAGGACCTAGGAGCACGAGGAACTCCCCTTCGTTCACAATGAGATCTATTCCATCGAGAGCTTTCACATTTCCGAAATATTTCTTTACGCTCTCTATTCTTACCCGTGCCAATTCAAATCACCTCTCATTTCAGGGTAATTCCCCACATACTCACAAGATACTTTCTTATGAAGAAGATAAACACCATGGCAGGTATTGCCATGATCGTTCCTGCAGCGAATTTGAAGTAGTCGGGTGATGCCATTGCCGTGTTCAGAATGTGTGCAGGAAGTGTCCTGTTCGTGAGAGTTAGTATGGAAGCGGCGAACACCTCGTTCCAAGACATGATGAAAGCAAATATAGCAGAAGCAGCGAGTCCTGGAAGTGCCAAAGGCAGTGTGATCCTCAGAAAAGCTTGAAAACGACTCAATCCGAAAACCATCCCTGCTTCTTCGTATTCAACAGAGATCCCAGAAAACACACTGGATGTGATCAAAACAACAAACGGAAGTATCATCGAAGCATGTGCAAGAGCTACTCCAAGAGTGGTATCGGCGAGATTCAACCTCATGTAAAGAACAACGAGAGGGACAGCAATTACTATGAGAGGAATAGACCTCGTCATGAGCATGGAAAGCCTGATAATGTTTTTCCCTGGGAAAATGTAGCGCGTCAAAGCATAACCTGCGGGAAGCCCCAATAGGAAAGAAACTCCTATCGAGATAAGAGCTACTTCTATACTCACCAAAGTAGCTTTACCACCACCTAAGGTGACAAAAAGTTTGTAAAGATGTTCCAGCGTGAGTCTACTGGGAAATATCTTGGTTGGATTGTAATAATCGGAAGATGGTGTGAGAGATGCCAAAACGATGAAAAAAACTGGTGTCAAAAACCACAGAGAAATAATAACCGAAAGAAAAATTATGAGGAATTTTTTCATCATCGCGCCCCCTCTAGGTGTTTTGCTCTGAGGAACGTGATGTAAAACCAACTAACGATGATCGTAACGAGGGCTATCACCAAAGCATACGCACTCGCCATGTTGGGATCGTTCATGAAGGTATACCAATAATATGTTTCCCCCGCAAGAACGGGAATATCTCTTCCAGCAAGCAACCATACGACACCGAATATTTGAAATGCAAAAAGAGTTCTCAAAAGGAGGGCAGACATGATTGAAGGTTTGAGAAGGGGTAAGATGATCTTTGTAAATTTTTTCCATTTCGAGAATCCAAACAAATCAGCTGCTTCCAAGTATTCTTTGTTTATCGATTGAAGACCCGCAAGAATAATGATGAACACAAGAGGTGTTGCTCTCCACACTTCCGTAAGAGCCACTACCCAGAATTCTCTGTTTTTGAACAGATATCCGAAAAAGTATATGGGTCTTTCTATCAAATGAAAGTTCATCAAAATCTTGTTGATGTAACCATTCGGTGAAAAGATGGTATAGCTCATGAGTGCCGCTGTCACATCACTCAACGCAAGAGGAATAGCTATGAAATAGAGAATTGTTGTGTAACCCTTGAATTTTTTATTCACAAAAAGAGCAAGCCCCAAGGCGAGAATCAGCTGAATAGGAACTATCACCACTGTCAAGAGGAGAGTATTCTTCATCGCGTTCCAAAATTGTCCACTTTCCACCAATCTCTTGAAGTTTCCAAAAACACCTTCGTTGCTCGTGAAGGCCAACCTAAATGTCTCGAAGAGTGGGTAACCCATCAAAAGCAGAAGATACAAAATTGCCGGCAATATAAGGAGAAAGGGAATCCATTTTCCTCTCATGATACACCCCCAGAAAGGGGCGGGGCCCCCGCCCCGGCTTATCAGAAGAGGCTGGCATCTGGTTCTGGTAGTTCCGCTCCTGTTTCTTTGAACATCTGTCTGATTCGCTCACCAAGCTCCTTCACAACCTTCGCTGGATCTTCACCCTGGAAAACGATCCTTGTGAAAGCCATTCTGTAGGTTTCTGTAAACTCTCCGCTCTTTGGACCCAAGCTTGGTATAAAGGATATGATGGAATCTTTCGCAGCGGATTGATTTATAACTCCTTGTGCCAAAACTTTCAAAGCTCCCTCAGGAATCGCACCGGCAGCCTCTTGTACAACAGGGAAGAATCCGACGTTTTTCAAAATTTCAACCTGCATTTCTGGAGAAGTGAGAAAGTCTATCACTTTAGATGGTTCATCGAAATCTGCACCTTTGGGTATGGCAAGTCCTACGAGAACGATGATGTACCCTCTTCCCATGGGGCCCCTCGGAACAGGAACGACGACGAAATCGTCTGGTTTCTCAACAATGGCGGGTTTCAACCTAGCAGTGTGATCCCAAGCAATCCAAACTTCTTCTCTCAGGAGTGGATCGGCCATTCCATCCCATGTGGTACTGGCAGGATGCACGTATTTGAAGAGTTCTTTCAGATAATTCCACATCTCGACCGCTCTTACACTGTCGAATTTCAAAGCCTGTGCTCCGGTGTAAGACGGATAAATGTAACCATGGAGGAATCTATGCCATAACCCTTTCGGCCCCACAGGAAATCCGAGTAAAGGTTGCCCAGTTTTTTCGTAGATATTCTTAGCCCACGCAAGGAGAGCATCATAAGTCCATTTCTCCGTTCCTTTGATCACATCTTCCTTCGAAAGGCCGCGTGGCAAGTAATCGAACGCCTTCTTGTTGACGGCCATCACGTAAGTTGCCTGGAGCCAAGGAATGAAAATCTTTTGACCGTTGACGTATGCGAATCTTTCAAGGGTTTCAATGAAAGTTTTCCCTTCGAACTTGAGATCTTTAAGATCGCTCAACAATCCTTCTGAAGCCATGATGTAAAGATTACCTTGTAAGTCTGCAACTAAATTCAAAGTGGTTTTTCCTGCCCTTACTTCTGCTTGAAGCCTGCTGAAAAGTTGTGGATACTCAAAATTGAGAAACTCTACATCGATGCCAGAAGATTTAGAAAATTCAGCGAGTTTGTTGAGCATGAACTCCCTCTCTGCAGCTGGTGTCATCTGAGTGGAAGCAAAATTCACTTTACCCAATACAACAGATGCCACAATCAAGAGAACCATCAAAAACAACCACTTTTTCACAGCAAACACCCCCTCAGAAAAAGTTTTTCATAAATTACCATTTTAAAGAAAATTTTCTACATATTTATCATAACAAAAAATTACTCCTTTGTCAAGTGATGTTAACATTAATTGGATTCATCTCACTTCCCACACTTCCACGAGATCCGGAGGTATTCTATCGATGAAATTTTCTCCGCTTCTCATGATGAATCTGTTTCCGCGGTAAGGATAAGAAGTACCGGCGATTTGATAGGATATGTAAAGGTGTTCTTTTGCCCTTGTTATGGCTACGTAAAAGATTCTTTCTTCTTCATCTAAGTTTCCTTCCACAATCGCAAAATAATTCGGGAAGTCACCCGGATTTACCGACACAACAAAAACAACTCTCCATTCGAGACCCTTTGCCTGATGAACAGTTGTTAAAGTAATCTTTCCTTCCCTCTGAAAAACATCTCTTTGAATCTCCACATCCTCTGTCACCGCAAGATCTGTCAAAAATTCCTCTAAATTTCTGTAGCGGGATGCGATCTCGATAAGCCTTTCAATATCCATTTCCCTTTCTCGGTAATCTGGATACCTTGCTTCAAGATACTCGGCGTAGAATGTTGAGAGAACGTGCTCGATCATTTCACCGGGCTGATCTAGTTGTTTCAAATGGTTCAAAATATCCACGAATTTCGTATATTCCCCTGAAAAATTCACCTTTCTTAACTCGTTGAAAGGATCCAATTCCTCTTCCACATAAGCACTCGCAAGATCTGCTATTTTGGAAGCCGTCCTGTCACCAATTCCATAGAAAAGTTTTGCAGCTCTCAACCAAGCGGATTTATCTCTCGGATTTTGAACGATCCTGAGGAACGCAAGAATATCCTTTACATGAGCACTTTCGGTGAACCTCGGTCCAGAAAGCACACGATAATCTATTTTACTTCTGGCAAGCTCCATCTGGAGCTCCAAAGAATGAGAATGCGATCTGTACAGTACTGCTATTTCTTCAGGTTTGAATCCTTCCTCAAAGAGTTCTAATATCCTTTGAGAGACGAACCTGGCCTCTTCGTATCTGTCCCACGTCTTAACAACAACCGGCTTCATTCCATCTTTCTTTACGGGTTTCAACTCTTTGGGAACCGACCTGGATGGAAGCATAGCATTTATGAATTTCACTATGTTCTCTGTGCTTCTGTAATTTGTTTGGATCTTGAAAATTTTGGTATCAGGTGTTTTGATGAAATCTTCCACATTCTCGTACCTAGCACCTCGAAAAGAATAAATGCTCTGTGCATCATCCCCAACAGCAAGAATGTTACCGTGTTTCGAAGACAATTGTTCGATCATCCTGTACTGTACGTAATTCGTATCCTGAAACTCATCGACAAGAATCCACAGAAATCTTTCAGCTTCTCTCTTACGTATTTCTTCATGTTCTTCAAAAAGCCTATACGCATAGAATAGTAGATCTTCGTAATCCACAACGTTTTGTGAACGTTTCTCTTGTTCGTAAAGTTCAAAAATTTCCGCTATCTCTTCCTTGTGATCGAGAAACTTTGGATTTTTAACGATGATACTTTCTCTCAAAGATTTCAGAGTGTTCTTCATGTAAGAATATATTGACATGAGAACCGAAGGTTGAGGGAAGTTTCTTCTTTCTTCCTTGTTTTTCTTTTCAAGAAATTTGCTTCTTGCATGCCTCATCAAGCTTTCTGCGTCCTCTCTGTCCAAGATAGAATAGTTTCTCTCCAAACCAACATAGGGTGCATATTTCCTCAAAAAATAATTGCTTACGTGATGGAATGTACCCGCGAGCATGTTAGAAAGTTCCTTTCCCGTTACCGCCTTTGCCCTTTCAACCATTTCTCTAGCCGCTGCCCGAGTAAACGTAACAAGCATGATTCTGGATGGATCTATTCCACACGCCAAAAGATAGGCGATTTTATAAGTAATAACGCGGGTCTTCCCCGAACCTGGACCCGCTATCACTATACATCTTCCCTTCGACTCAACAACTGCCTTTCTTTGCTCTTCGTCCAATTCTCTCAGAAACGAAAGATCTGATTCTCGAGGTTTTATTCTGTACTCTTTCATTGCTCCACCTCACCAAAGATGAAGACGCGCCGGAAAAAGATAAGCAACAAGCATACCCAATCCCAATCCCGCAAGGGCCTCTAACAAATTATGCCCCAAATCTTTCTTCACAGCTGGCCTTAAAACGATAGCGTCCATGAATACGATTATAAGAAAGATAGAAGCAATCGAAGTGTAAGGAGAATCGAAACCCGTATTTCGCGCAAGTGACCAAGCAAGACCAGATACGGTGGCAACGTGACCACTGGGCATTCCACCGTAACTTTTCAACATTTTCACGTCTCTTTTGATCAAAAATTTTATGAACTGTGCCAGAAGGAAAGATACAACAGCCGTTGTGAACGGCGTGCTGCGGAAGACTTTCCAAACATCAAGCACGGAATAAGAAATGAATCACATCCCCCTCTCTTAGAACGTAATCTTTTCCATGAGTTTCAACGGCTCCAGATTCACGTGCTTTTTTGAGAGAGCCGTACTCGAGGTATTTTTCGAAAGAAATTACCTCTACCTTCACAAAGCCTTTTTGTATATCGCTATGAATAAGTCCTGCTGCTTCGTAAGCGGTAGTTCCCCGCTTCGCAGTCCAGCATTTTGCTTCGTTATGTGTGGCCGTTAAAAATCTTATAAGATCGAGAAGTTTGAGAACCTTTTCGAAGAACTCCTTTTTCTTGTCACCATCGAGATTGTATTCCTCACGAAAAAGTTTTGCTTCTTCCTCCGGTAGAACTTTTAACTCTTCCTCCAGTTTCACATTTATTATAATGTACTCTTCATCCCTCTCTTTAATTATATCCTCTATGGTTCTTTTCTTTTCATCGTTCAATTCATCAACGTTGAAGACGAGTATTTGTGGTTTATCCGTTAAAAGAAAGAGTGAACGAACGATATTTTTCTCGAACTCGTCGTGTCTTGGAAACTTTGCGGCTCTTTTTCCTTGGGAGAGGAATTCTTTGAGTTCCTTTAGAAGTTCAACCTCTCTTCTGGCGTCTTTATCTCCTGCCCTTGCTACTTTGAAGCGTTTTTCCAATCGTTTCTCCACGGTTTCTAAATCTTTCAATATAAGTTCTGTTTCCACTATTTCTATATCTCTTTTTGGATCCACATTTTGATAAGGATGTGAAACTCTCTCATCGTTGAACATACGAACAACATGAGCTATGACATCCACTTTGCTTATATGATCAAGAAATTGATTTCCCAATCCTTCACCCTTGCTTGCTCCTTTTACGAGACCAGCTATATCAACTATTTCCACAAAGGGATGAACTATTTTTTTTGAACCTTCGTTTTTCGCTAATATCTCTATTCTGTTGTCTGGAACAACGAGGATCCCAACATTTGGTTCTATCGTACAAAAAGGGAAACTTTCCGCAGGAACGTTGTTTTCAGTTAGGAAATTGAAGAAAGATGATTTCCCTGCATTCGGAAGTCCTACAATTCCCACCCTCTCCAAGTTATCACCTCAGTACTCGTCTTCCTCGTCGTAGAAGTCTTCCTCGTCTTCCTCGTAAAAATCTTCCTCGTTGAAAAGATCGAAATCTTCATCTTCTTCGAAATCTTCTTCTTCCTCTTCAAATTCCTCAGTTTTTCTCTCTGTTTCTGTTTGATGAATAGATAACGGTTTCCTTGGATCCAGCATTCCATCGAAAACTTTCCTTTCCTTACCGTTGACTACAAGATATCCCTCTGCTTTGGCGGGTTTCCCATAAGCACTTATTACCAACATTATAAGTTCTTCGTCCACGTCGTGACCCGGTTTTGAAACAATAACGAGTGTGTCACCATCGTAATGAAGCTCGTTATGTACTTTCTCGGCATGACTTTGAATCTTCTTGTTTTTGAGTATTTCCTGAGCGGCCTCCTGATCAATGTGCACCCTCAAAATGTACCTGAAATCCACGTTCTTCACTCCCCTTCAGAAATTCTTTTACGCTTTTCGAATTATACAGTAGAAGCATTAAAAGTCAAGAGACTAAGTTGTTAAACCATTGTCCGCTTTATAATCACCATGGTTATGATATAATAACAAAGGTCCCGGGGAGTAGCTCAGACGGCCAGAGCGCCAGAATCGGGATCTGGAGGTCGCGGGTTCAAGTCCCGCCTCCCCGACCAAACGCGGGAGCTTATGCTCCCGTTTTTCTGTTTTTTTCAAAGAGTTTACCTCGAATGTAATTTTCATTCATGATAAAAATATAGAATTTTCAAAAAGGGTGGGGAGGCGAGTATGTGGTCTACGAAGGTAAAACAAAAATTGTTAGGATCGTCGGCGATCATGCTTTAATTGAATTCAAAGATGATATTACCGCCGGCGATGGTTTGAAACACGATGTTATATTGAACAAAGGCTCTATCTGCGCAGAAATAACCGCCATTCTTATGAATTTTCTCTCCGAAAAAGGGATCAAAACCCACCTCGTTGAATTCCTACCGCCAAATATATTAAAAACCGTTCCCCTGAAAATGTTCCCTCTCGAAGTTGTGGTGAGACTAAAAAAGGCAGGATCCTTTGTAAAGAGATACGGGGGAGTAGAAGGAGAAGAGCTACCGTTTCCTCTAGTTGAGTTCTTCATAAAAGACGACGAAAGACACGATCCTATGGTGTGTTTTGATCACTTAGAAATTTTGGGTATCTCTACCAAAAAACAAGCAGAGGAAATGAAAGAAATCTCCATAAAAGCGACTCTTGTTCTGAAAGAGTTTTTCGAAAAGGGTGATTTTGAGTTGTGGGATATAAAGTACGAATTTGGTCTCAGCAAAGATGGACAAATAATATTAGGAGATGAAATTTCGCCGGATACATTCCGATTGAGAAAAAAAGGAGAGATCTTCGATAAAGACGTTTACAGGAGGAATCTTGGAGATCCCATGAAAAAATACGAGGAGGTGCTGGAACTTTGCAGATCTTTAAGTTCGCAGTAGACGTTCAGTACAAGAGCAACGTTAGAGATCCTCGTGGAGAAACCATTGAGCGTGTTCTCAGAGAAGAGAAAAACTTACCCGTCAAAAAGTTGAGACTAGGAAAATCCATTCATTTGGAAGTAGAAGCAGAAAACAAAGAGAAAGCCTATGAAATCGTTAAAAAAGCTTGTGAAGAACTTTTGGTAAACCCCGTTGTAGAAGAGTATGAGGTGAGGGAACTGTGAGACCGAGAGCTTGTGTTGTAGTTTATCCTGGATCCAACTGTGATAGGGATGCTTATCACGCGTTGGAAATAAACGGATTTGAACCGAAGTTTGTGGGGCTAGATGATAGGTTGGACGATTATGAATTGATAATTCTTCCCGGGGGATTTTCCTATGGGGACTATCTCAGGCCCGGGGCTGTTGCAGCAAGAGAAAAGATTTCATATGAAATAGAAAAAGCCGCTGAAAAAGGGAAGTTGATAATGGGCATATGCAACGGTTTTCAAATACTCATAGAAATGGGATTATTGAAAGGGGCTCTTCTTCAAAATTCCTCTGGAAAATTCATATGCAAGTGGGTTGATTTGGTCGTCGAAGACACAGAAAACCCCTTCACAAACGCTTTCTATCCTGGTGAGATAATAAAAATCCCGATAGCTCACGGATTCGGAAGATACGTAAAGGTAGAAAATGTGAACGTCGTCCTTCGATATGTTGAAGATGTAAACGGATCTGATGAACGAATAGCAGGTATTCTAAACGAAGAAAAGAACGTTTTTGGTTTGATGCCCCACCCAGAAAGAGCCATTGAACAGCTCATCGGTGGAGAAGACGGTGTAAAGGTTTTCCAATCCATTCTCAATTATCTGAAGAGGTGATGAAATTGAGATATCTGGACATCTTGGAGAAGGAGCTTGGCAGGAAGCCTTCCTTCGTCGAACTTCAAGCGTTTTCTGTTATGTGGAGTGAACATTGTGGCTATTCTCACACGAAGAAGTACATAAGGAGATTGCCGAAGACTGGTTTCGAAGGAAATGCTGGGGTTGTGAATCTGGACGAATATTATTCGATCGCTTTCAAGATAGAGAGTCACAACCATCCAAGTGCTATTGAACCTTACAACGGAGCAGCAACAGGTGTTGGTGGAATAATCAGGGATGTTTTGGCAATGGGAGCTCGACCCACGGCAATATTCGATTCCCTACACATGTCTCGGATGATCGATGGAATAATAGAAGGAATAGCCGATTACGGGAATTCCATAGGCGTACCAACAGTGGGGGGAGAGCTAAGAATATCTCCTCTGTATGCACATAACCCTCTTGTAAACGTACTCGCTGCTGGCGTTGTAAAAAACAACATGCTGATCGATTCCAAAGCTATCAGACCCGGCCAAGTTATTGTGATCTTTGGAGGAGCAACTGGGAGAGATGGTATTCATGGAGCGTCTTTTGCTTCTGAAGATCTAACAGGAGAAAAAGCAACAAAACTCTCGATACAAGTTGGTGATCCATTCGCTGAAAAAATGCTGATAGAAGCTTTCCTGAAGATGGTAGAGGAAGGTCTCGTCGAAGGGGCACAGGATCTCGGAGCAGGTGGCGTACTATCTGCCACATCGGAGCTTGTGGCCAAGGGAAATCTCGGTGCTATCGTTCATCTCGATCGTGTCCCCTTGAGGGAACCTAACATGGAACCTTGGGAAATTCTCATAAGTGAAAGTCAAGAGAGAATGGCAGTGGTGACATCACCCTCCAAAGTAGACAGAATACTGGAAATAGCTAAAGAGCATTTACTGTTTGGAAACGTTGTGGCAGAAGTAGTGAAAGAACCGATTTATAGGGTTCTCTACGAAGATAGGCTCGTAATGGAAGTCCCCGTTCAACTGCTTGCAAACGCCCCGGAGGAAGAAGCACTCGACTACACTCCTGGAGATTTACCAAAATTCAAAAGAGTGGAGTTCGAGGACGTTAACGCAAGAGAAGTTTTTGAGCAATACGATTACATGGTAGGAACAGACACTGTTCTTCCACCTGGTTTCGGAACGGCTGTAATGAGAATAAAGAGAAACAGCGGTTATTCCCTCGTCACACACAGCAGAGCGGATTTGGCCTTACAAGATGTGTACTGGGGAACGTTCATTGCTGTGCTTGAAAGTGTGAGAAAAACGTTAAGTGTTGGAGCAGATCCACTGGCCATCACCAACTGTATAAATTACGGAGATCCTGATGAAGATCCGGTCGGTCTTTCGGCTATGATGAGAGCTCTGAAAAATGCATGTGAATTTACCAATGTGCCAGTTGCCTCTGGAAATGCTTCTCTCTATAACACATACCAAGGAAAACCCATACCCCCTACCCTCGTGATAGGTATGCTTGGTAAAGTGGACCCCCAGAGAGTTTCTATACCCAAACCTTCGAAGATCTTTGCAGTAGGGTGGCCGGATTTCGACTTGGAGAGAGAAAAAAAGCTTTGGGAAACCATAAAGAATCTCGTTGGTAGCGGAGCATTTGTACTTGCCTCTTCCCAACTCCTGACCAAAACACATGTGGAGACATTCAAAGAATACGGTTTGAAAGTAAACGTAAAACTTCCAAAAGTAGAACCAGCCCATCAAACTGTGCTCGTGTTTTCCACTAGCAAACCATCGGTTGATATCCCTATGAAAGAAGTAGGAACTCTTTCGAGGTGATAACGTGTGCGGAATCGCTGGTGTATGGAATGTGAAAGACGCTTTTTCCGTGCTCCATGATGTACTATTGGGCCTTCAACACAGAGGTCAGGAGAGCGTAGGGATTGTAGTTGATGGCTTCAAAACGATAAAGGGAAAAGGTCTCGTGGACACGGTGTTGACGGAAGATAAATGGGAAGATGCAGAGAAAGGAATAGGACACGTGAGATATTCCACTGCCGGTTCTCTTGAGGACATTCAACCTATTCTCGCTTTCACGAAAAAAGGAAGACTCGCCGTGGCACACAACGGCAATATTCCAAATGCAGACAAATGGATAGATTTGCTCCATGAGAAAGGAGCTGTTTTTCAAAGTACCTTGGATTCTGAAATATTCCTTCACCTTATTTCCATGAACGAAGGAGATTTAAAAAGTTCTATTGTCAAAGCGTTGAAGAAAGTACCACTCGCTTATTCCTTGTTGATACTTCACGAAGACTTTCTTGCAGCTGCACGTGATCCCTACGGCGTGCGTCCTCTCTTTTACGGAAGGTTCGACGAAGGAGTAGTAGTAGCTTCTGAAGACTCCGCACTGAGAGCCATTGGGGTAGAAGAAATAGAAGAAGTTCCTCCTGGAACGATTGTGTTTTTCACAACCGAGGGAGAAGAAAGAATAAAATTCGGCAGTCGGGGGAAGAAATTCTGTTCTTTTGAGTTTATCTATTTTGCAAGGCCAGATAGTCATTTTATGAGCCAAAGTGTTCATATTGTTCGTTACAGAATGGGTGAAGAACTTTTCCGAGAAAATCCCATAGAAGCCGATGTGGTTGTTCCTGTTCTTGACTCTGGTCTTTCGGGAGCAATGGGGTTTTCCAACGCTTCTGGAATCCCGCTGGATATCGGCCTCATGAGAAACAGGTACGTTGGTAGAAGTTTTATTATGCCTGCGAACAGAGAAAAAATTGTGAAGAAAAAACTTGTTCCAATTGAAGATGTGATCCGCGGAAAAAGGGTCGTGGTTATCGATGATTCGATTGTCAGAGGAACGACAATGGGCATCATCGTGAAGATATTGAGAGAAGCCGGAGCAAAAGAAGTTCATGTAGGTATTCATTCCCCCCCTGTTCGATATCCCTGCTTTTATGGAATAGATACTGCGAGAAAGAAAGAACTCGTTGCGGGAGAACATGACGTAGAAGAAATTAAAAAAATTGTCAATGCAGATTCCCTCTTCTACCTTTCGTTGTCTGGTTTGAAAAAAGCCATTAGGAGGAGTGAACTGTGTGTGGCATGTTTCAACGGAGAGTACTTCCACGAATAGTTGTTCTCGCCTCCGGAAACGGTAGTAATTTCGAGGCAATAGCGAATGCAACACAAAAGGGTCTTCTAAAGGCTGAAATACAAGCTCTTCTTGTTGATAGGGAATGTTTTGCTGTCGAAAGGGCAAAGAGGTTGGACATTCAATGGATCAGACTGGAAAAACCTTGGAACTCATCTCTCACAAAATATCTTGAAAGACTGAAACCAGATTTGATAGTTTTGGCTGGGTTCATGAGAATCCTCCCATCTGAAATTGTTAAAGAGTGGCAATGGAAGATCGTGAACATACATCCTTCACTCCTTCCCGCTTTTCCCGGTATGCACGCTATTGAAAAAGCGTACAACTACGGTGTAAAGGTATCTGGTATCACCATCCATTTCGTTGATGAAGGCGTAGACACCGGCCCTATAATCTTTCAAAAAGCATTGGAAATAAAGAGAGATTGGTCACTGAAAAAACTAGAAGAAGAAATTCACAAATTGGAACACCGCTACTATCCACTTGTTATTCAAAAGGTGTTGGAAAAAAAGTGGAAAATCGTAGGAAGGAGGGTTATTCTTGAAGAGGATATTGGTTAGTTTGTACGAAAAAGAAAAATTCCTAGGTGTACTGAAAGATCTCTACGAAAGCGGATGGGAAATATGGGCAAGTTCTGGTACGGCAAGGTTTTTGAAAGAGAATGGAATAAAAGCAAATGACGTGAGCTCTATTACAGGCTTTGAAAATCTTCTCGGAGGGCTCGTGAAAACTCTTCATCCCGAGATCTTTGCGGGTATTCTTGGACCGAATCCAAGGTGGGATGTTGTATTCGTTGACCTTTATCCTCCACCAGACATCGATATAGGAGGGGTTGCTCTTCTCAGAGCAGCTGCCAAAAATTGGAAAAATGTGAAACCTGCTTTCGACATGAAAACCTTGAAATTAGCCATAGAAAGAGATGATGAAGAAACAAGAAAGCGCCTCGCTGGAATGACTTTTGCCTTCACCAGTGTGTACGACTCTGTAAGAGCGAATCAACTTGTTGAAGGTATTTCAATGGCCTTTAGAAGAGAGGAGATTCAACTGAGATACGGTGAGAATCCTCATGAAAAGGCCTCTGTGTACGGAGAGCTTGCTTTCGAAATTCTCCATGAAGGAAAAACGATATCTTTCAACAACATTTTGGATGCAGAGAACGCATGGTTTGTTGCTAAGAATCTTCCAAAAATGGGGGCCGTTGTGGTAAAACATCAATCTCCCTGTGGAGCGGCAGTAGGTGAAAATAAGATCGAAGTTGTAAGAAAGGCTATTGAAGCAGACAGCGAATCGAGTTTTGGAGGAATCCTCGCTGTCAATTTTGAAATAGATGAAGAAATTGCAAGGTCTCTGAAGAAGTATCTGGAAGTAATAGTCGCCCCTTCCTTCACCACTGAAGCAGTAAACATCCTTTCCAAGAAAAAGGTAAGACTTTTGAAACCTAACAACTACATTCCAACAGCGGGGAAGATGGCTTTTGGTTCTCTGGTTTTGAGTGAAAGAAAATATCCAGAAGGAGAGTTCGAATTAGTCGTGGGAGATCCTCTCTCCGAAAAAGAGTTTGAAGACATAGATTTCGCTTACAGAGTAGTAGAAGGTGTAAAATCAAACGCTGTCCTCATCGTAAGAAACGGTGTAACAGTGGGAATAGGAAGTGGTCAACCTTCCAGAAAAAGATCCGCTTGGATCGCCACTGTGATGGCCGGTGATAAGGCAAAAGGAGCCGTGGCAGCTTCGGATGCGTTCTTTCCTTTTCCAGACTCCCTGGAAATATTGGCACAAGCCGGTGTGAAAGCAGTGGTGGCTCCTCTAGGATCGATAAGAGATGAAGAAGTTCTTTCAAAAGCAAAAGAACTCGGGTTGACTTTCTATAAAGCACCAAGCAGAGTATTCAGACACTGAGAGGTGAATGACTGTGAGAGTTCACGTTCTTGGTTCTGGTGGTAGAGAACATGCGATCGGATGGGCTTTTAGCCAACAAGGATACGAAGTCCATTTTTATCCGGGGAACGCTGGTACCAAGAGAGACGGTGTGAATCATCCTTACGAAGGTGAAAAAACGATAAAAAGCATTCCAGAAGAGGACTTGATTCTCCCGGGATCGGAGGAATTTCTAGTCGAAGGAGTAGCAAATTGGAAATCGAATGTCTTTGGACCGATCAAAGAAGTTGCAAGGTTAGAAGGATCCAAAGTATACGCAAAGTTCTTCATGAAAAAATACGGAATAAGAACCGCCCGTTTTGAAATAGCAGAAACTCCTGAAGAATTGAGAGAAAAAATAAAAAAATTTTCTTCTCCTTATGTGGTAAAAGCTGATGGCCTTGCTCGAGGAAAAGGTGTTTTGATTCTCGAAACAGAGGAAGAGGCAGTAGAGAAGGGATCAAAACTCATAGAAGGAAGTTTAATAAAAGGAGTTTCTGGTCCTGTTGTTTTGGACGAGTACATACCAGGTGAAGAACTCTCAGCCATGGCGATAGTCAATGGCAGAAACTTTGTGTTGCTTCCCTTTGTGAGGGATTACAAGCGACTTCTCACAGGAAACAAAGGCCCGAACACAGGTGGTATGGGATCTTGGGGTCCTGTGGATATATCCCCTGACACGGTATCAAAAATCGAAGAACTCTTCGATAAAACTCTTTGGGGAGTAGAGAAGGAAGGTTACATATATCGAGGTTTTTTGTATCTAGGTTTGATGCTCTACAATGGAGATCCTTATATTCTTGAGTACAATGTACGATTGGGGGATCCTGAAACTGAGGTAATTGTGACATTGAATCCTGAAGCTTTTGTTAACACCGTTTTAGAGGGATACAGAGGTGGTAGAATGGAAGCGATTTCTCCAAAAGGTTTTGCAGTAGATGTAGTTCTTGCTTCAAGAGGTTATCCAGACGCTCCGGAAAAAGGAAAAGAGATCACATTGCCAGAAGAGGGTCTTATATTCTTCGCGGGAGTTTCAGAAAAAGATGGAAAACTGGTTACAGCAGGAGGAAGGGTGCTTCATTGTATGGGCACCGGTTCGACCAAAGAAGAAGCGAGAAAAGATGCTTATGAACTTGTTAAAAAAGTGCATTTCGAGGGAAAGATGTACAGGGAGGACATAGCTCTATGAAGTACACTTACAAAAACGCTGGTGTAGATGTCGAAAGGGGAGAAAAGTTTTCCAAGAAAATAAAAGAAACCGTGAATCTTCCTGATTGGTTGCTGAAAGAACCGACGGGATACGCCGCCGTATTAGGAATTTCGAAACCACCCGTGGCCGTCACAGCAGATGGTATAGGAACGAAACTCATCCTTCATCGAAAGTATGGAACGTGGCGCTATGCGGCAGAAGATCTGGTGGGTATGAACTACAATGACTTGGTATGTGTGGGAGCAAGGCCCTTGGCTTTTCTAGATTACCTCGGTGTAGAGAAGATATCCGAAGAACATGAAAAATTCATTGAAGAGTTAATATCCGTCTTGGAAAGTGTGGGAATGAAATTAGTTGGGGGAGAAACTGCAGAAATGCCGGACGTCTATCGCAACGATTGGGATGCTGTTGGATTCGCGGTAGGAATTTTAGAAAGAAACATTCCCATCGATACGATAAAAGAAGGGGACATCATTATCGGTATCCCCTCTTCGGGTTTTCATTCAAACGGTTGGTCCCTGATAAGGAAAATTCTGAAAGAAGAAAATATAAAGCCTGAGAGTTTGCCTTTTGATCTTCTTAAGGGGACACGTATATACAGTGAAGTGATAGATGTGTTTGATTCAATAAAAGGTTTGGCCCACGTGACGGGTGGAGGTGTGTACAGGGCTCTGAAGAGAGTATTAAGAAACTCTGGAGCACACATTTCTCTTCCCAGAAGGGATTTCATCGACTGGATTTTGAGATACGTGGAGTTCGAGGAAGCAATAAACACCTTCAACATGGGAATTGGAATGTTCGTAATTGCGGAAAAAGACAAGTTAGAAAATATACTGAGTAGGTTGGAGAGTGGCATAGTAGTAGGGAAGGTTGATTGCGATTGGAGGATAGAGTACAGCAGCTAGTTAGGGGGGATGGACATGTTTGAAAGCTTTGTGAGAGGATTCCAGGAAGTAGTTCAAAACACAAAAGTCGCTATGGTGAGTATCATAGCAGTCGCTTTAGGAATCGTGGTAGAAGTACTCTATGTTTTCACGGGAAAATACGATTTCTTGGATTTAGACCTTTTCGCCATAAAGCTTTTTGAAGAAACTATGTTGGCTCTGTTTTTAGGATCTCTTGTCGTAAAATGGAAAAAAGAGAATTTGTTTAGCCTCCTTGTTTTCAGTGCATTTTATGGTATGACATTGGCATTGGGCTTTTCTATATTTGTTCTTCCAGGATTCATAGCGTTCATGTTTCTCCTTTTCACTCCTCTTCTTTCTGCCAAGTATGATTCGGTATCCACAGTGTTGACAGAGAGTTACAAAATGGTGTTCAATCAACAAAGGACAATCGAAGCATTCCTCGTCGCTGGAGTTGTGTTCATAGTCTGGTTTATTCCTTTCATAGGTTCCATCTTGTCGAATTTTTTGAGAATAGTTCTTGTGTACACTCTCTTTTCAATCTTGGAGGGATCATATGAAAAGACTGAGAGTAACCCTAGCTCAACTCAATCCGACGCTAGGTGACTTTGAAGGAAATCTAAAAAAAGCGATAGAAGCTTTGAAAACAGCTGAAGAACGGGAAAGCGATCTTCTCATCTTTCCTGAGTTGTTCTTACCAGGCTATCCACCGGAAGATCTCATGTTGAGGTTGTCTTTCCTGAAAGAGAACAAAAGATACCTCCAAAAGTTCGCATCCTATACCAAGAACTGCGAAGTTACAGTGCTCGTTGGTTTCATCGACAGTGATGAAGATGCGTACAACGCAGCTGCTGTTTTGAAAAGGGGAGAAATACTCGGAACGTACAGGAAGATGTTTCTGCCAAACTATGGTGTTTTCGACGAAAGGAGATACTTCAAACCTGGTGAGAATCTTCTCGTTCTGGAAATGGGCGATATAAAAATAGGAGTTACCATCTGTGAAGACATTTGGAACCCAGTGGAGCCGATTGCCACACTCTCTCTCGGAGAAGGAGTACACATCGTAGCGAATCTCTCGGCGTCTCCCTATCATGTGGGAAAACCTGCTTTGAGAAGAAGCTACCTATCGATGAGAGCGTACGATTATCACACAGCAATAGCGTATTGCAACATGGTTGGGGGACAAGATGAACTTGTTTTCGACGGTGGAAGTATAGTTGTAGATGCTTCGGGAGAAGCGATAAGCTACGGAAAGCTTTTTGAAGAAGAAATGATTACTGTGGATCTGGATCTCGACGAAAATCTCAGAACATCTTTGATAGATCCAAGAAGAAGGTATATGAAGACCCACAATTATCCATCGAAAGTCATAAAAGTTGGACACATTCGTGAAAAAACATCTTACTACGAATCAACTGTCAACCCAATTCCTTGCAGGGAAGAAGAGATGTTCAGAGCTTTGGTTGCAGGTGTGAGAGATTACGTAAAAAAGAACGGTTTCAAAAAAGTTCTTGTTGGTCTCAGCGGTGGAATGGATTCCTCTCTCGTCGCTGTCATAGCCACTGAAGCTTTGGGAAAAGAAAATGTTAAAGGAGTTTTGATGCCCTCTATGTACACCTCAAAATCTAGCATAGAAGATGCACAAATGCTTGCAAGAAATTTGGGGATAGAAACATTTGTGATACCAATAACTGAAGTGTTCAAGTCTTATCTCGAAGCTCTGAAAGATGTGTTCGCAGGTCGGGAACCTGACATAACTGAGGAGAACATACAAGCCAGGATAAGAGGAAATTACCTCATGGCCCTTTCGAACAAATTCGGATGGCTCGTTCTGACTACTGGAAACAAGAGTGAAATGGCAACAGGATACGCAACTCTTTATGGAGACATGGCAGGTGGTTTTGCTGTGATAAAAGACGTATACAAAACCGACGTATACAAAATAGGAAGATGGTACAACGAGTGGAAAGGAAAACAAATCATACCAGAAAACGTGTTCATCAAACCTCCTTCTGCGGAACTCAGACCAGGTCAAACAGACCAAGAAAAGTTGCCTCCATATGAAATCTTGGATGAAATACTGAAGCTTTACATAGAAGAAGGTCTTGATCCAGAAGAGATCGCACTCAAGGGATTCGACAAAAGGACGGTAATAGAGGTAACAGAAATGGTGAGAAGAAACGAATACAAAAGAAAACAGGCAGCTATCGGCACAAAAATCACTATCAGGGCTTTTGGAAAAGATTGGAGGATGCCCATAACCAACAAGTTCAAAGAACCTCTTTGAGAACTTTGAGAATTTCCTCAGGCCTTACTACTCTCGTTGCACCTGCTTCGAGCAGAGATTTTCCATCGTTCAAAGAGTGAACTACTCCGTACACTCTTTCTATACCGGCACCCAACGCTGCTTTTACTCCACTTTTTGAATCTTCAAAGACGATCACTTTTGAAGGATTCACTCTCAATTTTTTCAGCGCAAGCAAATATATCTCTGGATTTGGTTTTCCGTTTTTTACCTGATCACCAAAGACCATAACATCGAAGAATTTCTTCAGCTTCAGTTTCTCAAGCCTCTGAAGAGCTTCTTCTTTCGAGGTAGAAGTTGCAAGGGCGAGCTTTACACCTTTGCTTTTTGCGAAACTCAGCGCTTCCTTGATCCCTGGATTTTCCTTCAGCAATTCGGCAAAAACCCGGCTCTTTTCTTCTTGGATCTTTTTTCTGAATGTCTCAACATCCTCTTTTACATCGAGTTCTTTTATCAGGATGACGAGGCTTTCTTTCTCAGGAATTCCCATGATTTTCCTGTGAATTCCTTCCGTGTAAGGTTTCCCATAATTTTCTGCAACCCTTCTGTAAACCTCAAAATAGAGCGGTTCAGTGTCCATGAGCACTCCATCCATATCGAAAATCACAGCTTCCATTTCCAACTCCTCCTTTCGCTTCAAAGGATAACACAGGAAGTTTAAAATGCCTTGAATTCAACATATGTGGTAGTATTAAATATGAAAACACAATCAGGAGGGTTTCAGATGGTATCCAAGAAGATTTCGAAAATACCGGTGTCCAAGACAATGGAGTTGGATGCGAAAGCGAAGGAACTCATTAGAAAAGGAGAGGATGTTATAAATCTCACCGCTGGTGAACCCGATTTTCCCACTCCTGAACCTATCATTGACGCGGCAAAGAAGCTCTTGGAAAAAGGACACATAAAGTACACCGACCCAAGAGGCATCTTCGAACTGAGAAGGGCTATCGCTGAAAAGATAGGAAAAAAGTATGGGAAAGAGATAACTCCAGATCAAGTGATTGTGACAAACGGAGCAAAACAAGCACTTTTCAACACGTTTATGACCTTGCTCGATCCAGGTGATGAGGTGATCGTCTTCTCCCCGGTGTGGGTGAGCTACATACCACAGATTGTTCTCTCGGGTGGAGCAGCCAAGGTGGTGGAAACGTCTCTGAAAAGCGGCTTCCATCCGAGCATAGAAGAGTTGGAGAAGCTTGTCGATAGTAGAGTGAAGGCCGTTCTTATCAACTCCCCCAACAATCCTACTGGTGTGATTTATAGAGAAGATTTTTTGAAAAGACTCCTGGAACTTGCCAAAGAGAAAAATTTCTACGTGGTGAGCGATGAGGTGTACGATTCTTTGGTTTACACCGATGAATTTTCTTCCATCTTGAATGTGGGTAAAGATTTCGAAAGAATCGTTTACATAAACGGTTTCTCAAAATCTCATGCCATGACCGGTTGGAGAGTGGGTTACTTGATTTCCAATGCGGAAGTCGCCTCTGCTGTGGCGAAAATCCAGTCCCATACCACATCTTGCATCAACACGGTTGCACAGTATGCTGCCCTCGAAGCTCTAAATGTAGACAACTCTCACATGGTCCGAACCTTCAAAGAAAGAAGAGATTTCGTTGTGGATAGATTGAAAAAGATCGGTGTGAACTTTGTCGAACCTTCAGGTGCTTTTTACTTGTTTTTTGAAACACCCGGAGACGATCTAAGATTTTGTGAAAGGCTTCTTGAAGAGAAAAGAGTTGCTTTAGTACCAGGTTCCTCTTTTCTCAGGCCTGGCTTTGTAAGACTCTCTTTCGCTACTTCCACAGAAAAGCTCTCGGAGGCGTTGGATAGAATTGAAGACTTCCTCAATTCTCGCTGATTTTTTGAAGAAAAATTGGTATAAATACCTTTTCGGATTTCTGTCTCTTGTTACAGTAGACCTTTTGCAGGTCTATGTTCCTCGTGTAGTTGGAAGAATCGTAGACACTTTGAACACAGGAACCACAGATTTTGCAACGTTGAAGATAATGATAGGATGGATAATGGCAGCTGCTTCCGGAATGTTCATAGGAAGATTCTTGTGGAGATACTTCCTAGGTGGCGCTTCTAGGAAGTTTTTGTTGGAAACGATGAATATGATGTTCTCCAAGATGCTGAGCCTTACTCCAGGTTTCTTCGATAGGATAAAAAGTGGAGAGCTCATGGCAAGATTCACCAACGACCTGAGTTTACTAAGAAGAGTACTCGGCCAAGGGGCTATCTTGCTCTTCGATTCCTTCATTATGATCGTGATGGTCTTCATTTTCATGATAGGAAACGTTGGCTGGAAACTCTCGTGGATTAGTTTTGCTCCTCTTTTGCTCTTGATACCAACTTCCATGTCTTTCGGGAGGCTCATCCACAGAAAAGTGGCAGAGGTTCAAAAGTCTTTTTCAGGACTCTCAGGTTTCACAGAAGAGACGGTAAGTGGTATCCGTGTTGTAAAGAGTTTTTCCTCGGAAGATATTTCATTCAAATTGTTTGAAGAGAAAGCGAAAAAGAACTTCGGAGATACGATAGGATCCATAAAAATTTCCAGCATCTTTCGACCACTCATAAGTCTGATCGCCTTTTCATCATTCTTTCTCGCTCTCCTCTATGGTGGAAGAGCCGTCATAAACGAGACGATTTCCTTGGGTGATTTCATTGCTTTCAACTCGTATCTTGGGATGCTGGTATGGCCCATGATGGCATACGGTTTCATGGTAGATTTGTTCCAAAGAGGTAGGGCTGCTATGAAACGCCTGGATACAATCTTCACCGCTCAGCCTGAGGTAAAGGAACCAGAAAAACCTATCAGGATAGAACACTTCGAAGAATTCGTTATAAGGGATCTGACGTACAAGTACCCAATGTCCGATCGAGTGGTGTTGAAAAACATCTACATGGAGATAAAAAGAGGAGATATGATCGGAATTGTTGGAAGTGTTGGAAGCGGAAAAACCACTATAGCTAAACTTTTGATGAAACTCTACCCAGTAGAAAGAGGTAAGATATTCGTGAACGGGATAGACATAAACGATGTTTCTTCGGAGAATTTGAGGTCGTTGGTAACCCTCGTTCCTCAGGAAACTTTTCTCTTTTCAGACACGATAAGAAACAACATAACAATGGGAATGGAGAATGTTGACGAAGGAAAGATTGAAAAGGCAACGAAACTCGCAGCTGTGTACGACGATATTATGAATTTCCCTGAAAAGTTCGACACTATTGTGGGTGAGCGAGGTGTAACACTTTCAGGTGGTCAGAAGCAGAGGATTACCATAGCCCGAGCTTTGATCAGGGATTTTGAAATTTACATCTTCGACGATTGCCTCTCTGCCGTTGATCCAGAAACCGAGGAAAGAATCATAAACTCCATCAGAAACAAAATGAAAGGGAAGACGATCATAGTGATAACCCATCGTTTGAAAGTTCTGAAAGATGCGGACAAGATATACGTTCTCGACGATGGAACGATCGTAGAGGAGGGAACTCATGAAGAATTGATCAGAAAGAAAGGTGTGTACAGTAAGATGTACAGGAAACAGCTCATCGAGGAGGGATGATATGAAACAGATTGGAGTTGTTACGGGTATTTTTGAATCCAATCCTTACGAATTCTTCGTGAGAATGGTTTCCGAAAGAGGATATCAAGCGAGTGCACAGATAGAAGATATTGTAAAAATCGAGTACTCCACAGGGTACGGAAAAGTTCTCACTTACGGGGTAATTGTGGACATACAAAATAGATGGGACGGGGATTTAAAGAATGGTTACGAGGAAGATGTGGCTCTTGAAGGATTAAAACCCGCTTATCCAATCTACATCGCCAAAGTAAAAGTGACGAGATCTTTCCTGAAAAAAGGTGAACAACTCTCTGAAACAGCACCAGAAATTCCTCCTTCAATTGGTTCTCCCGTCTTTCTCGTTGAGGACGATGAGATAGACATCGCACTCGGCTTCGATGAATTGAAGAGAAAGAACGTGGCACTTCCTGTGGGGATTCTCAAAAACGGTAGACCCGCTTATTTGGATTTGAGATACATCTTAGGAGACAATGGAGCACACATCAATGTTTCGGGACAGTCCGGTGTGGCAGCGAAGACATCTTACACGACTTTTCTTGTGAAATCTATGATGGAGACTTCTAGAAAGCACGAAGGAGAGCTAATGGAACTGCTACGTGAAGCGAGGTATATTATATTCAACGTAAAAGGAGAAAGCTTAATGTTTCTCGATCGCATTTCGAAAGAATGGAAAGCGGAAAGGGAAAAATGGGACGAGATGTACAAATCACTGGATATCGAACCAACGCCGTTTGAAAACGTTGCCTTTTACGCACCAAGCAAGCGTAAGGGATCTTACAAACCAGATGTGAACAAACGAATGAGCGGTGTGAAAACTTACGGTTGGGACACCTTTGACATCGTTGAAATGGGACTCCTGGAACTCATGTTCGATCCCGATGAGATGGCCCGTAACCAGAACTTCCAATTGGCCGTATGGTCACTTCAAGAATTTCTCACCCAAAGAATGGAAGAAATTTATCAAGAATTTCTGAGCAGAGGTTACGTGAAAGACAAGGAACAGCTTCCTTCACAAGCTTTAAGAGAGATCGCTATGAAACACGGTGATGGTCTTATAAAAGACGAGATTCCTCTTGATCTCGACAGTTTAATAGAAGATCTGAAGAGAGACGACGGAAAGGCAAGAAGATATCTTTTGAGCGAACATGTGCAGTCACAAACTATCAGCATGTTAGTGCGTCGTTTGAAAACCGCCCAAAAAATGGATTTCGACAGACTTTGGATGAGACCACCCTTGGGGGTGACCGCAAGTCAAGTGGAATATCGAATAAATTGGAACGTACCAGGACGGGTCACCGTAATAGACATATCGAAACTGAGAACGCGTTCTCAAGCTTTCGTTGTGGGTGCCATTCTTTCCGAAGTTATGAGAGAGAAAGAAACCAACAACAGCTTCGTACATCCCGTCTTCATTTTCTTGGATGAGCTGAACAAGTATGCACCGAGACACGGAGGAGGAGCACTTGCGAACATTTTCAGAGATGTTGCCGAGCGTGGAAGATCTTTCAGAGTGATTCTCATTGGAGCAGAACAAACAGCTTCCGAAGTAGACTACAGAGTTATCACACAAGCAGCTACAGTAGTTGTTGGCAGACAAAAAGGTGCAGAACTCCTGAAACCAGAATACTCACACCTCACAGATCATTACAAGAGAAAAGCGGCTCTTTTGAAACAAGGAGAAGTGATAGTGGATCAACCTTTTCTGAACCTTCCGCTCACTGTGAAGTTTCCATTACCGGCTTGGTGTACGAGAGAGGACGGTTACGTGATGGAAAGCGAAAACGATGAAGACGAATACATCATCTGAATCGCACAGTGAATTCGGATCCTAAAAGCCAACGCGATTTAACTTCGAGTTTATATCCTATCATGTTACAGAGATGTTTAACTATAGAAAGGCCAAGTCCCGATCCGGGTGCCATCTTGAGGGCCTCAGCACCCCTGTAAAAACGTTCAAAAATCCTTTCTCGTTCTTCCTCTTTTATTCCTATTCCTTGATCTTTAACCGTCATTTTTTCTTTGGAAACGATGACTTCTACTTCGGATTTTGGGTAAGAGTATTTAACAGCATTTGAAATTAGATTTTTTAAAATTGTGTAGAAAACAAATCTATCTGTTTCGAGCTCATCAACTTCCAGTAAGAATTTCAACTTTATTTTCTTCGATTCAATCTTTCTTCGAAGATCCTCAAATATTTTCTCAAGAATTTCTTTTACTGAAACACTTTCCATTTTGAGTTCGTAGAGACCAAGTTGTACCATAGCAAGGACTTTGGATTGTCTAATGATGGTTTCCATCTTGTCAAGAGAACGTTCGATCTTTTCCAAAATTTGAAGTTTTTCGGAATCCTTCTCAAGATCTTTTAAGAGAAAAACATTTGCTTTGGAGGCAGAAAGGGGTGTGAAAAGTTCGTGCGATACAGCCATAACAAAATCAAGTTTGGCCTCATCCAATTTTTTTTCTTCCGTGAGGTCGTTCACAATTAAAAGTCCCTTTTTTGGATTGAAGTGGAAAGAGACAAATCTTTTCGCCTGAATTTCGAAAAAGTAGGCGTCTGTTTCAATGGAAAAATCCTTGTTTTTCTGTATTTTATCAACGATTTTGTCCATCTCTTTGCAAGTAAAAACGGAGAGCAAACTTTTGTCCTTTTTAAATCCGTATCTCTCACCTACGGTATTCGAAGCTCTTACTTTCAACCCTTCCAAAATCACTATCGCTTCTTTGAGATGGCTCAGATCCTCAACTTCTATCATTCTCATCACCTCGGGATGAAAACTTATATCCCAATCCCCTAACTGTTTTTATCCAACCTTTCCCAATCTTTGCTCGAATGGCACTTATATGTACATCTACCACCCTATCAGAAACGTATTCATCTTTCCAAACCCTGTCTAGAATCTCCTCTCGAGAGAAGACTTTGTTGGGAGTGATGGCTAGGAGTTTCAAAACTTCAAACTCTTTAGCGGTCATCTCAATGATTTTTCCATCGTACCTCACAAGATAGTCTTCGAGAAAGATCTCAAGTTTTCCAAACTTCAAAACTTTTTGTTCTTTTCCCATTCTTCTCAGGATGGCTTTTACCCTCGCTATTACCTCTCTAGGATTGAAAGGTTTCGTTATGTAGTCGTCTGCTCCAAGCTCTATTCCAAAGATTCGATCAAGATCTCTATCTCTCGCCGAAATTATGAGAATCGCCGTTTCAGGATGAGAAACTTTCATCTCTGGAATTTCATCCATAGCGATCCCATCGGGAAACATAAGGTCGAGAAGTACAACACTGTACACATTTTCCGATAGCTTCTTCTTCAAATCGAAAAGGGTTCCTACTTCATCACACTCGAATCCTTCAGCTTCTAGATATCTTTTCAGGACACTCCTAATATCTTCATCATCCTCAGCTATCAACACCCTTATTCCCACTTTCGACACCTCTCAGAAAGTCCTTCATATTCTTTCCTGTCACTATGTAGATCACTTCTTCACAAAGGTTGTTTGCATGATCACCTATTCTTTCTAGATCTCTGGCAATGAGAATGTAAACCAAAGCAAGTTCAGCGGGTATGCCATCTTCTTTGATTTTCTCGACGACGATCTCTCGGATCCTTTTCTCCATTTCGTCTATCGAATCATCAAACTTCCACAGCTTGAAAGCAGAATCCACGTCTTCATCAACAAAAGTCTTGAAGGAATCCTGTACCACTTTCAGCGTACTTCCAAACATATCTTTCAACTCTTTCAACATCTCAAACTTTATCTTCCTCTTGGAGAGGTACAAACACTTTTCCGCTATGTTACAAGAGAGATCGCCTATTCTTTCAAGGTCGTTGGAGAACTTTAAAATGGTAATGATGTACCTAAGTTGCTTCAAAATAGGGTTGTATCTTGCTATTATCTGATATGCTTTTTCTTCTATCTCCTTGTTCAAATCGTCTATCATATCGTCAGACTCAAGTACTCTTTTGGCCACTGCCGTGTTCATGGTTTCGAGACATTCTATCGCATCGTTTAAAGACTCAGAAACCAAAAAGAGCATCTTTGAAACATCGGATTTCAGAAGTGTCAATTCTCTTTCAAAATGAACATGGTCTACCATCTTTTCGCCTCCGTCATCCAATTTTCCCAGTCAGATACTCTTCTGTGAGACTGTTCTTAGGTCTTTCAACGATTTCTCTAGTGGGACCAAACTCCACCAATTCACCTCTGTACATGAAAGCAATGTAATCGGCTATTCTTATGGCTTGACCAATGTTGTGGGTAACTAAAACTATCGTGTAGTTCTGAGAGAGTTCCTCAAGAAGTTTCTCTATCCTTTGAGTTGCAATAGGATCCAAAGCGGAAGTGGGTTCGTCAAGAAGTATGACTTCTGGCTCTACCGCTATGGCTCTTGCTATGCAAAGCCTCTGTTGTTGACCACCTGAAAGCTTATTCCCTGGCTTGTTCAACTCCGATTTTACTTCATCCCAAAGTGCGGCTTTTTTCAGTGCTTCTTCGACTATTCTATCCAAAACGTGTCTACTCTTCACACCGTGTATCCTAGGGCCGAAGGCTACGTTGTCGTATACGGACATCGGAAACGGTGTAGGTTTTTGAAAGACCATCCCCACTCTTTTTCTATACTCTATCACGTTGAGCTTAGGATCGTACACATCCTGTCCCTTGAAATATATCTTACCTTCCACTCTGAAACCAGGTAAATGATCGTTCATCCTGTTGATACTTCTTAGAAGAGTGGTTTTTCCACAACCCGAAGGACCGATAATAGCGGTTATTTGATTCTTGAAAATCCTCATTGTCACGTTTTTCACTGCTATTTTGTCACCGTAATATGCACTGAAGTTTTCGATATCAATAATTGATTCCATCGTCTCTCCTCCTCAAAAGGAAAGCTATACCGTATACGATAGCAACGATTATCATCAAGAAAGCTGCTGTACCCTTCGCCATCCATTGAGCGGATTCTCCGTAAGCTGCCGTTATGTAATAGATATGAGTTGGAAGAGTCATAACCGGAGAAAGCAAGTTCTTAGGAAGCTGTGTCGAATAGAAGACAGCACCGGTGAGAAGTACAGGAGCAGTTTCACCTAACGCTCTACCACCTCCGACAAACACAGCAGTGAGAATTCCCTTTTTCGCTGCGGGTAATAGTACTTTGAAAATCACCTCTTCTTCCGTAGCTCCAAGGGCCAACGCTGCTTCTCGAATTTCAACAGGAATGGCCTTCAACGTTTCACGAGTTGAGGTCGCAATAACCGGTAGGACCATGAGTGATAACGTTAGAGAAGCTGCTATCATGGAAGTGCCAAATTTGAGAGCTACGCAGAAGAAAGCGAGCCCAAAAAGACCGTATACGACGGAAGGTATGCCACTGAGTGCCGAGAGAGAAACATCTATCCACTTTGCTACTGGATTGTTGCCATACTCTGCAAGAAATACCCCTGTAAACATTCCGAGTGGAACGGATATTAGAAACGTGAGAAGCATGAGATAAAAACTCCCCAATATGGCAGGAAAGATCCCTCCTTCGGTCATGCCGTTTCTTGGGTAATCTAGGAAAAAGGAGGCTGAGAAAAACCTTACTCCATCAACGAGAATCGCCATGAACATGATCAGAACCACAGCAAAAGCGACATAGCTAATTGCTCGAAAAATACCAGAGATGAACGCGTCTTTTCTCATCTTGTTTGCCTCCCCGATATGTATCTGGAAACACCCGTGAGAGTAAGAGAGATGGCTAGCAGGATAACACCGGCAGCAAATAGTACGTGGTAATGCATACTATCAACTGCCACCTCACCGATTTCGCTCGCTATAGCAGCTGTTAGAGGTTTTACAGGATCGAACAGAGATCGCGGAATGATAGCTGCTCCCCCTCCGACCATGAGAACAATCATAGTTTCGCCAACGACTCTGTTCACGGTAAGTACGAAAGCGTTGAGAATCCCGGAGAGTGCGGCTCTGGTTGTGATCTTTAAAGTGGTGGTAAATTTATCAGCACCAAGTGCCAACGCGCTCTCCTCAAGGGAAACATCAACTGAATCAAGGGCTTCAAGTGAAAGAGAAACAGTGTAAGGCAACGCTGTTAAAATAAGTCCAATAGATGCCATAAGAAAGTTCTCTGTTGACCAGATGTCGAAGCGAAGGAGAATTGGGGAAATGTAAGAAAGTACAAAGAGACCCATAACAACTGATGGAGTTCCTGCAAGAAACTCTACAGTGGTCCTTATAAGGTTCTTCTCTGCATTTGAAGCGTAAGTGTGTAGAAAGAACGCTATAAGATATCCAATGGGAAGAAGAATCAGTGAAGAAAAGCTCGTGAGAAGAAGGGTTCCCACGATCATTGCAAGCATACCGTATTCAGGCGGTTCAGACGTTGGATACCAATAAACACTTGTGAAAAGCTCGCCCCCAATTTCCACGAGGGCGGGCCAAGCTTCTTTCATCAGAAAAAACATGAGAAGAAATAACGCGAAAATACCACTTCCTGAAAATACGAGTATCACAATTTTTCTCAGGAAATTCGCCACTTTCCTTCCCAGATCAGATCCCTCCTCATTGACCGTAGGCTGCTATATAACCTGCTTTCTCTACTAGTTCCTGCCCTTTTTTAGAGAAGGCGAACATTATATACTCAAACACGAGACTTCCCATTTCCGGGAAACCTTTCGTTGCATCGACGAACATGAACAGCGGTCTTGCGAGAGGATATTTTCCTTTCAATACGTTCTCTTTCGTTGGATAAACTCCGTTGATTTTCAACACCTTTACACCTTCTGTAACGTAACCTACGCCAACGTAGGCGATCGCATACGGATTTTTTGCCACATTTTCTATTTCAAGTTGAGTACTTTCCACCATTCTGATGTCTGGAGCCATTCTTGCGCCGCCGAGAACTTTGTTTTCAAAAGTCTCGTAAGTTCCGGAAGCGGTATTTCTTGAGTAAACAACTATCCTCTTTTTAGGAAGATTCGGATTCACTTGGGACCAATACCTTATTTCTCCAGTGTATATCTTCTTCAAAGTCTCAATGGATATGTCCTCAATTTCAAGGTTCTTGTTGACGATCACGGCTATCCCATCGAAACCGACCAAGAACGGTATGAAGTACCTTCCCTCTCTGTGCATCCTTTCGATCTCTTCCGCTTTGAGCCACCTACTAGCATTTGCTATGTCCGTCGTTCCGTTGAACAAAGCGGCGATACCGGTGGAAGATCCCGCTCCTTCCAGAGTTACTTGGAGATCAGGATGAAACTTTTTAAACTCTTCGATCCACAATTGAGCGATGGGAAAAACTGTGTTTGAACCTTTGATAACAAGCCTTTCTGCACTTACAAAAATGGAAAAAACTATCAGGACAAACACGAGGAATCTTTTCACAAGGAACACCTCCTATGGTTGATTTTCATCGTTTATTACTCTCCAGATTTTTTTTAGGTGTCTTCTTTTCCTTTGTTAAGAAATGTTAAGTTGAATTACATTCGAAGAGAAATTACTGTTGAAACAATGGGTCACTGTGTGATATAATTTCATCAGAAAGTGATAAAAATCACAAACCTCCTGAGGTGGAGGGAGAAATCCTGACACCGGGGGAGGGGAATGGATAGAAGTATACCCCTCTCCCGGTACGTGGAGAGGGGGTTTTCATTTTGGAAAAAAGATTTTATATACTCACCATCGTCGTGGAAGATAGAGAAAGAGCCTATCGCCAAGTAAACGAACTTCTTCACAATTTTTCTGAAGACATTCTACTCAGAGTAGGTTATCCCGTCAAAGAAGAAAATGTGGCGATTATTTTCCTCGTTCTGAAAACAGATAACGATACGATCGGTGCCCTCTCTGGAAAACTTGGACAGATTTCCGGTGTTCGGGTGAAAACAGTCACTCTGAAGAGGTGATAAGCATGTATGTATTTGTAAGGGAACGTGTGGAAAGCAAGTCTTTCATTCCCGAAGAGAAGATCTTCGAACTCCTGGAAAAAACAAAAAATCCCGATCCTGTCAAGGTAAGAGAGATCATAAAGAAATCATTGGACAAAAACAGGCTCGAACCAGAAGAAACAGCCACTCTCTTGAACGTGGAAGACCCGAAACTTCTAGAGGAGATCTTCGAAGCGGCACGTACCCTGAAGGAAAGGATCTACGGTAACAGGATAGTGCTGTTCGCTCCTCTGTACATAGGGAACGATTGTGTTAACGATTGTGTGTACTGTGGTTTCAGAAGTTCGAACACCCTGGTTGAAAGAAAAACGCTGAACGATGATCAATTGAGAGAAGAAGTCAAAGCTCTTGTCTCACATGGGCACAAGAGATTGATCGTGGTTTATGGAGAACATCCGAAATACTCCCCGGAATTCATCGCAAAGACTATCGACATTGTGTACAACACGAAGTTTGGAAAAGGAGAGATAAGAAGAGTGAACGTTAACGCCGCTCCTCAAACTGTTGAAGGTTACAAGATAATAAAATCCGTTGGAATTGGTACCTTCCAAATCTTTCAAGAGACGTATCACAAAAAAACATACTTGAAACTTCATCCACGGGGACCGAAATCGAATTACAACTGGAGGTTGTACGGATTAGATCGAGCGATGATGGCTGGCATAGACGACGTGGGAATTGGAGCCCTTTTCGGTCTCTACAACTGGAAATTCGAAGTTATGGGTCTTCTCTACCACACAATACACCTTGAAGAAAGATTTGGAGTTGGACCACATACCATCTCCTTCCCGAGGATAAAACCCGCTATAAACACCCCGTACTCACAAAAACCTGAACATGCCGTAAACGATGAGGATTTCAAAAAACTAGTTGCTATCATCAGGCTCTCTGTACCTTATACGGGAATGATCCTCACTGCGAGAGAGCCTGCAAAACTTAGAGATGAGGTTATAAAGCTTGGAGTCTCGCAGATAGATGCGGGTTCAAGGATAGGAATAGGAGCGTATTCCCATAGAGAAGACGACGAAGACAGAAAAAGACAATTCACTTTGGAAGATCCAAGGCCACTGGATCAAGTAATAAGAAGTCTCTTGAAAGAAGGATTCGTTCCTTCCTTCTGTACAGCGTGTTACAGAGCGGGAAGGACGGGTGAGCATTTCATGGAGTTTGCCATACCTGGTTTCGTCAAAAACTTCTGTACTCCCAACGCCCTTTTCACACTTCAGGAGTATCTCTGCGATTATGCAACCACAGAAACAAGAAAAGTGGGTGAAAAAGTTATTGAAAAGGAACTCCAGAAGATGAATCCAAAGATCAGAGAAAAAGTGAGAGAAGGCCTCAAAAGAATAAAACTCGGTGAGAGAGATGTTAGATTTTAAAAAAATACTCGAAGAGATAGCTGAAAAGTACGACTGCAAAATCTGGATTTCGGAAAAAATCGGAAAGAGGTGGTCTTTCTATAAAGATTTGAAAGCGGGGAGAGAAAAATTCCTCCCCGCGGTGCTCCTACTGGAAAATGGAAAATTTGGCGTCTTCGCTGAGGATTTTCCAGAAGAGAAAAAAGGAGAAGTGCTTCCTATTCTGAAGAGATTACTGGAGGGATTGCATGAAGGACATCATTGAGAAACTAGAAAAAAGAGAATTCACTCGCGACGTTTTAAAACAAGCTCTTTCCATAAACGACAAAGTGTTCAACGATGAACTATTCAAATTGGCTGATCAGATGAGAAAAAAATACGTGGGTGACGAAGTGCACGTGAGAGCCATAATAGAATTCTCGAACGTGTGCCGGAAGAATTGTCTCTATTGTGGCCTTCGAAGAGATAACAAAAATTTGAAAAGGTATCGAATGACCCCTGAGGAAATTATTGAAAGGGCGAAACTCGCCGCTCAATTCGGTGCCAAGACGATCGTGCTTCAATCCGGTGAAGATCCTTACTACATGCCTGATGCAATAGTAGAGATTGTGAAAGAAATAAAAAAAATGGGTGTGGCTGTAACTCTGAGTCTTGGAGAATGGCCGAGAGAGTTCTACGAAAAGTGGAAAGAGGCGGGAGCAGATAGATACCTTCTCAGGCACGAAACGGCGAATCCGATGCTTCATAAAAAACTCCGGCCGGACACCTCGTTTGAAAACAGAGTGAAGTGTCTTTTAACCCTCAAAGAACTCGGCTACGAAACAGGTGCGGGATCCATGGTGGGATTGCCGGGACAAACGATAGAAGATCTCGTCGATGATCTGCTCTTTCTCAAAGAACACGATTTCGATATGGTGGGAATAGGTCCCTTCATACCACATCCAGACACTCCCCTTGCCAACGAGAAAAAGGGAGATTTCGTACTCACACTGAAGATGGTCGCACTCACACGAATTCTCATACCGGACTCGAACATCCCTGCAACTACAGCCATGGGAACGATCGTACCCGGTGGAAGAGAGATCACTCTCAAATGTGGAGCAAACGTAATCATGCCAAACTGGACTCCTTCTCCTTACAGGCATCTCTATCAGCTTTATCCAGGGAAAATTTGCGTTTTTGAAAAAGATACCGCTTGCATACCCTGTGTGATGAAAATGATCGAGCATCTGGGAAGAAAACCTGGAAGAGATTGGGGCAGTAGAAAAAAAGTCTTTGAAACTGTATGAACATAGGTTAAAATATGATTCGGTACACAAACACAACAGGAGGCTCACTCATGAACACAGATGACATCTTGTTCTCTCACGGTGAAGGGGATATTCCTTTCAAAGCACTGTCTTTTCCCATCTTTGAGACGACGAATTTCTATTTCGACAGTTTTGATGAGATGTCCAAAGCGTTAAGAAGTGGAGACTACGAGTACGTTTACAACAGGGGGAGTAACCCCACTACAAGACTGGTTGAAAAGAAACTTGCAGCGCTTGAAAAGTGCGAAGATGCCCGTCTCGTCTCTTCCGGTATGAGTGCTATTACGCTTTCCATCCTTCATTTTTTGAAGAGAGAAGATCATGTGGTGTGTGTGAACGAGGCGTATTCATGGGCCAAAAGATTTTTCAGATACCTTTCGAAAAAATTTGATGTCGAGGTTACATTTGTGCCTCCCAACGCCGATGAAGTACTGAGAGCTCTAACGAGAAAGACGAAACTGATCTACCTCGAAAGTCCCACGAGCATGAGGATGAAGGTATTGGATATAAGAAAAATAACAAAAGTTGCAAAGGAGCAAGGAATAAAAACCATCATCGACAACACGTGGGCATCTCCTATTTTTCAAAATCCAAAAGAACTTGGTGTAGATATAGTGGTACATTCCGCAACGAAGTACATTTCCGGCCACGGTGATGTAATGGCGGGAGCGATAGCAGGAAGCAAAGAAGACATGAACGGGATATTTCAAGACGAGTTCAAAAGTATAGGTTCGGTCCTTTCGCCGATAGAGTCGTGGCTCATCTTGAGAGGATTGAGAACGCTCGAAATTCGTATGAAAAGACACTATGAAAATGCACTCGTCGTATCTGACTTCCTGTTTGAACACCCTAAAGTTCTCGAGGTGAATTATCCAATGAATCCAAAGTCACAAGAATACGAACTTGCTTCTTCACAAATGAGTGGAGGATCTGGACTGATGAGTTTCAGATTGAAAACAAACAGTGTGGGAAAGGTGAAAGAGTTTGTGGAAAGTTTGAAAGTATTCAAACTCGCTGTGAGTTGGGGTAGTTACGAAAATCTGGTGGTTCCAAGAGCAGCTTACGGCGATTGTCCAAAAGAAGATGTAAATCTCATTAGGATCCATGTTGGTCTTGGAGATCCTTCAAAACTTGTGGAAGATTTAGAGCAAGCACTCAGAAAAATATAAAGCCCCCAGGCGGGGGCTTTTTCTTCTTTTGCCATGAAGATTACCACCAGAAGGCTTCTATTTTTTTTACAACCGCAACTTTTCCATTACCGTCAACATAAACACCTTCACTAGTGCTAGCATCAAAAGCGGGTGGATAAGTATTCCCACCATCTCCATATGTTTGAACAAGCGTTCCCTTAACAAGATCAGCCAGGGTGCCATTCCCCGTATCGTATTCTACAGCTATCACTATTTGGTTGTTGGCTGTATCAGGTATTGCTTCGGCCGTTCTTAAATTTGTATCGCTTAGTATTTGGGCATCAACAAATCCACCATCAGTCAATTTTGAAGAATCGCTTACAAAATTAATCTCAGTAGCGGGCGGCAACGTCGCCATCAAATACTGCTCGATTCCCTGCTCCAAATTTCTCAGTTGAACCGCTATTCTCGTTGCCCTTGCTTTCCTCATGGCACCCGCTGCAGTTGGAATGAGGACCGCCATCAAAGCAGCAATGATAGCCATGACGATCAAAAGTTCAATCAACGTGAAACCCGCTCTCTTTTTCATAAAATACACCTCCCGGGATTAAAATCTGTTAAATATTTGATTTACTTCTAGTTGATTATATAACAGCTTTTTGTAGAATGTCAAGTTACAAAATCACATAAAAAGTTTTATTAAACACCTAGAAAACTCTTCATTTTTGTTATCGACAATTTCATGACATTCCTTAGTAGACAATTATAACATCATCTTTGTTATAATCTTCCCGAGGAGGTGATCAATTTGGACTTCAGGAATCTAACAATAGAGGAGTGTTTGAAACTTTCAGAAAAGGAGAGAGAAAAGCTTCCAAGGCTTTCTTTGAAGACAATCAAAGAGCTCGACTCACACGTGAAAGCGTTCATCTCGTGGAAGGAAGAAGTTCAAGTAGAGAAGAACGGAGAGTATTGGGGAGTTCCTGTTGCTATTAAAGACAACATTCTCACCCTCGGGATGAAAACGACGTGTGCGTCCAAAATCCTAGAGAACTACGAATCCGTTTTCGATGCCACCGTTGTGAAGAAGCTCAAAAAACATGGTTTTGTCATTGTAGGAAAGACGAATCTCGACGAATTTGCAATGGGATCTAGCACGGAAAGATCCGCTTTCTTTCCAACGAGGAACCCTTGGGATCTTGAGAGAGTCCCCGGTGGTAGTAGTGGAGGATCCGCCGCTGCGGTTGCTGCAGGGATGGTCGTTGCCGCTCTTGGAAGTGACACGGGAGGATCGGTAAGACAACCTGCTTCGTTGTGTGGTGTCGTAGGATATAAACCCACTTACGGTCTCGTTTCAAGATACGGTCTTGTGGCGTTCGCGAGTTCTCTCGATCAGATTGGTCCCATAACCAAAACGGTGAGAGACGCTGCCATCCTCATGGAAATAATCTCAGGAAAAGACGAAAACGATGCCACCACAGTGGACAGAAAAGTGGATTTCCTTTCCGAAATCGAGGAAGGGGTTGCAGGAATGAAATTTGCAGTTCCTGAAGAGATCTTCGAGCACGACATCGAAGAAGGAGTTGCAGTTTCCTTCGAGGAAGCGCTGAAACTTTTGGAAAATCTCGGTGCGAAAGTGGAAAGAGTGAGTATTCCTCACATAAAATACTCGGTCGCCACTTATTACGTTATTGCTCCAGCTGAAGCGAGTTCCAACCTCGCACGCTTTGATGGCGTGAAATACGGTCTCAGGGTGAAAGAAAAGGGACTTAAAGAAATGTACATGAAGACGAGAAATGTAGGATTCGGTGAAGAAGTGAAAAGAAGGATCATGATCGGTACTTTCACACTCAGCGCAGCATATTATGAAGCTTACTTCAACAAAGCTATGAAAGTGAGAAAAAAAATTTCCGATGAACTCAACGATGTTCTTTCACGATACGACGCCATTCTCACTCCCACTTCTCCCGTTACCGCGTTCAAAATCGGTGAGATTAAAGACCCTCTGACTTACTATTTGATGGATATCTTCACGATACCAGCGAATCTTGCAGGACTTCCTGCGATCAGTGTACCCTTCGGATTTTCCAACAATCTGCCCGTTGGAGTTCAAGTGATAGGAAAGCGGTTTGCAGACGGCAAGGTTTTCAGAATAGCAAGAGCCATAGAAAAGAACTCTCCATACAACGAGAACGGTAGATTTCCGTTACCGGAGGTGAAAGCATGAGATACAAACCCGTGATAGGACTCGAAATCCACGTCCAACTTTCGACAAAAACAAAGGCCTTCTGTTCTTGTTCTGCAGACGTTTTCGACTTGCCACCAAACACCGCCATTTGTCCCGTCTGCACTGGACAGCCCGGTGCTCTTCCTGTTCCGAATGAAGAAATGGTTAGATTCGCAGTGAAAACTGCCCTTGCTTTGAACTGTAAAATTCACAAATATTCTCGCTTTGACAGAAAAAATTACTTTTATCCAGACCTTCCTAAGGGATATCAGATAAGTCAATATTTCTACCCAATCGCAACCGAAGGGTATCTCGAGATCGATGGAGACGAAGGAAAAAAGAAGGTTAGAATTAGAAGACTCCACATAGAGGAGGATGCAGGAAAACTCCTGCACGAAGGAGATTCCATAACACGTGCAAGTTACTCGCTCGTCGATATGAACAGATGTGGTGTGCCTCTCATAGAAATCGTTACAGAACCAGATATCTCTTCACCAAGGGAAGCGAGAATCTTCATGGAAAAGTTGAGAACGATCGTGAGGTATCTTGGTGTGAGTACAGGAGACATGGAAAAGGGAGCTCTTCGATGTGACGCGAACATCTCCGTCGTGGACACAGAGACGGGAAAACAAAGCAACAGAGTGGAAGTTAAGAACATGAACTCTTTCAGATTCGTAGAAAAAGCACTAGAATACGAATTCGAACGAATTGTAAAAGCAATGGAAAAAGGCGAAGACGTGGAGAGAGAAACAAGAGGATGGGTTGAATCTACCAAGACCACTGTTTCCATGCGTGGAAAAGAAGAAGAAAGCGATTACAGATACTTTCCAGAACCTGACATACCACCCGTTGTTTTGAGTGATGAGTATCTTGAAAGAGTGAAACAAGAACTTCCTGAACTTCCAGACGAAAAGGCAGAACGCTTCATGAGAGAATACGGTTTGCCGGAGTACGACGCGAAGGTTCTCACCGCTAGCAAAGAACTCGCTGAATTCTTCGAAAAATGTGTGAAAGTAGTTAAAAAGGCAAAGGAGCTCAGCAACTGGATCATGACAGAAGTTCTCAGAGAGCTGAATGAGAGAAACATAGAAATCACAGAATCAAAGCTCAAACCAGAACATTTCGCAGATCTCTTCAAACTGATGGATGAAGGGAAGATTTCCATAAAGATAGCAAAAGAGATATTCCCAGAAGTTTTTGAAACGGGGAAAATGCCATCACAGATAGTAGAAGAAAAAGGATTCGTCCAAATAAACGATGAAAAACTCATAGAAGAACTCGCTAAAAGAGCGATCGAGCAGAATCCGAAAGCAGTTCAGGACTACAAAGCTGGCAAGAAAAAAGCTATGGGATTCTTCGTGGGATTCGTTATGCGAGAAACGAAGGGAAAGGCAAATCCAGAAATCACAAACAGGATCGTGAAAAAACTCCTTGAAGAGGAGTGAAAATATGAGGAAGCTTTTTCTTCCCCTCCTTTTGATAGTGGGGGGACTTGTCTTTTCTCATTCCTTCGTATGGACATCAGATGGATACCGGGTAAAATTCGGTGAAACTCTCTTTCTAGAAGCCTTCAACGGCGGATGGGGCATTGGGGTTGAGCTCGAAAGATCCGCCGCAAATTTCCAAAAAATAGGCTTTTTGAAAGTGAAAACCTCCGAAGTCTCACTGAAAACTCGCCTTTCCTTCGGAAACGGCTGGAATTTCTCGTTCGTTGTTGATCAGAAAGATTTGGTACCTTTCCCAGGAACTCTTCACTACGAATTTTTCATCGGAAGATTCGGAGGGTACGCTTTGCTCGATCAGAAGTACGTTGCAAAGATTGGAGGATACAAACTTTCTACTGAAAATTTCTCGTATATGTCGAAGAATATAGTGATGTTTTGGAGCGGACATTTTTCCATGGGTAGTACCACCTTCTCTTACAGGACTTTGAACGATACTTTCCTTGTCGGGATCTCCGATCCAGACAACGTTGTCTTCCTTGGAATGGGAGGTTTGAATTGGAAACTCGCAGGCGGTGCGGGATTCAACTTTTCCGTTTCGAAGGATGTCGATTTGAAACTCCTTGCTTCGGTGGCGAAGGATGAATTCTCTTACGGATTTATGGTTCGTGTCAAGAAAGAAACGGAAGTGACGCTTGTAGTGAACACAAACAAGTTTTATATAAGCGTGAAATTTTGAGAAAATCCATAATATTTTTCTACAAACAGGGATATCTTCGGATATCCCTGTTTTTTTACTGAAAATCGGGTTTGCTCTTTTATGTAAACTTGACTATAATTCTAGTCAAGGAGTGGGAGAATGAATCTGAACGATCTTTTGTTTTATAGTCTGGCAGAGGCGAAAGCGAAATTTTCCCAGGTAGTCGAAGAAGCAAAGAAAAAAGATGTAGTCGTGACAAAAAATGGGGTACCAGCCGTTGTGATCATCGAATACGACAAATACAGAAAACTGATGGAATTTCTCGAAGAAATACTGGACAGTTATCTCTTGGACATCGGTAACGTGGAGAAATACTTGGAACTCAAAAAGTATTTTGAATTCAACGGTTCTCAGGAGGTGTGATGATGGCTCAGGTTGTGCTTGAAAACGTCACTAAGATCTACGATAACAAAGTCGTCGCCGTGAAAAACGCCAACCTTGTTGTTGAAGACAAAGAATTCGTTGTTTTGCTTGGACCATCTGGATGTGGAAAGACAACCACACTCAGAATGATCGCAGGCCTCGAGGAAATCACCGAAGGAAAGATTTATATCGATGGAAAAGTGGTTAACGACGTTGAACCAAAGGACAGAGACATCGCTATGGTGTTTCAGAACTACGCTCTGTATCCCCATATGACCGTTTATGAAAACATGGCTTTCGGTTTGAAGCTGAGAAAATACCCGAAAGATGAAATCGACAGGAGAGTTAGGGAAGCTGCTAAGATCCTAGGAATAGAAAACCTCCTGGATAGGAAGCCAAGGCAACTTTCCGGTGGTCAAAGGCAAAGGGTAGCAGTAGGAAGGGCGATCGTGAGAAACCCAAAGGTTTTCCTTTTCGACGAACCTCTTTCCAACCTCGATGCAAAGCTCAGGGTTCAGATGAGAAGCGAACTTAAAAAACTTCATCACAGACTTCAAGCGACGATCATCTACGTGACACACGATCAAGTGGAAGCTATGACCATGGCTGACAAGATAGTCGTTATGAAAGATGGAGAAATTCAACAGATTGGAACACCCCACGAGATATACAACAATCCTGCAAACATCTTTGTGGCGGGATTCATAGGTAGTCCTCCTATGAATTTCATCAATGCAAGAGTTGTGAGAGGAGAAGGAGGATTGTGGTTGCAGGCATCTGGTTTCAAAGTCAAAGTACCGAAAGAGTTTGAAGAGAAGCTTGAAAACTACATCGACAAGGAGATCATTTTTGGAATAAGACCTGAAGACATCTACGACAAACTCTTCGCGATAGCGCCATCGCCGGAGAACACGGTCACAGGTATCGTCGATGTTGTAGAACCACTAGGTAGCGAAACGATCCTCCATGTGAAAGTTGGAGACGATGTTATAACCGCTTCCGTCAATCCGAGAACCCAAGCGAAAGAAGAACAAAAGATTGATCTCGTGTTCGACATGACACGAATGCATGCCTTCGATAAAGAAACGGAGAAGGCCATCATCTGAGGGGGCCGGCCCCCTCACTTTTTTATTCTGAATTCCACCACATCTCCATCCTCCAAAGGATCTGTGAACATGGCTTTTTTACCGTTCTTGAGAAGTTCATAATCTTTGAGACCGTCTACCTTTATGTCTTTAAGAAGGTCTATTACCATTGGAGTGAAGTCCTTCACTTCAATTTTCGCCTCATCGATTTTTTGAATCGCTTTCATCGGAATCTTCTTTGGAACACCGTTGAATGTAACAACGATACACGGGATTTCCAAGGCTTCTTCTAAAGTTTTTTCTCCTTTTTCAACCAGAACGATTTCGTCGCCGAGTGATATTTCGTCATCATCTTTCAAGGGATTTCCGTCTTTCACAAGGTCGAATTCTACTATGGAGATCTTCTTTTTCTCTCCATTGATAACAAGTTCAATTTTGCCGTAGGATAATTTCTTCTTTATTTCCTCTACTTTTATTTTCTCTGGAAACGTGATCACGTCTTCTTCGTTTAAGGACTCCTCTGGTGAAGTAGAGCTACCATTCTTCAAAATCTGCGGGAAAATCTCCTCCGTCTCTCCGGTCGGGAGTTTTACCTTCACGGGTTTAACAAAGTCTTTCACAAAGAGTGATGTTGTTTTTTCTTCCACGTGTACATCTATTCTGTCACCATGTTTCACTTTTGAAGAGAGGTTGGCTTCCTCGCCGTTCACAAAAATTCTCACGGAAATCTTTCGTTTCGGTCTAAGGATGGTGTTCCCGTTCACAACAATTGGAACGACATCTCCACCGACGAGGGAAGAAAATTTATACCCCGCTTGTATGAGAACTTGCATGACAGAGTATCTTCCTACCGCTCCTATGAGCCTTACAGGAATTCCGTTCACCACAACCTGAGAGAAAACAGATCCCTTGTTTCTAAAAGCACTATAAGCTATTCCTAAAGGAGTCACGTATTCGCTTCCTCTGACCTTCCCCGTGAGGTCTTCCACTATCCCAGTGCTCTCAACATTTTTAAGAGATACCCTGTCCGCTGGTAGGTTTAGCCTTTTTGCAAGGTGTTCCACGAATCCCGGCACCTTCGCTCCTCCGCCAACAACTAGAACGACGGATGGAACACCACCGTTGAGCTCTATTACAACATCAGATATTTCCGTTGCGATTTGATCTAAGACCGGCTCTATTACACTTGCTACTTCCTCACTTGCGAGCTCAACCTCTCTGTCAAGAACATTCTTCACCTTCACTTTTCCATCGAAAAAAACTCTTCTTTTCACAAATTCCGCGGTTTGGAAATCCAAGAGGAAGTTCTTTCCAATAGCTTCCGTTATTTCATCACCGGCCATGGGTATCATTCCATAAGCGACAACAGTGCCATCTTTGGATATCGCGATGTCACTAGTTCCCGCTCCAACATCCACAAGGGCAATGTTCAGATACCTCAAATCTTCCGGAACTGTCAATTCCATGGCTGCTATGGGCTCCAACGTTACGTGTACGGGAACAAGACCAACTGTTTCTAAAACCCTCATCAGAGAATCTACAACGTGAACCGGTAGAAATGCAGAAACTACTTTCACGTAAGCTTTCCCGCCTCTATGTCCCTCCAACCGTTTCAACCACATTCCGTCCAACTTATATTCAACAACAGAATAACCGACACAGAAGAAATCTTCCTCCACATCTTTCTGGGCATTTCCAACAGCTTCTATTTCCAATTTCATCACATCTTCCTTTGTGATGTGTCCAACCTTTGAAAGATCCATCTCCGCTTCACCGATTTTTGTTTTCAAAAATCTTCCTGCCAACGCAACTGCCACATCTTTGAGTTCCACTTCATTTCGTGATTCAAGCTTTCTTTTCACCTCATCGACAATCTCTGCTACACCCATAACATCGTGAACCTGACCATCGAACATAGTACGAGATCTGTGCTCTATCAATTCCGAATCAACTATTCTCAATATTTTATTTTCCTCAACAACTATCAACCCCGCTATTTTACGGGTACCAACATCTAAAGCAAAGATCATGTTTCCACCTCCACAACTGTGACACCCGTTCCCCCCTCGGAAGGCATACCGAATCTGAAAGACTTCACTCTCTTGTCCTTTCTGAGAATATCCCAAACTCCCGTCGCAAGCCTACCAGTACCCTTACCATGTATTATGTAACCTTTTTTGATACCCGCCATGATCAAATCATCAATAAACTTTTTCACAACAGGTTCCGCTTCTTCCACGGTCATCCCTCTTATATCGATCTCTGTTCTAAAGGAAGAAGGTTTCTGAGGAGAAACGGATTTCTCTTCTTCACTTTTCTTCGCTGCTTTTCTTAGCTTCCCCGCAGGAACTTTCACCCTCAAAAATCCAAAATCTACCAGTGCTGTGTTTCCTTTTATTTCTACCACTCTTCCAACAGATGTTCCACCTTCAACCCTCACATGATCCCCAACACCTATATCTTCTTCGGGTTTCTCTTCCACAACTTTTCTCTCAAGATCCCTCTTCTCCCTCTCCAATGTTTTTGCGGTTTCTCTCATCTCCTCAATAGAACCTTTCTTCGCCACGTGTATCGCTTGATCTAGTTCCTTCCTTACCTTCCTGATATATTCGTTGAGTTCTTTCAATTCTCTGTCGAATTCTTCTATTTTCATTCTTCTGAGCTTTTTGTAGTTCTCTTCATACTTTAACTTCAATTTCAGAAACTCTTCACGCTCCTTCTGAAATTTCCTTTTTTCTTCTTCGAGGAGCGAAATTTTTTCGTGCAATGATCTTATTAGTCCCTCGAGCTCCATCTCTTCTTGAGAAAGTCTAGACTCCGCTCTTTCTATCACACGTTTATCGAGACCAAGTTTTTCCGCTATCTGAAAAGCATGAGAACCTCCAGGTACCCCCACAAGCACTCTGTAAGTCGGTGAGAGCGTCTCTGGATCGAACTCCATAGAGGCGTTGAGAAGCAAGGAATGATTCATTGCAAAGACTTTAACAGGCGTAAGATGTGTGGTGACGAACAAGGTGGCTCCTTTTTCCAAAAGTTCTTCTATTATGGCTATTGCAAGAGCTGCTCCTTCCGCAGGATCTGTTCCAGATCCTAATTCATCGAGTATGACAAGAGAATCACTATCAGCATCTTTCACGATATCAATGATCCTTTTCATGTGAGATGAGAAAGTACTCAAACTCTGTTCAATGCTTTGTTCTTCACCAATATCTGCCATAATTTTGGAGAATATTTTCAACTCCGTTCCCTCATCACACGGCAGAGGAAAGCCACTCATCATCATGGCAGTGAACAAACCAACGGTTTTGACGGTGACGGTTTTCCCACCCATGTTCGGTCCCGTTATCACGACACCCTTTTTGTTTGGAGGAAGTTCCAAGTTTATTGGGACCACCTTTTCTTTGGGTATCAGCGGATGTCTTGCATTTACCAGTTTTATTCTCGACGATGGTTTCACAACAATACCATTGAATTCTTTCGCAAACTTTGCACGCGCATAAAGTGAATCGAACCAAGAGATCAATTCGACGTTCTTTTTCAACTCTTTCATCCTCGAAAGGAGCATGTTCGTCAACCGACGAAGGATTCTGTTTATCTCTAATCTCTCCTCTTCTTCCAAAAGACGCATCTTGTTGTTCAACTCTACAAATTCTTCTGGTTCTATGAAAACCGTTGCCCCAGAAGAGGAGAGATGATGAACAATACCTTTCACGGAACCCTTCATAGAAGCTTTCACAGGAAACAAATACCTACCATCTCTGTAAACATACCTCTGCTCTTGCAAGATTTGTGAGTGAGTGTTCACAAAATTGTCTGCCTTTCTTTTTATCTCATTCGACAACCGTTTCTTTTCGTTCCTAATTTCTTTCAGCCTGGGACTCGCGTTATCCGAAATCTCCCCATCCGTTTCGATACACCTGTTCACTTCCTTTACAAATTCTCCAAAAAGGACGAGTTGTTCGAAGACTTCCTTCAATTTTTGATACTCTCTCCTTTCAAGATCGTTCCTCAATATTTCACAACCTTCGAGAAAATTTGCGATCTTTAGAAGTTCCCACGGCTCGAGGAGAGAACCTGCATCCAATTTTTCTATCTCCGATGTGATATCGTTCAATCCCTTTATAGGGGGTTCCCCAAATCTTATAAGATAGTTCAGAAGTTCTTCCACGAGTTCTAATTCGTCCCATGGATTTACTTTTGGTTTCAACGTGTCTAGGTGCCTTTTTCCAAGATCAGAAAAGGCATATCCCTTCACTAACTCTACAACTTTCACAAAATCGAGAGTATCCAAGTACTTATCCACTCTTTTCACCTCAATCTCAACAAAATGATACAATCGATCTAGAATGCCTTACCGAAACTATTGTACCTCAATGACTATGAACGGGAGAACTGTGTTTCCTCTGCAGGGGGTGAAAAAGTGATACTCCTCGGATGTGATGTGGGAGGAACGAAGACTCTTGCTGTACTCAGTGACGAAAATGGAAATATACTCGCACTTCACAAAGGGAAAGGAGCAAATTACCAAGTTGTTGGTATGGAGAATGCTTTAAAGAACCTCCGAGAGACTTTGAAAGAAGTCTTGAATAAAGCCAATAAAAGTGTTGAAGATATCGACTTCGCTTTCTTTGGATATGCGGGGGCAGATTTCGAACATGAAATGAAAATCGTCAGGAATATTCTCGAACAACTGGGGTTGAAAAAATTCGATTTTGACAACGATGGAAGGATCGCTTTGAGGTCTGGCACTTTCAACGATGTTGGTATCATGGTAAGCTGCGGAACAGGAAGTATATCTTATGCCTCCGATGGAAAGAACGTGAACAGAATAGGTGGACTCTCATTTTCTCTAGGAGAACGACTTGGATCTCATTACATAGCTGGACTTGTAACTTCCGCAGTTGTGAGAGCAAAAGATGGTAGAGACGATTGGACGATGTTGGTAGAAGAGGTGGAAAAGGAAATTGGTTTCGTTGAGAATCTTTTGAGATACGATTATGAAGGTGGTGATACTACAGAGATCGTAAAAAAAGTTAATCAAATCCTCTTCAAATGTGCAGGAAAAGGGGACACGGTCTCTCTCAGAATATTCAACGAGATAGTGACAGAGGTTAAAAAGATCGTCGACGCGCACATGAAGGTTCTGAATTTCTCACCACCGGTGATGCTGATTTTGGAGGGAAGTTTCTTCAAAAACGCTCCTTCTCTTCTTATAAAGATGATAGAGAGTTGCGTCGGGAAAGATTTTAAAATCATTGTCCCAAAACACGATCCGGTGATCGGTGCTTTGCTTTTTGCAATGGAACGATCTGGTGTGAAGATAACGGAAGATCTTTACAACAGACTGATTGAAAACTATCTTATGGAGGTGGAAAAATGAAGATTGCGGTAATAGGAGGAGGAAGTAGTTACACTCCTGAACTCATAAAAGGTCTTCTGGACGTTTCGAAAGAGATTCAAATCGATGAGGTTATATTCTACGATGTCAATGAAGAGAAGCAAAAAATCGTAGTTGAGTTTGTAAAAAAATTGGTCGGTGATAGATTCAAGGTTTTGATCAGTGACACCTTCGAAGAAGCCGTGATGGACGCAAAATATGTGATTTTTCAATTTAGACCAGGTGGATTGAAAGGAAGAGAGAACGATGAAAGCATTCCTCTCAAGTATGGTCTTATCGGACAAGAGACAACTGGAGTGGGTGGATTTTCTGCTGCCTTGAGAGCTTTCCCGATAATCGAGGAATACATTGATACTATAATTAAAACGTCAAAAGCAACGGTAATAAATTTCACCAATCCATCTGGTCATATCACAGAATTTGTCAAAAATTATCTCGGATATGAAAATTTCATCGGCCTCTGCAATGTCCCTATAAATTTCATTCGAGAGATAGCGGAAATGTTTTCGGCAGATTTGGAGGATGTCTTGCTCAAATACTATGGTCTCAACCATCTCAGTTTCGTGGAAAGGGTGTATGTGAAAGGAAAAGATGTCACTGAGGAAGTGCTTGAGAGTTTGAAAATCAAGTTGTCCAATATCCCAGAAGAAGATTTCCCAGCATGGTTTTACGACTCGGTAAGGCTTCTTGTTAACCCGTATTTGAGATACTATTTGATGAAAAAGAAGATGTTCAAAAAAATCACATCGCACGAGCTGAGATCTCGAGAAGTGATGAAAATAGAACAAGAACTCCTTGAAATATACAAAACTGCTGATAGGATACCTGAGGAACTCTCAAAACGTGGTGGAAGTATGTATTCAACCGCGGCTGCCCATCTTATAAGAGATCTCGAAGCAGACGAAGGGAAGATACACATAATCAACACAAGGAACAATGGGGCTGTATCTAACCTTCCAAATGATTACGTTTTAGAGATCCCTTGTTACGTGAGAGGAGGTCGAGTGTATCCTATTTCTCAAAGAGAAGGAGATCTCTTCGCACTCTCATTTGTCCACACGGTAAAAATGTATGAACGACTCACAATAGAAGCGTACATGAAGCGATCGAAAAAACTTGCACTGAAAGCCTTGCTTTCTCATCCTCTGGGTCCGGATGTGGAAGACGCAAAAGATCTTCTGGAGGAGATTCTTGAAAGAAACAAAGAATACGTGAAATTGGATTGAAAAAGTAAGAAAAGGGGGACATCCCCCCTTTCTTATTCATCGTGTGGTATACCACATCTCATTTCAATTGCAGAGAAGCTTTTAAAATACTCTAGGTTTCCTTTTCTTTCAAAACGATTCTCACATCATCGATGATGTAAGTGTTTCCAAGAGCACCCGTTGCACCCGAAAAGCCTAACCCTCCATACGTAGTGTCAAGCTCGCCATGCCACTCCAATATCTTCTTTCCGTCGACGAAGACTAGAACACCTTCCTTGTCGACCGATATCTTCACCCTGTGCCATTTACCGTCGTTTATCGAACCTCCTGCTACCATCAAATGTTTGTCAACACTATCTTTTATAAGTGCCACATGACCTATTGAGCTGTCCCATATGTTCTGCCAATCATCAAACTCGATACCGTATCCTGGAACAGATCCACGCTCTTTTCTTTCGAATCCAAGGTATCCACCTTCATAAGGTTCATAATCTGTCTTTTTGTAAAACATAAAGACCATGCCATCCGCAAAGCCTCCAGCTGTTTTACATTTGAACTCGACAGTGAATGGAGATCTCACAGGATTTTTGAACCAAATGATTCCTACTTCTCCTATACCAGAAACCAGAACAACGTAATCTTCTGTAGTATCTCTGTAAGCACTTCCCACATATCTCCACATTCCCGTATCCACTCTAAAATCATCGAAAAACATCTTGACACTTTCTTTAGATTCCATGACCTTTCTTTCAGCTTCCTCACTTGGAATCGTAACTACAACTTCATTAGAGAGAGGCCCCACGAATCCACTATCTGTTTTAGCAGCCACTGCAAAATAATAAGTTCCCGGTTGAAGTGAGATATCGAACTCATTGACATCCCCAACCTCAATCGATTCGGTGTAACTTTTAGAACCTGTCCCGTAGAACACCACGTATCCAGCAGGTTCCGAGCTTTCTCCAAATTTCGTCGGAACAATTTGCACGTTGTAAATTTTAAATTCATCGTAAGTTCCAAGCATGCTGTGTGGACCGTATGGCCAATACCCTGGATCTTGCCCTAATGAGAAACTCTTCGATGTGCATATGTCTCCTTTGTACTCACCTCTTGCCCATTCTTCTCCGTTAACGTAAAGAATGTTACCTTTTGGTCCCCATGTGACAGTGAACTTGTACCACTTGTTCGGATCCCATAACCATAACCTGTGTTTCGCTGACCAACTTAAATGAACCTTATTTCCAACAACTTTTGCAGAGAGAGTTGGCCTGTTTGAAAGGCCCTTGGAAGCGCTATGCCATTTTTTGCCATCCCACATCTCCCAAACTATACTGGAATTAGGAGAATCTGGTTTCTTCCAATCCAGAGGGACCAAATAAAAGTTGAAAGAACCTCTAGGTGCAGCTCTCCAACCTATGTTGTCGAGTAAGAATAAACCGCTTGGAGGAGTGTAATTTCGATAATTTTTCCAACTCTCGTGTCTGTAGGAGTATATCTCGTATATATTGTTGGGAGGTTTCCAATAAAACTCAATGGATCCCTCAGAAGCAGGTAGAACACGCTCAGGGTATCTTACAAAACTGTCATCGGATTCAAAGTAGACACCCAAACCTTCGTACCCCTCAACAAAGGTGATGTTTCCATTGTCATTACCATAGGTTTCTCCTTCAAAAGAATCGATGAATACAGGTTGTGGGCTCGACAAAACTGTTGATAGAGTTAGAAGTAGTGAAAAGATGAGAAACCTTACCCACATACTTCACACCCCTTTCAAATCTTAAAATTTTCCAGGTGTTGAAAATATATCCCACGTCGCTGATAAAATAGTGTGGTTGCGAAAACCAAAGATAATCTGGTTATTCTCCGATTTGTCCTTTCTTTGACAGGTTTTTCTTGCCTTTTTAGAACAGATTCGGAATCTTGTTAACTATTTCTTAATTATACATTATACTTTTATTATATCCTGTTTGCAAGTTGATGTGTAATATAAGAAAAACAAGGGAGGTGTCTTACTATGGTAGTAAAATCTTCCAAGATCACTTTCGAAAAGGTTTTGAACATGAGAGGAGGAAAAGGTGAAGTCGAAATGGCCCATCTTCTTTCGCAAGAAACTATGAGAAACAAATTGCGTCTTTTTGCACTTATGAAACTCCCACCCAACTCTTCCGTTGGACTTCACAAGCACGAAGGAGAATTCGAAATATATTACATCCTCTCTGGAGAGGGAGTCTTTCATGACAACGGGAAAGATGTACCTGTGAAGGCAGGAGATGTGTGCTTCACAGATTCAGGAGAGTCTCATTCTATAGAAAACACGGGAGACAAAAATTTGGAGTTTCTGGCTATGATCGTGTTACTTTAAATTTTCTCTGCTCTGATCACAACAAAGGCTCCCTTGCCATATCCATCTTTGACAGGTTCAACAACAAGAACTTCGGTTGGGTGTTTGAAAAGAGTTTGGACTATTTTGAAATTTCCAAAGCCGGTTGTTCTCAATAGATCCAAGAGGTTTTCAGTGGAGAAAAAACGAGCGTTTCTGTAGAAAACACTTTTTTCTTTGTTTGCTTCGTACTCTTTTCCAAGAAAACTTTCCCTGTCCACGATCCCAACGATCACATATCCTTCTCTTTTGACAACCCTGTGCACTTCTTCTAATGCCTTTCTTGGGTTGTCAACAAAACAAATAGTTGTCACCATTATTGCAAAATCGAAACTTTCATCTTTCAGCGGCAATTTCTCTGCTGTACCCTTCAAGACAAATATGCCTCTTTTCCTCGCAACCTCGGCCATTTTTTTGGAAGGTTCCACTCCGATCTTTATCCCAAGAGGCACAGCAAATCTCCCCGTTCCAACACCTATCTCGATACCTCTTCCTTTCGGTAAAATCGACTTTACTGCTCTGAGTTCGGAGAGATAAACTAATCTATTTTTTAAGAACCATTCATCGTACTTCTTAACAAATTGATCAAACATGCTCCACACACTCTCACCCGCTTTCTAGTAGAATATTGACTGTTCGAGGAGGTGATGATGTGTTCAAAAAATACGTGATCTTTGTTTCCAAGAATAGGAAAAAGCTTTTGATTTTGGTTTTGTTTCTCAATATAATATCACTCATTGGACTCTTCAGACTCAATTTTTCGGTAGACTTTTCAATATTCATGCCTCAAAACTCACATCAGAAGATGTTATACGAAAAGATGATGAAAACTTTCGGAAGCGGTGAACAAATAGTAGTTATGGTGAAAATGGATATAGATCCCCTCAGCAAAAACGGCATTTCAGAGATCTTCAAAATAAAAGAGTTGCTCTCTTCCGTCGAAGAAGTAAAGGTGGTTATCCCGCCCCTTCCAGAGAAATTTCCAGTGGGCTTCAAGTTGGTTGAGACCAAGAATTTGAGTGATGATCAGTATCGAGAATTCCTAGATTATGTTCAAAATATGGGGGATCTTTCGAATATTAAGAAAACAAAGGAAGGTTTTTATGCTCTTTTTGTGGTTTTACCAAAAGAAACCGTTTCAACGGAGAAGATCGAAAAAGTGTTGGGAGGATACGTTTTTTATCTTTCGGGTACCCAGTACTTGGAAGAAAGAATCTTTCGATACCTCCTCTTCATGATTTTTTCTATCCCTCCCTTTGCAGTTCTCTTACTTTTAGGCGTTTTCAGACTTCAAATGGGGAGTTTTAAATTCGCTTTATTCGCTTTGATACCAGCAGGACTCGCTGCTTTATGGACCTTAGGAACTATCATGGGATGGCTTGGGCAGGATCTTTCTGTGATTACCGTTTTGGTTCCCATCTTTACTATTGTAATGGGAAGTGCCGATGGTTTGCATTTTGTTTCCCACTTTCTAGAGAAGAAGAGAGAGGGAGAAACAACACTCGATGCGTTGGAAAAAACACTTGAAAGTGTGGGACGTGCTATGATTCTGACCACCTTAACCACGATGGCAGGTTTCTTATCCTTCCTCACACTGAACTCTCAATCGATGAAACAGATGGGAGTTCTAGCCGCAACAGGTGTGGGACTTGCCGGAATTTCTACTTGGATCGTGCTCCCTTTGATTCTAATGGGAATAGAAGAAGTGAAAATTTCTGAGAAGCAAAATTTCGTTTTTTCAATTTTTCAAAAATTATCAAAACATGCTTGGCTTGTGACGATTGGTGTGCTCTTACTCTTCATCCCCGGGCTGTTTTTACTGAGAGCTGATTTGAACATCCTGAAACTCTACAAGAGTTACACGGAAGTCAGGAGAAATGTCGAAAAGATAGAAGAAGTCTTTGGAAGAGCGTTACCTGTTTACGTAATATTCGAATCGCAAAACATCTTCGAACCATCCTTCGCGCAAAGGGTGTTAACACTCAGAGAAGAGCTTCGAGATCATGGTTACGCTATGTTCTCTGTTTACGACATTATAGAAAAACTGAACGAACGTCTTTTCAAGGAGAAAGGATATCCGAGATTACTTGCAAGAGCTTTGATCATAAAGAGATTTCTTCCAGAAGAATACCTCGAAAATTTCATCTCAGATAACAAAGGAAGAGCACTTATCTTTTTGAACGATTTGGATAAAGACACCCTTGAAGAAGTTTCAAATATCGTAAAAAAACACGGTCTTGAAGTAACCGGCATACCGTTTATAGTAAAAGAAATGAACGACACAATAGTTCCACAACAGGTTGAATCACTAATTTTGGCAATCGGTATGGTCTTTCTCTTACTCGTTTTGTTCCAGAAAAGCTTAATCCAATCTGCAAAAGCAATAGTTCCTGTAAGCATTTCTCTAGTTTCTTTATTCGGTTTCATGGGACTCACTGGAATCCCTCTCAATCTCATCACAGCCAATATGGGGGGAATCGTAATAGGAGTGGGAATAGATTACGCAATCCATGTTGTTGAACTATACAGGTATTACAAAAATATAGAGAAAACGGTGAGAATGGCCTCCATTCCTGTGCTCACAAACGCTTATGGTCTGGCTGTTGGTCTTTCCGCTCTTCTCCTGTCTCCTTTCACTTTTCATGCATATCTTGTTGCGATCATGTGGATAACGATGACTATAAGCTCCTTTACGAGTCTAGTGGTTTTACCAAAACTTCTTCAGAGGAGATATCGAGAATAAGCGTGATCAGCTTTGGCGTGAATTGTAGCAACCTCCCGAATTTGAGAGAAGGTGATGGATTTGATATTAGCGTGTGATACTTAAAACAAAAAAGCCTTCGGGGTACCCCGAAGGCTTTCAAGCTGGTAGCGGGGGTGGGATTTGAACCCACGACCTTTGGGTTATGAGCCCAACGAGCTACCAGACTGCTCCACCCCGCACCGTCTAATTCCGTTTTTATAATATAGCATCCCCTCTGGGAATTGTCAAGAACCGTACATTCTAAACACCTCTTCAAACGCGTTCAAGGATTCTTCGATGTCCCTTCGTGTTACATCTTTGTGTGTAACCAATCTCACTGTTGTGTCAGAGATCACACTCACAAGAATTTCGAAATCCTTCATAATTCTCTGAAATTCTCGAGCCGTGACCCTTATGTTATCAGTTCTCAGAAGAACTATGTTTGTTTCCACTTGATCTGGATCAACAATGTACCCAATCTTTCTTAGTTTTCCCGCTAAAAATTTTGCGTTCTCGTGATCCTCCTTGAGCCTGTCAACCATCTTTGTTAAGGCAACTATACCAGCTGCTGCTAGAACTCCCGCTTGTCTCATGCCACCTCCAACCATCTGCCTCATTTTTCTAGCTTTTTCAATGAAGTCTTTACTCCCTACCACCACAGAGCCCACTGGGGCACAGAGTCCTTTTGACAAGCAGAACATAACAGAATCAGCATATTTGGCGTACTCCTTAACTGATATCCCAGAAGCCACAGAAGCATTAAAGATCCTCGCGCCGTCCAAATGAACATTGAGGACACGTTCTTTTGCTATTTCGTAGATCTCTTTCATATTTTCTAAAGGAATGACCCTTCCCCCAGCGAAATTGTGTGTATTCTCTATCGCTATCAAAGAAGTTCGCGGACGATGAATATCGTAAAACACAATAGACTTCTTCACCATATCAGGATCCAGCACACCGTTTATCCCTGAAAGAGGATAGGGCATCACACCGCAGAGAGCAGAGATAGATCCCACTTCATACAAGAAAATGTGACTTTTGGCTTCAACAATCGCTGACTCTCCTCTTTGAGTAAGAGCCATGATACTCACCAAATTACCCATGGTGCCACTTGGAACGAAAAGAGCCGCCTCTTTGCCGAAAATTTCAGCAGCCAAAGTTTCGAGTTCGTTCACGGTTGGATCCTCACCGTACCCATCGTCACCAACCTTCGCCTCCATCATCGCTTTTCTCATTTCCAGTGTAGGCTTTGTGACGGTATCCGAACGAAGATCCACCATGATATCCCCTCCTTATAATCTAATCTTAACAGCTCAACTGTGTGATGAATCCCTTGAATCAACGGTTCAACATATGATAAAATACAAATTGAACAAGCGGGTGTAGCTCAGTTGGTAGAGCACCAGCTTCCCAAGCTGGGGGTCGCGGGTTCGAATCCCGTCGCCCGCTCCACTTTCCCGGCATGCGCCGGGGTATATTTTTGTGGTATAATCAACTTCGACCCCAACCTGGGATAAGCCTGGGTTGGAGGAGACTAAAGGGTGGAGGTGTTTTACGGTGGCTCTTGATCCTGAAAGAAAGAGCGAGATCATCAAAGAATTTCAGATTCATGAAAACGACACTGGATCTGTTGAGGTTCAAATCGCACTTCTCACAGCAAGAATTAAACATCTAACAGAACATTTGAAAGTTCATCCCAAGGATTTTCATTCCAGAAGAGGGCTCATGAAGATGATTGGAAGAAGAAGAAAACTTTTGAAATATCTCCGACGGACTAAACCAGAAGTTTATCGGGAACTGATCGCTAAGCTAGGAATTAGAAAATAAAATTCTGAGAAGGGGGAAGCGGGCACCATGCCCGCTTTCTGATTTGAATTATTCGTAGAACGAGGTGATGAAAGCATGAAAGAATGGCGAAGAGAGATTTTGGGAAAAGAACTCGTGGTGCAATATGGGAAAGTAGCAAAACAATCCAGTGGTTCTGCTCTTGTCAGATTCGGAGACACGGTTGTTTTAGCAACTGCCAATATTTCTGACAAAGTGATCGAAGGTATAGATTTCGTCCCACTGACCGTTGAATTTCAAGAAAGATTTTATGCAGCTGGAAAGATCCCCGGAGGTTTTATAAAAAGAGAAGGGAAACCTAGCGAATCTGCAATACTTTCTGCCCGATTGATCGACAGGCCGATCCGACCTTTGTTTCCCAAGAAACTCAGAAATGAAGTGCAAGTGGTTGTAACCGTCCTGTCAGCAGATCCAAACGTTCCGCCCGATGTGGTTGGGATATTTGCTGCTTCGCTCGCTTTGAATTTTTCCAAAGTTCCTTTCGAAGGAATCGTCGCCGGAATAAGAATAGGATACAAAGATGGTCAATTCATAGCATTGCCAAGTGAGGAAGAAGTCGAACAGGGATCAATGGATATCACGGTTGCCGGCACAAAAGATGCAGTTACTATGGTTGAAGGAGAAACCAAAGAAATTTCTGAAGAAGATATGGTCAAAGCATTGCGATTTGCACATTCAGTCATAAAAGAACTTGTCGCCTTTCAAGAAGAGATACTCGCAGGGTTCAACGTCGAAAAACTAGTTGTTGAAGAACCTGAACCTCCGGAAGGGCTTGTTGAAGTGTTCAACAGTCTTCTGAGTAAAGAAGAGATCGAAAAAAGGATTCTTGTGAAAGCAAAAAAAGAAAGGGAAAAAGCATTGAAAGAGTACGAAGAGACTCTCCTAAATCAAATTGCGGAGACATTGTCAGTAACAGATCCAGAGGAAATAAAACCATTCGTCTCGGATCTCTATGAGGAAGCGGTTAAGAAGACAATGAGAAGGATGATTGTGGAAAAAGGAATTAGAGCTGACGGAAGAAAGCCAACGGAAATCAGACCGATAACTTGTGAGGTGGGTCTCTTCCCGAGGACTCATGGTTCAGCTTTGTTCACAAGGGGAGAAACGCAGAGTCTGGGAATTGTAACCCTTGGCGCTCCAATGGATGTACAGATAATCGATACACTCCTCGAAGAGGGTGTGAAAAGGTTTATGCTCCACTACAACTTTCCACCATTTTGTACAGGTGAAGTCAAACCATTGAGGGGACCGAGTAGAAGGGAAATCGGCCACGGTCATTTGGCGGAAAGAGCACTGAAAAACGTGCTTCCCCCAGAGGAAGAGTTTCCCTACACCATAAGAGTTGTGTCCGAAATTCTCGAATCAAACGGATCCTCCTCGATGGCAACGGTATGCTCCGGTTCCCTTGCACTCATGGACGCGGGGGTTCCGATTAAAAAACATGTAGCAGGAATAGCAATGGGACTCATTCTCGAAGAAGATGCAGAAGTCATCCTCACAGATATCATTGGTATGGAAGATCATTACGGTGACATGGATTTCAAAGTGGCAGGAACAAGAGACGGAATCACCGCTTTCCAGATGGATTGCAAAGTCTCAGGTGTTTCCGATGAACTTTTGATGAAAGCACTCATGCAAGCTCGTGAAGCAAGAATGTACATACTCGATAAGATGTACGAAACGATATCTTCTCCAAGGCCTCACCTTTCTAAGTACGCACCGATAATAAAAGTTACTAAGATAGATCCAGAAAAAGTGGCAGACGTCATAGGACCTGGCGGCCGAGTTATAAAGAAGATCATAAAAGATTACGATGTGAAAGTGGAAATCGACGATGAGACCGGTTTGGTAAAAGTTGTTGGAAGTTCAGAAGAAAACGTTGATAAAGCCATATCCCTCATAAGGGAAATAGCGAAAGAAATCGAAGTAGGTGAGATTTTAGAAGGGAAGATCACGAGAATAGAACCTTATGGGTTGTTTATAGAGGTACGACCTGGTAAAATTGGACTGCTTCATCAAAGTAAAGTTGGAGAAGATATGAAGCAATTCTTGAAAAAAGTCAAAGTGGGTGATACGATAAAAGTACAAGTTATCAATATAGACGATCTCGGTAGATTGCAGTTCAAACGCGTTAGAGAGGAGGAAAAAACACTCCATGGAGAGTCACACAATAAACGGCGTTGAAGTTTTTATCATTCCATTCGACAAGGCGCGGACTGTTTCCTGCGCCTTTTTAATTAAAAAAGGGTCAGTTCATGAACCTGACGAACTCGCAGGAATATCTCACTTCATAGAGCACATGGCATTTAGGGGAACAAAAAATTATGACCATTTTTCTTTGAAATATACAGTGGAAGTGGTGGGAGGTAATCTGAACGCATTTACAGATAAACTCGTGACCGCTTACTACGCCAAAGTTCCAGAGTTTCATCTCGAAAAGACCGCAAATGTTTTGAAAGAGATCACGTTTCATCCCATCTTTTCTCCGGAGGACACGGAGATAGAAAGAAAAATCATACTCGAAGAATACAAAATGTCTCAAGACGATCCTACCAGTAAGTTGTTTGATACTCTAATAGAGACTGTTTGGCCAGGAGCGTACGGCAGGCCGGTTATAGGGCGTGAGGAGACAATAAAGAGGATTTCTGCGGAAGATCTCAGGAAATATCATCGAAGAAACTACAATCTTTCGAATACAAAGATTGTCCTCGCCGGGAAAGTTAATAACGATTCCTTGAAAATCCTTGAAAGGGAATTGAAAAATGTGAGAAAAGGTAGGAAAGAAAAAGCACAACCATCTTCTCCTGTTTTCCGTTACACCGATCCTAAATACATTCCGAGGAACGATTTGGAACAAGTGCACATTGCCGTCGCGAAGCCTGTCTGTGGCAGGAACGAAAGAGATTTTTATTCTCTCTTGGTTTTGAATACCGCTTTGGGAAGTGGGATGAGTTCCATTCTTTTCCACGAAATAAGAGAAAAAGAAGGTTTCGTTTATGAAATATTTTCTCAATTTTACACCTTGAAGGAAACAGGAGTTCTTCTCATTTATGCTGCCCTTTCTCCGGAGAAGATCGACGAATTTATGCAGAAGTTGAGGGAGATTTTATCTAAAGAGGAGCTTTTCATGAGAAACTTCGATTATGGAAAAATGAGATACCTTGGAAAGCTCGAAATGATAACAGATAATCCATCAGGAGTGATGAGTTTTGTGATCGACAATGTAACACACGATTCCACCGAAACTCTCGAAGAAAGAGTAGAGAAAATAAAATCCGTTTCACTAGGAGATTACAGGAAGGCTTTCGAACGGTTCATCACGGGAAAGTGGAGTGTATTTGGAATAGGGCCCGATTCCGGAAAAATCCTGGAAAGATACAATTTGATAGTTTAAGGAGGGATGTGATGAAAGAGGCACTAACTTTTGATGACGTTCTTTTAGTTCCTCAGTACAGCGAAGTGCTCCCAAAAGAGGTGAAGATAGATACTAGACTCACCAGACAACTTCGAATAAACATTCCACTTGTGAGTGCCGCGATGGATACTGTTACTGAAGCCTCTCTCGCGAAGGCTTTGGCGAGAGAAGGAGGAATAGGTATCATTCACAAAAATCTCACACCCGATGAGCAGGCTCATCAGGTTTCTATAGTAAAAAAGACAGAAAACGGGATCATTTACGATCCCATAACGGTAACACCTGATATGACAGTGAAAGAAGCGGTTGAGTTGATGGCCGAATATAAAATAGGGGGGTTACCTGTCGTCGATGAGAGTGGAAAGCTTGTCGGACTGCTTACGAACAGGGATATAAGGTTCGAGAGAAATCTTTCGAAAAAGATCAAAGACTTGATGACCCCCCGCGAAAAACTTATCGTGGCTTCTCCAGATATTTCTCTTGAAAAAGCGAAGGACATTTTACATGAACACAGAATTGAGAAACTTCCTCTGGTTTCGAAAGAAGAGAAGCTTGTTGGATTGATCACAATAAAAGACATTCTCAGTGTTATTGAGCATCCCAACGCTGCCCGGGACAACAAAGGGAGACTTCTCGTCGGTGCGGCCGTAGGAACGGGTCCAGATACTATGGAAAGAATTGAGAAGCTTGTTAAAGCGGATGTAGACGTGATAGTCATTGATACCGCACACGGTCATTCCAAGAGAGTCATAGAAACACTCGAAATGATAAAAGCAAATTACCCGGATCTTCCTGTGATCGCAGGAAACGTTGCCACTGCGGAAGGAACGGAAGCGTTGATAGAAGCAGGAGCAGATGCTGTGAAAGTTGGTGTCGGTCCAGGTTCCATTTGTACTACAAGAGTAGTGGCGGGAGTTGGTGTTCCACAGCTCACAGCTATCATGGAATGCTCCGAAGTAGCAAAGAAGTATAATATTCCAATAATAGCAGATGGTGGCATTCGATACTCTGGTGACATAGTCAAAGCTTTGGCTGCTGGTGCCGAGAGTGTTATGGTAGGGAGCATATTCGCTGGAACGGAAGAAGCTCCCGGTGAGACTATCTTGTATCAGGGAAGGAAGTACAAAGCGTACAGGGGAATGGGAAGTCTCGGAGCAATGAAATCTGGAAGTGCCGACAGATACGGACAGGAAGGAGAGAATAAATTTGTTCCCGAGGGAATAGAGGGGATGGTTCCTTACAAAGGCACCGTAAAAGATGTGGTCCACCAACTCGTAGGAGGTCTAAAAGCTGGTATGGGTTATGTAGGCGCAAAAAACATAAAAGAACTTCAGGAAAAAGCTGTTTTCGTTAAGATAACACCAGCAGGTGTGAAAGAGAGCCATCCACACGATATAATCATCACCAAAGAGGCTCCGAACTATTGGATTCAAACTTGAGAAAGCTTTTTTATGATTTCGTATTCTTTCATCGCTTCCTCGTGCATACCGAGCTCTTCATAAAGATGAGCAAGTTTGAGTCTGAGTTTTACGTTTTCAGGATACTTTTGGAGCAGCTTCAGATAAAGAGAAGCTGCTCTTTTTTTTGCACCGAAAATTCTATATATCTGTGCTCTGAAACGAGAGGAAAAAAAGAACAAGAAAGGCAGAAAAAGTATCAAAAGATAATAATAACGATGATCTTCACTATTTTCCCTTTTAACTTTTGAGGAGAAGACAAGCAGTTTTTTTCTGAGTTCCTCTTTGGGAATAGTTAACTTTTCATATTCAGTGACGAGTTCTTCCAACTCTTTAGGAGATGACGAAGCTGATAATTTCGCGGAGAGAAGAAAATAATTCCTGAGTTCTTCTTCCAAATCACTTGGTCGATTGTAACCTAGCATCCTGGCTATTTCAAAAAGTCTTAACATATAAGGATAGTTTTTCTCTTGCAAGGGCATTTTCTCAACGTTAGAAACAATTTTCTCTCCCAATTCTTTCGAATTTTCAATCTTAGAAAGTGCTGTTATGAATTCATAGGAAAGCAAAAAAGGATCCTCAAAAAACCTCTCGATGAGTTTTGAAACGAACGATTCAGGATCTTTTATTCTGAGAGGAATCCCCAATTTCCAAAAAGAAGGATAAATCAAGATATCTTCTACACTTTGAAGATCTTCTATGAACGATTTGAGATCCGGGAAAATCTTTTCTAGCAACTTCGTTTCTTTCGATGAAAATGTTTTGGGAAAAGTTTTTAACTTTTTCAGGAAACCTTTTAGATCCTCCGAAACGATCTCTTTGGCTAGAAAAGGATACTTCTCCACCAAGTGTTTCTTAGCAAACAGAAACTCCCCCACCTTTTCGATATCCGGATCTTTTGGATGTCCCTTCACATAATCAAGAAACATATCGATAGCTTTATCAAGATTTTCTCTCGAGATGTTCTTTATTTTATCAAGAGAAGTGGCAAAAAGAAGAGAAAAAGCAAGAAAAAAGAGAAAAACCACTTTTCTCAAAAAAATCACCCCGTCTCCAAAAGGGGTTCAAGAAATTTCCTCCAAAAAACTTTGAAAAATAGTGCCAAAGGAACTCCTACAAAGGATCCAAACATACCAAAAAGTTTCCCAAAGAACAAGATAGAAAGGATTATGTAAACAGGATTCAATTTCTCCAGTCCTTTCATCATTTGAATGAAAACGACAAACGCGACTGCATGAATGATGATGGCAAAAAGCACTATCAAAAGGAAACCTTTCAAACCAAGTGTGAGTGAAAAAAGCAGAACGGGAACGTATTCGAGAACTACTCCAACAATTGGTATGAAATTCGTCACAAACGCCCAAAGACTGATAATGGCACTGTATTTCAAATCAAAAATCTCAAACACTATCCAATAGGAAACTCCGATGATGAGGGCGTTTATAAATATAACTCTTATGTATCTTCCCATGCTACTGTAGACACTTAACAAGAAATTTTTCGCTTCCGTCCTGGCGCTTTTTGGGTAAATCATAATGAAAAAATCCGCGATTTCTCGCGTGTAAAACAGAGCGTACCCCAATCCAAAAAGTGTGAAAACGATCACGGTGGTAACGGAAAGAAAATTAGTGGTCGCAAGTGAGAAGACGTAGTTTAAAAGATCGTTGAGTTTTGGTTCTAAAAATGACATTATTTTGTCGAAAACAGGTATCAACGCAGGGGATTTTATGTAATCCTTCCAAACTTTATTTTCGAAGACTCCCGTTATGAATTCAATGAAGTTCCCGAATTCGTTGAAAACAGGCGGAATTATAACGTACAAAGAGTAGATCATGACGAAAAAGAACAGAAGAAGAGCTATTACTCGAGAGAAATGCCTCCCAAACTTTATTCTCTCTAGGAAACGAACCACTGGATCTAACAATAGAGTAAAGAACATCATCATGGTAGTGACCATGAACACGTCTGGAAACAACTTGAATATTACGAAAGCTATCAAAATATAAAGCGTGGTGAAGAAAAATGCTTTATCTTCGAGTATCTTTTTGAAAGCTATCAAATTATTCCCTCCCGAGTTTTTCAAGACTCCATTCTACGATCTTTCGATAGAACTCTTTGTGATGCTCTGGATCTTCAAACAATTCGTGATAACCTCCTGGAAATGCCACTAGATCTTTTTCAGTCTTTAAAGCTTCGTAAAACCTTTTACTCCCTTCGAAAGATACCACTCTGTCGTCCGTTCCGTGAAGTATAAGCACAGGAACTTTTATCTTTTCTGCATCGCGGTACACCTTCTTCATATGGGTTAACATATCCGACGCCAGCTTGAAAGAAATTCTATCGTGTACAAGAGGATCCTTTATGTAAGCCTCCACTGCTTCTTTGTTCCGAGAAAGATCGTTCGGATCTATGTTGTTGCTCATCGTGAGAAATGGGACAAAAAGAGAGAAAAACCTGACAAACATCACAAGAAAAGGTGAGGGGTGGTCTGGAAGAGAGAGTGCGGGGGCAGACAGGATTAACCCCTTCAAATTACCAGGCTGAAAAGTCTGAACATACCTCGCACTCAATAACCCCCCAAGACTGTGCCCAAAAAGAACGTACTTTTCGAGATTGCGGGTTATATCTTGGAGCACCTTGAAAACCTCTTCGAAAGGAGTATGACCTCGTTTTCCAGGTGCTTTTCCATGCCCCGGAAGATCGAACGTTATCACCTGAACTCCCTCTGATACGAACTCCCTTACAAGTCTTTTATATCTCCCTGAGTGTTCCCCGAGACCGTGAACTATCACAACGGTTCCTTTCCAATTTTCACCGTGCTTTTGCACGTTCATTTTCATCCCCCCAACGCCTTTTCTAGCCTTCTCATAAAAACATTTTTGCCGAGCAACGGAATCACATTAACGAGTTCGGGTCCCTCGTCCTTTCCTGTTAGGATCCTCCTCAATGTCATATAAAACTCTTTGGGTTTCACATCACTTTGCTTCATAACTTTTTTAAAAACTTTTACGATCTCGTTCATGTTCCATTCAACGTTTTTAATTTCTTCTTTGAGAGAAGCGAAGACGGGTTTGAGCCTTTCAGGAACGGACATGACTTCAGGATCTCTGAAGAAAAAGATCGCTTCTTCAGGTAAATCCGCTAGTGTTTCGGCCCTTTCCCTTGTGATCTCGATCACTCTTTTTAAAAACTCTTCATCTTCTACAATTATCCCTTTCCTCTCGAAAAAGGGTTTTGCGAGTGACACCACCTTTTCTATCGGCAGATTTCTCAAATAATATCCGTTCATCCACTTCAATTTCTGTGGATCGAAAATAGCCGGATTGGGGCTGAGCCTATCAAGAGAAAAGGCGGAAATCAGATCTTCCAAGCTCAGAATTTCCTTTCCTTCTGGATGTGACCATCCTAAGAGTGCAAGATAGTTCACCATCGCCTCAGAGAGGTACCCCATCTCTCTGAAAGCTTCTACCGAGGTGGCGCCGTGTCTTTTACTCAATTTTTTCCCGTCGGGTCCGAGTATGGTGGAAACGTGAGCAAAAATAGGAGGTTGTACACCGAAAGCCTCATAAATCGCCAGTTGTCGCAACGTATTGGAAAGGTGGTCGTCTCCTCTGATAACGTGTGTGATTTCCATAAGCATATCATCCACCACACACGCGAAATTATAGGTGGGAAGCCCGTTACTTCTCATTATCACAAAATCTCCAATAGATCCCCTTTTAAAGATGATCTCTCCTTTTACGACATCGTTTAATTTGTAATCTTTCTGAGGCATCTTGAAAAAGATTGCGGGTGATAACCCTTTTTCACTGTATTCCCTTCTTCTGTCGGGAGTGTTGTACTCTCCAAACATGTCTTGGGAGTAGTGAGGTGGCTTTCCCTCTGAAAGAAGCTTTTCCCTAATTTTCTCTATTTCCTCAGGATAGGCGTAAACGAAATATGCCTTTCCCTCGTCAACCAATTTATTTGCGTACTTCCTATAAATTTCGGCTCTTTCACTCTGACGATAAGGGCCGTAATCACCTCCCACATCGGGCCCCTCGTCCCAATTCAGTCCGAGCCATCTGAGGGAATCCATAAGATTTTCTTCGTATTCTCTTTCCGATCTTTCAACATCGGTATCTTCTATTCTCAAAATGAACTTTCCCTTCTCTTTTCTCGCAAGAAGAAAGTTGAACAAAGCAGTTCTTGCCCCTCCAACGTGAAGAAATCCTGTGGGACTCGGTGCAAATCTAACTCTTACCAATCCAAGCCACCTCCTAACGTGTAATCGCCCAAAAGAATTCCTTTTATAACATCTTCCGGGGAATTAGGATGATCATAGAGATCTATGTATCTTTTTCCTATATCCGACGGAAAGTGTGCATCCGATGTGACGATCACTCTATACCTTTTCTCCTCAGCTTTCTTTTTCCCCTCCTTGCTCACGACCTCTGCCACCGTAACCTCAAGGTCTGGAAAGAACCCGAGTTGGTACAAAACACCGAACCTCTTCTCAACATGTGCGTAAACCGGAAGTCCTTTAAAAGACAGAATTAGATCTACAGCTCGGGAAATTGTGAAATCTGTTGGAAATCCTAAAGGAACATCCTCATAACCTATGTAATTGCCCTTTTCATCAACAAGAAGTTGGTATCCCAATTTTTCATGATCATGTTTAATTCGGGGAAGATGCTCATAAACTATCTCTGTAACCATGAGGGCATCCTCTACTCTTGAAAAAAGCGCTAACAAATGTACATCCTCAACGGTTTGAATCTCGATGCCAGGAACCACGATCTTTTTCATCTTCATGAAAGATGGTGAGTTTCTTGCACTGTTGTGATCAACCACACCCAATATCTCAACCTTAGACGAAGCTTTCTCCACCACCGGAGGTATCATTAAAAGGTCAGCACATGGTGACAAACATGTGTGAATATGCAAATCTGCCCTCATCTCAACCCCAACTCGTACACCCTTCCAGATACCACAAAAGAGTTCTCTTCAGTCCTCAAAAGAACAATCCCATTTTCTTTGGCCTTTTCCACCGTCTCTTTTTCATACTCGTGTCCATCACAAAGAACGATCCCTTTTATTCCCACAACTGTTGCAACGGCAACGATGTTAACATGAGATTGGACTGTGATCCACAAAGTGGAAGGTTGCGCTTTACCCAGAACTTCGCTCAAAAGATCGCAGGTGAAACCGTGTTCCACTTCGGTGCTCAGGTCTCCACACACGTGTTCAAGGTTCAATTTCTCCACTATCTCCCCTATTTTCACATCTATCCCTCCTGAAAAAAACCATCTCAACTATTACACCCTTCCCTACTTCGGAAATGATGACCATCTTGTCAGAGTATCTCCTCATATTTGGAAGCCCCATTCCCGCCCCAAAACCAAGCTCCCTTATGTGATCTGGTGCCGTCGAATACCCTTCTTTCATGGCAAGCTCGAGGTTTTCTATACCCTTTCCTCTATCTTCGACTCTCACCGTTATCTTTTCATCATCTATGAAACAGTATATATACCCATCCGATTCACTGTGAATAACCACGTTTGCCTCCGCTTCATAGGTGGCAATGGCTACTTTTCTTGCTAGCTCTTCTTCTACCCCCTGGCTCAACAGGAATTTTTTCAACTTCGAAGCTCCCACTCCCACCATGTTCACATCGAAATAGTCTATATGAAAAACAAAATCCGCCTTTCCCTTCTCCAAAACTTCACCAGTTACAAGAGAAGTTCCTTTTTCGAGAACCTCTTCCATCCTCTTGTCGTGAAGATACATGATGCCAAGCTTTGCAAGCAAAAAGTAAATTATATCGTGCTTGGTGACGATTCCCACCAACTTTCCTTCTTCGTTCACCACCGGAAACCTGCCGTATCCATACCGCTCGAAAGTTTTCACAGCGTTCTGAAGCGTGTCTTCCTCTTTCAAACACACCACGCTTTTCGTCATACGGTTCCCTACTTTATCCTTTATATAACTTCCCTCCAAAGCTTTTATTATGTCTTCTAAACTGACAATTCCTATAACCCTCTTCTCATCGTCTACAACTGGAACTCCCGATATTCTTTTAATACGCATTATTTCCTTTACATGGAGTAGCGTTTTATCTGGATTCACATATATCACGTCGGGATTCATAAATTCCGAAACTTTGACATCCTGAAAAATCGTTTGAAGCTTATCTATGATGGAAACGCTCATCTTATCCTCTCCTGACAGGTTTTAAACCTCTCATAAAAAGTCTCCCACAGGTTTCGAACATGGAAAGATCGGTTGACAAGAGAGTAATGTTGTTATCTTTTGCGATTTCAACGATGTTCTCGGGGATATCCTTTTTACGAACAAAGAGAACAGCTGGGATGCCTACTACTATAGCCGTTCTCACCACTTGAGGTGAATGAAGACCTGTTATCAAAAGCACACCTGGCTCGGCGAAGGCAAGTACGTCACTCATGAGATCAGTTGCTACAACTCTCTCTACGTTCATGTTCCTATCTCCTGTGAGAATTTCTCCATTCACCACTGAAGCTATCTCCTCTATCGTCACAAGAACACCTCCTAAGTTATTTTGCTCACTATCTTTGGGGATTTCTTGGATTTGCTCCTGAAACGCAAGAGGTAGTAATATACAAACACTCCTCCCAGAGCGCTCAAAAATGTCACCCAATCTTTCCAATTCAGTGTGTATCCGAGTATCACGATACCTGCAAAAATCACGAGGGGAAGAAAGTACACTATCGTTGATATTTTCATAGGATCGTACTCTGGAATGTCCACCATCACGACATCGCCTGGTCTCAATTCTTCACTATTGTTCCACTCTATCTCTAACTTTATCTCTTCCCCGGAAAGACAGATGCTTTTCGCTGGACAGCTTCCACATGCACTCGTTCTGTTTTTGGAAACAACAACTTTACCGTCTTTTATTTCCTTCACAATCATCCTTTCGATCATAATTTCACCCTTTCACCACACCGACCGGCACCATTCGAGCAACCTTTCTCGATATTCCAAGCTCATGAACTATGTGAACCACTCTATCAACATCTTTATAGGCTTCCGGCGCCTCTTCGACAAGCGTTTTCTTGCTTTTGCTCATTACAACAATGTTCTTTCCTTCAAGCGCGCTCAAGACTTCCCTGTAACTCCATCTCTTCAAGGCAGCAGATCTCCCAAGCATTCTTCCCGCTCCATGAGCGGTGGAGCCGAACGTCTTCTCTTCGGCTTTTCTGGTTCCGACCAAAAGATAAGACGCGGTTCCCATATCACCCGGAATGATCACTGGTTGTCCAATCTCTCTGTAAGCTTCAGGAATTTTTTCGTTTCCCGGACCCAAAGAACGGGTAGCACCTTTCCTGTGAACGACCAGTTTCATTCTTTTCCCATCAATCTCGTATTCCTCTAGTTTAGCTATGTTGTGGGCAACATCATAAATGAGAGAGAGATTCGTTTCCCTGCCGAACACCTTCCAAAATGCTTTTCTCACAAGATGTCCGATAATTTCCCTGTTCGCGAAGGCGTAATTTGCAGCACAGTTCATAGCCGAATAGTAAGCCTGACCCAACGGATGCTCAAAAGGGGCGTTTATCAACTGTTTATCTGGAAGATCTTTGTTGTGTTCTTTCAACTTATCTCTCATGAGTCTTATGTAGTCCGTCGCCACTTGATGACCGAATCCTCTACTTCCAGAGTGAATCATTACAGTTACACTTCCAACTTCCAACCCGAAAGATCGTGCTAGCTCTTCGTCATAAACCTCTTCAACCATCTGAACTTCTATGAAATGGTTACCGGCACCGAGGGTTCCAAGTTCATCGCCACCTCTTTCAAAGGCTTCTTCGGACACGTAATTCGGGTCAGCTGGCTGTATCCTGCCATAATCCTCTATCTTTTCCAGATCTTCATCGAGTCCGTACCCTGCCTTTACAGCCCACACAGCTCCTTCCACCAATACTTTCCTGAGACTTTTTTTCCCGAGAACTATGTCTCCCGTTGATCCTACACCGGCAGGTACAAACTCGTAGATAGTCTCAACGAGTTTTCGCATTTTATCTCTTACATCTTCATATCTGAGATCCGTTATCATTAAACGAACTCCACAGTTTATATCGAAACCAACCCCACCTGGTGATATGATGCCTTCTTTAACATCGAAAGCAGCAACACCGCCTATGGGAAATCCGTAACCCCAATGTATATCGGGCATGGCAAGAGCGTATTTCACTATCCCCGGCAAGGTAGCAACATTCACAAGTTGTTTCATGGCTTCTCTAAATTGAGGATCGTTCACGCTCTCAGAATCAGTAAAGACAAAGGCATCTACCTTCATTTTCCCTTCTTTTGGAATTTTCCATACATATTTGTCCACTCTTACCACATTCATAAATTCCCCTCCTTCTAGTTTTTAGTTTATCATTAATGATAGAATTAAATGAGGGAAAAGAAAATGAGAAAATTACGATTTGTCGTCGATGGAAATCTAATACCACTTGCAAGAAAAATGAGAGTAATCGGAGTAGACGTAGCAGTCTTCTCGACAAATTCCCCACACGAAATGCTTCTGTTTTGCAGAAAGGAGCAGAGGATACTTCTCACGAAAAGTAGAACTTTTGCGAAGTTCTTCAAAAAGTACGATCAAAGCTTTTTTCTCATCGAAAAAGAAGAAGGGATCTTGGGGAAAGTAATAGAATACTTTGGCATAAAACCCTCTCACCCAAGGTGTCCTTTCTGTAACGTGGAACTCTCTCCTGTTTGTCATGAAGAGATTAAAGGCAGGGTTCCAATTTATGTGCTTCTGAGTGCAGAAAAATTTGCCCTCTGTAGAAAATGTGGAAGGGTATTTTGGAAAGGTTCTCATTTAAAATGGCTTGAGGAAGTGGTGAAAGATGAAGTTGGAAGAATTGAGGAAAATAGAAGGAATAGAAATTGTGAAAAATGAAAAAGCTGTCCCCAACGGAACAACTTCTGTAAGAGTCGCAAAGACCCTACTACTAGCCCATAATCATGTTGCTGAGAGAGTCGCAAAACTGTATAAAAGAACAGTAGTGTACGAAACGTTACTCTCTCTCTTCAAAACTTCCTGTACTCTTTCGAAAGAAGACTTTCTCAAACGTGCTCTTTCAAGGATAAAACTACTTCTCAACGCTGAAGAGGTATATCTTTTCGACTCCGGAAAATCATACTCCGCTTCAGGTAAAAAGCTTTCCCTTGATGAAGTGAAAAAAGAACATCAGAGTTGTTCTGTGAGAGAGCTGAAAAACAAACTGCATCTCGTTGTAGTAAGAAGAGAGAAATTGGATGAGGAAGATGATCTTCTTTGTAGAAAATTCTTGGAATTAGTCGCAATTTTGAGTGAAAGATTTTGGAATCTCAAAGAAGATGTCCAAAGGCTGAGAAAAAGGCAAGACGATCTAACACGATTGGTAGAAATCCAGAAAGAACATATAAAAAGGATGAGGATAATCTATTACGTCAGTCAAGCTATGAGATCAGTTTACGATTTGAAGAACCTATATCGCGTAATTCTACTGAGCCTTGTCTCTGAAAGAGGTTTCAATTTCGATCGCGCCATTCTTTTGAAAAAGGAGGATAGTACAAATTCTCTTGTAGTCGTCTCGGCGATAGGGGGAGACTCCTTACAAGAACACGAAGAGCTAAAACAGTATCTTAGAAGGAGAAACCTTCGATACACGGATCTCGTTCAATTTTTGAGGGAGGAATCTCTCACTTTTTCCTTTGAAACAAACTTCAACGAGAAAGTAAATGGGAAAAGATTTTACTTTCAAGAACATCCCATTTTTGAAAGGGTTGTCATGAGGAAAGCGATTGTCAGGATATCTAAAGAAGTTCTCAAAAGAATAAGACACGAGGTAAGCGACGTACTCGATATCTTGGAAAACAACGAGTTCGTCGTATTTCCACTTGTAGGGCGTTGGGATACGTTGGGAGCTGTTATAGTGGACAATAAATTCACTCAAAAAACCATAACTGATCTGGATCTCGACGTTCTGAAACTCTTTTCTGAAAGTGCAGGTCTTGCTCTGGAAAACGCTATAAGCTACGGGAATTTAAAAGAAAAAACACTTGCTCTTCAGCGACAAAACGAACTTGTAGAGAAACTGAGGAATTTTAGTGAAAGCATTTTAGAGAACCTAGAAACGGCTGTCATTACTGTGGATAAAGAAGGTCGCATAACGGAGTGGAATAGAAAAGCAACTTTGCTCTTTGGATTTGGAAAGGAAAGTGTCATTGGTAAAAAACTGAAAGATCTGCCTGGTTTCGAAGAAATCGGTGCCATTGCCGAAAGCGTTCTGGAAGAAAATGAACCCCTGTTTCTCAACTTTTACAAATTTGAAGACAAATTTTTCAATATGAGATTTTCCCCTTTAAAGGATACAAAAACACATTTACTTGACGGTGTTATCATTTCGATAGACGATGTAACGGAATTGTACAAATTTGAAGAAGAACGAAAGAGAAAAGAAAGACTCTCCATACTTGGAGAAATGGCTGCCCGCGTTGCACATGAGATAAGGAATCCCATAACCATAATAGGTGGATTCATAAAGCGAATGAGAAAACATATCGATGATCCCGACACCTTAAAGAAGTACATAGACATCGTTACGAACGAATTGGTTAGACTTGAGGGAATCGTGAAAGAGGTTTTAGAGTACAGTAAAGAAGAACAGATCTTAGAATTCACTGAATTCAATCTGAACGAATTAGTAAAAGAGGTATACATATTGTTTGAGGAAAAACTTAAAGAGATGAACATCGACTTTTGTTTCGAAACTGATAACGAAAATTTGATAGTCCAAGCTGATAGATCCAGAATAAAGCAGGTATTGATAAATCTTGTTCAGAACGCAATGGAAGCAACTGGGGAAAATGGTAAGATAAGAATAAAGTCGGAGGACATGTACGAGAAAGTCAGAGTGCAGGTATGGAACTCGGGACCTTCTATACCGGAGGAACTGAAAGAGAAGATCTTTTCACCATTCTTCACAACAAAGACCCAAGGAACGGGATTGGGGCTCCCTATATGCAGAAAGATTATTGAAGATGAACACGGGGGAAAGATATGGGTGGAAAATGTAGAAAATGGTGTTCTTTTTATCTTTGAAGTACCAAAAAGGCCCAGAAAAGGGGTGAAAGAATGAAGAAGATATTGATAGTGGACGATGAACCCAACATGAGAGAACTTCTGAAGGAAGAACTTACCGAGGAAGGATACACTGTGGAAACTGCTGAAGATGGAAAAGAAGCTTTGGAAAAGTTCCTCTCCGGTGATTACGACTTGGTGATTCTCGACATAGAAATGCCTGGAATGAACGGCTTGGAGGTGGCAGGAGAAATCAGAAGGAGGAAAAAAGATGCCAAGATAATCATACTTACTGCTTATTCGCACTACAAGTCGGACCTTTCTTCCTGGGCCGCTGATGAATACGTCGTGAAATCGTTCAATTTCGATGAGCTGAAAGAGAAAGTGAAAAAATTACTATCATGAAATGGGAGGTGTCGAAGAATTGGATTACAAGAACACGTTGAACCTACCGAAAACCAGTTTTCCAATGAGGGCGAATTTGGTAAGCAAAGAAGAAACGTTCTTGAAAAAATGGGAAGAGATGGACATTTACAACTACGTTCTCAAACAGAGAGAGGGAAAGCCTCTCTTTGTTCTCCATGATGGACCTCCTTACGCAAATGGTCATATCCACATTGGAACCGCTCTAAATAAAATTCTAAAAGACATAGTAGTCAAATACAAGACGATGAGAGGCTATAGGGCACCATACATCCCTGGGTGGGATACTCATGGTTTGCCCATAGAACACAGGGTCTCCCAGGAACTCGGCGAGAAAGCAAAAGAAATGACCCCTGCAGAGATAAGAAAAAAATGCGAAGAATTTGCTTTAAAATTTGTTGACATACAACGAGAAGAATTCAAGAGACTCGGTGTGCGTGGTGAATGGGATAACCCATACATAACTTTGAAACCAGATTACGAAGTGAAGATACTCGATGTTTTTAAGTCTCTTGTGGAACAGGGGAACGTGTATAGATCTCTCAAGCCTATCTATTGGTGTCCAAGATGCAGAACCGCTCTTGCAGAGGCGGAGATCGAATATCACGACCACAAATCTCCTTCTATATACGTAAAATTCAGGTCAAAAGAAGATCCTAACTTTTATATAGTGATATGGACTACCACTCCATGGACACTGCCGGCAAATGTTGGTGTAGCTCTCCATCCGGATTACGAGTACTCAGTGGTGAAAGTGGGAAACGAAAAGTGGGTGATCGCAACTGAACTCCTTGAATCTTTTTCAAAGGAAACAGGGATCGATTGTTCTGAAGTCGTTCAAAGAATAAAGGGTAAAGATTTAGAGGGAAAAGAATTTCAGCATCCCATCTTTGAAGAAAAAACATCACGGGTCATACTGGCGGATTATGTGTCATTGGAAACCGGAACAGGATGTGTCCATATCGCTCCAGGCCACGGTGAAGAAGACTACGTGTATGGTCATAAGAAGTATGGATTACCCGTTGTGTCTCCAGTGGACGAAGAAGGGCGTTTTACCGAGGAAGCAGGAAAGTACAAAGGTATGTTCATAGAAGATGCCAACGAGGTCATCATAAGAGATTTGAAAGAGAAAGGTATTCTTGTTCATGCTTCATCGATTACTCATTCATATCCACACTGTTGGAGATGCAAAGGTCCAGTTATTTTCCGAGCGACTGAGCAATGGTTCATTTCTGTGGATCACAACAATCTTCGTCAAAGAGTACTCGAAGAGATAGATAAAGTCAAGTGGGTTCCAGAGTGGGGTCGAAATAGGATCAGATCCATGGTAGAAGAAAGGCCGGATTGGTGTATTTCAAGGCAACGCGTTTGGGGTACACCCATTCCAGCTGTGCGCTGTAAAAGTTGCGGAGAAGTGATCCTTGATCCGAAAGTGATAGAACACTTCATGAGAATTGTCGAAAAAGAAGGCACCAATGCATGGTTTGAGAAAAACGTAGAAGAGTTGATTCCACAGGGTTTCAAATGCCCAAAATGTGGAAACAAATCCTTCGAGAAAATGCTCGATACGTTGGATGTATGGATCGATTCGGGAGCTTCTTTTGAATATATCACCACGAGAGAGGATCATCCATTTCCGCTTGACATGTATCTTGAAGGAAGCGATCAACATCGCGGATGGTTTCATTCTTCCATATTCCTCGCTGTTGCAAAGAGAGGAGCAGCACCGTATAAAGAAGTTTTGACACACGGTTTCATAAAAGACGAACTGGGAAGAAAGATGAGCAAATCTCTCGGGAACGTTGTCGATCCCATGGAAGTAGTGAAAAAATACGGTGCCGAGATTTTGAGACTTTGGCTTGCAAGCAGTGATTATTTCAACGATATAAAGATATCCATGAGAATCGTTGAACAACAAACGGAGGTTTACAAAAAGATAAGGAACACATTCCGATTTCTTCTTGGGAACTTGGAAGATTTCGATCCAGAAAGGGACAAAGTGTCTTTTGAAAAACTACTAGTTATTGACAAATGGGCTCTTGGGAGACTTCAGGATGTCATAAAACGTGCTACCGAATATTACGATGCTTACGAATTTTCAAAGGTCTACAATCTTGTGGTGAAGTACTGTACAACCGAGCTCAGTTCGCTTTATCTCGACATTGTGAAAGATAGACTCTACGTAGAAGCAAGAGATTCCATTTACAGAAGATCAGCCCAAACAGTGATGCACGAGATACTGATCGCTCTGATGAAGATTCTCACACCTATCATGACTTTTACTATGGAAGAAGTGTATTCTCACCTCCATGAAAAAGACAGAAAATACGAAACCGTACAGGCGGAATATTGGCCCGAATACAGAGAAGAACTTATAGACCAGAAGATATTAAGGGATTTCGAAAAGCTCTTTTCCATAAGAGAAGACGTTTTGAAAGCTCTAGAGGAAAAGAGACAAGAGGATATAATAGGTCATTCCCTCGACGCTGAAGTTTTTCTCACTCCGAAAAATGAATCCGTGAGATCGCTTCTTGAGGAATACAAAGATATTCTTGAAGAGTTTTTCATCGTCTCAAAAGTAACTCTGGTGGAAACACCTGGAGAGATGAAAGGAGATCTGGTAGAGGTTACGGTAAAACATGCAGAAGGGGAAAAATGTCAGAGATGCTGGAAATACACAACAGACATTTCTCAATCAGAAGAATTTCCCGGAGTGTGTCCACGGTGCCTTGCGGTTTTAAAAGGCGAAAGGAAGTGATAAGGTGGATGGAATGAGCGTTTCGCTCTTGAAGATCATTACTGAAGCTTATGGAATGAGGGCAACCGACGTGCACATCTCGGTTGGTTGTCCACCTTATTACCGTATAGATGGTAAACTAGTTCCGCAGGAGAAATACAACAGATTCATGAAAGAAGATATTATGAACGGTCTTAAGGAATTGTTCTCAAAGATAGGACATCCACTCCCTCAGAATCAAAAAGAAATAGATTTCTCCTTCTCAGTTGGAGAAGCCATAAGAGTCAGGGGAAATCTCTATTATGAAAGAAAAAATCCTGCTCTCGCCTTCAGGTTGATCCCGAAGAAGATCAGAACTTTTCAGGAATTGGGTCTTCCTGAGATTTTGAAAACTTTCGTTGAAAGAAAGTACGGTCTCATATTGGTCGCTGGGCCTACAGGTAGTGGTAAATCCACAACCCTCGCTGCTATGATAGATCACATCAACGAGAACTTCCCTCACCACATAATAACCATAGAAGATCCAATAGAATACGTCTTCACGAACAAAAAATCTGTGATACACCAAAGAGAACTTGGTTCTGACACAGATTCCTTTTACAACGGTTTGAAGTATGCTCTCAGGCAAGATCCAGACGTGATCCTTGTGGGTGAAATGAGAGATCTTGAAACGATGGCCTTGGCTTTGACAGCGGCTGAAACGGGACATTTAGTTCTCGCAACCGTCCACACAAACTCAGCAGCTTCCGCACCAGAAAGAATCATAGATGTCTTCCCTGCTCACCAACAACGGCAGGTAGCTCTGCAGCTTGCGAACACTCTGATAGCCGTTATATATCAAAGACTCGTACCGAAGGCGAACGGAATAGGATTCACACCTATCCTGGAGATAATGGTAGGGACACCAGCTGTTAGGAACTTGATAAGGGAAAACAAAATACATCAGTTGGAATCCGTGATTCAATCGGGAGCAAAACACGGTATGATTCTGTTCGATGATGCTCTTGTGAAAGCTGCATTGAAAGGAGATATTTCAAAAGAGGACGCGATTCAGTTTGCAAGAAATCAAGAGGAGGTGGCCAGGAGATTAGGAGTGAGAGTCTCATAAAAAAGATAGCCTCGGTCTTGAAAGAGAAAAAGAAAAGATTAGAAGAATTGCTCTCAAAGCCGGACTTAAATCCCGAAGAGATGAAAAAGTATGGTATAGAGTACGCAAGGATAGAAGAGATAGAAAATTTGGTGAAAAAGATAGAAGAGCATCAAGAATTCATAGAATTATTGAAGGAAGAAGGAAACGAATTGGAAATAGAGAAATATGAAAGTGAGTTAGATAAACTGTTTCAAGAACTCTTTTTACTCTTATCTCCACAAACTGGAGATAAGGCAATCGTGGAGATAAGACCGGGAACGGGTGGAGAAGAAGCGGCGTTGTTCGCAAGAGATTTGTTTAGGATGTACATTAGGTACGCTGAAAGAAAAGGATGGAGCGTAGAGATCGCTGAATCTCACGAAACCGATCTTGGTGGTTTCAAAGAGATAATCTTCTTCGTGAAAGGAAAGAACGCCTACAGTACCTTGAGGTACGAAAGCGGTGTTCATAGAGTTCAAAGGGTGCCAGTAACTGAATCGGGTGGTAGGATTCATACTTCAACCGCTACAGTGGCTGTTCTTCCTGAAATAGAAGAAAGAGAGATCGAAATAAAACCTGAAGAATTGAAAATAGAAACTTTCAGGGCATCTGGGCACGGCGGGCAGTACGTGAACAAAACAGAATCTGCTGTGAGAATCACACACATTCCTACGGGAATAGTAGTTTCTTGTCAGAATGAACGGTCACAGTATCAGAACAAACAAACTGCGTTGAGAATTCTGAGAGCTCGGCTTTATCAACTTCAAAAAGAAAAGATGGAAAGAGAGTTATCCCGGAAGAGGAAATCTCAGATAGGTACTGGAGAAAGAAGCGAAAAAATCAGAACCTACAACTTTCCCCAAAACAGAGTCACAGATCATAGGATAAACTACACCTCTTATAGATTACAAGAGATCCTCGATGGTGATCTGGACGAGATCGTATCTAAACTGATAGAACACGACATAGAGAACAATCTCGATGAAATATTAGGAACAAAAACGGTCGACGAAGAAAAGTAATAGTGGGGGTGTGAAGATGTTCAACTCGAACTTTTACACTTTGAAACAAGCAATGGATGTTTCTTTACTTCGCCAGAAAGTGTACTCCCTCAACATAGCAAACGTGAGTACACCGGGTTACAAGAGAAAATATGTGGCTTTTGAAGAGTATTTGAAAGAATCTGAAATGAAACTGAGACTTTCAACTACGAACGAAAAACACATAGACTCTTCCAAAAGAGATATCACACCTCGTATTCTGACTCAGAACAATACAACCATGAGAAACGATGGAAACAACGTGGACATCGATTACGAGATAGTTCAACTTGTAAAGAACGGTTTGAGATATCAAGTTTTAACGAGACTCATGTCTCTGAATATAGACAGGTACAACGCTGTGTTGAGAGGTGTTAGATGATGAATGAATTCGATATAATGAACATCAGCGCGACTGGTATGTCTGCCCAGAGACTTAGAGTGGAGATTGTCTCTACCAACATAGCTAATGCAGAAACTACTCGAACTGAAACAGGAGAACCGTATAGAAGGAAGGTCCCCGTTTTTGCCGAATATTTGAGAAGAGCGAAAAACGGTAGAATAGAGAACGTTGGTGTCAGAGTTGTTCAAATAAAGGAAGATCCCTCACCGTTCAAACTCGTTTACGACCCAACCCATCCTGATGCTGACGAAAATGGATACGTAAGAATGCCAAATGTAAACATAGTCAGAGAAATGGTAGATCTTATCAACGCTCAGAGAGCTTACGACGCGAACGTAGCTGCTTTTAATGTGACCAAAAACATGGTGAGTAGTGCCCTACAGATTGGGAGGGGGTAGTGAAACGTGATTGAGAGAATAGAAGGACTCGGTCCCGTAGAGAAAGGCGGAAAAATTCAAAAAGGAAGTGGAGCTGATTTTTCAAAAGCTCTCAAAGAAGCCCTCGAGAAAGTGAACGATTTACAGAAAAGAGCAGAAAAATTGTCGGATGATTTCGCTCAAGGCAAAATAAGCAACATTCACGAAGTTATAATAGAAGCCGAGAAGGCTTCGATTGCTCTGAGATTGACTGTGGAAGTTAGAAACAGAATAGTCGAAGCTTACAGAGATATCATGCGGATGCAAATTTAACGGTGATTTTGTCACCGTCCTTTATTTTTTTCAAATTCTCCATACCTTGAACGATTCTTCCTATCACGTTTACCGTGCTTGCCGGTCTTATCTTATCATCACTTATCGGGGTTTTCCCAAAGAAGAAGCATAAAGCTTTCCCCGGAGGCCAATAACCAACATCCCCAACTTCTACTGTTTCTCTAGGATTTTCCATCGTTGTAACATCAATAGAGATTGAAAAATAAATCTCCTCTCCCCAGGTGTTTGCCCTACTCTCAAATGGAATTTTCTCTGTAAGCTTTTTCACCACTTCGAAAGATTCCTCTAGTTCAAAAACACAAGTTCCTCCTTCAAATACAAGCTCCAGCTTCAAGGCTTTTCCCTCCCAACAAAAGTTGGAGGCACCTCTGAAGAGGTGCCTCATCCTATGGTGCCGGGGATCGGACTCGAACCGACACGGGGTTGTAAACCCCAGCGGATTTTAAGTCCGCTGCGTCTGCCAATTCCGCCACCCCGGCTCGCTTTTTATTATACCACAATCGCTTTTATTATTTCTTCCTTACAAAATCCATACAATACAGCCATTTATTGGTCTTATGATATAATTAATTAGGAAAACGTAAGAGGAGGGAGTATGATGTTAAAAATCACGGATCTTCACGCGAAGTTGAGAGATGAGGAGAAAGAGATATTGAAAGGAGTCAATTTAGAAATAGAGAAAGGAGAAGTACACATTCTCATGGGCCCGAATGGAAGTGGAAAATCAACACTTGCAAACGTCATAATGGGAAACCCGAAATACGTTGTTACAAAAGGTGATATTCTTTTCGAAAGTCGTTCTATAAAGGATCTTCCTCCAAACGAGAGAGCAAAACTTGGAATCATGATGACCTTTCAAAATCCCTACGAAATCGAAGGAGTCAAGCTCTCCCAATTCCTCATCACCGCTCACAGAAGAATCCATGGCGAAGAGAAAAATTACTTGGAACTGAGAAAGGATCTCGAAGAAATATTGATGAAACTTGGATTCAAAGAAGATTTCCTTGAAAGATATTTGAACGTCGGTTTCTCCGGTGGTGAGAAAAAGAGATCCGAAATTCTTCAAAGTCTTTTCTTGAAACCAAAATTTCTTATTCTCGATGAAATAGATTCAGGTCTCGATGTGGATGCGTTGAAACTCATAGCGAGTACGATAGCGAAACTCAACGACGAAGGAGTGACCCTTCTCATCATCACGCATTACAAAAGACTCTTGAACTATCTGAAAAAGATAGACAAAGTCCACATATATGTGGATGGCCGCATCGTAAGAAGTGGAGGGGCGGAACTGGCAGACGAGGTTGAAGAAAAAGGATACACACTGGAAGGAGTGAGATGATGGAAAGACTTATCATCGACGATTCAAAGTTCAATTTCGTTCCAAAAGTGAAAACAGCCTATAAAGCTCCTCCAGGACTCGATGAAAGGTTGATCGAAGAAATATCGATGGCGAAATCAGAACCAAAGTGGATGCTTGAACATAGATTGGAATCCCTCAAGATTTTCAAAGAATGGCATGATCCAAGATTCGGAGTCGACATTTCCAAACTAAATTTAGGAAAAATCGTTTCTTACATAAAACCCGATGCGAAGAAGGGAACTTCATGGGAAGAAGTACCGAAAGAAGTGAAAGAAGCTTTTGACAAACTGGGAATCCCCGAAGCTGAAAGGAAGTACCTTGCAGGTGTTGGAGCACAACTCGACTCTGAGGTAGTTTATCAAAACATCAGAAAAGAACTTGAAAAATTGGGTGTTATTTTCTTGGACATGGAAAGTGCCGTGAGGGAATATCCTGATCTTGTGAGAGAGTACTTCATGAAACTCGTTCCCAAAACAGATCACAAATTCGCTGCACTTCACGGAGCCATATGGAGCGGAGGAACTTTTCTTTATGTGCCAGCAGGTGTAAAGGTCCCCATGCCTCTCCAAGCGTACTTTCTCATGAGCAATCCAGGTATGGGACAGTTTGAACACACTATCATAGTTGCCGAAGAAGGTAGTGAGGTTACTTTCATCGAAGGCTGCTCTGCTCCGAGATACAATGTCATAAATCTCCATGCGGGAATGGTGGAGATATATGTTAAAAGAGGGGCAAAGGTCAAATACCTGACAATACAAAATTGGAGTAAAAACACCTACAACCTCAACACAAAGAGATCCATAGTGGATGAAGAAGGCTCAATGACATGGGTTTCGGGTTCTCTTGGCAGTCACAAGACGATGTTGTACCCGATGACCATTTTGAAAGGAAAAGGTGCAAGGGCGGAGAGTATGTCAATAACGTACGCAGGCCCAGGACAACATATGGACACAGGATCGAAAGTTGTACATTTAGCACCTTATACAAGTTCTTTAGTCAGTGCTAAGAGTATCTCGCTCGGGGGTGGTTGGGCATTCTACAGAGGACTTTTGAAGATCTCCAAAGATGCAAAAAAGAGCAAGGCCTCCGTGGAATGTGCTGCTCTGATGCTCGATAATAGATCGAAGAGTGATACCGTTCCAATCATAGAAGTAGAAACGGATAGCGCCGATGTAGGACACGAAGCGAGAATCGGTAGAATAGGTGAAGAACAAATATTTTACCTTATGAGTAGGGGACTTTCCGAACAAGAAGCAAAATCCCTGATTGTAAAAGGTTTCGTTGAACCTGTTGTGAAGGAGCTCCCCTTCGAGTACGCTGTTGAGTTAAACAAACTCCTTGAGTTGGAAATAGAGAAGAGCATAGGGTGAGGTGTTAATCATGGAAAAAACGTTAGTGATAGAGCATAATGGAGAAAAAGCTGTTGTTTGGGAACCACCTCAGATATTTTCCAAAAGCGATTACGATCTAAACGTTTTGGAAAAGGCGTTAGAAAAAACCGAAGGTCCTCTGAAGGAATGGAGAAAGAGGAAATTCCAAGAATACAAAGAATGGGGTTTTCCAAAGTGGAAAAGATGTACTCTCGACGGACTGAAACTTCCAGAGCTTTCCTTTGAGTATGTGAACGAGAATGTCAGGTTATCTCTTCTTGAGAACCTCGACTTTGAGGGTTCACACAGAAAATTTGTTCTGCTCGCCGACACATTCTTCACAAGCTTTAAAGTCTTCGGTGATGGTACTCACACAATCAGGTCCGAAAAAGACGGAATAGAAAACTATCTCATCACTGTGGAAAAAAATGCGAAGATTTTCAAGATATCTAAAACTAACAGATTCAAAGATTCCGTGATGAGGATCTTGGTGAAGAGAGGGGCAACTTTAAAATTCGTGAACGTAGATCTTTTCGGCGATTTTTCCTTCGATAACATCCTCATATTCCTAGAAGAAGGATCAACGTTGATATTCAGAGATTTCAAAGCTTTTGGGAACAGGAAAATAGGTCATGTCTTGGTGAAAATGGAAAAAAGAAGCACGGCAGATATGAAGTCATTTTTCTATCAAAACGGGAAAGGTATAACAGACGTTCTGTATCTCATGAGGTTCATAGGAGAAGAAGCGGAGGGAAAACTCAAAGGAAACGGTATTGTGGACGATTCGGGGAAAGTCGTTTTCAGGGGAATCCTTGATGTAAAGAGGGGGGCAAAAAACGCAGTGGCTGAAGAAGTTGAGCACACATTACTTCTGTCCCCGAACGCAAAAATGGACGCAATTCCTAGCCTGTGGGTAGATGAAAACGAAGTCACCGCTTCCCATTCAGCAAGTTCCTCTTCGCTGGACGAAAATGAGTTGTTCTACTTGATGTCAAGAGGCTTAGAAGAATTAGAGGCCAAAAAACTTATTGTAAGAGGTATCTTTTGCGAAATTCTCGATGAAATTGACGAACCTATGAGAGGAGAGGTGGAGGATGTTATCAACAGAATTGTCTGAAGAGTTTCCTTCCCTAAAATTAAAAATAAATGGGAAAAGACTTGTTTATCTCGACAACGCAGCCTCAACACTAAAACCAAAACGTGTAGTGGAGAAACTGAAAGATTTTTACTACAACAGTTACTCTAATGTTCACAGAGCAGTCCATACACTCGCTTCACGTGCAACAGTTGCGCTCGAGGAATCCAGGCAAAAATTTGCGGACTTTTTGGAGGCAAAACCGGAGGAGATTGTTTTCATTTCCGGTACCACAATGGCAATAAATCTTGTGGTCGTTTCTCTTGTGCGAAGTGGACTGTTGAAAGAAGATGATCTTGTCCTATTGTCGCTTGTGGAGCATCATGCAAATTTTGTTCCATGGTTGAGATTATCAAAATTTCATCGCTACAGAGTGGCGTACATAAAACCTTCTGGAAGATTCGGGACACTCGAATTGAATGATCTGATGAAATGGAAAGGAGAAAATCCAAAGATTATCGCGATAACAGGGCTTTCAAATGTGACCGGCCAAAGATTACCTATCGAGGATCTTAGAAACATTTTCCCGAAATCTATAATCGTTCTGGATGGAGCACAGTTGCTGCCACATGAGAACGTGAAACCAAAAGAGTTAGATGTGGACTTCCTTGCTTTCTCACTCCACAAGATGCTGGGACCTACAGGAGTCGGAGTGTTGTATGGAAGACGAGAACTCCTTGAACAGATGGAACCATTCTTGTATGGTGGTGAGATGATAGACAAAGTTACACTAGAGGACGTTACTTTCAATGAACTCCCTTACAAATTTGAAGCCGGAACTCCGAACGTGTCGGATATTGTGGCTTCCAAAGAGGCAATAGAATTCCTTCAAGAGATAGGTTTTGAGAACATACAGAAAAAGATAAAGAACTTGACAAAGCTCACGATCAACGGGTTGAAAGAAATAGACGGAGTGGAAATTTATGGACCGCTCGATGAAAGACAACATGGCATCGTTTCTTTCAACTTAAAAGGCATCCATCCTCACGATGTCGCTCACATCCTTGATCAAGAGTTCGGTGTGGCCTTGAGAAGTGGCCATCACTGTGCCCAACCGTTGATGAATTTGCTGAAGGAACAATCCCAGATGAACTTTCCAAACTCCACGTGTAGAGTCAGCTTCTATTTGTATAATACAGAAGAAGACGTCGAGATATTCTTAGAGGGCATAAAAAAGATAAAGGGGTGGTTCGGGAGATGATATATTCTGAAGCTATTCTGGATTATGCTAACTCAAAAAAGTACAAAGGAAAATTAGAAAACGCCACCGTCGTGGAGGAAGGAAAAAACATATCTTGTGGTGACGAAATAGTTCTTTACTTGAAAATCGAAAATGGTGAGATAAAAGATGCAAAGTTTGAAGGAATAGGCTGTGCGATCAGCCAGGCATCCGCATCCCTCATGATAGAAAGAATTCTAGGAAGGAAGGTAGAAGATGTAGAAAGCATACTGAAAGAAGCTGAAAAAATGGCAACGGGAAGCTCCTTTGATGAAAAGAAGCTTGGTAATGTTGCCATCATGTCAGACATCAAAAATTATCCCGCGAGAGTGAAGTGTTTTCTCCTCTCTTGGAAAACTCTGGAACAAGCCCTTAAAAGGTTCTCACAGCCTTAAGAAAATCAATAAGATAACCTTTCAAGTAAGATGCTGTTTTCCCTATGAGTTCCAAGGTATAACGTTTCAGGTTCGAAAGGTCACCTCTTTCATCTGCTTCTTTGAATTCCTCAACTGAAATCACAGTGAAACTTTCCAATTTTCCTTTTCTTTCTTTCAATTTTTCGCCGAATACTTTCTTTATCTCTCTATGAACTTTTGGGAAGTAAGACAAAGCAAGCTTCCTAATTTCCTGTACGAGATGCCATTCCGATTTCAGGAAAACGGGTTTAGCATTTTCGATAGTCTTAATCGTTTCTTCATCTCCCGAGTATATGAGATACGCAAGATAATCGTCGTAAACATAATGAGCGTTCATTAGCATTCTCGTTATGGAGTGGTCGAAGAGAGCTCGAAAGATCTCACCCAACTCTCCCGGTGTGTTGTGGTAAGGCTGAGAAAGATCTTCTATGTAGTGAAGCGCCCTTGCCAAAAATCTGTATCCCCAGTACCTATCACCTTTCCGAAAAGCTTCTTTAGAAAGATCGTGGAAATAGTAAAAACTCTTATCCGCCTCGAAAAACTCAAGACCCAAAATGCGGTATTTCATGTGTCTTACCCCTTGACTGTTCCCGATTAAGAATTGGTACGGAGAGAGATCCAGTCCCTGATCCATCCCCCAATCCGGTTCAGATGAATACACTGTAAGAATTTGCCAGGCAGGAACCTTCCCGTTCACTGGAGCCGGGTTCGGTGGTATAATGGCACCATCCCAAGCTTTTATTGTGTCCTTCCCACAAACATCCTCGAGGACAAGTTTTGAAAGATTGTAAACTCTTTTTTCCTGATAATTGTAAGGTGTGATTTTTACCAGTTCATCTGGTACAATATCTTTCACGATGTAGTAAGTTAGGCCCTCATGTCCACTCCACGAAAACAAAGAAATAACCATCAATACCAAAAAAACCAACGTAAGTGATTTCATTTCGTTCACCTCCATACAAAGTCTAACACAAAGAGGTGCATTCAGGTATGAAACTCTATTTAGTAAGACATGGAGAGACTTCGTGGAATGAAAAAGGTCTTTGGCAAGGTATAGCAGATGTTCCCTTGAATGAGAGAGGAAGAAATCAAGCAAAAAAATTGGCGGAAAGATTGAAAAAAGCAGACGCTGTGTACTCCAGCCCCCTCATGAGAAGTTTCGAAACCGCAAAAGAGATTGCTGAAAAATTCGAAAAAAAGGTCAAAATCGAAGAAGGATTGAAAGAATGCGAAATATCCCTGTGGAATGGTCTCACCGTTGAGGAAGCTATGAGAGAATACCCTTACGAATTCAAAAAATGGTCCACAGACCCAAACTTTGAGGTAGAGGGGCTTGAATCTATGAAAAATGTGCAGAAACGAGTGGTAAAATCCATGATAAAGATCGTGGCTCGAGAAAGGTTGAATGGATCAAATGATGTTGTAGTTGTGTCTCATTCGCTATCTCTGAGATCTTTTATTTGCTGGGTGTTAGGACTTCCTCTCCATCTTCATCGAAATTTCAAACTCGACAACGCTTCCCTGAGCATAGTAGAAATCGAAAGCAAGCCTAGACTTATTCTTCTGAACGACACGTGTCATTTGGAAAGCTCTTGAACACTTTCGAGTATGTGGTATCATATTTTATGTGGGTGGCGGCGTAGCCAAGCGGTCTAAGGCGGGGGTCTGCAAAATCCCTATTCGTGGGTTCGAATCCCACCGCCGCCTCCAGTGAGCCAGGCATCAAGGCCTGGCTTTTTATATTGAAGAAAGGAGGTAGTAGAAATGAAAAAATTCCTTCTCGCCTTGATTGTTGTAACGGCAACTATTCTCTTGGGAAAGGCAACACTTTACATTTACAACTGGGCGGATTACATTCCCGAAGATGTCATCAAAGCTTTCGAAGAAAAGTACAACTGTCGTGTTGTCTACGACACGTACGCATCCAACGAAGAAATGTATGCAAAATTCAAAGCCGGTGGTGGTAGAGGATACGATCTTATCTTTCCCTCCGGAGATTATGTCTCGATAATGTCAAAAGAAGGAATGCTACAAAAAATCGACCTCTCGAAGATACCTAATTTCAAATACCTCGATAAGGATATCCTTTCGAAAACCACGTACGACCCGAATCATGAATACAGTGTTCCATACATGATGGGATCAACGGTTGTGATAGTGAACAAGAAATACGTCAAAGAGTACGAAAAGTCGTGGTCTATATTCGAAAGAGAGGATCTCAGGGGAAGGATGACTCTTCTCGATGACATGAGAGAAGTACTGGGAGCCGCTCTGAAGTACCTTGGATATTCGGTGAATACGAAGAATCCAAAAGAACTTGAAGAGGCGAAACAGGTTGTTCTCAAATGGAAAAAGAACATCGCGAAATTCGATGCCACCTCTTATGCTGACGGAATTGTAGCCGGAGAATATTGGGTAGTACACGGATACGCCGAGGATGTTTATCAAAGAATACCTGAAGGAGAAGAACAATACTTCGATTTCTTCATACCAAAAGAAGGGGGAACACTCTGGATAGACAACATGGTGATACCTAAGGGAGCCAAAAATGTGGAACTTGCATACAAATTTATCAATTTCATTCTCGACCCTGTAAACGCTGCAAAGATCGCTGATTACCTTGGCCTTCCTTCTCCCAACGTCGAAGCAAGAAAATATATGAAAACAGAACCGATTTATACTATAGAAGAACTCAAGAACTGTGAATTTATCGAAGATGTCGGAGAAGCCCTTGAACTCTACAATAAAATTTGGCTTGAAATCATCATGTGATGGAGTGAAACGAATTGGTTGGCGGGGAAGTTTCTATAAAAAACGTTGATAAGTTCTTCGACGATTTCCATGTGTTGAAACACATTTCTCTTGACATAAAGAAAGGAGAATTTTACTCCATTCTTGGACCCTCAGGATGCGGGAAAACCACTTTGCTTCGTGTCATAGCAGGTTTTGAAGATGTGAAGAACGGAGATGTGCTACTGGATGGAAATTCAATCCTAGGCCTTCCTCCCAACAAGAGGCCCGTGAATATTATATTCCAAAATTACGCACTTTTTCCGCATCTTACAGTTTTCGAGAACATCGCTTTTCCTTTGAGACTGAAAAAGTTTTCCGAAAAAGAGATAAAGGAAAAAGTTGAAGAACTACTCTCGTTAATAAGAATGGAGGAACACGCTCAGAAGAGACCTTCTCAACTTTCAGGAGGTCAAAGACAAAGGGTAGCCATAGCGAGGGCCCTCGCAAACGAGCCGAGGGTCCTCCTTCTCGATGAACCGCTGAGTGCCCTGGATGCAAAATTGAGACAAGAGCTTCTTGTCGAGCTCGACAATCTTCATGATAAAGTTGGTATAACCTTCATTTATGTGACCCACGATCAAACAGAAGCGATCAGTGTATCAGACAGGGTAGCACTTATGAACGAGGGTGAGATTGTTCAAGTGGGAACACCTTATGAAATCTACGAAAGCCCTGCCAACGTCTTTGCAGCAACGTTCATTGGTGAAACCAACCTCATGAAGGTCGAAGTGATCGGCTCTGAGGAAGAATATTACATAGTGAAAAGCCACGGTGTAGGGGAGTTTAAGTGTTACAGAGACAAAGAAGCCAACAAAGGTGATAAGATGATCATCACTCTCAGGCCGGAAAAGATCAGAATTTCGAAGAAGAGACCACAATATGGTGATACCCTCAACATCTTCCATGGAGTCGTCGAAGAGGAGATTTACATGGGTTATCAAACCAAATACTTTGTTCGCCTAGATGAAGGTTATATTTTAAAAGTGTACAAACAGCATGCCAGATATATATTGGATGAACCCATCATAAAGTGGGAAGACGAGGTGTTCGTTAGTTGGGACCCAGATGATAGCTTTATCGTAGAGGTGCTGGAAGAATGAAATATGCATACATTCTTTGGTTGATGATTTTGTTCATAATACCCATTTCTATTATTTTCATTTTCAGCTTTTTGGAACCTCAGGTGTACGGCGGCGTTCGTTGGAGTTTTACTCTGGACGCTTACCGATATCTTCCACGGTACTTGAACCTCATCTGGAGATCCATCTGGATTTCCGGGATTGCCACTCTCATCACACTCGTTGTGGCTGTTCCCGTCTCCTTTTACATAGCGAAGAGCCGTTTGAAAAACTTCCTTCTCCTCTTGACCGTTATTCCTTTCTGGACGAATTCCTTGATAAGAATATACGCTTGGAAAATCGTTCTTGGAAACAATGGAATAGTAAATCAACTTCTCGGTGCTCTCGGGGTGGGTCCCATTCAATTTCTCTACAATCCGTTTGCTGTCATTCTAGTGATTGTTTATACATACCTTCCATTTGCCATCTTACCACTCTACGCTTCCATGGAGAAGATCGATGATAGTATATTGGAAGCTTCATTGGACCTAGGTGCTAGTAAATCTATTACTTTCATGAAGGTTCTTCTACCGAACGTACGGACGGGACTCTTAACCGCTTTCATTTTCGTTTTCGTTCCCGCACTGGGATCCTACGCAATACCAGATCTCGTTGGTGGCGTGAACTCAAAAATGATAGGGAATGAAATCGTCAGGCAACTCATGAGTGTAAGGAATTGGCCAGTGGCTTCTGCGATGTCGAATCTGTTAACTCTGATAGCGTTGATGAGTATCGTCATCGTTATGAAAAGGAGAGAGAAAAGTTGAGGCCAGGTAATTTCATTAAAACCGTTGTTATACTGACGATGATATTCTTTTATCTTCCACTTTTCATCGTGGTTCTAATGTCTTTCAACTCCGCCAAATCACCTGTGTGGAGCGGGTTCACTTTGACATGGTACATAAAGCTTTTCACACGAGAGTACTCGGTGTGGAATGCTTTCAAGAATTCTTTGATCGTCGCCATCATTTCGAGCACAATAGCAACCATCATCGGTTCCGTCACAGCCGTTGAACTTTATTGGAAAAAGACAAAACTCGAGAGTGCTCTCTGGTTCCTCACTTACTTACCCTTCGTGGTTCCTGATGTGATAATAGGAATTTCCCTTCTTTTGTTGTTTTCGACTATGAAAATTCAACTTGGACTCTTCACAATCATTCTTGCACACATAACTTTCTCCATTCCTTACACGATGATGGTTGTTTACTCAAGACTTCAAGATTTCGATAGAAACATTATAGAAGCAGCTTACGATCTCGGAAGTACAGACCTCCAAGTTTTCTACAAAGTGATAATTCCCAATCTTTTACCAGGCATATTCGCTGCCTTTCTGCTCGCCTTCACGCTATCCATTGATGATTTTGTTATCACCTTTTTCGTGGCGGGACCGGGTTCGACCACGCTCCCGATACAGATATACTCCATGATAAGGTTTGGCATTTCTCCCACAGTTAACGCCATATCGACCTTCATGATTCTCGGGACGATCTTTCTGGGGCTAGTTCTCAGAAGGTTCATAAGATATGTCTTCTGATAGAATTGGAATAAAGGGAGGGATAGAATGATCGATATAAAACTCATAAGACAGAATCCAGATATTGTCAAAGATGCCTTGAGAAAACGAGGGGAATCTATGAATATAATCGATGACATCTTAAGGGTCGATGGAGAGTGGCGCGACACAATAACAAAGATCAACGAACTCAGGGCGAGGAGAAACGAAATTTCCAAGAGTGTGGCGAGATTGAAAAAAGAAGGCAAAGATTCCGAAGCACAGTCTTTGATCGAAGAAGGAAAGAGGATCGGTGAGGAAATTAAAAAACTTGAAAGCAAAGAAAAAGAGTTACAATCCAAACTCAACGATCTTCTTTTGAGAATTCCGAACATACCGCATGAATCCGTACCGATTGGATCGGATGAATCACAGAATGTGGAAGTGAGGAGATGGGGAGAACCGAGAAAGTTTGATTTTTCCCCTCTTGCTCATTGGGATCTGGGCCCAGCTTGGAAGCTCATGGATTTTGAAAGGGCTTCTAAACTCAGTGGTTCTAGGTTCACAGTGATGTACGGAAAGCTTGCAAAACTCGAAAGGGCTCTCATAAGCTTCATGTTAGACGTTCACACGAAAGAACATGGATACACGGAAGTATGGGTTCCACATCTCGTTAAAAGAGAGACGATTACTATCACTGGACAGCTACCCAAATTTGAGGAAGAACTTTACTTGACAGAGAAGGATGATCTTTTCCTCATACCGACTGCTGAAGTTCCACTCGTTGCGCTTCACAGCAATGAAATTCTTGAAGAGAAAGAACTTCCAAGAAAATACGTTGCTTACACTCCGTGTTATAGGAGAGAAGCGGGAAGCTATGGAAAAGACGTACGCGGTATGATCAGACAGCATCAGTTCGACAAGGTGGAACTCGTTTGGATAACGACACCTGAAAGATCCTTTGATGATCTCGAACAACTCGTCAAAGATGCGGAAGTCATACTCCAAAAGTTAGAACTCCCGTATCGTATCGTTTCGCTTTGTACGGGGGATCTCGGTTTCACAGCTTCAAAGACGTATGACATAGAAGTTTGGTTACCATCCTACAATGCATACAAAGAGATCTCTTCGTGTAGTAATGTAACGGATTTTCAAGCACGAAGAGGAAACATTAGGTACAGAAGAAGATCCGATGGGAAACTCACGCTTGTTCATACTCTCAACGGATCGGGCATTGCTGTAGGAAGAGCGCTAGTTGCCATTCTCGAGAATTATCAACAGTCGGATGGAAGTGTAAAGGTCCCGGATGTTTTAGTACCATACACGGGTTTTGAGGTGATACCCTAAATGCCTCATCTTTTCTATGGAGTCGTCGAAGGAAATCGGATGTTGTTCGATGAAAGAGAAGCACATCACATGAGGGTCGTTCGTCTCAAGGAAGGTGACACGATCGAGACAACAGACGGGGAAGGATTTTCATACCTGTGTGTCATTGAAAGACTGAAAAAAGATGGAGCAATTGGCACAATATTGAAATCAGAAAAAAAGGAAGAAGAATCTCTCGAAAAGTTAAAAGTGATGGTTCCTATTGGACGATGGGAGAGAACACGACTTCTAATAGAAAAATGTGTGGAATTAGGTGTAGATAGTATTCTACTTCACAAATTTCAGAGATCACAACATGATCCCAATATAGAAAAAGCGAAAATCGTAGTCAGGGAAGCTGCCAAGCAATGCAGGAGGTATCTTTTCCCAGAGATAGAAATTATGAAGGAACTGAGCTTTTCAGGGAAAACCATAACACTCGACTTGTACGCCCAGAAAAGTTTACTCGAGGTAGATCCAGAGGGAGATTTAACGATAGTAGTAGGACCGGAAGGTGGTTTCTCTGAAGAAGAAAGAAAGATCTTGATGTCGAAGACGACAATGATAAATCTCGGGAGAAAGATACTCAGATTTGAAACAGCTGCCATTTTAACGGTAGGGTATATTGCTCTAAAAAAACACAAAATCTGAACGGAGGTGTTCAACATGAAAAAAGGAGAAAAGATGTTCTCGTTTGTGAAATATGAAAAGGAATTGATCGAAGATTACAGAAAGAAACTCCACGATGTGAAGAGAAGTGACGAAGTTGGAGATGTCTTCATCGAGTTCACCCTGAGATTTCTGGAAAAAGTTCTAGAAGATTTCAAAATAGAAGATTACACTGAGGACATCACCTTTGATCCAGAGAATAATAGATACATTCTGAGTGAAAGACTCAAAGAAAGAATAGGAAGAGAACTCCTTGAAAAGAGTGACCTTCCAGCTATAATACAACGCTTCTGTGAAACAGCAACACACAGATGGAGACAGTTGAAAGCAGATGAAGAAAAAACTGATTTCTTCAAAAGACCTGGCCACGAGGTGGGAAGAGAGTAAATGAAGGACGAAAAAATATTGGTTGTTAAAACAGAGGATGTGTTCAGAGAGTTTGGTAAGTTTGAAGGATTTTTAAAGGTCGATTTGGAGGAATTTCTGCGTTTTGTGAAACACTTTGGATTCTTCAGAAACAGATCTGAAGCAGAATATGACGAGACAACAAAACAGATCATACCTTACGTAGTCATATTGGATGGTGATAGAGTTCTTCTCACCAAAAGAACAACGAGACAGACAGAAAGAAGACTACATAATCTGTATTCGCTTGGAATAGGAGGACACATTCGCAAGGAAGATGGGGAAAACCCAGAAGAAGCTTTTCTAAAAGGTTTAGAAAGAGAGATAAACGAAGAAGTCGATGTGAGACTAAAAACTTTGGTTTTCCTTGGTTTGATCAACTCATCCGCCAGTGAAGTGAGCAGGGTACACCTTGGAGCTCTTTTCATAGGAGAAGGAAGGTTCCTCACAATAAGAGAAAAGGATCTGTTCGAATGGGAGCTTGTGAAACTCAGCGACTTGGAAAAGTATTTGGGAGTGATGGAAGGTTGGTCAAAGATAGCAGCGAGAGTTTTGTTGAACTTATCTCCTACGCAAAAATAAATCTTTATCTCGATGTTTTAAGCAAGCGTTCAGACGGTTATCATGATATACTTGGACTCTTTCAAACCATATCTCTTCACGACACACTTATGGTAAAGATCTGTGAAGAGGGTTTTGTTCTAAAAAGCAACGTGGAACTTCCAGAAGACAACACACTCAGAAAATCTTACGAAATTTTCAAAGAACAAACAAACAAAAATTTTGGTCTTGAAATCCTGCTTGAAAAGAGAATCCCAATGGGATCGGGACTTGGAGGTGGCAGTTCCAATGCAGCCGTCCTTCTGAAATATCTCGGCAAGATCTTCAATGTATCGTCCGAAAATCTCCGCGAAATAGCCATAAAAGTTGGAAGCGATGTACCTTTTTTTCTTTACGGTGGTACAGCAATTGTGCGAGGAAAAGGAGAAATTGTTGAAAAAGTTGAAGATATTTCCGGATATTCCGTAGATCTCCTCTTCCCAAATGTACATTCTTCCACAAAGGAAATGTACGATTCTCTCACCATCGAGATGTACAAAAAAGGTCCGAACAATCTGACAGAGCTTCACAAGGCTTACCTTGAAAGGGATTACGAAACGATAAGAAAGCTTTCTTATAACGTTTTTGAAGAAGTATTCTTAAAAAAACATCCCTACATAAAAGAGAGGGTTGAAACTTTTGGGAGAGATGCCATTCTAAAAATGATGACAGGAAGTGGGAGTACTTTCTTCGCCTTGTATCCGTCCGATCGAGGAGATTATTCTTTCGTAGGAGGTGTTTAAATTGGACCTGAAACAATTCATCAGAGATATCCCTGATTTTCCCCAGAAAGGTATTATATTCCGAGATATCACACCGCTTTTAAAAAACAACGAAGCTTTCAAAGAAGCGATCGACAGACTGTGCGATCTTGTCTCAGAAGAGGAATTCGAGCTGGTAGTTGCTCCAGAAGCGAGAGGATTCATAATCGGATCCGCCATGGCTTACAAATTGGGAAAAGGTTTCGTCCCTGTGAGAAAACCTGGGAAACTTCCATACAAAACGGTATACGAGGAATATCAACTCGAATATGGTACCGAGCAATTACACATACACGAAGATGCTATAGAAAGAGGACAAAGAATACTGATAGTTGACGATGTCCTTGCCACCGGAGGAACAGCAGAAGCGCTCATAAGACTTGTTAAGAAGTTAGGAGGAGAAGTTGCCGCTCTCACATTTTTGGTGGAACTTTCTTATCTGGAACCTAGAAAAAGACTGGAAGGTTACAATCTCAAAACATTAATCGTTTACTGAGGGGTGGAACAATGGCATTGAAGTTTGATTTTTCCAACCTTTTTGAACCTAACGTTTCTGATGGACTGACGGAGAAGGATATAAACGACGTCGAGGAAAAAGTATTGGAAGCTGTTGAAAATTTCTCCGAGAACACACCAGATTTTGCAAAATTAGAAAGGAGATGGATTGATTCTGTAAAAGAATTGGAAGACTGGATTGTAAACTTTGATACAGTAGTTGTTCTGGGCATAGGTGGTTCTGGTCTCGGGAATCTGGCCTTGCATTACTCGTTGAGGCCTTTGAACTGGAATGAAATGACAAAAGAAGAGAGGAATGGCTACGCAAGAGTTTTCGTGGTGGACAACGTCGATCCAGATTTTGTGTCATCCATACTAGAAAGAATAGATTTGAAAATGACCCTGTTCAACGTAATCTCAAAATCTGGCTCCACCGCAGAAGTCATGGCGAACTACTCCATAGCGAGAGGTATTTTGGAAGCGTACGGACTCGATCCCAGAGAACACATACTGGTCACAACCGATCCGGAGAAAGGTTTCCTTAGAAAGATCGTGAAGGAAGAAGGCTTCAGAAGTCTGGAGATTCCACCAGGAGTCGGAGGAAGGTTCAGCGTTTTAACACCCGTGGGCTTGCTTTCAGCTATGGCAGAAGGTATCGACATTGAAGAGCTACATGAAGGTGCTGGGGATGCTTTTGAGAAAAGCATGGAAAAGGATGTGTTCAAAAATCCCAGTGCTATGATCGCTCTCACACATTACCTTTATCTGAAGAAAGGTAAAAACATTTCCGTCATGATGGCTTACTCCAACAGGCTCACCTATCTTGTCGACTGGTACAGACAGCTATGGGCCGAGAGCCTGGGAAAGAGATGCAATCTGAAAGGCGAAGAGATTTTTACAGGACAAACTCCCGTGAAAGCGATAGGCGCAACTGATCAACATTCACAAATTCAGCTTTACAACGAAGGCCCAAACGATAAAGTGATAACCTTTTTGAGAGTTGAGAAATTTGATAGAGAGATAACCATACCTGAAACTGGAAGAGAAGAAATTTCTTACCTTTCAAGAAAACGACTCTCCGATCTTCTCCTAGCGGAGCAGACGGGAACGGAGGAATCGTTGAGAGAGAACGGAAGGCCCAACATGAAAGTCGTTTTTGACAAACTCACGCCCTACAACGTTGGACAATTCTTCGCTTATTACGAAGCAGCTACTGCTTTCATGGGGTACCTCCTCAATATCAATCCGTTTGATCAGCCTGGAGTTGAACTCGGAAAGAAAATCACATTCGCTCTCATGGGAAGGGAAGGTTATGAATATAAAGTTAAGGAAAAGTCCAAGAAGGTGATCATAGAATGAGTGTATTTGAGAGGGTAATGCATGAAGGAGAAATGGTTTTTTTCATAGAAGGAGGGCCGTTGGGAGAGGAAGGAACCTATATCATCGTTTCAGATGATCCCTCTGTTGAAGAAAGAATCACGGAAATAGTAGAAAATCTCAATACAAGAAGCATCATTTTCCTCGCAAAAGATGAATACGAAAGATTCAAGGAGGAGTTGAACAAGAAAGCGAAAAGAGTATGGTGATCGGCGTAACTGGAAAGATTGGAACTGGTAAATCTACGGTTTGCGAGATTCTGAAAAAAGAATACAACGCCTACGTCGTGAACGTAGACAACATAGGACACGAAACCTTGGAAGAGATGAAAGAGGAGATCGTGAAATTGTTTGGAACCTCGATCTTGAAAGAAGGAAAGATAGATAGAAAGAAACTGGGCGAAATAGTGTTCACTTCCGAAGAGAAACTGCGGCAACTTGAGCAGTTAATTCACCCTGTCATGAGAAAAAAAGTAGAGAATATCATAAAAGAAAAGAACGGCCTCGTCGTAATAGAAGCCGCACTTTTGAAAAGAATAGGACTCGACAAACTTTGTAATCATATCATTACAGTTGTTTCGAGTGAGAAAAAGATAATAGAGAGAAATAAGCTTGCGAAAGAACGATTAAAATTCCAAAGAGACGTAGTAACTCAAGGAATAGTGATACCAAATAATTCTTCAATCGAGGATCTCAAGAGAAAAGTAAAGGAAGTGATGATGCTTATATGGGAGAAACCCGCCTCACGGGTGGAAAACACAAAGGCCGAAAATTGAAGACAGGAGACTTCTTTAGACCAACCATGGCTTCTGTGAGAAGTGCTCTGTTCAATATGATAGACGTATCAGGAAAAAGCTTTCTTGAACTTTTCTGTGGAAGTTGTGTTGTGAGTTGCGAAGCGCTTAGTAGGGGTGCAAAAGAAGTCGTTTGTGTGGACAAATCCAAGAGAGCGTTGAAAATATGCAAGAAAAATCTTGAGACTATAGGAAAAAATGCTGAAGTGGTTCACGAAGATGCGATAGTTTTTTTGAAAAGGCACGATAAGAAGTTCGATATTGTCTTTTTCGATCCTCCATACGAAGAAATTGGAACAGTGAAGGAAGTTCTTCGACTCCTTCCGAAGGTTATGAAAGAAAACAGTCTGGCGATTCTCGAAAAGAGCAAAAGAGTGACAATCAACTTTGAAGGTTACGAAATAGTCAAAATCAGAGACTATGGAGAGACTGAACTTGTCTTCTTGAAGGTGAAAAAATGCTGTTGAGAGCCTGGGAGTATTACGATAGAGTAGCAGAAAAATACGACTCCATGTACGACAATCCAAGATGGCATCTCTACCATGAGCTCCTTCAATGTTTTTTAAAAGAACATTTGAAGGAACCGTGTAAAATTCTCGATCTTGGAGGTGGTACCGGCAGATGGAGCCTGTTTTTCCAAAACAGAAGATTTGACGTGGTAATGGTCGATCCATCGGAAAAGATGTTGAAAGTTGCCAAAGAAAAAGGAGTCAAAAATGTTATCAAAGCACGTGCTGAGTCGTTACCTTTTCCCTCTGAATCTTTCGATGGCGTGCTTGCTTTGGGTGACGTCCTCAGTTACGTTGAAAACAGAGACAAAGCATTCTCAGAAGTGAGAAGAGTTCTCAAACCAAAAGGTGTACTAGTGGCAATGGTCGATAACTTTTACACCTTTCTTCAACAAATTGTGGAAACAAATGGCTGGAATTGGATTCACCGCTTTGTAAGCACTCAAACGATCGAGATAGGAGATGTTGCGTTTTCTTTCAGATCTTATGCCTTCAAGCCGGAAGATTTTGAAGCTTTGGAAGGATTCGACATGGTGGATATTCGAGGAATCGGGGTGTTTAACTACACAGAAACACAAATTGAGAAGAATCGAGACATTATCATAGAACTGGAGAAAAAATTCTCAAAGGATGAACACATTTTATGGAAGGCTGAGCACATTTTCTTCGTACTAAGAAAGAAAGAGGAGCCGTTAGGCCCCTCAACTGGTGGGTGCGGCAGGGATTGAACCTGCGACCTCTTCCTCGTCAAGGAAGCGCTCTCCCACTGAGCTACGCACCCATCACCGTTCAATAATGATACCACAGTCGAACGATGACGTCAAGACGCAAAAGTGTTTTGAAAACAGAGATAAATTAGCAGCGAGTGACATAAAAGTGAGAACAATCTCATAGAGAAAAACCCTTGTGTTATCAAAAAAATCTCAAGACCTTAAAACTCACCGCCCAAAAATTAGAGATTTTATGTCTTCAAAACATATCGAATAATTCGGTATTATCACATCTGCTTTCGCTCTTAAAAGTCTTTCAACCTTTTTCATATCCCATGTATTTCTCTTGTATTCATCACAAGCAACACCTAATGTTAAAGCCTTGTACTTCCATCCAATCATAATTTCAACAGGGCCATCTCCGACTACAAGGAGTTCTCCCTCATTAAGATTAAATTCGTTTACTATCCTTTCTATAATTTCCCTTTTAGAGATTTCTTTCCTCTCATTCACCTTTTCCTCTAAAGAATCGAAATAATCATAAACTTCTAGGAATTTCGCTTCTTCTACAACATCCGATTTATCTGTTCCAGAAGCAAGAAACAACTTAATGCCTTTGTTCTTTAACAATCTTAGAAAATCTATGATGCCTTCTACTAAATAGTCTTGTTTTTTCTTCTTTCCATTAGTGATTTCCCGCATCCTTTTTTTCACAATTTCTTTCAATCTTTTCGTGTAGATTTTCTTGTACTCGGGAAAAGGCAATATTTCCTTTTCTGGAACCAAACCATATCCTCGAACAAGCTTTTCCAGGACTTTCATTTGAATAGAGGTTCTAACACCAGTGCTTCTATTTATTAAATTGTCCACTCTATCTGATATATCTCGATAAAGAGCATCAGGTATTTTCCTATTACCCATAATTGATTCCACCATAACTTCTTTCATAACGCTTTCCCATCCTCGTCTCAATAAAGAAATTGTTCCATCAAAATCGAAAAGAGCTACTTTTACATTTTTCTTCTTCAGTCTTTCAAAATTCAGCACAACTGTGTTTTCATTTTTGAGGGAAACAAACGGAACTTTCTCATAATTGTCCAGCAAGATATTCCATGTGATTTTCCCCGTCCTCGGCTGTTGAACGCAAATACTTCCACAATTGATTCCCAAATCCAATGCTTTTTGAAAATCACGACTTTGCAGAAAGTTTAAAACGAAACAACTGGTAAAAGCGTCTCCTGCTCCGCAAACATCGATAACATTTACCTTTTTGGAAGGCATTCTGAAAAGACAACCCTTTTCATTGATACCAACTGCTCCTTCATTTGACAAGGTGATCACGATAGGGTTTTTGAATTTTTCAAACAGTTTTTTACCATACACTTGGGAACAGAGTACTGGAGCCACTTTACACGTTTCTTCAACAGTTTCATCAAAAATTTCTTTGGCTATGTTGGATAATTCCTTAATGTTACATTTGATCATACAAAAATCCAAAAAATCTGTTGCCTTCTTTCTTGAATCGGCTATGAAAAGCTTTTTTGGATATTTTCTTTTAAGATCACGCAGATGGTTTATGACCCTAACACTGAATGTTCTAAATTTACCAGTCTCATATTGATCTATCAACAATACCGAATCTACTTCATCCATCAAAAAATTTAATCTTTCTATCAACATATCTTCTTCATCTTTTGTGATAGGAAAGAAATCATACCTGTCAATCCTTGGCTTATCTTCTTTCATGGTTTCGGAATTGAAGAATTTTGTGTAAAATCTAGTCACTCTTTGGGGTGATACGATCATATGAGAAGTTTCGATATTCAGATTTTTCAAGCAGTCGAGCAAGACTCTCCCTTCTTCATCATCACCAATTATCCCCAGCACATAAACTTTTGCCCCTAGCATGGCCATATTTTTTGCAACGTTTCCTGCAGCTCCTGGAGATGGTTCATATTCCGTAACCACGATTGGAGTTATACCGGTTTCCAAGCTTGGTTCCCCAAGTTTTGGATCGTAAATATAATACTTGTCCAGAAAGAAATCTCCCACAACGAGTATTTTCAGGTTTTCAAATCCTTTCAAGATTTCGTTTGTTTCCATACACTTTCACCTCAACCAATACTCCTATGAAGATATTCCCAAAGTGCAATCAAAGTTTCTCGATGATCTCCTTGGACGTAGACTCCCTCCCCCTCGAAAGCTTTCGGAATTCTAACTACGACACTCTTTATGTCTCTAAAGTAATACACGGGATTTCTTTCGTCACCAATTTCCACAGGCCTTACGGACTCAACTGGCTTCATATCGAAAACCGCTGTAAAAAGTTTGGAAGGAGGAGAACCCACATTCGCAGCCATCGATACTGCCTTCAGAAAATTCTCAACACCTATAACTTGGGAACCTATTAGAATACATACTCCTTCCTTTAAATGTGAAACTGTCTCTGCTAGTATGAGAAAATCACGAGCAGAACATCCTCCCGCTGCTTCACCTGAGAAAGAAGGATGCATATGAACAATGTCCGCGCCTATAGCAATATGAACAGTCAGAGGTACGTTATTTTTGTAAGAATTGTAAACAACCGAGATTTCTTTATGAGGAAATTCCAATTTACCAAATGATGGAAGCGTCAATTCATCAGAAAGCAACATTCCTATAGTTTCACCGTACCCAAGTTTCCGTTTGTTTCCTTCATTGATTGCTTCGTTTATAATATCTGCGGTTTCCTTTGCAAAGCCAAACTTCCCTTCTCCCAAAGCATTAGGGATGCTTTCAGATGTTTTCCCCACAAGAGCCAATTCAAGGTCATGGATTATGAACGCACCATTTACCGCTATATGATCAACCAAACCATTTTTTATGAGCCATATCAAAAATGTTCCAAGGCCATTTTTTATTATGTGTGCTCCTGAAATTATCAGAATTTTTTTGTTTTTTTCTTTTGCTTCCAAAATTTTTTCGGCAACTTTTTTGATCGTATTATCGAGTTTTTCACTTAAATTTGGTACCTTCACTTTTTCCAAATCAACAAGATCCTTCAGGCTAACTTTCGAAGGTCTTTCAAAGAGAGAATATCTTTTCAATCTTGAAGTATCAAAGATGCGCCAGCGCCCTTTGTATTCCATGATTTACGATCAACCTCCCATGAGTTCTTCCACAATTTGAGCCAAAACGTGTCCTAAAGTTATATGGGTTTCTTGAATCCGTGGGGTATCAGAACTTGGAACTACGAAGAGATAATCACAGTATTTCTTCATGGATTTTCCTATTTCCCCCGTGAAACCGATTGTCAAAGCCCCTATTTCCTTTGCCCTTTCAAGAGCTCTGATAACGTTCTGGGATTTCCCACTTGTACTTATTCCCACAACAACGTCTTTTTCGGTTGCGAAAGCTTCTATTTGTCTCACAAATGTGTTTTCAAAACCAAAATCGTTTCCAATCTCTGTAAGCAAAGCCCCGTTAGCATTTAAACAAATAGCAGGTATTGGATTTCTTACTTTGTAAAATTTCCCAACCAGTTCTAACGCTATATGTTGAGCATCACATGCGCTTCCACCGTTACCCATGAGGATAACTTTTCCTCCAGATTTCACTTTTTCAACAATTCTCCGGGCAACTTCCAGTATCATACCGGCAAATTCCTCGGCAAATTTTCTTTTGATCTCAGAACTTTCAAGAAATATCTCTCTGATCCTCTTCTCATCCATAGAGATCACCTCAATATTCGATGTTCTTCCAAGCAAATTGCGCAATTAAGAGAGCTGCTATGTCCCCCAATCTATCCTTCAGTTCGCTACGAACGATCCTGCAAACTTTCCTTGAATTTGACAAAGCTTCTTTCTCTACAACTTCAAAAGCCTTTTCTAACCAAATTTGTGGAAGTCTCCAACTCAGATTTCCAAGAACTATGGCATCAGGATTAAAAATATCTATAAGAATGGCAATACCGATACCAAGGTATTTTCCACTTTCTTTTAAAACTTCTATTGCATACTTATTTCCCTTGAAAGCTTGATCTGCTATCTCTTTGGTGGTCACATTCTCTTCGAAAATTTCTGGAAACATGAAATGAGCAAGCTTCGCTATACCTTTTCCGCTGCAGAAGGATTCCCAGGATCCCTCTTTTCCATAAACAATGGGGCCTTTCTCTGCTACACGAATGTGTCCAACCTCACCTGCAAAGCCTGTTGCTCCTCTGTAAAGTTTCCCGTCTATGATCAATCCTGCTCCAAGTCCCGTTCCAAGGGTAAGAAATATCATGTTTTTACAACCTCGTCCGGCTCCATATTTCCACTCTGCAAGAGCACAGGCTTTGGCATCATGTTCCACTTTTACAGGGCACTTAAAGATCTTCTCCAAAACTCCTTTTAAATTAACCTCCCCCCACGGAAGATGTGGAGGATTAAAGATAACCCCCTTTTCAGCGTCAAGAGGTCCCCCTATAGAAACACCTATGGCGTCTATTCCGTATCCTTTTACTATATCTTTAGCTTTACGTAATAACCGTTCAAGGAAATTTTTAAAACCTTTCTCTGGGTTGGTTTGAAAGGTTACTTTCTCAAGTATCTCGAGTTTTTCATTACCAACGATCACGGATGTCTTCGTTCCGCCTATATCAAAACCAATAAACACAATTTTCACCTCGTTACTCTTTCATAGCACCTGCTATAAGACCTTTTATAAAGAATTTTCCAAAGAAAAGAAGAACTAGTATACCTGGAATCGAAACGATGGCTGCACCTGCCATCAACATATTCCACTGTGCAACGTACGATCCTTTCAACCCTGCCACTACTGGTATAGCCAAACGAGTTGTAGGATCTCTACTCAAGGACAGAGCTATTATGAATTCGTTCCATATGTTAACGAAACTTAATACAGCAGCAGACATTAAACCAGATACAGAAATTGGTATAAGAATTTTGAAGTAAAAAATAACAGGCCCACATCCATCTAAAAAAGCAGCTTCCTGCAGTTCTTTAGGAATGGTTCTGAAAAACAGGGAAGTTATTAAAGTGGCCATAGGAGTGTTTAGAATAACGTATGAAAGAATCATCCCTGATAATGTGTTAAAAAGGCCAAGAGAAACTATCAATCTAGTTAAAGGAATTAGGAATATTTGATAGGGCAGAAATGTAACGATTGCAATCATAAAGAACAAACCATTTCTTCCTTTAAATTTGAATCTGGCTAAAGCATAACCACTCCAAGAGCCGATAAACACCGTTATAAAAGTGGCGCATAGGCTTACAATAAAGCTGTTTTTTAAGGGAAGTTTAAGAATATTAAAAGCTTGCTTCCAATTTTCAAATTGGAACCTTGTAGGAAAAGAAAGATAGTGACCGGTACTTACTTCAGCTAATGTTTTGAACGATGTAGTAAACATAACATAAACTGGTAGAATCCATGCGATTGCAAGGAAAACAATTATCACAATGATAACAGCATTTTTTAAAATATTCATTCCTCTATCCACCTCGCCATCATCCACTTTGATAAAGGAATTAAAATAACTATAGACAACATCAAAATAACAACTGCAACGGCGGCTCCCATTCCAACAAGAAGCTGTCTGAAAGTTATCCTATACATTAAATAAGGCAGAACCTCCGTTGCATACCCTGGCCCACCTCTCGTCATTATCCAAACCAAATCAAAGACTTTAAGAGTATAAAGAACTAATAGAGAAAATATTATCAATGTAGCGTGCCCTATTTCAGGGACCACGATATGAAAAAATATCTGACGCATATTGGCACCATCAACTTTTGCAGCTTCTATATGCTCCCTAGGGATTTCTCTTATGGCAGCCGTGTAAAGAACTAAAGCAAATCCCAAATTTTGCCATATACCTGCAACTATCATGCAATATACAGCAAGCTTTGGATCTGCTATCCATCCTGCTTTGAAATTGCTTAGATTAACAAGATCGAGTATTGAATTTAAAACACCCGATTGAGGATCGAAAAACCACGCCCATAGTGTCCCAGCAACAATTGGAGCCACCACTAGAGGGTAAAGATATATAGGCCGTACTATTCTGGAAATGCTAGGGAAGAGCTCCAAAAGATAAGCCAATATCATCCCAAACACACCAGTTGGTACCACAAAAACCACTAGCCAGATTATATTGTTTTTCATATTTACCCAGAATCTTGGCATACTAAAAAGTAATTTGTAATTCTTAAATCCAGCAAATTTCCATGTTGGATTCATACCAACCCAATCTGTCATTGAAACTACAACAGTCCAAAGTAACATGTAATAAAGAACTCCAATTATTACAAAAGCGGGCAATAAGAAGAAGAAAATAGTTCTTCTGCTGACTCTTATAAATCTCCCTCCTTTCTCACCTAACCTTAACAATTGAGGGGGAGAAATCCCCCTCAAATATGAAGATTTTGTGATTGCTATATCACTTTGTTTGCCAATACCACATGCTGTTTTCCTTTACTTTGTAAAATTTCATAGCGTTATCTATTTGGTTTAATACCCTATCAATATCTGGACTATAGAGGAAATTCACAAGAATGTCCTGATATTCACTCAAGAAAGATTCCGGTGCGAGAACACCATGTATAGAACTTGGAACTATCCGAGCATTTCTGAAATCTCTTATGTCTATCCTCCTTACTTCATCAGGATATGCTTCCACTGGTACCAGTTTGTGTGGTGCTATAGATCCCTTTATTATTGTAAATTCCTTCTCAGGTTCGGGTTCAGCTATAAACTTTAACCATTTTCTGGCTGCATCAACATTTTTGGCCTTCTTTGGGAGAGTAAATGTATCCACGATCATTAAGAAAACGTTTGGCTCTGCTGGAAATGGGACAGCCCCCCAATCAACGCCATATTTTTTACCCGTGGCTATCATATACCCAACCGCAAAATCCCCTATTACCATCATCACCCAATCCTTTCTTCCAAGAGCCTGATCCCAGGTTTGAGCACTGTGATATGGATAGATATACGGTACAAGTTCTGCAAAATATTCAAAGGCTTTTCTGAGAAGAGGTTCACTTTTGACATCAAGTTGACCTGTATAGAACTTTTCATAAATGTCAGGACCACCTACAGATAGCAATATAGTATCAAACAGAAATACAACAGTAAACTTGTCTCTTGTTCCGAGCGTTATAGGCCACAAATCCGGTCGTTTTTGTTTTATTGTTTTTGCTACTTCCAAGAGCTCTTCAACGTTCTTAGGTGGTTGTATATTTAATTCGTCGAATATCTTTTTGTTATACAACAACCAATTAGCTCGATGGATGCTCATTGGTATCGCGTAGACATGGCCATTAAATGTCACCATCTTTTTCATGAGAGGCGGGAAGTTTTCATCAAGATTTTGTTCTTTCCAAATATCATCAACAGGTGCTAGGTAGCCACCATCTACATAGTTTTTTAAGTCTGCACCACTAAGCGACTGGAAAGTATCAGGTGGCATACCAGCTGCGAGAAGCCCCATGAGGACGGTTCTTAATGTGGTGCCCCCTCCTCCAACAATTGGATTTTCAACAATTTCAATGTCTGGATAAGCTTTCTTGAACAATTCAAATAGTTTGTCTATAGCTTGCCTCTCACCACCAGCCGTCCACCAGTGATAGATTACCAATTTTTCGGAAGCTGAAACCACAAGCATTGCTGCTATCAAAATGAGTAGAGTTACAAACTTTCTCATGAAATATCCCCCCTTTTAGTATAGAATGGAGAAAATTCTTTTTGGGCTCGTTTTGTACTCTTTCATAATAATAAGTTTCTTCAGATACATAACAACAGCATGTGAGGCAGCTCCTAAAGGTATAGCCATATCTCCCAAATGTGAATATTGAATCTTGATCTTCGTTCCAAAAATTCCGTATTTTTTCACAATTTCTCTTATTTCCTCGATAAAAATATCCCCTAGAAGTTGATATTTTCCTCCTATGAATACATCGGGTATTCCTAGTGTGTGGACCAATGAAAGAATTAAAAGGCCAAAATCCTTAGCTATCTCTTTTATGAGTTCCTCCGCTTTTTTGTCTCCTTTTTTGACTCTTTCCGTTATATCCTGTAACTTCGAAATATTGCCATTTATCTCAGATTTTGCTTTCTCAATAACCACATCCATACCGTATGCATCTTCGAAATACACGAAGTTTCCATTCCTTTCAAGCAGAATGTGCCCTACCTCTCCTGCATAACCAATCTTTCCACGGTACAGGTGGTTGTCCACAATGATTCCAGCACCTACCCCTTCGCTTATATGAATGTATATAAGGTTGTTTATGGTTCTTCCTCCACCGTAACGTTTCTCTCCAAGTGCTGCCATATCTGCGTCATTTTCTATCCAAACGTCTATTCCGTATTTGTCGTAGAGCAATTGAACAAGGGGAATATTTTCGAAGTTAGAAAACTTAGGAGGCTTCAAAACCATACCTTTTATAGGATCCAAGGGGCCTGGTATACCAAGTCCTATTGTCTTCACTTTGAGAGACTCTTTATTTGCTTTTTCTAACAAATTATCGATAACATGCGTGATATTTTTGATGACTTCTTCAGCATTTTTCTTTTCAAACACAGGACTCATCTCATATAATAGAAGCTTCCCTTTAGCATCTATGAGGCATCCTATGGCTTGATGTCGAAGCACACCAACACCAATTGCATAGAGAGAAGAGGGAATGATCTCTAGGGGTATAGGCTTTCTTCCTGCACCTGGTACGTTTTTCCTCTTTCCCCTTTTCTCTTCTACAAAACCAAGATCTATAAATGTTTTCACAACATTTCCAACCGTTGTTCTGGTAAGGCCTGTTATTTCGGATATCTCTGATCTTGATACACTGTGATTCAACAACAACTCTAAAATTTCAAAAGCATTTCTATATTTTGTTGCTTTTCTCACAGAAAACATAATGTTACACTCCCATTTAATATATAAATTTCATTTACTATTGTCTTAAGAAGTGTACCATATATTTAAAATTCTGTCAACTATTTTACAAAGCAAAATGAATCGAACCACTCATTAGAGCAATCGGGCCAAATACAGGTTTTCATTCGAAAAGATATTGGGAACGAATCGTAATTGATCTTAAAGAAGCACAATGGAGTAATGAGCCAACAAGCTAATCCCACGTGTTTAAAAAGATAGTGTGACTAGCATTTTTAATGTATAAGCATTAACATAAGGATACAACATAATTGTTTAGGCAAATCAGATAGAAGATGACAGAGAGAAATGTTCTCGGAGAAAAGTAAAATGCCAAAACATCCTGAATCAAAAAATAAAGTATTGATGAGGTGCTAAGTGAAAACAAACTGCCCCTTCTTAGTTATAAAATTTCATAACGGTGCAGAAGATTACATGCGAAAATGTTCACAAATTTTTTTCTCGTTCTCTACAGATTTTTAACTAATGATCGAAAGATAAATTCTAAGATAATACACGATGAGAACTTTTAATATGGGATGCCGAAAGGGGTGAACTGTGTGAGTAAAGTAAAGGTGGAGATATGCGTTGGAACAACTTGTCATATAATGGGTTCTTATGCCTTGGTAGATACTCTGGAAAGTCTTCCAAGTTGGATAAAGGAAAAAATAGACTACAAATTATCCCCCTGTTTCGACGTTTGTCATGGACACATGAAACCACCTATTGTGAAAGTGGAAGGACAGTATTACGAGAATATGACTCCAGACGATCTGAAAAGAGTGATCATGGAAATACTAGAAAGGGGAGATAAAATTTGAGAAGACTTGTTCTTAATAACATAATAAAAACAAGACGAAGATTGTATATAGAACTGGCCAAAAGCTATTTAGAAGGAAAGTTGAAAAAAGTCCTTCCCAAGCTTCCAAGTATTTTGATACCGGAGAACTCATCTGACAAGGTAAGAATCTTTTATGAAAGGGAGATCCTCAAGGAGAAGGTGAAATTTGCTCTTGGCCTTGACTACTCTAAAGTGAGGGATTTAGAGTTATATGAAATAACAGATTTTCTTGATGAAATCGTTTCCGGAGAATCCGAACTCTTGGAGAAAGAAAATTTTGTGAACGTGATAGATAAAATATGCAGCGAATGTCCTGGTGGTAGATATTACGTAACAGATCTCTGCAGAAACTGCATAGCCCACTCTTGCGAGAACGTGTGTCCTAGGCGTGCAATTTCTATTGTGGATAACAGAGCTCAGATAGATTACAGCAAATGTGTGAACTGTGGTTTGTGTGCTTCTGCGTGCCCTTATCAAGCGATAATAAAACTCGAAAGGCCTTGTGAAAAAATGTGTTATGTCAATGCTATTCATCCATCAGAAGAAGGAAGTATGGAAATCGATCATAAAAAATGTTCTGCTTGTGGAGCTTGCTACATTGCTTGTCCTTTCGGTGCTATAGAGACACCTTCACAGCTTCTTCAGGTACTTCACGAACTTACATCGAACAAAAAGATCATAGGAATATATGCCCCATCTGCTGTTGCACAATTTGGTAGCAAGGTTTCTATAGCTCAATTCAGAGAAGCTTTGAAAAAAGCAGGATTTTCCGATATTTTTGAAGTAGCAATAGGAGCGGACATGGTAGCAGAAGCTGAGGCTGAGCACCTTCTGAAAAATAATGAATTGATGCTAACTTCCTGTTGCCCAGCATTCGTTCATTTTGTCAAGAACAACTTCCCAGATCTTGCAAATAACATATCACCAGTTCCATCACCTATGATCATGCTTTCCAGAAAGCTTAGAGAAGAATTCCCAGATCATAAAACAGTTTTCATAGGACCTTGTATAGCTAAAAAAATGGAAGCCAAAAACGCTGGAATACCAGATTACGTCATAACTTTCGAAGAAATAGGGGCGATATTCACAGCGTTCGGAATCGAACCTATGTCCCTTAAAGGAGAGAAACCAAGACCCGCTACTCCGTATGGATGGAATTTCGCCTACACCGGAGGAGTTGGAGAAGCAGTGCGTTACTATGTCAGGAAACTTGCTGATGATAAAGTTGCAGACTCTTTGATCCATGTGTTTGCAAACGGAATATCAGAATGCGCTCAACTCTTGAAAGACGTAAAAGATGGTAAACTGAAAGTAAATATATTTGAAGGCATGGGATGTGATGGAGGATGTGTGGCAGGCCCTGGCATCCTGATTGATCCCGCTGTTGCCAAAGCAAATCTTAAAAAGATGTTAACGCAGAAGGTGATAATGTGAAAAAGCTTTACGTATGCCTTGGAAGTGCTTGTCATCTCAAAGGAGCGGAAAAGATAGCTAAGATATTCGAGGAGATGATTGAGACACATGGTTTGAAAGACAAAATCATTTTAAAAGGTTCGTTCTGTTTGGGACCCTGTTTAGAAGCAGTTGTTATAAAGTTCGAAGATCGGATTATAAAAAATGTTACGCCAGAAAATGCCAAAGAAGTTTTTGAAAAAGAGATACTACCTCTATTGGAGGATTGAAAATGGAAAAGAGTATTTTGGAGCTGTTCTGGAAGTATGATCCCAACGGTCTTGTCATAGTGGACAAAGATATGAAGATAGTGGAATCAAATCCTTCATTTGAACACATGTTTCAGATAAAACACGAAAATGCCCGTGGTTTCTATATTGAAAGACTTTTAGGAAGAGCAGGTATAGATATTTTCAAAAAAGTCTTCGAATCTGGAGAATCAGTTACAAAAGATAAAATAGTCTTCCCATCGTACGGAGTCACAGTTAGATTCATAGCCTTCAAGATACCCGGTAAAGACCTCGCTGCGGGAATACTGGTCGATATAACTTCCGAAGAAAAAAAGAAAAAAGAACTCGCCGAAATAAAGTTAGGAACTATAAATAAGATAAACGATGTGATCTTGAAGCAAATGGAAGTTGCGCAGGAGATAGCGAGTCTTCTTGGAGAGACTGTTGCAGAAACAAAAGCGTCCCTTTTGAATCTTTTGAAGATAATCCAAGGAGGAAAAGAATAGTGATCAACATAATTCTCACGAATCCAGATAAATGCGTAAGATGTATGAGCTGTGTGAGAGCGTGTGAAGTTAATTCTAACATCGTGGAAGAAAGTCACGTGGATATAGTTCCGCAAATGTGCATTGTCTGTGGCGCATGCATCGAAGTTTGTCCAGAAGGTGCACGATCCTATTTAAAACAGATCGATATCTTCAGAAAGTGGTTGACAGAAGAAAAGGTCGTAGCAATTGTTGCACCATCCTACGTTGCTCATTATGATGAGCCGTACAAGTTCATAACCGCTCTCAAAAAGGTGGGAGCTATCGCAGTGCATGAGGTTGCTACAGGTGCTGAGCTCTCATCTATGGTGATTGCTGAAGAGATAAAATCAGGAAAGAAAGTCATAGCTTCGCCATGTCCAACTGTTGTCAATTACATAAAAAAATGGATTCCAGAACTCATTGATAGATTATCCACAGCAGTGAGTCCTATGATAGCTATAGCAAGGTATGCAAGAAAACAACATCCTGAAGCAAAGATTGTCTTCATAGGACCATGTATCTCCAAAAAATCGGAAATTGTCCAAGATGAAGTTAAAGGTGATGTCGATCTTGCACTGACTTTCGAAGAAGTAGATGAATTTTTTGAAAGTAGCAAGTTGAATTTGAAAATGTTGGAAGAATCTTTCCCAGATGAGTTCAATTCACTCTACGGTCTTTCATATCCTGTTGTGGGCGGACTTGCAAAAACCGTGGGCTATTACCTTCAAGAAGATTTTGATATGGTTCTAGATAAAGATGTTGTTGTTATTGAAGGAAAATGGAACATGGTTAAGTTTCTCAGAAAATACTTTAAGAACATTCAAAAAGGGCAAGATGATGAAAATCCTGTCCTAGCAGAAGTTCTTTACTGCGATGGTGGATGCATCGGAGGACCTGGTATAAGAAATGATCTTGAAATTTTTGAAAAAAGAAAAAGGGTGGTTGAGCATACTTTGAGGAAACTAAATAACAGGCGAGTGGAGTTGAAAAGATTGTATCAAGATCTCAATTTGACGAGGTGTTATAAACCAGAGAAAGTCGATTATAAGATCCCAAAAGAAGAGGAAATAAACGAGATATTGAAAAAAATAGGAATGTTAGAGAAACCCTTAAACTGTGGAGCTTGTGGTTACCATACTTGCAAGGACAGAGCCATTGCTGTTATAAATGGTTTGATACCATGGGATCTCTGCATCCAATATCAGTTCAGAAAAATTGAAGAAGAACACGAAAGGGAGCTTCTAAGAATAAGAGAGGAAACAATAGAAAAAGCGAAGAAAGTCATCAATAAACAAATGGAAATAGCACAAGAAATAGCAGGACTTCTTGGAGAGACTGTTGCAGAAACAAAAGCGTCCCTTTTGAAAGTACTCGATCTGATAACCAAAGAGGAGGAAACTGGATGACGGAAGTGAAGTACGAATGCTATTTCAAAAGTTTGAACAAATATAATGAAGAGTTGTGTGGAGATGTAGTAAAGACTCTCAACTCTCCAAACTCCTTTATAGCGGTTCTGTCAGATGGTCTTGGAAGCGGTGTAAAAGCCAATATTCTGGCAACTTTAACTTCCGAGATAATATCCACCATGCTAAAGGAAGGAGTGGATCTGACCGAAACTGTGGATACAGTAACAAAAACCCTTCCTATATGTAAAGAAAGAGGGATCGCTTACTCTACTTTTACGATCGTTCAAGGTCTTCCAAATGGAAATGTTAAGATAACGAATTTCGATAATCCCGATCCTATGATCATCGTTGATGGCGCTATCATCCTGGAAAAGCCGAAACAAAAAGTTTTCGCGGGGAAGATTGTTAAGATTTGGGAACTCAAGTTGGAACCCGGTGATTTCATAGGCTTGATAAGTGACGGTGTTATGTACGCTGGACTTGGTGAATTTTTAAATTTTGGATGGGGCTGGGAGAATGTTGCAGAATACATCCAAAAACTATTGAGAAAATACGGAAATCCAAGGCTTGTTGTTGAAAATGTTATTGATGTTGTCAACAATTACTACAATGGAAAGTGTGGAGATGATGCAACAGTAGTGGGAATTCTTGTTAAAGAAAAAGAAAATCTCATCGTATTCACAGGTCCCCCACTGAATAAAGAAGATGATGAGAAGATCGTTAAAAAATTCCTATCTCTCCCGGGGAAAAAGGTAGTTTGTGGTGGTACAACAGTCAATATAGTTTCAAGGATTCTTGGAAAAGAACCGGAGATGGATATATCCACAGCAAGGCCTGAAATTCCCCCAATGGGAAAGCTTGAGGGAATTGATCTCGTAACAGAAGGAGTTCTTACCATGACAAAAACCTTGGAATACTTGAAAACATCGGATTTCGACGAACTCAAACTTCCATCCGATAGAAATGCAGCTCTTGAACTTGCAAAACTTTTGATAAACGCAGATACCGTTCATATCATCATGGGGCAAAGTATAAATCCCTTTTATCAAAATCCAGATCTCCCTGCGAGTATTTCGATAAGAAAAAACATAGTCGAGGAGCTCGCAAGGATCCTTAGAGAACATGGAAAAGAGGTAACGATAGAATATTGTTGAACTCAATATTTTGTTTAAACCTGTTGAAAAAGAGTTATCTATTATAGTAGACATTTTTGCATACCAATGCTGATCATCTTTGATTCGTGCGAGAGCAGTACAGTAGAGCTATGAAAGTGCTGTAAGAATAACATCCGCTCAAAATTAAAACGCTGAACACACTTGACAATTTTTCATGGAATAGCCGATCATTTCTCCAAACATGAGGACTTGAAAAGAACAGGAAGATGTGTTAATATATATTCCGGAGTTGCCGAGGTGGTGGAACTGGCAGACACGCATGGTTGAGGGCCATGTGGGCTTCGGCCCGTGCGGGTTCAAGTCCCGCCCTCGGCACCAAAATAGATCAACCGGAGGCTTCTTCCTCCGGTTTTTTTGTTAGTCTGTTGATTCCGAGAAATATTCCGATCACTATGAACAAATAGTAATTGAAGAACCTCCAAACTAGCAAGGATATCATTGCTTCTGCTTTGGAAACGATGTTGGAATAAACTACATAATAAGCTATTTCAACCGCCCCACTGGCTCCCGGAGTGGGAACAAAATATACAACCAAACTCAAGGCAAGTTGAACACTGATAATTTGAAACAAGGACACCTCAACCTGTCCATTCACAGCCTTCAGAGAAAGATAAGTACTCGCGTGAATCAACACTATCATCAAAGCGGAAAGTAAAACGATGAAGAAAAATTTTATTCTTGAATCTTTCCAAAATGCTTTCACGGTGGAGACGTACCCGATGATTCTCTCTCTCACGAAACTTCTCACCTCTTCTTGAGCCTTTCTAGAGAAGAATCTTATGATTTTTAGAACAACTTTGGAAAGAAAGAATCTTTCTAGAAATCTCTGACTGAAAGAAAGAAAGATTATGAAAATGTAAAAGAAAAACGCGAGAACAATACCCACGAAGAAAAAATCCCCGATTATTCCCAAAGATCTGAAAATATCGAGATATAGAAGGAAAAAGACAAAACCAGAAACGATCGTGAAAGAAAATGAAGAGAAAAATCTCATAGCTATGGTAGAAGCGGCCTTTTCAAAGGGCACACCGGACTTCACAAGATGATATATTTGGAAAGGCTGACCCCCTGCCGCGAAAGGTGTTACCGCTCCAGCGTAAAAGCCCCACAGAGAATTCAAAACACACGTTTTGAAAGAAACATCCTTGAGAAGAATTTTCGTCCTGAGAGCATCGATAGAAACAATGGTAAAAAGGTTGAGAGAAAGCCAAAAGAGATAATCTAAGTTTAGATCTTGAAAGTCTTTCCAAACCTCTCTACTACCCGCAAGTGACATTATGAGGACTATCGCTCCAACGCCGATGACCAGCGAGAGTAGAATATTTTTTTTCATGATTCATCCCCTTTCTTTCAAGTTTCAGAACCCACTAAAGAAAAGATTAACACACCGTGGTAATATTTCTCTGGAGGAGGTGAACTAGATGTTCAATCTAGAAGAGTACACAGAAAAGGCTCAAAAGGTGATGATGAGTATACAAGATATAATGATGCGATACAGACAAAACCAACTTTCTAGTGAACACATTCTGCTTGCGATATTGGAGGAAGGAAACAACGTTGGGATAGAAATCTTGAAAGAGATAAACGTAGATATAAGAAGACTGAAAGACGAAGTTGAAACCTTTATAGGAAAATACGGTGTCAGACTCCCAGAAGGAACCACTGTTTCACAAATTTTCATAACACCCGACGCCAGACATGTCATAGAAAGGGCCAGAGAGGAAGCACGCAGGATGGGCGATACGAAAATAGGTACAGAACACCTCATACTTGGTATGGTCCTCTCTCCGGACTCCACAGCTTTCAGAATACTCTCGAGGTACGGTGTAACTCCAGAAAAGGTTTATGAGGCGATAAAACATGTAAGATCAACAGGAAAATCTGACGAAGCCGAAAATGTGGAAGCGTTGGCACGATTTACTGAGGATCTCACTCAGCTCGCTCGTGAAAGAAAGCTGATGCCTGTCGTAGACCGTGAAAGAGAAATCAGAAGGGTGATACAGATACTTTCTCGCCGAACAAAAAACAATCCCGTCCTCATAGGTGATCCAGGAGTAGGGAAAACAGCCGTTGTCGAAGGATTGGCCCAAAGAATTGTTGAAGGAAAAGTTCCACTCTTTCTGAGAAACGTTAGAATTCTGAAATTAGATATGGGAAGACTCATCGCTGGAACACGATTCAGAGGAGATTTTGAAGAAAGACTCAAGCGGTTGCTTGATGAACTCAAGAGAAAAAAAGGAGAAGTCATTCTTTTCATAGACGAAGTTCATACCGTCGTAGGAGCGGGGGCGGCCGAAGGAGCTCTCGATGCTGCGAATATCATGAAACCAGAGTTGACAACGGGAGAGATACAAATAATAGGCGCTACTACGGTTGAAGAGTACAGAAAATACATAGAGAAAGACAGAGCGCTTGAGAGAAGATTCCAACCGGTTTTAGTGGAAGAACCCACTGTGGAGCAAACGATAGAGATACTGAAAGGGCTCAGAAAAACGTTTGAAGAACACCACGGGGTGAAAATAACAGATAACGCGTTGGAAGCAGCGGCAAGATTGTCAGCTAGATATATAACAAACAGATTTCTTCCGGATAAAGCAGTCGATCTCATAGATGAAGCGGCAGCTTATGTGAGATTGGAGTCATCTTACCCCTCAGAAGAACTTCTGAAACTAGAAGAAGAGATGAGAACGCTAGAGGACAAAATCAACGATGCTGTGGTGAAAGGAGAATACGAGGAAGCAGCAAGATTAAAAATAGAGTATCAAAAATTGAAAGAAAAGTACGAAGAGATGAGAAAAACTCAAGAAAAGATAGAACCAGTAGTCGACGAAAGTGTTGTTGCAAAAGTTGTGGAACAGTGGACTGGAATACCTGTATCCCGTATCATGGAATCTGAAAAAGAAAAACTTATGAAGTTGGAAGAATTGATCCATCAACGATTGGTAAATCAAGAAGAAGCGGTGAAAATTGTAGCACGGACCATCAGACGCGCCAGAGTAGGGATAAAAAATCCGAAGAGACCGATAGGTGTCTTTCTCTTCCTCGGACCCACAGGAGTTGGAAAAACAGAGCTCGCAAAAACGCTCGCGGATGTACTTTTCGGTAGTGAAGATGCGATGATAAGATTGGATATGAGTGAATATATGGAGAAACATTCTGTTGCGAGACTCATCGGAGCCCCTCCTGGATACGTTGGTTACGAAGAGGGAGGCCAACTCACGGAGGCGGTAAGGAGAAGACCTTACAGCGTTGTTTTGCTCGACGAAATAGAAAAAGCTCACCCAGACGTATTCAATGTTCTCCTCCAGGTATTTGAAGATGGACGTTTAACTGATGGAAAAGGTAACACCGTTGATTTCAGAAACACGATAATAATAATGACAAGTAATATTGGTAGCGAAAAAATCGTTGAATTTTCAGAAAATGTTCGATTTGAAATAGAAAAAGAACTCCGAAAGACATTCAAACCGGAATTTCTGAACAGAATAGATGCTGTTGTCTTCTTCAAACCACTTAATGTTGATGAAGTTAAGAAAATTGTGGAAATAATGGTGAAACAACTGGAAGATCTTCTGAAAGAGAAGAAGATCACCCTTGAACTCACCGAAAAAGCCAAGGAATACCTGGCAGAGGCGGGTTACGTCCCGTCTCTTGGTGCAAGACCACTAAGAAGAATCATAGAGTTGGAACTCGAATCTATGATAGCAGATAAAATGTTGGAAGGAGAAATTCAAGAAGGTGATCATGTGATAGTGGACGCTGACGATTACGGCTTGAAATTGGAGAGGAGGTGAAGATCCATGGAAGAAAAGAAAGAAAAGCTCACCTTGAAGGATCTTATCCTCCTCTTTTTCAACACCATTAGCGCAAGATGCTGGGCAAGATTGGGACTAACGAGGGACGAATACGGTGACTACTATCAAGATCTAGACGAGGCACGATTGGGTATAGACACTTTGGACGCGGTATTCGGTAAGATCAAAGATCTCGTAGATGAAGAAACGCGCCGTGAAATGGAAGGTATTTTGTCCACTTTGAAGTTAAACTATTTCCATCAATACCAGAAAAAGAAGAAGGAGAAAGAAAAAATATGAATATCGCTGTATTGCTTGCTGCTGGGAAAGGTGAAAGATTTGGAGGAGAAGTTCCCAAACAATTTCTCATGATCGAAGGAAAGATGCTCTTTGAGTATCCACTTCGTACTTTTCTGGAAAGTGAATGTATAGACGGTATAGTGATAGTAACTCTCAAAGACTGGATAGATGTTGTGAAAGAGAGAACTTCTCACGAAAAGGTTCTGGGAGTTATAGAGGGAGGAAACACCCGTACTCAAAGCGTTAGAAACGCTCTCAATTTCTTGAAAAATATCTCACCATCGTACGTGATCATACACGACTCTGCACGTCCATTCTTGAGGAAAAAATATGTTGAAGAGGTTATAAGAAAAGCAAAAGAAACTGGGGTGGCAACACTTGCTTTGAAAAATTCAGACGCTTTGATAAGGGTGAAGAATTCGAAGGTTGAGTACGTATCGAGGGAAGGTATCTACAGGATCCAAACACCTCAAGCCTTTTCCTATGAGATTCTCAAAAAAGCACATGAAAACGGAGGGGAATGGTTCGACGATACCGAACCAGCCGTTCGCCGACTTGGAGTGAATTTTTCCATAGTTGAAGGTGACAGTTTCTGTTTCAAAGTAACTTTCAAGAGTGATTTCGAATTGGCGAGGGTTATAGCAAAGGAATGGGAGAGGATAGTATGATTTATTATGGAACGATCTTTGATCACAAAGTGAGATTTTCGATAGTCCGCATGAAAGAGGTTGTAGAAGAAGCGAGGAAACTCCACGAGCTATCCTATCTAGCAACTGTCGTCCTTGGGAGAGCACTCATCGGAGCCGCCTTGGTAACCCCTTGGCTTGGAGAAAAAGAAAGATGGACACTGGACATAGAGGGAGACGGTCCGATAAGAAGAGTAGTTGCTCAATCAACAAGCGAATTTACAGTCAGAGGATACGTAGCCAATCCTTCTGTGGAACTGCCCCTTAATGAAAAAGGAAAATTCGATGTGGCTGGGGCCATTGGAAAAGGTGTCCTTCGAGTGATAAGAGATCTTGGACTGAAAACTCCCTTCGTTTCGCAAGTTCCCTTGGTGAGCGGAGAAATTGCTGAAGATCTGGCTTATTACTTTACCGTGTCTGAGCAGATTCCGTCTGCTTTTTCACTTGGGGTACTTGTTGACACAACAGGTGTAAAAATAGCAGGGGGATTTGCCGTTCAAATCATAGACAAAACGCTCGAAAATGAAAAAGTGGAGATGATTGAAAAGAACATAAAAAACCTGCCTTACGTTACGAAACTTTTCCAAGAAGCAGAACCATTGGATGTTTTGGAAAGAATATTCGGGGAAAAAGTGGGCTTCGTTGAAATGGCAGAAATAACTTATAGATGCGATTGTAGTAAGGAAAAAGCTCGAGAAGCTCTCCTCGTATTGGATGAGAATGAGTTGGAAGACATGATTAAAGAAGGAAAAGGAGAGGTAATTTGTAAATGGTGTAGCAGAAGATACGTCTTTTCCGAGGAAGAGTTAAGGGAGCTTTTCAAGCTCAAGAAAGGCAATTCGCGTTCTTGAGGAATTGGAAATTTTCAAGAATTCTTCTGTAATTTCGAGTATGACTTTGTCACTTTCGAGACGGGCAAGAACACTTCTTAACTTCTTTGAAGGAAAAACCACCACAAAATTCTTGCCGGGTTCTACGAACAGTTCTGCCGTGTAATTCAGATTGTGTTGTTTCACCATAATCCTCATGACTTCCCCGATTCTTGAAAGAGTAGCATAGGATCCTTTCGAGAGCACAGCTGCTTTTCTTACAAGCTTGCTGAACACATCCTTTCTTGCCACAAGTTCTTCCACAGTTTTTGCGTTTAAAAAGGACTCCAAAGTTCTTTGCTCTTCCAGACTCACTTTGTCACCACAAATTTTCATGATCATCCGCGGGTACTTCACAACCAATTTGTCTTCTTTTTCGTAAAAATCGAGGGTTTGGATGTTCAACTTTTGAAGAGCCTTGAAAACATGTCGAACGGTTACATAAGGAATTTTCAAAGAAAAAGTAACCCTTGGCACAGCAGAAATCTGAGCGAATGTTACAACATCCGAAGATGGTCCAAACATGAAAACATCCTTTTCTTCGAACAGAAGAATCAAAAATTCTCCCTCATCTAAGTTTGCACTGGAAAAATTCAGGGCACTTTCAAATTCCCTTTTCACAAGGGTACAAAGAAATCTTTCTTCTCCATCCTCTTGAGGAACTTCTCCTACCTTGCATTTGACATCTAGGATTTCACTCCCCGCCTTCAAGGCGAGTCTATCTTGAGAGATTGTGATGTGAAGTTCTTTGACTTTTATATCACTCAAGAAGAATTTCACCAAATCAAGAGAAACGATTCTACTTCCTTCGAATTTCGGTATTTTTCCTAAAAATATTTCCAAACTCGCACAATTATCACTAGCACTGATCCAAAGACCTTCCCTGAAGAAAAAACTGATAAACCTCGCACTCGGTTCTGTTGTTCCAACGAGTTTATCAAGCAAATACACCCAATTTTTCAACTCTTCACCATTGACAATCAGTTCCATGAAATTTCACCTCAAGAGGTCCTCTAACTGTTCTAAAACCGTTTTGATCATCTCGGGACGTTTTCCGCCAGCTTGAGCAAAATTTTTTCTTCCACCTCCACTTCCTCCAAGTAGTTTTGCTATGTTTCGAGCGATTGTTGAGGCGTTGTATTTGTCCGTGAGTTCATCTGAAACCTTCACAACAAGTGATACTTTGTTTTCAAATCGACTGAACAGAACGACTATACCCCGATTCTTTTTCAATATGTTATCTGCTATTCCTCCCAAATGTCTTACGTCAACTTCGTCGAAGATGCCATAGTAGACTCGAATTCCATCCTCAAGTCGTCTTTCAGAAACAGTTTCTTCAGAGATCTTCCCCTGCGATAGTTTCTTTTCCAATTCTTTCACCTTTTTCTTCAGATTCAAAACCCTATCGACAATTTCGTCTTCTTTGCTTCCGAGAATTTCTTTCAAATGCGAAATTATAAACTCGTAGTCTCTCACCAACTTCAAGATCTCAAATCCTGTTACTGCTTCTATTCTTCTCACACCTGAGGACACCGATTCTTCCGATAGGATTTTGAAAAGTCCAATCTGCCCTGTGTTTCTAACATGGGTCCCTCCACAAAGTTCTTTGCTCACGCCGGGAACTTCAACCACTCTAACCACATCGCCGTATTTCTCAGTGAATAGGGCGATAACACCTGATTTTACAGCCTCTTCATAGCTGGTGTATCTCACTTCAACAGGGATCGCCTCCATGATCCATTCGTTAACCAAATTCTCAATTTGCATTATCTCTTCCTTCGAGAGAGATTTATAATGCGTGAAGTCGAATCTCAATCTTTCGGGAGCAACCAAAGACCCTGCTTGCCTCACATGAGGCCCGAGGATTCTTCTTAGAGCAGCATGGAGAAGGTGAGTCGCCGTGTGGTTTCTCATGGTAGCTTCCCTTCTCTTCTTATCAACCTTTAAAATAACTTTCTCTCCCTTTCGCAATTTCCCCTCCAATATTTTTATCCTGTGTACAACTATCCCTTCTGAAGCTTCGAAAACGTATTCTACAAAACCTTTCCCGTTTTTCCACTCGGCAACTCCAGTGTCGGCCACTTGTCCTCCTTTTTCTGCATAAAACGGCGTGACAGAGAATATCACTTCAGCTACATCCTTTTCATATGCTTCCTCAACTGTTCTACCCTCTTTAGCTATGAGTACAACTTCTGATTCATCTTCTAATTTTTCGTATCCAGTAAACTTAACTCTGAAAGAGGTAGGGAGTTCATCCAAATAATCGTATCTCTTGGCAAACTCCACATTTCCCGTGGCTAACCTAGATTTTTTCTGCTGTTCCGCCATGTATTTGTCAAAATCCTTCACATCAATTTCTACTCCCTTTTCCTTGGCAATCTCGAGAGTCAGCTCCAGAGGGAGACCGTATGTATCGTACAATTTGAACGCATCTTGAGATTCTATTTTCCCCTTTTGTTCAGCGAGCTCGTCGAAAACTCTCATCCCTTGTTCTAAAGTTCTCAAGAATCTACTTTCTTCCGCCGAAAGAACTTCTTTCACCATCTTCTCACCTTGAACAATTTCAGGGTAGATTTTCCCCATCTTATTCACAACTGCATCGACAATTTTGTAGAGGAACGGTTCGTTCATTCCAAGAAGTATCCCATGTCTCATGGCACGCCTTATGATCCTTCTGAGCACATAACCTCGACCTTCATTAGATGGAAAGATTCCCTCGCTGATCAAGAATGTGATAGCTCTGATATGATCTGCAATCACTCTGATGGAAATATCTTTCTTTTCATCCGTCTTGTATACGGCACTGGTTAAATCTTCTATGCGCTCTATTATTGGTTTGAACAGATCAGTATCAAAATTGCTGTAGACTCCTTGCATCATGGCGCAGAATCTTTCAAGACCCGCTCCTGTATCTATGTTCTTTCTGGACAAGGGATGCAGTTCTCCCTTTTCATCTTGGTAGTATTCCGTGAAGACGAGATTCCAAATTTCCACAAAACGCCCCTCAGAATTCGCAGGTGTGCATTCTTCACCATCTGGACATCCTTCAGAATATCCCGTGTCGTAAAAAATCTCCGTGTCCGGTCCACACGGTCCTGTTGGCCCAGCGGGTCCCCAGAAATTATCTTCCTTCCCCATTCTCAATATCTTCCGCTCCGGAAGCCCTATCTTTTCATTCCATATTCTGAAAGCTTCTTCGTCTTCTTCGTAAACGGATACCCAGAGTTTCTCTTCAGGGACACCGAGCACCTGTGTGAGAAATTCCCACGCCCATTCTATCGCCTCTTCCTTGAAATAATCTCCAAAAGAGAAGTTTCCGAGCATCTCGAAGAATGTGTGGTGTCTCGGTGTCTTTCCGACGTTCTCTATATCAACTGTTCTGAGACACTTTTGACAGGTGGCTATTCTCGTATAAACGGGTTCTACCTTCCCCCAGAAAATTGGTTTAAAAGGGACCATTCCTGCTACTGTAAACAAAAGCTGAGGATCATCTGGTATGAGAGAGGCACTGGGTAAAATCTTGTGACCTTTTTTCTCGAAAAATCTCAAAAAGGCTTCTCTTATTTCTTCGGAAGTCATGTATCTCATCCCATCACTCCCTCGAATATTTTGAAAACTATGTAACTAACAGGTGCAACAAAGAGCAATCCATCTATCCTGTCGAGCATTCCACCATGTCCCGGTAGAGTTTTCCCCGAATCTTTGACACCGTAGTATCTTTTCAAAGCAGACTCGAAGATATCACCGAAAGTATCTGCTACTGCCACCACAGCAGCAAACGGCAGAAAAGTTTTGTAGTTTATTACATCGATCGATAGCAGATTGTTGACGATCAATCGATATAGAAGTGTGTAAATCAAAACTCCTAGGAATCCTCCTATAACACCCTCTAAACTCTTCCTTGGACTGTAGTGAGGAGAAATTCTTATTTTTCCAAATTTAAGACCTGTAAAATAAGCGAAAGAATCGAATACCCATGTGGATGTAAGAACGAGCAACGCATTGGCCGCTCCGAAATCACGATACATCGGTATGAAAAAACTGAGAAAAGAGGCTACGTATATCAAAGCAATGGAGAAAGATGCTACTGTTTTGAACACTTGAGTTGGATTCTTATCGCTGGCTAAAGAGGATACAACTCCCAATATGAAAACGATGGAAAATGGTTGAAATGGTTCTTTAAAAATGATCCCGTACAGAATAGGATAAACTGCTAAAAGAATAACATAGAAGAATCTAGAATCTCTATCTTTCAGTTCAAGTGTGATCAATTCATATCCCGCGAGTATAACGATGGCCGAGACGAGCCCAACGAGACTTTCATAACTCACAAAACACAAAACAACGAACGGAGCAACAACTATTGCTGTTATCGTTCTAGTTTTTAATTCATCCATCGCTCAAACCCCCAAATCGCCTTTCCCGCTTTGAATAACTCTCTATAGCCCTTAAAAAATCTTTCTTTGTAAAATCTGGCCACAGCCTCTTTGTGAAGTACAACTCTGAGTAAGCAGATTGCCAGATCAAGAAATTGCTGAGTCTCATCTCTCCAGAAGTCCTTATTATCAAATCCGGGTCAGGAACGTCCGGTAGATAGAGATATCTTCGAAAAATTTCTTCTGTGAGAATTACCTCTTTTCCATTTCTGACCTCTCCGATTATGGATTCTACTGCATCTAGTATCTCTTTTCTCCCTCCGTAATTGAACGCTATAATGAGAGTCATTCTATCGAAGTTACAGGTTTTTTCTTCGACTTCATTCCACTTTTTCAACACGTTCTCCGGAAGACCTTTTTTTCGTCCAAGTATCTTCACCCTGACTCTTTCTTTTTTGAGAAGCTCCATTTCTCGGTCTACCATTTGAATGAATAGATTCATTAGAAACTCAACTTCCTCTTTAGGACGTTTCCAATTCTCCGTAGAGAAAGAATATGCTGTGAGATATTCTATTCCAAGTTCCAATGACCACTTTACTGTGTTGTGAAGTACCTGGGCACCCCTTTGGTGCCCTTTTATTCTAGGAAGTCCTCTCCTTTTAGCCCATCTTCCATTTCCATCCATTATGATCGCAACGTGACGCGGTATTTTCAAAATTCCATGATCTCCTCTTTCTTGATTTCAAAAACCTCATCCAACTTTTTTATGAACTCATCTGTGAGTTTTTGAATCTCGTTCTCCAGCCTCCTGGCATCATCTTCCGGTATGTTCCCTTCCTTTTGTTCCTCTTTGATTTTCTTTATTATCTCCCTCCGAATATTTCTGACAGCTATCTTTCCTTCTTCAACTATTTCTTTCGCCTTTTTGACCCACTTCTCCCTTTGCTCTGTGGTCGGTGACGGAAAAACGAGTCTGATAGTATTACCATCGTTTATGGGATTCAAGCCCAAGTCTGAAGCATTTATTGCCCTTTCTATAAGGCTTAAAACACTCCTATCCCAGGGTTTGATAACAAGAGATCTTTCCTCGGAAATAGATATCGTGGCGAGCTGATTAATGGGCGTTGGTACACCGTAGTATTCTACTTTTATCTCTTCCAAAATGGCGGGGGACGGCTTGCCTGTTCTCATTTTTTTAAGTTCTTCTTCAATTTTTTCCAAAGTTTTCTTCATTCTCTCTCTGGCTTCTTTTATAAACGGATTCACCATCTTTTCCCCTCCCTTTTGTTCGAAGATCCTGTTTATCATTCTCAATGGGTGTTGTATAATATTCCCAACATCCCTCAAAAATTATATCAGATTAAACTTTCCGTTTTCGAAATCTTTTGATATACGCGATTCATCACCCTGTAAAAATTGTAATGATATAATTAGTTAAAAAAATAACAAACTCACTATCTCAGAAAGGGGGAGTTTCATGGGAAACTTTCTCAAAAAACACTACATAATGGCACCCGGTCCGACTCCTGTTCCGAACGATATTTTAACAGAGGGAGCCAAGGAAACAATACATCACAGAACACCTCAGTTCGTTTCCATAATGGAAGAAACCCTTGAAGATGCAAAGTACATATTCCAAACTCAGAATAATGTTTATGCCTTCGCATCTACGGGAACAGGCGCGATGGAAGCGGCAGTGGCAAATCTTGTAAGCCCTGGTGACAAAGTTATCGTAGTCGTGGCTGGAAAATTTGGCGAAAGATGGAGAGACATCTGTAAAGCTTATGGTGCAGACACTGTTGAAATCGAACTCGAGTGGGGAGACGCAGTTACACCAGAACAAATAGGAGACGCTTTGAACAAACATCCAGATGCAAAGGTAGTATTCACCACCTACAGCGAAACTTCAACTGGAACGGTCATAGATCTTGAAGGTATAGCAAGAGTGACAAAGAACAAGGATGTGGTTTTGGTTACAGACGCTGTCAGCGCACTTGGAGCCGAACCGTTGAAAATGGATGAATGGGGAGTAGATGTTGTTGTTACGGGCTCTCAAAAAGGGCTCATGCTTCCCCCGGGTCTTGCTCTCATATCACTTAACGAAAAAGCGTGGAAACTGGTTGAAACATCTAAATCTCCCAGATATTATTTTGATCTTCGAGCTTACAAAAAATCTTATCCAGACAATCCCTATACACCCGCGGTCAACATGATATACATGTTGAGGAAAGCCATTAAAATGATAAAAGAAGAGGGAATAGAAAACGTATGGGAGAGGCACAGAATTCTTGGTGAGGCGACGAGAGCAGCAGTCAAAGCACTTGGATTAGAACTCCTCTCCAAGAGACCGGGTAATGTGGTCACAGCCGTCAAAGTTCCTGAAGGTGTGGATGGGAAGTTGATTCCAAAGATCATGAGAGATAAATACGGCGTTACTATCGCAGGTGGTCAAGGAAAGCTCAAGGGGAAAATCTTCAGAATAGCACACTTAGGATACATGTCACCGTTTGACACCATAACAGCTATAACCGCTCTAGAATTTACACTGAAAGAACTTGGATACAACTTTGAACTCGGTGCAGGCGTTAAAGCTGCTGAAAGGGTTTTCACCAAAGAATTTATAGGGGAGTGATGTAAATGGCGAAATACCGAGTGCATGTGAACGATCCTCTTGACGAAGAAGCCACGAAACTCCTCATGGGTAAAGAAGAACTGGAAGTGACATCCGAACATCTTGACAAAGAAAAACTGATGGAAATAATTCCAAACGTGGATGTTCTGGTGGTGAGAAGCGCTACAAAGGTTACAGCCGATATCATAGAGGCTGGTAAGAATCTAAAAATCATCGCACGAGCTGGTATAGGACTTGACAATATAGATCTGCAGAAAGCAAAAGAAAAAGGCGTAAAAGTTCTCAATACACCAGGAGCCAGCGCACCGTCGGTTGCCGAGTTAACAATAGGTTTGATGCTAGCCTGTGCACGTCACATTGCAAGAGCCACTATTTCGTTAAAAGAAGGAAAGTGGGAGAAAAAGGTTCTTAAAGGAAAAGAACTTTTGGGAAAGACACTCGGTCTCATTGGCTTTGGGAACATAGGTCGAGAAGTTGCAAAGCGAGCTCTTGGATTCAAAATGAAAGTAATCGCTTACGATCCTGCACGACCAGAAACAAATCTCCCAGTTGAGTATGTAGATCTCGATACTCTTCTCAAAGAAAGCGACATCATCTCCCTGCACGTTCCACTCAGTGAATCAACGAAACACATTATAAACAAGGAAAGTATCGCGAAGATGAAAGATGGCGTGATAATTATCAATACTTCGCGAGGTGGAACTATTGATGAAGAAGCTTTGTACGAAGCCCTTGTGAACGGAAAAGTCTATGCCGCTGGTTTGGACGTTTTTGAAGTCGAGCCGCCAAACGACGAGATCAGGAAGAAGCTCCTAAACCTTGACAACGTTGTGGCAACTCCTCATATAGGAGCTTCCACTGTAGAAGGCCAGAAAAGAGTGGGGAAAGAAATTGTGGAAAAAATTTTCAAGGAATTGGGAATTTGAGGCCGGGATTCGTTTCCCGGCTCCTTCTTCTTCTCTTAAACATTGAAATTACAGCGAACGAGACAATTTCATAAAGAAAGAGGAAAACACAGAAAAGAAGAATGACAAATTCCTTTGCTTTCCCCATTTCCATTTCCCTCCAATTTGTAGACTATTCGAGACCGGTACAAGTTCAAACTTGTTGACAAACTCAAAAGAATATTCTACAATTACACAGGTGTTCTAAAAATATATCTATAGATATATCGGGTGATATTATGAAAGAATTTAAAGGATACTTGAAGTTGATAGTTTTACACATTCTCTCCAAAAGACCCTCGCACGGTTATTCGATTATGAAAGAGATCTCGCAGATGTTAGGTAGTGAGCCTCCCAGTCCAGGAGCGCTGTATCCTGTTTTGGCTTCACTTAGACGTCAGAAATTAATACTGTTGCGCTCCGAGGGAAAGAAAAAGATATACAGCTTGACGGAGAAAGGAAGGGAGTTTTTGGAAAAACACAGCGACGAATACAAAGAAGCATTGGAACTAGCAAAGAAGCTAAGAGAATTCTCCGAAATAGGTGGTAAGGAACTGAAAGATGTAGCAAAGCTTATTTTCGAGAATCTTTCTTCGTTGAATTCTTCTCAAAAGGAAAAATTACAAAATGCCCTGCGAGAGCTGAAAAAAACTGTGCAGAGGATAATATACGGAGGTGAGTAAAATGGAAGATATAATCGTTGTCGAGAAACTCTCCAAAAGATTCGGTGACCTGGAAGCCGTCAAAGGCGTTTCTTTCTCGGTGAAAAAAGGAGAAATCTTCGCATTCTTAGGTCCGAACGGTGCAGGAAAAACCACCACCATAAACATGCTCACCACACTCTTGAAACCAACATCTGGAAAGGCTGTGGTAGCCGGTCATGACGTTGTTAAGGAACCAAAAGAAGTTCGAAAAAAAATAGGCATAGTTTTTCAAGACCAGTCTTTAGATCGAGAACTCACTGCGTATGAAAATATGTATATACACGGAAGAATATATGGCCACAGTGGAGAGAAACTGAAAAAGAAGATTCTAGAACTTCTAGAATTCGTTGAATTGCTGGATTTTAAAGATAAACCTGTGAAGACCTTCAGTGGAGGAATGGCGAGGAGGTTAGAAATAGCTCGCTCACTCATTCACGAACCAGAAGTGCTTTTTCTCGACGAACCCACAATAGGCCTCGATCCTCATACGAGAGCACACATATGGGAGTACATCTCCAAAATGAAAAAAGAACACAATATGACCATATTTCTTACGACGCACTACATGGATGAAGCAGAGCAACTAGCAGACAGGGTGGCAATTATAGATCATGGAAAAATCATCGCGTTAGGGAGCCCGGACGAATTGAAACAGTTAGTGGGAAAAGAAGTAATCTACGTGAAATTCGCCGATTCTGTAGATTGTATTGAAAGTGAAATCATAAAGGAATGCAAAAAACTTTCGGATGGAAGGTTGGAACTGAATGTAGAAAATTCCAGTACAGCCATTCCAAAAATATTCGAGATAGCGCAGAAGAAGGGAATAAGAATAGAAGAGATAACGTACCACAAACCAACCCTTAACGATGTTTTCTTGCATCTCACAGGAAGGGAACTTAGGGAAGAAGAAGCGGAAAATTTCTTCAAAACTGTTGCGCGAATGAGGATGCGGAGGTGAAAAAATGGCAGCTTTCACAACCATGATTTACAGACAATTCATCAGATTTTTGAGATCTCGTTCCAGAGTGATTGGTATGATTATAAATCCTCTGATATGGCTCGTGTTCTTCGGACTGGGATGGAGTAAGGTTTTCGACAATCCATGGGCCAAAGTAATGTTTGGAGGAGTAGATTATCTCACATATCTTGCTCCCGGCATATTCGCAATGACCATTTTCAACATGAGTTTCATAAGTGGAGTAAGTTTAATTTGGGATAAACAGTTCGGATTTTTCAAAGAAGTTTTGGTGGCACCATCCTCAAGAAGATTGAGCATCATAGGAAGAATCGTTGGCGATGGAATAGTTACAGTTCTTCAGGGTTTTATAATACTGTTCTTTACATATTTTCTTGCTGAAAACTTGAAAATATCCGGTTTGATTCCTGCATTAACAGTAGGATTTCTCATGTCGGTGACAATAGCGAGCCTCGGAATAACCCTGGCCTTGAAAATGGAAAGTACGGAAGGTTTTCAGATGATTATGATGACTCTGATGATGCCTTTGATTTTCTTGAGTGGAGCCATGTATCCTATAGACTCCATGCCCGATTGGATGAAAGTGATCGCTTATATTAATCCTTTGACTTACGCGGTTGATGCTTCGAGAGGATACCTGGTAGGAACCAAAACCATGAAATTTTCTTTCGGAGTGGACTGGGGAATTCTGAGTATTCTGATGATAGTAGGAATCATCCTGGCAACTGAAACTTTTGAAAGAGCAAGAATAAACTGAATTTGTATCTTTTTTTAAGTACTTGACATACTCAACACCAACATGTTATGATTGACAAGTACCATCTTTTGGTTAAGGAGGCATGTGTTATGAGAGGAAAGGTTAAGTGGTTTGACGCCAAGAAGGGTTACGGATTCATCACCAAAGACGAAGGAGGAGACGTTTTCGTACACTGGTCGGCTATCGAAATGGAAGGATTCAAGACGTTGAAAGAAGGTCAAGTTGTTGAGTTTGAGATTCAAGAAGGTAAGAAAGGTCCCCAAGCAGCACACGTGAAAGTTGTCGAGTAAAGAAACCAATCAGCCCCCTGACGGGGGCTTAAATTTTGTTTTCTATCTTGATTTTTGATAACATGTGTGGTAGTATTTGCCATGTGAGAAGTAACAACTTTTCTAGAGAGGTGAGGACACGGTGAAAAAGGGGATACATCCGGAAATGAAGCTTGTGACGGTCAAGTGTGCGTGTGGTGCTGAGCACACTTTTTACACGACAGTAGACAACATAAGAATCGACGTGTGTTCCAAGTGTCATCCATTCTATACCTCCGGAGGAAAAGGTGGAGTTCTTATTGTAGACACGGAGGGTAGAGTGGAGAAGTTTAGAAGAAAGTATGGAGACAATTACTGAGAGTGATACCATCTTTGTGAGGAGGGTTTTTTGTGAAAGTCGGTGATTTTGTTAAGGGAAAGATTTCTAAGATCGTGAAGTACGGAGCCTTCGTGGATATCGAAGGGGGGGAAAGAGGTTTTATACACATCTCGAAGATCTCAAAAGATTACGTCAAAAGAATTGAAGACTATCTGAAAGAAGGTCAAGAGATATCCGCGAAGGTAATAGGAAAGGCTCGAAACGGCGGATGGGAACTCTCTCTGAGAGATCTCGCTGAAAAGAATGCCGAGTCTAAAACTGAGAAATCTGAAAAGAAAGATATGGATTTCGAAAAGAAGTTATCGAGATTTTTGAAAGAAAGCAACCAGAAATTTTCCGAATATAGGAAAAGACTGGAGAAAAAAGGCAGAAGAAGTTCTTGGTAAAAAGAAAGCGGGGAACACTCCCCGCTTTCTTTTTTCAGTACAACCTCGTAGGAAAGTCTCCTTCCTCTTTTATCACCAACACCTCGGTTCCCACACCAACAAAAGCGTCTAGCTCCTCCACGTCTCTGTTGAACATTCTAATACACCCGTGCGATATTCTCTTCCCGATCTCCCAAGGTTTTGAAGTACCATGGATAGCATAAGTAGGGTTTGAAAGCTGAAGATATCTCGTACCGAGTCCGTTCAAAGGGGTTCTAGGCGATATGTACTCCCCAAACCAATAAAGAGCTGGATCTATTTCTTTTCGAAGTATCCAGTACTTCCCTGGAGGGGTGGCATCACTCCTCCCCAAAGCCACAGGATAAACTTTGAGAAGCATCCCATCGTAGTAAAGCCCCAGCTTCGAAGAGAACAAGTTCACAACAATAGTGACAGGATTTTCTTGGAAATTCACGCGTCCTATCTTTAAAATTTGCCCTGCCACTATTTTGTCTGGATCTTCTAAACGGTTTATTAAAACAAGATCTCCTACCCTCACACCATACTGATTTGCTATATTCCAGAGAGTTTCCCCTTTTTGTACAACATGTTTCCCGAATACAATGTAGCTGAACGTACCGTCTTCACCGCGCATTGGAACAGCTACACGTTTTATAACGTAAATTTCTTTATTCATGGAAAAGGAGTAACCATACGGTCCCTTGAATTCTATCTCAACAGTGTGGGGGCCATCTTTAAAAAAAGATCGGAAAATGCAGATCCACTTTCTTTCTAGGTTGAAGAATTTAAAGGATTGGCCTGTTGTTTTCAAAGAAACAGGTGCAATATCTTTCGGAGAATCTACCACCGTATAAACGAAAACTTCATTTTCCCTAATATCTGAAAAAATCTTTATCCGAGGTTTTTCCATCGGAAACTTCAAGAATGAAGGCGTAGCACGATTCATTCTTTTTCCAAAGGAGTTCACACCTTCAATTACAGGAACAAAAGGACCGCCGTAGTCCACTTCGAACACGTAATCATCACCGGATGATTTCTTGGGAAAAATGAACCCTGTTGGAGAATAGAGGAAGAATCTGTTTATTTCCCCGTCGTAAAGCCTCTTGACAGAAATTGTTATCTCATGGTCTTTTATATCCTTCAGCTCAAGAATATGATCCGCTTGCAAATAGTTCTGCCACAACATCAAGAATATCAGCAGCCACACCAACCTTGTCACTCTCATCAACCTTCTTGATGAATCCTTTTTTTCCATAGATAAACGCTTCTACTGTTTTTGAAGCAAAAGCTTTTCTTGCATCGTTGACAACTATAAGGTCCAAGTTTTTCTCCTTTAATTTCTTCATAGCATTACTTTCAAAGTTTTCAACTTCGGCCGCAAATCCAACTAGAATCTGATGCGTTTTTTTCTCTCCCAATTCTTTGAGAATATCTTTTGTCCTTTTGAGATGGAGTATCAAATCTTCTTCCGTTTTTTTGAGTTTTCCTTCATAGAACTCTTCAGGTCTGTAATCCCCAACAGCGGCGTTCATGATCACTACATCAAAGTCTTTGTACCTTTTCATCACCTCGTTGTACATTTCTTCCGAACTTTCAACTGTAACGAATTCGTCAATGAAATAAGGAGGTTTCAAGCAAGTTGGTCCAGATATTAAAGATACTTCCGCTCCCATCCGTTTAGCAACGGTCGCCAACGCATAACCCATTCGACCTGAACTCGCGTTGGTGACAAACCTGACGACGTCGATCCTCTCTCTCGTCGGTCCCGCTGTCACAAGAACACGTTTTCCCGTCAACTTTTTGGGGGTGGTGAGTAAATACACCGCTTCTACAATCTTCTCGTTATCGGGGTATCTTCCCTTTCCAACTTCTCCACATGCAAGATGGCCTTCTTCTGGTTCAACTATGAACCAACCGTGCTCTCTCAATTTGTCGAGATTTTCTTGAAACACCGGGTTTTCGTACATTCTGCAGTTCATGGTTGGAACTACGATCTTAGCCTTTTTATCAAAGCTCAAAGCAATCAGTGTGAGCAGATTGTCAGCCAATCCGTTGGCTATCTTCGAAATCGTATTCGCCGTTGCTGGTGCGATTAGAAGAACATCCGTTGTTCTGGAAATCTCCGTATGAGGAATCCAACCGTTTTCTACTCTCAGCCACTTGTGGTAAACAGGGCATCCCCCTACTGCTGAAAACACGGCTGGAGACACCAAACGAGTTGCATCTGGTGTCATCACCACGATCAGTTCGTGTTTTTCCTTTCGGAGTCTACTGACAAGATCAATCGCTTTGTAAATGGCAATTCCACTGCTAACACCCACTACGATTTTCATATCACTTCACCTTTGGAACGAGTGCTCTTAAAATTTCCTCATTCTTTATTCTTATGTATCCCTTGCTCAACTCCATGAAAGCTATACTAACAGGATTTTCGTCATCCGTGATCACGAAAGGTTTGGCATACTCTCTGATGGCTTCCGCTCGCTTGGCCACAACAACTGGTATAGCGTACTTGTAGGGAATTCTCTCCAAAAGTTCGTCGTACTTGATCTCGAGTCTCACAACTTTCTCCATCCTTTCACCTCCATTTTGAATCTTTCTATTTTCTCTGAATTCCTTGAAACACGGGCCCTCTCAGCTATCAGAATAGATACTACCCGCCTTACCGCATCGGAAAGAACCTTGTTTATCACAAGATAGTCAAATTCATCCATGAACATCAATTCCCACTTCGCATTTTCCAATCTTACGAGAATATCCGCTTCTTTTTCCGTTCCTCTTTTGAGTATCCTTTCTTTCAAATCACTATAAGAGGGAGGAGCAACATAGATAAAAACAGCCTTCGGGTAACTTTTCTTCACAGACAAAGCTCCTTGGACATCGATGTCCAAGATCACGTCTTTTCCTTCCTCAAGATGCTTTTCGACGAAAGATCGCAATGTCCCGTAGAGATAACCGTGAACGCGTGCCCACTCCAGAAATTCTCCCTTCTCAACACGATTCAAGAATTCCTCTTCAGTTATAAAAAAATAATCCTTCCCATCCTCTTCATGAGGACGCTTAGGCCTTGTGGTACACGAAACAGAAAAGACAACGTTATCTACGCTTTTGAGAACCTCTTTTATGATACTGGTCTTTCCTGCTCCGGAAGGACCGCAGATGACGAAAAGCTGGCCTTCCATTGTCCACACTCCTACTTCTTGTTCTCTTTCAGAATTCTCTCAATCTCATAGAAGTTTTCCATGAATCTTTGAGCGATCGTTTCAGGTTGTATAGCACTCAAAATGATATGATTGCTGTCTGTGATGATGATTGACCTTGTCTTTCGACCATAAGTTGCATCGATGAGTTTCCCTTCGAGCTTTGCTTCATCTTTCATTCTCTTCAGCGGTGAAGATTCCGGATTCACAATGGCTATTACTCTGTCTCCCGCTATAACATTTCCAAAACCTATGTTGATGAGACCATACATACTTCTCTCCCCCTCACTCGACGTTTTGAATCTGCTCCCTGAATTGGGAGACAAGGACCTTTCCCTCGAGGGCAAGGTTGGATAAATCACTAGAGATCGATTTTGAAAGGATGGTGTTCAACTCCCTCAACATTTCTTGACCTAGGAAATCTAGATTCAACCCCACAGGACCATCACCGTTCTCTACCAACTCGAAAGCCCGTTTTATATGACTTTTGAGCCTCGTTACTTCTTCTCTTATATCGGCCTTTGTTGCAATGAAAGCCACATGATTTTCCAAGATGTCCTCTCTCACCGATATTTCCTGGGGAAGTATTTTTTCAACTTCTTCCTTTATCTTTTCTCGATAAAGATGAGGGAGTTCCTTTGCTTTTTTTTCTATTCCCTCCACCTTGATTTTAAGATCGCTCAAAATTTTCTTCAGATCCGCTCCTATCTTTTCTCCTTCCTTTCTTCGTTCATCTACCAGTTTTTCTAGCGTTTTCCTAAAGATCGGTTCAAGATGATACCACACTCTTTCTACTTCATCATCAGACAGCTCCAATCGAAAAACTTCCTTAAAACTCAAAAGATCTGAGAGTTTCACGGGTTCTGGTAGAGAAAGAGAATTGACGATTTCTTCAAGCACGGAATGGTAGGCCTGTACCATCTTCTGATCTATCTCAAGAGTCTTTGGCGGTTCGAGAAACTTTACATGAATTCTGATCTGTACCTTTCCTCTCTTGATGTACTCTTGAACTATAGTATTCATCTCTATTTCTTTCATAGAAAGATATCCTGGTATTTGATTGATTAAGTTCAAACCTCTAGAGTTGAGGGATTTTATCTCAACTCTAAAACAATAAGGCCCCGCTACTTCCTCCACTCTGCTGAAACCCGTCATACTTTTTATCACTAGATATTCCTCCTTCTGGTTGAAATTATACCATTATCAACGATTATTTCCATTTATGTCCAAAAAACTCAGAATTTCTCTCAATTTTTCCAAAAAATAGTTCACTTCTTCCTCTGTGTTGTACTTGCAAAGGCTTATCCTTATAGCACCTCGGGCTATCTTAGGATCGACATTCATGGCTTTCAAAACATGACTAAGATTTTCATCTCTACTGGTACATGCAGAAGAAGTAGAGACGTAGATGTTGTAACCTGAAAGGAGATTCTGAAGGGTAGATCCCTTTAGACCTGGGAACGACACAGACAGAGTGTTAGGGAGGGATATATCGAGTGGCGTTATAATGTACGCACCGATTTCTTTTAAGCCCATGACAAGTTTTTCCCTAAGTCTTTTCATGTGAGATACTGCACTGTCGAGTTCTTCAACGGCAAATTTCATGGCATAGGCTGTAGCAACTATACCAGGAACGTTCTGCGTCCCCGATCTAAGACCTTTTTCCTGTCCCCCACCATGAACAAAGGGTCTTATGGGAACTCCCTTTCTTATATAAGCTATTCCTACTCCCTTTGGTCCATGGAATTTGTGGGCACTGAAACTTGCGTAATCAATATTAGCCCTTTCAAGAGTGAAATGAATCTTTCCAATAGTTTGTACAGCATCTACATGCACAAGAATATCCTTGTTCTTTCTTTTGACGACCTTCACGATTTCTTCCACCGGTTGCACTGTTCCCACTTCATTATTTGCCGCCATCACACTCACAAGGAACGTGTCTTCATCGACGGATCGTTCGAGTTCTTCCAAGTTGATTACTCCTTTAGAATCAACTGGAATATACTTTATTCTGAAGCCTTTGGTTGAAAGATACTTCAGAGTTTCCAAAACCGCCTTGTGTTCAATTGGCGTTGTGATAATCGTTCTTTTCCTTTTCTCGAATGTCTCCGCAACGGTTTTCAAAATCCAATTTATCGATTCTGTCGCACAAGAAGTGAAAAAGATTTCAGAGGGTGAAACCCCGAGGATCTTTGCCACGGTTTCCCTTGCTCTCTCAAGATGAAGATTGGCCTCTATTCCCATCCCATGAGCAGAATTGGGATTACCAAACTTCTCTCTGTAGAAAAAAACTATTTTCTCGAGAACACGGTCATCCATTTTTGTGGTCGCATTGTTATCGAAATACACCTTCATGTCGATTGCCCCCTCAATTCATCCACCCCTTGTTTGATGATTTCCTCAACATATTTTCTCAACTCTTCTTCATTGGAAAATTCTTCCGGATCGACGGGAGCATGTATCTTCAGATACACCTTCCCCGGGGTGAATGTCAGGCGCTTTTTCGGTATCAAATTATAAGTTCCCCAGATCGAAACGGGAAGGATAGGAACTTTCGCTTTCATAGCGATCATGAGGCTATCCTTCTTAAACGGAAGGACTCTTCCGTCTGGAGATCGCGTGCCTTCCGGAAAAACAATAAAAGTAACGCCATTTTTCAACTTTTGGATAACTTCTCTCAGCGCCTTCACAGCTTTTCTTGGATTCTTTCTATCAAGAAATACTCCGTTCAGGTATCTTATGTACCAATTCACCCCGGGAACTTTTTTGAGTTCTTCCTTTGCAATGAAAGCTCCGGTAGTAACGAAACCAAGAATCAAGGGAATGTCCATCAGACTTTGATGGTTGGCCACAACGATAAAATTTCTGTTCTTTGGTATGTTTTCACTGCCCCTGACGATAACCTCAGAGAAAAGCCATTTAAAAGCTCTTCTTCCAAATTTTTCGATCTCTTTTAATACGTAATCTCTCGCTCTTTTTTTGTCTCTTATCAACAAAGATCTGAACAATACGAATCCTCCGTAAAAGACAATGTATACAGTCGCTATAAAGTAAAAATAAAGGGTTACTAAAAGATCCCTCACTCTTTTCACTCTATCACCTCGACCCTCCTGCTCTTGAAAGCTTCTTCTTCGAGCTCTCTCAGATTTTGAACCCTTTGTTCCAAGTCCTCGAGAATGCTCGGATGGGATCTTGTAGCAGGGTTCTTTGGAGCAAAAAAAACACAGCTATCTTGATACGGTTTTATCGATATCTCGTAAGTCCCTATTTCCCTTGCTTTCTTCACAATCTCTGTTTTGTCAAAACCAGCGAGTGGTCTCACAACAGGCCTTGTTGTTACACTTTCAATGGACCACAAATTCTCCAGTGTTTGACTGGCAACCTGGCCAATGTTTTCCCCTGTGTAGAAGGCAATTGAATTCGTTTCTTCAGCTACTTTTTCTGCTATTCTGAACATCGATCTTCTGTACATGATCAGCGAGTATTTATCAGGCACAACCTTCTTGATCTCGAGTTGGACTTTTGTGAGATTAACCACGTGCAACCGCAAAGGATGTCCTCCGCTGTATTCTCTGAGGATCTTCAGAATATCTCTTACCTTCTCAACAGCTCCTTCTGACGTGAAAGGCGGAGAGACAAACGTAACAGATTCTATGAGCACCCCTCTTTTCAAGGCATACCAACCAGCAACTGGACTGTCTATACCACCTGAAAGAAGAAGGACAGCCTTTCCTCCCGTACCAACAGGAAGACCACCGTAACACTCCACTTTATCGGTGAACACCAAGATGCCTTCAGGTCTCACTTCTATTCCAAGAATAAAATCTGGGTTGTGTACATCCACGGAAAGATCTTTGAAATTTTTCAATATTAAGGCACCGAGTTCACTGTTCATTTCGTAAACGCCTTTCTTGTACTCTTTGAAAGCTTTCTTCGTCTGCACTTTGAAAGTCTTGTAATCTCCTTGCTCAAGCTTTTCCTTAACGGCAAGAAGCGCAGTCCGCTTTACCTCTTCGAAATCTTGGTTCACCAAAAATCCTCTGCTGAAATTCTGAATCCCGAAAACTTTTTTCAATTTTTCGTCGAGACTTGTGTCATCTTCCACGGGTATCAAGAAGCGTCCCCATTGTTTTTTCACATTCATACCAGTTACCTTCTCGATATTCCTCTTCAATGTTTCCTCAAATCTTTTCCTGTTCCTCCCTTTTAGACCAATCTCTGAATACCTTATGATGTAAACTCTCAAATTTTCCACCTCCGAATAGAATTTTAACAGATCGATCTGGAGTGTTGTTGGCTATGAGTGTATAATGTAAAATGAAGGTGAAACAAAAGTTTCAGGAGGGGTGAAGCATGGCAGAACATATAATAACTTTGGTTTTGTCCGATAGAAAAGTAGATATCACCACATCCACACCTTTTGTGGTAGCTTTGAGGGATATTCTTTACGAGGGTGATTGGGAAACTCTGAAAGAAGACATGAAAAAGAAAGAAAATATAATAAAGGAGATTAACACGTGCGAAAGATTAGAAAAAATAGTTCATCTTGATGAAACTGTTTATGAACCACTAATTTTTCAGGAGTTTCAGGAATGGCTTCAGGAGGAACACATAACTCCGAAGGATTTCAAGAAAGTATCCTTGAAAGGATTGTACGACCTTGCTTTGGAATATGCAGATCGGAATCTTTACGATGTGGCACATGAGATAATCAAGTTTATGCTCGATATCGACAATAATTACGCACCGGCTTATGAATTGAAAGGCTCACTACTCGTAGAGCAGGGAAAGATAGAAGAAGGGATAAAATATCTTGATAAAGCTGTAGAGATAGATCCGTGGCTTGTCCAGGCTTACGCTTCCCTTGGTGAGGCATACTACAATCTAAAAGATTACGAAAAAGCGGTTCATTACTGGGAAAAAGAGTTGGATTACGCCCCTGACGACAAACTCACCTACTTTATGCTAGCAGAAACCTATCGAGAAATGGGAAGAAAAGATCTCGCTATCGAAACATTGAAGAGGCTTTTAGAAAGGGATCCGAACAACATACCTGCCATGTACCAGATGGCAGAACTCTATAGGGAAATCGGAGAAGAAGAGAAAGCGCAGGAGATGGAAAAAAAGATCATGGAATGTAAACCTCAATATCTCACCGAATTAGAACCATGGGCTTTGGTGATGCTGAAGCACGGAAAATATGAAGAAGTAGTCCAAGAACTCGAAAAAGTTGTAGAATCTTCCCCATTGAACACCATCGCTCGCTTGCTGCTTGTGATACCCTATGTAAAACTTGGAAAAATAGAAAAAGCGAAGGAGATATTGGAGGATCTTTCACAAACAAATGTTTGGTACTATTATGGAAAGAAAGAAATATTCGATGAATTCCTTACAGAGGAGGAAAAAGCAATTTGCGGTATATCGTAAGTTTCGTACTTGGAATAATTATCGGCAGTTTTTTGAATGTGGTCATCTACAGAACTGCTAAGGAGGGTCTCAAACCATGGGATCCTCCTTATTCGTTCTGTCCCAATTGTAAAAGGAAACTGAAATGGTACGACAACATTCCCATTCTGAGTTATATCCTTTTGAAAGGAAGATGCAGGTATTGCGGTTGGAGAATACCCGCTAGATACCCAGTGGTGGAAATCTTAACAGGAATTACTTTCTTTTTGAACAGTATTTTCATAGATAGAATTCTCACTTTGATATTTTCCTGTATCGCCGTTTCTGCTCTGATTGCTATTTCGTTCATCGATTTGGAAACATATATGATTCCAGATTACTTGAACTTTACATTTCTTGGATCCGCTATCGTCGTAGCCCTAGAAAAATTTTTTCTGGATCATTTGATTTCATTCATTATTTTAACTTTCATATTTTTGCTGTTGAAACTCTTTTATAGAGAAGGATTGGGAACTGGGGATGTAATCCTCGCTATGGGAATAGGCTTTCTTCTTACACCCTTACCGGCTATTTTGGCCGTTTTACTCGCTTCCATCTCTGGTATTCTATTTGTCCTGGTGAAAAACAGGGGAAAGGTTGACGTAAAGGCCAAAATTCCCTTTGGTCCTTTTCTTTCTTTAGGTGGATATCTCTTGTTTCTCGTATCGCACGCAGCGGGGTGGTTGTAAGTGACAAAAGTCTTTCTCAAAAGAGTCAACAGAAGACTCTCGAGAGGTCATCTGTGGATTTACGACAATGAAATATCTAAGACGGAGGGTGATTACGAAAACGGAGACATAGTTGACATCTTCAGGCCAGATGGCACCTTTTTCGGGAAAGGGTACATAAATGACAACTCGAAAATCAGAGTGAGGATCCTCACTTGGAGAAATGACAGAGTAGATCGTTCTTTTATAGAAAAAAGGATAAAACTTGCGATCGAACGAAGAAAAAAACTTGTAAAAGATACGGACGCTTTCAGGGTAGTACACGGCGAAGGTGATTTTTTGCCGGGACTTATTGTTGATTTTTTCAACGGTTATCTGGTTATTCAGATAACAACCTTGGGAATGGAACGGATGAAAAGCTGGATTTTGGATTGCTTGATCAACATTTTCCAACCAAAAGGAATATACGAGAAATCTTCTGGACCTTTCAGAGGAAAAGAGGGCTTAGAGAACAACGAAGGGTGGATCTACGGTGAAGGGCCAGAGTTGATTGAATTCAGAATGAATGGGCTGAAATTTTTAGCAGACACAAGAGGTCAGAAGACAGGTTTCTTTTTGGATCAGAGGGAAAACGCTAGAATGGTGCTCGATATAGCCGATGGAAAAGTGTGTTTGGATGTGTTCTCTTACACTGGAAACTTTGCAGTTCATCTTTTGAAAGGAGGCGCAAAACACGTTACTCTCGTTGATTATTCTGAACGATCGTTGGAAATTGCGAAAGAAATTCTCAAAATGAACGGCTTCAAAGATCATGAAACGATTGTCGGAAATGCGTTCGATCTCCTGAAAAGTTTCGACAAAGATGGAAAAAGGTTTGATTTGGTGGTACTTGATCCTCCCTCTTTTGCGAAGAGCTCAAGAAGTCTTGAGAGTGCAAAGAGAGGTTACAAAGAAGTGAATCTTAGAGCGATGAGAATTTTGAAAAAACCAGGGGTTCTGGTGACTTCATCATGCACTCAAATAGTTTCTGAAGAGATATTCAGAGAAATTATCATGGAAGCTTCCTACGACACGAAAACTATACTGAGCGTTTTAAAAAGAGGTGGACAACCTTCCGATCATCCTGCTCTCATGAATGTTCCAGAAACACAATACTTGAAGTTTTATATCTTTCATGTTGACAAGAGGTGGTAGACGTGTTTTCGAAAAGGGTTTTGGAAACCCCTGAAAGCCCTATAAGAAAACTCGTTCCATACGCTGAAAGCGCAAAAAAACGCGGTATAAAGATATATCACTTAAACATTGGTCAACCGGATTTGAAGACACCGGAGGTGTTTTTCGAGAGTATTCAAAATCACAAACCTGAAGTAGTGTATTACTCGCACTCTGCAGGATTGTGGGAGTTGAGAAAAGCCTTTTCTTCGTACTACAAAAGAAGACAGAGAGCAAAAATCGACCCAGAACAAGTATTGGTTACAAATGGTGGGAGTGAAGCTATTCTTTTTTCCTTCGTAATAGTTGCAGATCCCGGCGATGAAATTTTGGTGCTAGAACCCTTTTATGCAAATTACCAATCTTTTGCAAGAGCAACCGGCGTGAAACTCGTACCAATAACAAGAGAAATGAGGAACAATTTTTCTATTCCAAAAAATTTGGACAAATTTGTATCCTCGAAAACCAAAGCGATTGTATTTTCGAATCCATGCAATCCCACAGGGGTTGTTTATGAAGAGGATGAGTTGAAATACCTTCTGGATTTTGTTGAAAAGAACAACCTCTTCATGATAGTTGACGAGGTGTACAGTGAGATCATCTTTCAAAAAACTTTCTTCAGTGCTTCAAGGTTGGATAGCAACAGGGTGATTGTTGTAGACAGCGTTTCGAAAAAGTTCAGCGCGTGTGGGGCAAGAGTAGGCTGTTTGATCACAAAGAACAGAGATGTAATAAACCATGCCATGAAATTAGCTCAGGGAAGGCTCGCACCCCCTCTCCTTGAGCAAATAGGTTCTATCGCCCTTCTGAACCTCGGAGACGAGTTCTTTGATTTCGTCCGGGAAACCTACAAAGAAAGAGTGAAAGTCGTTGAAAAAAAACTGGAGGATCATGGTATAAAGAGCTTTACGAAACCTTCAGGAGCTTTCTATGTAACTGTCAAGCTTCCCGTGGATGACGCCGAAGAGTTCGCTAAATGGATGCTAACAGATTTTAACTTAGATGGAGAAACAACCATGGTTGCTCCTCTCAGAGGGTTCTACCTCACACCGAAACTCGGAAGAAGCGAAATAAGAATCGCCTGCGTCCTCGAAAAAGAGGAACTGTCACGTGCTGTAGACATATTGATGGAAGGGTTGAAAACGTGGCAGAAAGTTTCTTCCTCAAAGTAACTCTTTTTTACTTAGTGTCTCTCTACCTTTCTTTAATGGAGAGGATCTCTTTCAAACCGAGAAAGTTTTTTCGTGCGCTTTTGACAGCCGCTCCCTACCTCCTTTCGGGAGTGAGCAATTTCTTGATAGTCTTTGCGAGTTCCTTTGCAATTGAAACCATCGGTTCGAACAGTTTTTGGATTTTGGTCGCTCTCCCTTTTGCATGGTTTGGAAAAATATATCTCTTCATTTCCCTCGTTCTAGTGATCTCTGTTGTTTTCATTATCAAATATGCAAGCAACCTGGAAAGAGTTTTATCTTTTCTAGATATTCTTCTCATCATGTTGATTTTGTATCTTTCTCTTTCAAAGTATCCTCAAATCGAGATCGCACTCGTTTCGTGTGTTTTTCTTGCTATTGTCACATATTTTCTCAGAAAGAGATGGAAAACATCATTGAAAAAAGACATTCAAACAAAGAACGAAGAACTTTCCGCCGTGAATCAAGAACTCATCGCTTTGAACCAGGAACTCACCGCTGTGAATCAAGAGCTGGAAGCTTCCTACGAAAGCTTACAAATTCTTTCAGAGCAACTGAACAGAACTATAGAATTTATGGGAAAGATAGACTTGAAATCGGACCCTTTTCCTTTTCTTGAAAAGATATTCCGAGATACTAAGAAACTATTAGAACCTCTTGCAGGGCTTGAACTTAGAAGAATGGATCGAAGGACTCTCATTGGCCAGAAAGCCGAGAAGTTTATACATAAATCATCGAAGGAAATCGAAGTGAAGCTTTTCTTTTTCAGAGATTTGGAAAGAGATGAAGAAAACTTCTTGAACTCCATCGTGAACTTTTCCTTCTTTCTTTTGAATGCGCACAACTCTCATTTAGAAGTTCTTCGCAACAATTCAACCCTTTCCACAATTCTTTCCTCTCTGGAAGAGATCCTTTCTGTTTCAAATAGGACACAACTTTTAGAGAAAGTGCTTCGATATCTCAAAGATATGTTCCCAAAAACTGTTTTATCTTCTCTTTCCATTTTTGAAAAGGAAACCGTAGAGACGTTTTTCATAAGGGATGGAAAGCTGGAGAGAGTTAGCCCCAAAAAGGGTATCGTTGTAAAAGCTCTCAAGGAAAAAAGAGATCTAATCTTAAACGATGTTTCTGATTTCCCCGAATTTTACGATGTCACAAACGGGAGAGCGAAAGCTGCTGCTGCCGTTTTCTTCGAGTACGAGGGTATTCCGGTTGTAATAGAAATAGAGAGAGAAACAGGCTTCACCGAGTTCGAATTTTCAACTCTGAGAATGATGGCAAGGATCTTCGCCATTTTCTTTTCAAGATTAAATCTTTACAGGGAGTTGAGAAAAACCTTCTTCCAAACCATAGAGGCGTTTTCCTATGCTGTGGAATTGAAAGATCCCTACACTAGTGGTCACAGTGTGAGGGTCTCCGAACACTCCCAAGAAATCGCTAGAAGAATGGGATTACCCAAACAAACGATTGAAAAAATAAAAATAGCTGCCCTCCTCCATGACATAGGGAAGATAGGAATTAGAGGGGCTATTCTCAACAAAACGTCGAAACTTACTGAAGAAGAGTACGAGGAAGTGAAAAAACATCCTGAATTGGGAGAAAGATTGATCAGTAAAATCGAAAGCTTCTCTGACATCGCCAAGATAGTAAGGCACCATCATGAATGGTACGGTGGAGGAGGATATCCCGATAACATATCTGGCGAAGAAATTCCCATTGAATCTCGTATAATCGCCGTGGCAGATGCTTTCGATGCTATGACCAGCAACAGACCTTATAGGAAAGCGATGAAGAAAGATGTTGCAATTAAAATTCTTGAAAAGAACGAAGGATTTCAATGGGACCCAAAAGTGTTGAGAGTTGCTCTGAAGTACTTCAAAAAGATCTGACATTGAAAAACTTCATGCCTATTTTTTCACAGACTCCATCGTTCACATCGTCGTCACCGTACATAATACAATCTTCGGGAGAAGCGTTTAGCTTCTCACAGATCTCAAGATAATAACGAGGATCTGGTTTACAGAAATGAAAGTTCTCCATGTCGGTGATGAGATCGAAATCACTCTCGGATAACCCTATCCAGTTCAAACGCTTGATTATGGCAAGCTTTGGGAACACTGGATTGGTCGCTAAAACGATCTTTCCTTCCTTTTTTCTTTCTTTCAGTAATTCCAAAACTTTCCCGATGGGCTTCAATGTTCCTTTAAGAGTATCAAAAAACTCTCCACTGTAAAACTCCATGAAAATTCTCTCCCATTCGCTTGCAATTTTTCCCGTTTTCTTTTCAAGACATTTTGTAAATCTTTCCATGTTCGTGAAACCATTCGGATTTTTCGTTATGTACTCAACACACTCTAGGATCAATTGTTTAGAAACAAAAACGTCTTCTTTCTCGAAAAAAAGCGCCAAGCTCTTAAAATAGCTCTCTGCAAAACCGTTATCTACAGCCAATGTTCCATCGTAATCGAAGAGAAATACCTTCATACAATTCCCTCCTTCGCTACAATTGTAGCATCCCAAGATAGTTCGATGATAGAATCAATTTGGAGGTGACGAAATTGGAAAGGGAGACAAGAGGAACCAAGTTACTGAGAGGCGATCCAACAAAAGCAATAGTGAAACTATCAATTCCCATGATGATAGCTATGTTAGTTCAAACCATTTATAATCTCGCGGACGGCATATGGGTAGCAGGATTGGGAACACGAGCTCTCGCATCTATTGGACTCTTTTTCCCCATATTCATGATCATCATTTCTCTCGCCGCCGGAATAGGAGTTGGAGCAAGTTCTGTTGTAGCTCAAAAGATAGGTGAGAGAAATAAAAAAGGGGCCGATTTTGCAGCTTCGATGTCTATAGCTTTGTCCATTGTCACAGGTTTAATCGGGATAGCAATTTTCTTGCCAACCATTTCATCGATACTCAAGTTCGCAGGGGCACATGGTGAAACCCTTTATTTAGCACTAGAATATTCAACCATCTTAATCTATGCTATTCCACTTATAATGTTCAACAACGTGGCAAACGGTGTTCTTCGTGGAGAGGGTGATACGAAACGTGCCATGATAGCCATCACCGTTGGATCGTTTCTAAACATAGCTCTCGACCCTGTCTTCATATACGTTTTCAAATTTGGAATAAGAGGAGCAGCCTACGCAACAGTTCTTTCTATTGCTTTCTCTTCTTTCCTTATTGCATACTGGTTGTTTTTCAAGAGAGATACATATGTCTCTTTTACTCTGGGATGGAGCGGTAAAATTCTTGGACAAATTCTGAAGATAGGAATACCTGCCTCACTCGCACAAGCCACCATGTCCATCGCCGTTTACGTGCTGAACATCTTCACCGTGAAAGCTGGTGGTGATAGCGGTATAGCGGTTTTCACCAGTGTCTGGCGGGTTATCAACTTTGGAACAGTGCCTCTCATCGGAATGGCCATGGCAGTGACTTCTGTCACCGGTGCCGCTTTTGGAGAAAGAAACATTGAAAAGCTCGAAACTGCTCATCTCTACGCTGTAAAGTTAGGTTTTCTCATAGGTGTTTCTGTCATGATCTTAATTCTTTTCCTTGCTCCACTCATCGCAAAAGTCTTCACTTACTCCCAAGAAGGGATGGAAATTTATAATGATCTGGTGACAGCTCTCAGGATACTCGGTCTTTTCCTTCCTGGGGTTCCGTTTGGTATGTTTACTTCCTCCATGTTCCAGGGTATTGGCAAAGGTTTACAGAGTTTGATCGTAACCATCATGAGAACTATCGTTATGCAAGTTTTTTTCTCGTGGTTCTTTGTCTTTGTTTTGAAAACAAACCTCATTGGAGTGTGGTGGGGAATTGTCCTCGGCAATACAGTTTCTGCTGCTATAACCTTTGTATGGGGAAGATTCACTGTGAAGAGCGTAAAGAAGATGTTTCAAACAAGCAGATCAAGTTGATATCTTTTCACCTCGATAATGTTTCCTTCTTCTATCTCCACAAGAAATGCGTTTCCCCAAGAACAGTTTATGAAATGTATACCGTTCCAAATCTCATGACCTGGAGATTCATGTATGTGTCCAAACGCATGCAGTAAAGGTCTTTTCTCAAAAACAAACTCTCTGATAGCAACGCTACCTAGATGTTTCATACTTCTTCCTCCTACATCCAGTATTCCGAACGGAGGAGCGTGCGAAACAAAGATGAAAGGTGTAGGAGGTTCCATTTCTTCTAACATTCTCTTAAGCTCTTCTTCTGTTTTCTCTCTATTCGTGTTGAACGGTGTGGTAGGTACGTACTCAAAGGGCACGAGCCATATCCCATCTATCTCTCTAGGCTCCGATAAGTGTCTAGGATGATACTCGAATACATAATCGTCGTTTCCAAAGATGAAGTAATGATCTATCCCTAAGGAATCCATGAATTCCAAATATTCCTTGAGATCCTCAGGATGTGTCTTTTTAAATGGACTGGTGATGCCACAAATATCTCCGCAGTTTATCAAAACATCGAATTCTTTCGCTATTCTCTCAAGTCCTCTCAAAAAAACGTGAGTGAAATGGAGATCAGAGACAAACAAAAATTTCACAACTCAATTCACCTCCTGATAAAATGTAACTGAGGAGGGATTTAAATGCTGAAACTAGAAGCTTCCTTTTCCACTATAGAGAAGATCGTCTTGAAAAGTACCGAAGGAATATCTCATTTTTCGCTGTCAAAGGATGAAGAAAGCATAATAGTGAAATTGAAACATGGATCTTTTCCCTTTTCCATATCTCTAAAAGTGAAGGTCCTTTCAACTCAAAAAAAACCAGAGGATCCAGTTATTCTAAAAGTAGGTATTCCTTCCTTCTTGATGGATATGTTCAAACAAAGATTGGAAAGAGAAGGATTAGAGATCTACGGCAACGAGATCTACATATACCCAAGGAAGATATCGAAAATTTTCGAAGATCTTATTGTCTCACGCCTAGAAATAGGGGAAGAGAAACTCATTGTTTATCTTGAAGAAGTATGAATTTGTTCTTCGGCAGCGAGGGGCTCGCAATTCCTGAGTATGAAATATTTGGAAGCTTCTATCTGTTGAATAGCTCTCACGTATCCATCCAAGCATTCTACGTAATTTCCGCCTTCCCCTGTTTTTTTGTTCAGGTAAAAACTCTTATCCAGTCTTCCATCCCACGAAACTATGAACACCCGTTCATCATCTATAAAAGAACCGTCCGGAACGTGATATCTTAGCGCCACAAATCCATGCTTCGTGTTCAAAAGATCTTGTCCCATGAAAAATCCTTCTTTGTACTCTATTCCCAAGATGTTCAAAATCGTGGGGAGAAAGTCGATTTGGCCTCCTACCGTTTCGACAACACGATGAATGTTGCTTCCCGGTACATGTATAGCAAAAGGAATATTGAGTGCTATATCAAAGGAGTATTCTTTACCTAGAAGCTTGGGCATGATTGATTTTACTTCCCGATTGAATGGATACAGTCCTGCATGGTCTCCATACAATATGATCACTGTATTGTCATACAGTCCAGAGCGTTTGAGTTCATCCAAAAAAATTCCGAAAGCTTCGTCTGCATAATGAACAGACTGAAGATAGTGACCAACAATTGTATCCCTGATTTCCTCTGGGAGATCCAATTTTCTGTGTTCTTCAGGTATGACAAAAGGAGTGTGACTGGAAATTGTAATCAAGAAAGCGTAGAAAGGTCTGGGGAAGTTTTTTAGCCTTTCCATTGACTGCTTGAAAAAAGAAACATCAGCCAATCCCATTCCAAATATTTCATCCGGCTTGAAATCCTCGAGACTCACAAATTCGTCAAACCCGATGTGTTTGTAAACTTCTTCTCTGTTCCAAAACCAAGCAACGTTTCCATGGAAAGCGATTGTGTGGTATCCGTTCGCTTTCATTATTTTCGGGAGTGTTGGAAGTTTTATGACGGGATATTCTTCGTAAACCACCGAGTCTCCTAAAGTATGAAGAGAAGTGTTAACAACAAACTCCGCATCTGCTGTGTTTCCACTTCCAACCTGCTGATAGCACTTCGAAAAGTACAGTGTATCGTTGTCTCTCAAAAAAGCGTTTATATTTGGGGTGATTTCCTGACCGTTTACTTCGAGACCAACGAGAAAATTCTGTAAAGATTCCATCTGAACAACTATTATGTTTTTCCCTCTCGCGATCCCGAAGAATCTCTCATGAGAGGATACAGGATTCTTTTCAACGATCGGTGAGCCGGTGTTCTCTTCCTTTTTCTTCTCCGAGAAGAAAAGATCGATTATATCTTGAAGGTGATAGTCGAACACACCGTATCTGTTGAAAACAAACTTCGAATCCAAACTCTGAGAAGTATGAATGGCACCAATAAAAACGAAGGAAAGAACCAAAGCTCCAATAAAAGGAAGGCCGAACTTTTCTCTTCTGGTTTCTTTAAAGAAAAGCCAGACGAACGGAAGATCCGCCAGGAAAAGAAGAGAATAAAAGTCGATGAAATACTTTATGTCTCTTCCCATTTCTCCCACTTGTGGAAGAAGGGTAATCGCCGTTATGGAAGGAAGATTTCCAAAATTTTGAAAATACAAGTAATCAATAAATAGCAAAATGGAGAGCACAGTGTATAGAAGTCTGTGCCCTCCTTTGAAAACCAAGAAGAGAATCGAGACCCACCCGATTGTACTAAAAACGACAGAAATCCCAAAAGAATTAAGTGTTGAAACGTAGAAAAGAACTAATTTTACAGCGAGAAGTATCATCAAAAAATAACCATTCATTTTCACTCACCCGTTGTTGTAGAAGGAGTAGATTCTTCAGTTTTCAATTCTTCTATAAGCGATTCCACCTTGTTGTAGGCAGACTCGTAATCCATGAAATTCGGATCGATTTCTTTCATCTCGTCGAGGTAAAGTTTCGCGGACGTAGGATCCTTCAATGCCACACTCATATCATAGAGCATGTAGTAAGAATCCAGTCTTATATTGGTAGCAGCGTCCGTCGCGTTGGCAACGGTGTAAAGCCCAAGCATAACTCTGAAAATCTGGTTCGTATCGTAACTACCGATTGATAGGTACGGTTTTATCTGGTTGTAAAGATTGGAATAATAGTTGTATCTGATGTTTATATCGCTGGGATTCATTTGATACGCGTACTCGAGAACATATGTGGAAGACGGATAATTTTCATAGAGATAATTCACAACCGCTCTTTTTCTCTCTTCTAACAGCTTCTTTCTGTTTTCTATCTCCGTTTTCCTTGATTTGATCTCGTTAATTGTGAGCTCTCCATACTTCTTTATGAGGTCCTCGTCTGGTCTCTGAGACTTTTCGAGAGAATCCTCATATTGAGTCAATTCTGTCATCTCTCTTGTGAGATTTTGGAGTTCTGTATCGACTAGTATCACATACAACGCTTTTAGTTCATCCGGTGTTTCCTCTACAAGTGTGTTGTTCTCAAAAAGAAGTGTACTCAAGTTCTCAAAAAGATTTTCCTTGTTTTTCAAATATTTCCACCAATATTCCAAGGATTTGTCATTGAACTCATAAGAAAGATTTTCCGATTTCATGAATTCTTCCAACCACTTCTGAAACTTCTCGTGTTCAAGCTGTGTTTTTACTTCATTGTATGCATCACTGTTTTGGAACACATCGTAATCGGAAAGTACGGAAGAAGTCTTTACTTTGAAGACGTACCATTGATCCAAAAAGTTGAAAGGACCAACAATCGATCCTGGAGTCGCACTGAAAAGAACGGCATCGATCTCATCTGGGAAAATACCTCTTGAAGCGTTGGAGAAAGGTTGGACTGTCAAACCTAAAGCCGAGGCCGCTTCATCGAAACCTAGCTCTTTCGCTCTGGATACAAATTCTTGAGCGGTTGAAGTACTATCGAACGAAATAGCTTCCAAGTCCACCTTATCGTATTTGTTCTGAAGAGTTTTCTTGTTTTCTTCAAAGTATTGCTTTATTTCTTCTTCTGACACTTCCCCAACTGTCTCTTGTACCTTCTTCACGGTGAGTTGAATACGTATCTGTGGTTCTAGATAATTTTTTTCATAGTTCGTTAGACTTCCATACTTCATCTTTATTTGATTGAGTTGATTTTGATCTTTCTCTATCGCGGCTATAACGTTCTTAACTTCCTGCTTCACTTCTTTGTCGGAAGGCTTCAAACCACTTTTTTCAGCATAATAAAGCACCACCTTCTGCTGAAGAAAAACATCCGCTATCAGGGCTTTGAGTCTAGGCTCTTCAAAAAGAGGATCTAAAGAGGTGAGCCTGTATGAACTCAGCAAGTTGGAATAATAATCGTTGACCTCCCAAGGCATAAGCCAGTATGTGGGATTGTCAAGAGCAGTACCATCCTTGGTGATGTAGGCGAGACTTTGGTCTATGGTGTAATTCGCTCGACTTCGTCCACTCCTCAAGTTTATTGCTACAGACCACCAAATCATTCCCACAACGAAAGCTATGGCTATTACCCAAATGATAACTCCCTGCCATTTTTTCATCCACCTTCTCATTCTTCGATCCCTCCTTCAAACTCCGCTTCTTCTTCTTCGAACTTTTTGGGTTTAACTAGAGGGAAAGGAATGATATCCCTTATCGTAGGGGAATCTGTAATGAACATGAACAATCTATCGAGTCCTATTCCTAACCCCCCAGTGGGCGGCATACCGTACTCTAATGCTCTCACGAAATCCATGTCCATCATGTGAGCCTCTTCATCACCTTCTTCCCTCATTCTAGCTTGCTCCAAAAATCTTTGGTACTGATCTACGGGATCGTTCAATTCACTAAAGGCATTAGCGATTTCTCTTCCAAATATTATAAGTTCGAAACGCTCTGTGAGCCGAGGATCTTCGCGATGTCTTTTGGCAAGAGGAGAGATCACCACTGGATGATCGATGACAAACGTAGGATTCACTAGTTCTTCTTCAACGATATCCCTGAGCTTATCTATCAAATGGGCCCTGTTCTTGATTTCTACCTCCACTCCATGCTCTTCCAATTTTTTCAAAAGAACCTCATCTCTATCTTCTAAAATGTCAACACCAAGTTTCTCCTGTAAGAATTCTCTCATTCGTACTCTTTTCCAAGGAGGTGTAAAGTCGATCTCTTTACCTTGGTAAACGACTTTCAAAGTCCCACAGGTCTTTTTCACCACCTCCACTATCAATTCTTCTGTGAGATCCATCATATCGTTGTAATCAGCGTATGCTTGATATATTTCAACGCTTGTGAACTCTGGACTGTGCTTGTACGATATCCCTTCATTTCTAAAATTCTTTCCTATTTCGTAGATTTTTTCAAACCCACCGACGATTAACCTTTTGAGATAAAGTTCCGGCGCTATTCTTAGATACATATCGATATCAAAAACGTTGAGATGTGTTACAAAAGGTCTTGCTTCAGCACCTCCCGTTACATAATGGAGTATCGGTGTTTCCACTTCCACAAAACCTCTGCTGTTTAAAAATTCCCTGATTATTTGAATAGCCTTGAATCGCTTCCTAAAACGTTCAATGGCTTCATCGTTAACAATCAACTCCAGATATCTCTGTCGATATATGATTTCCTTGTCCTTGATTCCATGCCACTTTTCTGGAAGAGGACGCAACGCTTTGCTCAAAAGAACATACTCCTCAACATATATCGTCAACTCTCCTGTTTTACTCTTAAAAGGAAAACCCTTGACCCCTATGAAATCCCCTATTTTCACGTGTTTTTTGAAAAGGTTCATCTTTTCTTTACCAACGGTATCACTTCTTATGTAAGATTGTATTCTTCCGGTATCATCCTTCAAATGAAAAAAAGCAGTTTTTCCATGGTGACGAACTGACATTACTCTACCGGCAAAACTTAATTTTTCGTTCTCTAAAACCTCTCCAGCTTGAAGATAATCATACTTTTCCTTTATTTCGCTAGCTGACATCTCCTTGACAAAACGATAGGGATAAGGGTTTATTTTCATAGAACGGAGTTCTTGGATCTCTTTGATTCGTTGTTCTTTGAACTCCTTGAGCACAAAATCACCTCCGTCACTTGCTTGCTATCGCTATAATTTGATATCTCTGTACACCACTTGGCGCTTTCACCTTTACAACGTCTCCAACCCTTCTGCCGAGAAGACTTTTCCCAAGAGGGGAATCCGAACTCAGTTTTTGAGAGAAGAAATCTGCTTCCTGGGGTGTGACTATTCTGAATTTGTGCTCCTCACCAGTATCCAGATTCTTGACGATCACCCATTTTCCCAATGTGACTTCATCTCCTTCTTCTGAATCTTCTATGATCTCTGCATTGCTCAGAATTTGCTCGATTTCCATGATCCTACTTCCTACACGACCTTGTTCGTTTTTCGCAGCTTCGTATTCTGAATTCTCAGAGAGATCTCCGAGTTCTCTAGCCTCCTTTATTCTTTCGGAAATCTCATACATGAATTTCCTTTTCAATTCTTCAAGCTCTTGTTTCAATTTTTCATACCCTTCACGCGTAAGACGGATCTTTTTCATTTTTCTTTGCCCTCCTTCTCCTTTTTGAGTTCTTTCACAATTTCTAGGAACTGATCAATTTCTCTGAAATCACGATAAACCGACGCAAACCTCACATAAGCGACTTGATCCAACCTCTTGAGTTCTTCCATAACCAATTCACCGATTTTTTTCGTCTCCACTTCAAAAAGACCTTCTTCTCTCAGTTTCAAACAAATTCTGTTCACTGCTTCTTCGATTTGTTCGTAGGTAACGGGTCTTTTCTCACAAGCTTTTATCATACCATTTTTTATCTTGTTTCTGTCGAATTTTTCCCTTCTTCCATCCTTTTTTATCACGAGCACGGGAGCTTCTTCGTACCTTTCATAAGTTGTGAATCTTCTCCCACACGCAACACATTCTCTTCTTCTTCTGATAGCAGCTCCATCGAGCGTTGGTCTTGAATCCAAAACCCTTGTATCCATAGACCCACAAAATGGGCATTTCATTTTACATCACCAAACCTTTCAGCCATTTTTATTATTCTTTTCAATTTGGAATACAATTGAGATTTTGTTAGATTCAATCTCTTACCTAGCTCTCTTAAGGAAAGTTCCTTGTTCCTCAATCGAGCCAATGCTACTTTTCTGAGATCTTCAGGAAGCTTGTCTAATCCGATCCTTTTTTTCACTAACTCTATCGCCTTTATCTGACGAGCGGTACTTTCTGCTGTTCTAACGGCGTTAGCCTCTATAAAGTTCACCGTCCTGTTCACATCACTTATTACCTTTCGTTCGGTTACAACTCGTTCTATCTCCTGAAGCTTCCTTTGCACACCGATTATCTCTAGAAAGACACCAATATCTTTTATCGACTTTATGTAAAGCTTATGTGCATTTTGAAGTTCTAAGATACCGGCTTTTATGTTAAAATATTTTTTCAAATGTTCTTTTGTGGATTCCAACACACCTTTTTCGAAAAGATTGATTTCCAAATGATAATGATACCTGGGATCTGTCATCGAACCTCCACTGAGGAACAACCCTCTTAGAAAAGAAGCGAACAATGCTACATCCGAAAACGGATCCACCATCATAAAACTTTCCGAATACTCACTCACAACTTTTATAAATCTTTTTTTTATATTGTGAGTTCTCTCCACAACTATTTCTAAAACAGGTACGGAGAGATGTTTCAGTAAATTCAAAAGCCGCCTTGAGGCGGCAAAAGAATGCAGAGAGAAAATGAGTTGCCTCCTTTTGAGATCGAAGTCGCCTCTCGACTTTATAAAACCGAGCAATTCAGCTCTAATTTCATCTTTGGTTCCAAAAGGAGCCCTCACAAGCTCCTCCTTCACTTCTTCAGAAAAAGTTCGACTCAAAGGTTCACCACCTCGAAATCCGCTCTATTAAGCTTGCCAGTTTCAAAGGATCGTGTCTCACTTTTTTTCTCCCGTCCGATGGATCGACTATTTCAATCAAAAGAGGTTCAGCAAGCACAACGTTTTGGAGATTCTCTACGTCTATTTCAACAAAATCACTGCCCTCATTCTTGTAACTTTCCAAAACTTCTGATGAGGGCTTCCTCGTATTTATTATCACAAAATCGACACTCTTTCCAAGATACTTCTCAAGTTCTTTCACGTGATCTGATACCCTGTATCCTTTTGTTTCTCCGGGTTGGGTCATCAGATTGCATACGTAAATTTTTTTAGCCTTTGAAGTTGCGAGCGACTCCCTAACACCATCTACTAGAACGTTCGTTATGATACTGGTATAGAGACTACCCGGTCCAAAAATTATCATCTCAGCTTCAGAGATGGCTTCAATCACTTCTGGAAGAGCTTTTATAGGCTTGTCAAGACGAACTTCCTCTATTTTCTTACCTTTCTTCACAATGTTCATCTCACCGATGACTTCTTCTCCATCATCGAATTTTGCCACGAGCCTCGCATGTTCTTCACTCACGGGTAGAACTCGACCTTTTAAAGCCAAAACTTTCTCTAGAGTCTTTATAGCCTCTGAAAAACTTCCTTCGATTTTCGTGAGTGCCGCTATGATAAGATTACCCAAACTGTGCCCCTTCAATGAACCTTCTGAAAACCGATAATTCATCAGTTTAGCCAGTAGATTCTCATCCTCTGCAAGTGCCACAATGTTGTTCCGCACATCCCCGGGCGGTGGTACGTTCAGTTCTTTTCTGAGCTTTCCGGAACTTCCTCCTTCATCTGTAACAGAAACAACAGCCGTTACCTCGAAAACAGGAAAGTGTTTCAATCCCTTTAGAAGAGTAGAAAGACCCGTTCCTCCTCCAATCGCAACCACTTTCATATCTACACCTTCTCTAAATCCCTATGTTTTTCAATCACCGAAATCCCTTCCTCTTTCAACATTTCCGATACTCTATGGGCGATATAGACAGATCTATGTTTACCACCTGTACACCCTATCCCTATTGTAACGACCCTCCTTCCGGTTTTCTTATACTCTTCTATCGCTACTTTCAATACCTCAAAGACGCGTTGAATGTATTTCTCAACGATAGGGTAATTTTTGAAGTATTCCTCAACCTCCCTATCTAGTCCTGTTTTCAGAGAGAGAGCGGGTACATAATGTGGATTCGGTAGAAAACGGGCGTCGAATATAAAATCTACGTCCATGGGTGTTCCGTATTTAAAGCCAAAACTCACTATTCTGACAGAAATCTTACCTGAATGGTTCATGAGCGATTGTGCCAATATTTCTCTCAATTGATGGGTATTCAATTTCGTCGTGTCCACAACAAGATCTGCTATTTCCTTTATGGGTGAAAGCACTTCAATTTCCTTCTCTATAGCTTCTTCTAAACCTATTTCCTCCCTTTGGAGAGGATGCCTCCTTCGTGTCAAAGCGTACCTTCTTAAAAGTTCTTCTTTTGTAGCCTCTAGAAATAAAACAAGAGCGTTGGTTGTTTCTTTTATTTTCTTTATCGTTTGAACGGGATCACCAAAGAGCTCACTCCGCACATCCACCGCTATGGCCATCCTTTCGAGATCAGAACTCATGAAGAGGCGCAAAAGCTCTTCTAAGATATTCCCTGGAACGTTATCAACACAAAAATATCCTAGGTCCTCCAAGAAACCCATAGCAGTTGTTTTACCTGCTCCAGAAAGTCCGGATACAACTACCAACCTTTTCAAAGCTTTTATTCACCGTCCTTCAAAAACTGTGAAAGTTTTTTCTTCAAGTTCCTAACTTCTTCCAGCATTTTCATGTTTTCCAACACGGTGTTTGCAAGCATAACAAAAAGTATGTAATCCATTCCCACTTCGTCAACAAACTCTTCGTACCGTCTGAAATCCTTCTCTATTTTCTCAATGGTTTTTCTAACAACTTCTGTATCCTCATCCGTAACCAGACTATAGGTCCGTTTTCCAAGCTTAATCGTTACTTTCTTCTTCATCTTCAATCATCCCCTGATTTGTAGTAAAAGAAAGAAATCTTTGAATCTTTTCCACCAAGGTATTGAGGGAACGTTTGTGATGCTCTATTGTTTTCTCAAGTTGCCTCTTTTCTTCCTCGAGAGAAACGACCTTTTTGTTGAGAGTTTCTATCTTTTCCCATAGCTCTTTGTTCTCTCTCTTGAGATTTTTGTAATCTTCGATTATCGCTTCGATCATCTTTTCCAGTTCTTCGAGCTCTTTCACGATACTCCCCCCTTCGATTCATTCACTATATTAACACATCCCGAACATCTTTTACCTCTATTCCTTCTGGGATTTTGGCACCATGAAGTAACAGTCTCACACCTTTTTCAGTATAAGTTGTTTTCACGAGATCCAATCCTGCGGTTTCGATCATTCTAAAAATATTGTTCAATTCCGAATAAGAAACCTCCACTTCGAACTCCTTTACAAGACTCAGATTCCTTATTCTCGACCCTTTCACGGCGAGTTCTGCAGCGAGGGAATAAGCTTCTATGAGCCCTCTCACACCCAACTTCACACCACCGAAGTACCTCGTGACAACGATGGCAACGTTCATCAGATCGTATTTTTTTAAAACCCCAAGGATAGGTCTTCCAGCCGTTCCACTAGGTTCTCCATCATCCGAAGAATGCTCTAAAATACCGTTTGTCGAGTAAATACGATAAGCCCAGCAGTTGTGAGTTGCATCTCTTCTCGATACCATTTTCAGTTTTTCCCGGAAGTCCCTCTCACCTTCCACCGGGAACGCCGTAGCATAGAATTCCGATCTTTTTATGTTTATTCTCTCGCTGTGAAAATCCGTCACCGTTTTCCATTCCACCAGATCTCTACCTCCGTTTCCAAATCAACACCATATTTTTCTTTTACTTTCTTTTTCACCACCTCTATCAAACGCATCACATCATTAAAAGTGGCATCCCCAAGGTTCACGATAAAACCTGCATGTTTCTCTGAAATCTGCGCGTTACCGATTTTGTAACCTTTCAATCCAAGAGATTCTATAGCACTACCAACGTAAAAGTCTGGTCTTGGACGCTTGAAAACACTGCCGGCGCTTGGAAGGTCAAGGGGTTGTTTCTCCAAACGACGTTTGAGAAAATTCATCATTTTTCTCCTTATCTCTTCTTTCTTGTCTTTTCTGAAACGCATCATAACACGGGTAATGATCACTTTTTCCTTTTTGAAGGAACTATCTCTGTAACCAAAAGATATTTCATTTTTTGAGAGCCAATATCTCTTTCCATCTTTCAAAACCTCAACTGCTTCAACGAATTCTCCAATCTCTCCGCCGTAGGCTCCAGCGTTCATGTACACAGCTCCCCCCACACTTCCTGGAATTCCGTAAGCAAACTCGAGCCCACCAAGCTCTGCTTCCATTAGAAAAAGGCACAATCTTTTTAAAGGAGTCCCGCACTCTACCGTTACTTTCCCTCTCTTTATCTCTATCTGGTTGAGTCTTTCCGTTTTCAAGACTACCATTTCAAGATCCTCGTCTTGAACCAAAAGGTTGGTTCCCAGTCCCATTATTTGAAAAGGGATATTGTTTCTCAGTAATCTTACAACCTTTTCCAGTGAAAGAACGTCGTTAGGAAGGGCAAGGTACTTAACTTTGCCTCCTATTTTTATACTCGTGTGACAGGAAAGCTTTTCAGATGTTTTCACATCACAACCTGATTTGAGAATGTCCACAAAAAGTTTATCCAAAACAAGATCCCTCCTAAACAAATATAGTATAATTTCAAACTGGGAGGTGTTGATTTGAAAAACTTACTCGACTTCTCTTACGAAGAGCTGGTCAACGAAATCACACGTCTAGGTTTAGAACGATATAGGGTAGATCAAATTTTGGATTGGGTATACGACAAAAAAGTGAACGATTTCGATGAGATGACGAACTTATCCAAGAAACATCGTGCGTTGTTGAAAGAGTACTTCGCTATTTCTTTTCTAAAACTCCTAGATAAGAGGGTATCCAAAATAGATGGTACCACTAAGTTCCTCTGGGAACTCGAAGATGGAAACACTATAGAATCTGTCATGCTTTTTCACCCCGACAGGATAACAGCCTGCATATCAACACAAGTCGGTTGTCCGGTGGGTTGTGTGTTCTGTGCCACCGGTATGAGTGGTTTTGTTCGGAATCTCTCGACAGGAGAAATTGTAGCTCAGATTTTATCCATGGAGAAAGAAGAGAGGAAGAAAATTGGGAATGTTGTCTACATGGGAATGGGAGAACCACTGTTGAATTACGAAAATACGGTAAAAAGTATAAGGATACTCAATCATAAAAAGATGGGTAACATAGGGATTAGAAGGATAACTGTTTCTACCGTCGGTATTCCGGAGAAGATCGTCCAGCTAGCCGAGGAAGACCTCGATGTGAAACTCGCCCTTTCTTTACATGCACCAACAAATTTCAAGAGAGATCAGCTTGTACCGTTGAACAGAAAATATTCGATCGAAGAAATCTTGAACGCTTTGAAAATTTATCAGAGAAAAACGGGGAAGAGAGTGACTATAGAGTACGTACTTATAAGAGGAGTGAACGATGAGATCAGCGACGCCAAGAAGCTTGCTGAAATCCTCAAGAATTTGAAGGTGTTTGTGAATCTAATACCTGTGAATCCGACCACGGAGACTATGAAGAAACCTTCAAGACAGAGGTTACTAGCCTTTAAAAGGATACTCCTCGAAAACGGTATAGAAGCCGAGATTAGGAAAGAAAAGGGTAGCGATATTGAGGCCGCTTGCGGACAACTGAGAATAAAAAGAAAATTTTCAATGCCATGAAGACCTTCTTTGGAATAGTAATAGGATTCGTAGCGGGAGGGTTATTTTTTCTTTTTGTAATCAAACTCTATCAAGATCAATTCGTAACAGTTCCCGATGTTACGGGGCTTTCTGGAACCGAAGCTTGTGAAAAGTTGAAAGAATTTGGTTTGATATGTGATAAGGTTGCTTCTGGTACTGTTATTGACACGTACCCTCATCCGGGATCCAAAGTAAAAAAAGGAAGAACCGTGAATCTATATTATGAAAATCCTTTGAAAAGAATCATTCCACATCTTTCGGGCATAAAACTTTCGGTAGCGGAAGAAATTTTGAAGAAATCAGGTTGGAAATACGAAATAATATATTTTCCATTCGGCGAAGAAGAGAGCAAAGTGCTCGCAATTTATCCGACGGAAGGAATTCCTCACAATGGAACCATTACCCTTTTGGTGGACACTGGAAAAAAGGACACGTATTTCTTTGTTCAGAACTACGTCGGGATGAAGTTTGAGGAGTTAAAAACGGAGGATCGCTTCATCTTTATTGGAAGAGGAAGTCGTGTTGTGGGGCAGTATCCTCCTCCAAATTCTATAGCAAAAGAAGTAATTTTGATACTCGGGGAGGAGTAAAGCTTGCGTAGAACAGGTGTAGTGGTGAGCTTCCATTCCAATATGGTGACAGTTGAAGACGAAAAGACGGGGGAAAGACTCCTCTGTAAATTGAGAGGAAAATTTCGTTTACAGAATCTGAAGATCTACGTTGGTGATAGAGTGGAATACACACCGGATGGTACGGGATCCGGTGTAATAGAAAATGTGTTCCACAGAAAGAATTTACTCGACAAACCTCATGTTGCAAACGTGGATCAGGTAATCTTGGTTGTCACGGTGAAAATGCCTGAAACTCCAACCTACATAATCGATAAATTTTTGGTACTCGCTGAAAAAAACAGTTTGGACACGATCATTGTCATTAACAAAATGGACCTTTACGATTCCGAAGATCTCAAAAAAGTAGAAGAGCTGTATAAAGTCTATTCAATCCTCTACCCAATTGTGAAAACCAGCGCAAGAACAGGATTGGGCATTGACGAGCTAAAGGGATATTTGAAAGGGAAAATAAGCACAATGGCCGGCCTTTCAGGTGTGGGGAAGAGTAGCTTGCTCAATGCGATCAATCCTGGGTTGAAACTTAGAGTGAGTGATGTTTCACAGAAGCTGAAGAGAGGTCGACACACTACAACCTCTGCCCAGCTTCTCAAATTTGATTTCGGTGGATATGTAGTCGATACTCCAGGCTTTGCAAACTTGGAAATAAGCGACATACCAGCAAATGAATTGAAGTACTATTTCAAAGAGTTTGAAAGCAGGCAGTGTTTCTTTTCTGACTGTAATCATGTGGATGAACCAGGCTGTGGAGTAAAAGAAGCCATGGAAACAGGAGAAATAGCAAGGAGTCGTTACGAAAATTACGTAAAAATGTTTTACGAGATTCTAGGGAGGGGGAAGAAGTAATGATAAAGGTAGCCGCCTCTATTCTTGCTTGCGATCTTGCAAGACTCGCAGATGAAGTCAAAAGGGTAGAAAAACACGTGGACATGATACATTTCGATGTCATGGACGGACACTTCGTTCCCAATATCTCCTTCGGTCTCCCCGTTCTTAAAGCTTTAAGAAAGGAAACCAAACTACCGATAAGTGTACATCTAATGATCACAAATCCAGAAGATTATGTTGATCGTTTTATTGAAGAAGGATCAGACATCATAGCTGTTCATTACGAAACAGCACCGCATCTTCACAGATTGGTTCACAAAATAAGAGACATGGGGGCACAAGCTTTTGTTGCCATCAATCCACACACGCCTGTTTTCCTTTTATCTGATATCATAATGGATATCGATGGAGTGCTCGTAATGAGTGTCAATCCTGGATTTTCCGGCCAGAGATTCATAGCGAGGAGCCTAGAAAAGATAAGGAATCTACGCAAAATGGTGAAAGAACTAGGTTTAGAGACAGAGATAATGGTCGATGGTGGTGTAAACGAAGAAAACGCTTCTATACTCATAAAGAACGGGGCCACTATTCTTGTTATGGGATACGGAATTTTCAAAAATGAAAATTACGTGGAATTGGTGAGATCCATTAAACAGGAAAGAGGGGAATTTGCTGATTAAACTTTTTCTTTTCCCTCCTCTTTCCATCATTCAGCTTGAAATTCTTTTCTATGATTTCTAGTGCTCTCTTTATAACGTTATCTGGAATACCGGCAATTTTGGCTACCTCAATTCCGTAGCTTTTGTCAGCCACCCCATTGACAACTTTATGTGTGAATATCACCTTGTCTTTCTCTTCCTTAACGAGGATAGTTTTGTTTTGAACTTGAGGGAAGCCCTTTTCAAGGTCCGTTAGTTCGGTAAAATGGGTTGCGAACAAAACTTTACAACCTCTCGAAATCAGTTCTTCTGAGATTGCCCAGGCAATACTGATTCCATCTTGGGTACTAGTTCCTCTACCTACTTCATCTAGTAACACCAGACTTCTTTTGGTAGCTTTCAGAAGAATCAACGCCATTTCGTTCATCTCGACGAGAAAGGTACTTCTGCCACCCGCAAGATCGTCTCTGGCACCCATCCTTGTGAAGATTCTATCAAATATCGGAAGAACAGCTCTTCGCGCGGGCACAAAAGAGCCAATTTGTGCCATGAGAGCTATCAATCCAATCTGCCTTATGAAAGTAGACTTCCCACTCATGTTCGGTCCAGTTATTACTAGAAATCTTTTCTCCTCATTCATGTACACATCATTTTCCACAAAATCTCTTGTGAATCTTTCGACAACAGGATGTCTTCCTCCCTCTATCTTCATTTCATTCTCGGAAAATTGAGGTCTTGTGTAACCATAAAGTATGGCATCATAAGCCAGAGTGGAGAGAGCATCTATTTTTGCAAGTTCATCAGATATGTTTAAAAGAGTTTCTTTATGTCTTTTTACCTCCTCACACACGTTTTTGAAAAGTTCTCTTTCCAACTCCTCAACCTTCTCTTTTGCAGCCATTATTTTTGTCTCAAACTTTTTCAGTTCTGGAGTTACAAATCTTTCCGAATTCACAAGTGTTTGCTTCCTTTCGTAATCATCGGGCACCTTATCCAAGTTGGCTTTCGTCACCTCGATGTAATAGCCAAAGACTTGATTGTACCCTACTCTCAACTTCTGTATCCCTGTTCTTTGCCGTTCTTTCTCCTCAAATTCTTTCAATTTGTCCTCAGAGTGTTCGAGAAGATCCCTATATTCATCCAGCTCTCGCGAAAAACCTCTCCTTATAACCTTCCCTTCGCCGGGGTTTCCTGTAGGATCATCTTCTATCGCCCTTTCCAAAAGATCGAGAAGATCTTTCGGGAACACCAGCTTATGCAAAGAAACAAAGGTAGAAATCTCTTCGTTCAGTTTCGGTAGAACTCTCAGAGTTTCCCTCAATGATACAAGATCTCTTGGAACAGCTCTGTTGTATTCTATCCTCGCAACGATCCTTTCAAGATCTCTCACATTCGAAAGCAACTCTCTTACTCTATCCAACTTGATCCTATCTTCTTTAAACCTTTCAACGATGTCGAGTCTCTCCTCTATCCTGTTTCTGTCAACGAGGGGATGTAAGATCCATTTTTTTAAAAGTCTCGCTCCCATAGCAGTTTCTGTGTGATTCAAAACGTCAAACAGGTTTTTTCCCTTTTCTCCGGGAACGAGAGAAAGATTCTCTACAGTTGCAGAATCTAAAAGCATAAAGTTCTTTTGAGACATGAGAACCGGTGGTTTCAGGTTAGGATTTTCTGTTATCATCGTGTACTTTACGTATTTTATTAACGCTGAAAGTGCTTTCAGAGATACCGCTGAAAGCTCAAAATGGTGAACATCTTCTACACCATACACCTTTTTCACTTCTTCTTCCGGGTTGGAGAAATACCAATCATCGATCACCTCGATATAAACACCTGGGAACCTTTCTCTGAGATCATCTACCAACTCTTTGGGACAGATTATCTCAGAAATGGAATAGGCCTTCATTAGGTCGAATACTTCTTGTTTATCAGTGTTCTCGTGCACCAACACTTCTCCGGTTGAAACATCGCAGAAGACGGCGCAATATTTGCCATTTTCGAATATGAAGACAGTCATATAGTTGTTCGTCTCTGTAAGAAATTCATCCTCTACTAGAGAACCAGGAGTCACAACTCGTGTAACTTCTCTTCTGATGAGCTTCTTAGATTTGGAAGGTTCTTCCATCTGATCACAAATAGCAACTTTGTATCCTGCCTCGACAAGTTTTTTCAAATAAGTGTTCAACGCATGATGAGGTATACCCGCCATAGGAGCATCTTGTCGTTTCGTTAGAACGATATTCAAAACCTTGGAAACCGTGTGTGCGTCTTCGAAGAACGCTTCGTAGAAATCTCCTAATCTGAAGAGAAGTATGGAATCTTTGTAACGTTCCTTTATCCTCAAGTATTGTTCCATGAGAGGAGTTATTTTCATCCTCCCACCACCTTCACCATCTTCACGTGCGGGATGTTCGCTTCGTAAAAAATATCACCTACCACCGTGTAACCAAGCTTCTCATAGAACCCTTTCACTCGTACTTGGGCGTTCAAAACGATTCTTTTTGCTCCTCTGGTCACAATTTCCTTCTCTATCTCTTTCATCAAATGTCTTCCATATCCCTTGTTTCGTTCTTCTTTGAGAATAGCCACACGTTCTATTTTAAAAGTATCCCTGTCGATCTTTCTCACTCTAGCAACTCCCACGAATTTTCCGCTGGTTTCTAAGAGAACGTGTAATGCCTCTGAATCTTTCCCATCCATCTCATCTTCCTCGGATACACCCTGCTCCTCTATGAAAACCTTCCTTCTTATTTTCAACGCTTCCTCAAAAAGATCCCTATTCGATTCAAAGAAAATAATTCTCATCTGTATCACCTCTCAAGATATTTTAACCCTAAGTGGTAGAATTTCCAGGTAGGGGGTGAGATACCATGAGGATTCTGTTGATTGTTTTAGTCATTTCCGGTACAGTTTTCTCTTCTCCCATATTGCTTCTTTTCCAAAATCAAGCGATTCTCATGAACCATGTGAAAGTAAACGGAATTGAAACGTTTCCTTTACCTCATGATTGGAGTGTGATGGATGTTCTCGGAGCGGAATCTTGGTACACAGAACCTGGCGAAAAGGTTGATTGGGAGGAAATTGTAAAAGGTCGTCTCGTGGAAATAGCAGACACCCCTCCTGATAAATGCGAGGTAGTGAGTCTTTCCCCTATCATCTTGAAAAAAGGTACAAAGCATTATTTTTACAACACATCTTTGAGAAAATGGTTAGTTTTTGATTACAGCCAAACCAGGAATGTAGAGGCAAAACTCGTTGTGAAAGCTCGAGGTGAAGTGACCGTTCTTCTTCAGTCTAATGGAAGCTGGAAGGCAGAATACTATCTCTTCGAAAGAAATCTTATAGGGAACGTCTTCCTGAACATTTCTAATGTGGAGAAAGCAGATGTTTTTCTTGTGTCTAGACCAATGACTGAAGAAGGGGGAAGAGTAATGTTCGCCAAAAGTAATTTAGTAGGCGAATCATTTCATGAAGAATTTGAAACAAACGAAGTAAAAATCTTCCATGTGGGTGAAGTAGAAGATATCAAGAAACCTCTCACGGTAGAATTTATATCAACCTCGATTTCCAATATAGATGAGTACTATTTCTACAGTTTTGGCGTGAATGAGGGAAGCTTTGGATTTCAGAAAAGCACTTTTATGAAGAAATTCAAAACTCCCACGGATCTCCCTGGTGGGACCGTAAATGTGGTCTCGAAAGTTTCGGGGGTGGACTTGATCATAGGAAAAACACAGATAAGCGATATCGCAAAAGATGCCGAAATAGAACTTCCAATTGCATCTTCTTGGGATGTTCGTGTCAGAGGTGAACTTGTTGAAGAAAGAGAATACAAAGATCTTCACGAACGCAGTTGGAGGGTGATCGTTCAGAATCTGAAAAAACGAGAAGTAAAGGCAAAGGTGATAATTCATGGAAGAGAACTCGAGATAGTCAAAAGTTCTCTCAAGCCATCTAAAGTCATGTCCGATATGATCGTTTTTGAATTGAATGTTCCGTCATCTTCAGAAAAGACATTCGAATTTACCGTGAAAAGCAGGTGGTAAAAATTGGTAAAGGCAATCCTGAGTCTTCTTTTTGTCACGTTCATATGGGGAGCCACGTTTCCACTTCAGAAAGTAGCATTGGAGGGAGTGTCACCCACTTTTTACATTGCTTTGAGATTTTTCATCGCCGCTTTCCTCTCCCTCCTTTTTTTTGGGAAAGGAAACTTCAAATACGGAATCATTCTTGGAATAGTTCTTGGAGTGGCATACACCACTCAAACCTGGGGGCTCATTTTGACTACCTCTACGAAAAGTGGTTTCATCACATCGTTGTACATTGTTTTCGTTCCCGTTTTTGCTTATTTCCTAGAGAAAGAGATTCCCACACTCTTTCAAATTTTCTCGTTTTTGATAGGAACATCAGGACTCTATTTAATCTCCGGAGGAATAGGAAACTTCAATTTGGGAGATCTTCTGACAGTTTTCTGTGCGGTGAGTTTTGCACTTCATCTCGTGTTGGTGACAAAATTTTCAAGACTCGTTAGCGAGAAAGATCTTCTTTTTCCCCAGTTTCTTGCAGTTTCTATCTTTGGTTTGATATTGAATATTTTCTTCAAAAACTGGAAGATTACCCCTGCCGCCACTGGAAGCGCTCTATTCACAGCAGTTTTCGCCACAATTCTTGCGATATACCTTCAAGCAAAGTATCAAAAGAAGATCGGTAACAATGTCTCGGCACTCGTTTTTCTCGGTGAACCTGTGTTCTCTGCTGTTCTCTCCTACTTCATCCTGGGAGAAACCATGTCACGAAAACAATTTTTTGGTTCGTTTCTCCTTCTGACTTCCATATTATTCTCAAGTCTTGAACGTGTTAAAATAGTTCGTAGTACGAACCAAAAAGGGAGGGATGGATGTGAAGACGTTACTTAAAGGTGCTACAATCTTTCCCATCACTTCGAATCCTTTCAAAGGAGACATTTTGATCTCGAACGGAAAAATAGAAAAGATTGGGGAAAATATTCAAGATCCAAACGCGGAAATCGTCGATCTAACAGGAAAGTTTCTCTTTCCCGGTTTCGTGGATGCTCACTCACATATCGGTCTTTTTGAAGAAGGAGTAGGCTATTACTATAGTGATGGAAACGAGGCAACGGATCCTGTAACTCCCCACGTGAAAGCACTCGATGGTTTCAATCCCCAGGATCCTGCCATTGAAAGGGCATTGGCAGGTGGAGTCACCACCGTTATGATCGTTCCTGGAAGTGCCAATCCGATAGGAGGTCAAGGGAGCGTCGTAAAGTTTAAGTCCATCATTGTGGAAGAGTGCGTTGTAAAAGATCCAGCAGGACTGAAGATGGCGTTTGGTGAAAATCCGAAGAGAGTATACGGTGAAAGAAAACAACAGACTCCCTCAACTAGAATGGGAACAGCAGGTGTGATAAGAGATTATTTTATCAAAGTGAAGAACTATATGAAGAAAAAAGAAATCGCCGAAAAAGAAGGAAAGGAGTTCACTGAAACGGATTTGAAAATGGAAATAGGTGAATTGGTGCTGAGAAAAAAGATACCTGCCCGGATTCATGCACATCGAGCAGATGACATACTCACCGCAATCAGAATAGCGGAGGAATTCGGTTTCAATTTGGTAATAGAGCATGGAACCGAAGCGTACAAGATCTCAAAGATACTGGCTGAAAAGAATATACCCGTCGTTGTTGGTCCACTCCTCACATTCAGAACGAAGCTGGAACTCAAGGATCTAACAATGGAAGTCATAGCAAAACTCGTGGAGGCTGGAGTAATGATCGCGTTGATGTGCGATCACCCTGTGATACCTCTCGAATACGCCACTGTTCAGGCAGCTACCGCTATGAGATATGGCGCAAGAGAAGAAGACCTCCTGAAGATTCTCACAATAAACCCAGCCAAGATCCTTGGCCTGGACAACACAATAGGATCAATTGAAGAAGGAAAAGATGCAGATTTGGTTGTGTGGAGTGATCATCCATTCAACATGAAATCGAAAGTTGAAAGAGTTTTCATCGAAGGGATGGAAGTGTTCAGAAGATGAGGGGCCTCAAATTGCGAGGCCCCCATCCACTACGATGACTTGTCCTGTGATGTAACTCGATTCATCGGAAGCAAGGAAAAGATACACATTAGCAACTTCTTCTGGCTTTCCAAATCTCCCAAGAGGAATTTGAGACAGTGTTGCCTCTCGAATTCTTTCCGGGAGTTTTTCGGTCATAGGTGTTTCTATGAAACCAGGAGCAACCGCATTCACTCTTATGTTCCTCCCCGCAAGTTCTTTTGCCCATGTTTTCGTCATACCGATAACTCCCGCCTTTGTGGCCGCGTAATTTGTCTGCCCTGCATTACCGTGGATTCCCACAACAGAGGAAGTGTTGATAATGGTACCACTTCTCTGTTTTATCATGTAAGGAACCACAGCTTGGGTAACATTGAAAACTCCTTTCAAATTCACACTTATCACCGCATCCCAATCTTCCTCTCTCATTCTAACAAGAAGAGCATCTCTTGTGATCCCGGCATTGTTCACCAGCACGTCAATACGGCCGTACTTTTGAACAACTCTTTCCACGACTTCTTTTACTTGATCCCTGTTTGTTACATCAAGAAGGTAGGGATCCACTTTTCCTGAAAGATCTTGTGCTTCATCAACAAGTACGTCGAGGTTCTCTTTGGAAACATCGCACGCTACGACAATGGCACCTTCCTGAGCGAAGAGGAGGGCTGCTGCCCTTCCTATACCGCTTGCGGCACCTGTAATCATGCACACTTTTCCTTCGAGCCTCATGTGAACACCTCCTACAGTGTTTTCTAAAATTGTACCATGCTTTTTTGATTAAAAAATGGGGAGTATAATTTATTTTCAGTGAGGAGATGAAAAAAATGAAGACATTTTTGACAATAACAGCACTTGCTATGATTGTGATATCCGGTTTGAAATTCTTAGACACCTATTTTTTTGTCGTTTCGGAAAAAGATTTGATATACAAGACCATTCAGAACGTGGAGAAAGAACAATTAGGAGATGAATTCACTTTTATCGTCTTCGGTGATAACAAAAATTCTGTTTCAACCTTTTCTAAGTTGATAGATGCGGTGAATAAAGAGAAAGCGATTGCTTTCGGTGTTAACACAGGTGACATGGTTTTCGATGGTTCCATGTTTAAATGGCAGCTCTACCTGAAGCAATTAAAGAGATTCAAAATTCCAGTTTTTCATGTCCCAGGGAATCACGATCTAGCAGACCATCCAGAGAACTATATGAAGATCTTCGGCCCTCTTTATTATTCTTTTCAGACTGGAAACTCTTATTTCATTGTGGTCAACAATGCCAATGAAGACATCGATGCGTATCAACTAGAATGGCTGAAAAATGAACTGGGAAAATCGCAATCTTGGAGATACCGTTTCGTTTTCATGCACGTACCTATATTCGACCCGAGGGTAAAGAAACAACCTGGCCATTCTATGAAGAATCTAAAGAAGGCTCAAGATCTCTTGAGTCTCCTAAAAAAGTACCATGTTACCAGAGTCTTCGCCGGTCACATCCATGGTTACTTTGAGGGAGAATGGGATGGTGTTCCATACACAATAACTGGAGGGGCCGGAGCAGAACTTTTCGGAATCGATCCTGAACACTACTTTTATCATTTCATAAAAGTTCACGTTACTCCAGAAAACGTGAGCTACGAAATAATAAAACTACCCACTCCCGATTTCAACATAATCGACAGGACAATTCATACCTTTTGGATATACACTTATTCTTTTGTGCTCCAGAATTACTGGATAGTACTTTTAGGAACCAGTCTTTTCCTGTTGAGTGCTGTTGTAGTATCTGGTAAAGAGAGGGAATTATTCGAACACTTGATGAAAAGAAAAATCGTCAGATTTGTTGCGAGAATCTGGCGCCTTCTCGGAAATCAAAAGTGATAAAGAATTAAAATTATAAAAATACTCAACTCGATTTTTTATCAAGAGGGAGGATGAATGTGAGAACGATAAAGATCGAGAGAGTGGTAATGGAGAAAGAAAAAACGATAGCGATCGCGAAAGAAAGTCCTTTTTATCCTGATGGGAAAGGCGGTCAACTGGGAGATAGAGGGAGAATTGGACCGGCAAATGTGATCAAGGTGAAAGAACAAGGAAAATACATTCTTCACTATCTGGATGCCCCGATCGAACCGGGTGAGTACGAGTACGAAATAGATCTCTCAAGGAGAAAAGATATCGCTTGCCAACATACCGCTCAACACATTCTTTCTGCAGCTTTTTTGAAGGTAGCTGATTTAGAAACGGTGAGTTTTCATATGGGGGAGGAGATTTCAACTATCGTTTTAAACGCTCCTTTCGTTTTAGAAGAGGTTTTGGAAGAAGTGGAGGATCTCGCGAACGATGTAGTAAGAGATTGTGAAAGAGTGGAGATCTCGGAGCTGACTTACGAAGAAGTGAGTGAGCTGAACCTTAGGAAGTTACCAATGGTTAAAGGAAAAATTCGAGTGGTGAAAATAGGGGATTTCGACATCACAGCGTGTGGTGGCTTCCATGTGGAAAACACGGGTGAAATCGGTTTGATCAAGATCATCGATTCTGAAAAAGTTAAAAGGACATTTACCAGAGTTTACTTCGTTGCGGGGAAACGTGCCTTGAAAGATTACAAAGAGAAAGATAGGATTCTAAAATTGCTGAGCAAAATACTCACTACATCATCTCAGGAATTGGTGAAGAGAGTGGAGAACCTTTTAAAAAGTGTGAAAGAAAAGAGCACAAAACTTGACAAACTCTCAGAAAAATATGCACAGCTTCTTTCCAAAACGATAAAACCAGAAAAGATAGGACGTTTCGACTTCTACTTTCTCAACAAAGTAGAAGAAGGAAAATTTCTTCCCAAGTTTCTTGCCGATCAAGAAAACGCCGTGATAGTTCTGGAGTATCCGGATCACATCGAGATAGTCTCAAACTGGGTGGATTGCAGGGAGATTTTCAAAAAGGTGAAAGAGAAGATGAACGTAAAAGGCGGAAGTGGTCAGAAAAGAGCTGCGATGTTCGTAGATTCCCCAGAAAAAGCCGTGGAAGAAATCAAGGAGATACTAAGATGGTTCTGAATTTTGTAGGAACTGGGAACCTCACGAGATTTTTTATAGAATGTTTGAAAGAACAATTTGAAATTGGATACATTCTATCTCGTGATCTGAGAAAGGCGACAAACCTTTCCAAAACTTGTGGTGGTCATCCCGCCACAATTGACAACCATCCAACTATGAGCGGTGTTGTTTTCGTGATAGTACCAGACAAGTACATAGAAGATGTTGCGAAACATTTGAAAATGGGGGATGCTGTACTCATGCATTGTTCTGGTTTTCTCAGCTCGGATATCTTCAAAAGAAAAAAGAGGGCATCCCTCCATCCAAATTTTTCTTTTTCAAATCTCAAAAAAGCCCTTGAAATGAGGAAGCAAATCATTTTTGGAATCGAAGGGGACGAAGAAGGAGTCGCCACTGCCATCGAAATTGTGAAAGCGATATCAGGAAAATACCTGCTGATTCCATCAGAGAAAAAAAAGATGTACCATCTTGCTGCTGTCATCGTGTCGAACTTCCCGATAGCTCTCGCTTCCATCTCCAAAAAGATCTACTCTCTTCTTGGAATAGAAAAACCGGAAGAACTCATTCATGCTCTCATGAAAGGAGTCGTTGACAACTTAAAAGAGATAGGTGTAGAAGGTGCTTTGACAGGGCCCGTAAAACGCGGTGATTGGGAAGTGGTTGAAGCAGAAAGGATGGTGTTTGAAAAGATTTTTGGAAGTTATACCCTTTACGACGAAATCGTAAAAATTTTGAAGGAGGTGGCAGGTAGTGAACGTGATGAAGTTAAAAAAGATGAAAGGTAAAGAAAAAATAGTGATGATTACAGCATACGATGCTCCTAGTGCTAGAATCGCTCAAGACGCTGGAATAGACATAATACTGGTTGGTGATTCCCTCGGAAATAACGTTCTTGGGTATAAAGATACAATACCTGTTACCATGGAAGAGATGCTAATCCACGTTGCCGCTGTGAGAAGAGGAGCACCAAATGCTTTCATAGTAGCTGATATGCCGTTTCTCTCTTATCAAATTTCGATGGAAAAAGCTGTAGAAAATGCTGGAAAATTCTTGAAAGTAGGAGCAAACGCGGTTAAGATAGAAGGTGGAGAGGAATTCGGTGATTTAGTCCAAAAACTCGTTGATTCCGGAATCCCTGTGATGGGTCATATTGGACTCACCCCACAATTCGTGAACCGCTTTGGAGGTTACAGAGTCCAAGGAAAGACAGAAGAAAGTGAGGAATACCTCCTTAGAAGTGCCAAAGAGTTGGAGAAAAGGGGGGCGTTCGCTATCGTTTTGGAACTTGTGGTCGAAAGAGTGGCTAAGGAGATCACTGAAAGCATTGCCATTCCCACCATAGGTATTGGAGCAGGTAGATTCTGTGACGGGCAAGTTCTCGTTTGGCATGATCTTCTAGGAATGAATCCAGACTTTTCCCCTCGGTTTTCCAAGAAATATTTAGATCTTTATTCTGTCATTCTAGACGCACTCCAAACTTTCAAAAAAGAGGTAAAAGAAGGATCTTTTCCATCAGAAGAACACATATTCACAGATAAATCCTAAAGGAGGTGTATGTTCATGAGAAAATTCCTGGTGATAGTCCTAATACTCAGTGCACTCATCGGTATCTCACAACAGTTCAAAGATGTTCCAGTGAACCACTGGGCTTATGAGGCGGTAACAGAAATGGCAAAACTCGGAGTACTCACCGGTTTGCCGGACGGTACCTTCCAAGGAAATTCTTACCTCACAAGGTATCAAGCTGCCGTCGCTTTCTACAGGCTCTACAACATTCTCAAACAACCATCTGCAAATATTTCTGGGCTCATAAACAAAGTCAGTACCCTCGAAGATCTCGTGAGCACCGCTTTGATGAAAGTGCAGAATCTTTCTGACAACTTTGGGGGAGTTACTTCCGATCTTGAGACTCTCAAGAACGATGTTGCGAACTTGAAATCCACACTCGTTGACCTCAAGAATCTCAGAATGGAAGTTATGAGTCAGGTTCAGAGTCAGTCCGATAGTATCAAAGAACTCGACAGCAAAGTTGGTGAGGCACTCTCTCGAATTGCCGCTTTGGAGGCCAAATTTGCTGAAGATTACGTCAAAAAGGATTACGTTGACTCCAGAATATCTCAAGTCATGTCGAAATTGAATGATCTTGAACAGAAAACACTGGCAGTTGAGAAAAAATCTACAGATCTCGAAGAACTCGTTGTGAACACAACAACTTCTTTGAAAGCTTACGTCGAAGATACTCTTAAGTCGTACACGAAGACTCTCGATCAAAAACTTTCAGAAGTATCTGCCACCCTCGACAAAAACAACACCATTCTGTCCGGTGAAATCGGGAATCTCAAAGTCCTCGTCTCCAAATTTCAAAGCGATCTTGAATCTCTGCAGAAAACAGCGAAAGCACTTGATGCTCGCGTGAGCGTTCTCGAGGGACAAGTCACTACCATTAACAGCCGCATGGAAAATTTGGAAAAGAGAGTTGCACAAGTTGAGTCCACAGCCGAAAAAGTGACTTCTCTCGAAAGGAATATAGGAGCGATCACCGCAAGGGTCACCAAGATAGAAGAAGAAGTCCAAAACCTCAGTCAGAGCAACACTGAACTCTCTCAAAAAGTCGGTGATGTTGTCTCTTCCAAACCTTGGATGGAAGACGTCAACAGCGTGAGTGCAACTCTCAGCAAGAAGATTTCCGACGTACAAACCATGGCACTGGCAGGAGTTGCCATAGGAATTTTGGGAGTGATAATAGGATTTGTAATGAGCGGCAGTACGAGTGGTGGCGGATGATACATGCTTAATTAAGCATTGAAGGGGCCGAAGGGCCCCTTTACTTTTTGAGTGGTATAATTTTTCAAGAAAAAGAAAAATCGAAGAGGTGAAACGGTGAGTGATTTTCTCACACCAGAGAGAACTATTTACGATTCCGGTGTCCAATTTCTGAGGCCAAAAACACTGGACGAATTCGTGGGACAAGAAAAGGTTAAAAAGAAGCTTTTTCTTGCGTTGGAGGCAGCAAAAATGCGAGGAGAGATTCTGGATCATGTCCTCCTCGCGGGTCCTCCGGGGCTTGGAAAAACAACCCTTGCCCACATCATAGCGAGTGAGCTTCAGACGAACATTCACGTAACGAGTGGACCTGTTCTTGCAAAACAAGGAGACATGGCCGCTATTCTCACCAGTTTGGAAAGAGGAGATGTACTCTTCATCGACGAAATACACAGGTTGAACAAGGCGGTAGAAGAACTCCTTTATTCAGCGATTGAGGACTTTCAAATCGACATAATGATAGGGAAAGGTCCCAGTGCGAAATCCATCAGAATAGACATTCAACCTTTCACTCTCGTTGGAGCCACCACTAGGAGTGGACTTCTGAGTTCTCCTCTCAGAAGTCGATTTGGAATCATTTTGGAACTCGACTTCTACACGATCGAAGAGTTGAAAGAAATCATAAAGAGGGCAGCCAGCTTGATGGAAGTAGACATAGAAGATGTTGCTGCCGAAATGATCGCTAAAAGATCCAGGGGAACACCACGAATAGCAATAAGACTCACAAAGAGAGTAAGAGACATGCTTACCATCGAGAAGGCCGACAAAATAGACATGGATATCGTAAGAAAAACGATGGAAGTACTCAACATAGACGAAGAGGGGTTGGACGATTTCGATAGAAAGATTTTGAAAACGATCATTGAGGTTTACAAGGGCGGACCAGTCGGTTTGAATGCTTTAGCAGCATCTCTAGGCATTGAACCGGATACGCTTACCGAAGTGTACGAACCCTATCTCCTTCAATCTGGTTTTCTCGCAAGGACTCCAAGAGGAAGAATCGCAACGGAGAAGGCTTACAAGCACCTCAACTACAATTTTCCGGAGAATCGCCTCTTCTGAGGTGAAGCCACATGGGATTGAAAGAAAATCTAGAAAACGTAATGAACAGGATAAAGGAAGCCGCACACCGTGCAGGTAGGGATCCTTCGGAAGTAAAACTCGTTGTTGCAACGAAGTACGCAGATGTTAAAAAAATGGAAGAACTCTTTCTTCTAGGTGTCCGAGAGTTTGGAGAAAACAGGGCTCAAGATCTCATCAGAAAGAGTGAATATTTCAAAGACAGGCCTATCGTTTGGCATTTTATAGGAAGGATCCAAACGAACAAGGTGAAGTATATTGTTCCAAGATGTGAATTGATACACTCGGTTTGGAGAGTTGAAGAACTCGAAGAGATAGAAAAAAGAGCGAAAAAACTGGGGAAAATCCAGAAAATTTTGATAGAAGTAAACGTTTTCGGAGAAAAAACAAAGGCCGGCCTATTGCTTCAAGAGGTGGAGGGGTTTTTGAAAATGTGCGAAACTTTCAAGCAAATAGAAGTTTTGGGGTTCATGACGATGGCACCGTACGTGGAAAACCCTGAAGAGGTGAGATGGGGATTTAGGATTCTCAAAGAACTGCGTGATGAACTTTCCAAGAAGTACAACAGTAACAATGTAAAACTGAAAGAACTCTCTATGGGTATGAGCAACGACTTCGAGGTTGCGATAGAGGAGGGAGCAACGATGGTAAGAATAGGAAGCGCTATATTCAAGGGAGGGAGATGAATGTTCGTGATAGCGAATTTTCTCAGAGCTCTGGCAGTAACCCTCAGAGTATTCATATACGTAGAGATCGTTTCTATATTGATTTCTGTGATTTTCAGTTGGGTTATGCCGTACTATTACCATCCCGCAAGGAGATTCTTTGAGGTTCTTTCTTCCCTGATTTTGAATCCTATAAGACGTTTTCTACCACCTATAGGACCCGTGGACATCTCACCGATGATAGCCATTTTTATTCTTCTTTTTTTAGACGGATTTCTTGTTGAAACTCTCTTCGATCTGGCGGTGAGGTTATCGTGAAAATAGCCATTCTGTACAGGGAAGAAAAAAGAAAGGAAGGAGAATTTTTGAAAAACAAGATTTCGAAAGAACATGATGTGGTAGTCTTTGGCGAAGAAAATGTACTAGACGATGTCGAAGCCGATTTGATAGTAGTGGTAGGTGGAGACGGCACAATGCTCAGAGCAGCCAAAAAAGCAGCAGATGGGACTCCTTTGGTTGGTTTCAAAGCGGGAAGACTTGGTTTTCTGACTTCTTACACCCTCGAAGAGGTAGATCAATTTCTCGAAGATCTGAAGAACAAGAGCTTCCGCGAAGAATTGAGATGGTTCATACGTGTAGATAGCGAGTTAGGTTCTCATTTGGCTTTGAACGATGTCGTAATGGAAAGGGATTTGAGCGGAAAAATGGTGGAAATAGAGGTGAACGTAGAACACCATTCCTCCATGTGGTTTTTTGCAGATGGCGTTGTAGTATCTTCTCCCACAGGTTCAACAGCGTACTCTCTGTCCATTGGTGGACCCATAATATTCCCGGAATGCGAAGTGTTGGAAATCTCACCGATCGCCCCACAGTTCTTTCTAACGAGAAGTGTGGTGATACCTTCCAATTTCAAAGTGGTAATCGACTGTCAAAGAGAAATCAATTTGCTGGTCGACGGTATGATGCTAGGAAAAACCAAGAAGGCCATTGTTCAAAAAGCAGATAGATACATCAAGATACTGCGCCCTACTAAATACGATTATGTAACAGTGATCAGAGATAAATTGGGCTATGGGAGGCGTATCGAGTGAATAAATTGCTGAACGAAAGGGTTGAAGAATTTAAGAAAGGTGTCCTAAAAGCGGGTTGGTTCATAGAAAAAATGTTCAGAAATTCCATATCTGCTCTCATCGAAAGGAATGAATCACTCGCGAGAGAAGTGGTTGCCGATGAAGAAGTTGTCGATCAGATGGAGGTAGAGATTCAGGAAAAAGCCATGGAGATATTGGGACTCTTCTCACCAATCGGGAAACCTCTTTTGACAGTGACTGCAGGGATAAGAGTAGCAGAACTCATAGAAAACATAGCAGACAAATGCCATGACATAGCAAAGAACGTGCTCGAACTGATGGAAGAACCTCCCTTGAAACCTCTCGAAGATATTCCTACTATGGCGAATCAAACATCGGAAATGTTGAAATTCGCCCTTCGAATGTTCGCGGATATAAACGTGGAAAAATCCTTTGAGGTTTGCAGAATGGATTCAAAAGTGGATGATTTGTACGAAAAGGTGAGAGAAGAACTTTTACTCTACATGATGGAGTCACCAAAGTACGTAAGAAGAGCCCTTCTCTTGCTCGAAATAGCAGGCTACATAGAGATCATCGCAGATTACGCTACAAACATCGTGGAAGTCTCAGTGTACATGGTTCAGGGAGAACCTTACAAGTGTTATCACGATGAGCTGCTTCTTTTCAAAAAATCCGGAGGGGTTCTCTTTGAAAGTACTGATTAAATACCTGATGAAACTCTCTGTTATTCCTTTTCTCGTTGGTCTAGCTGGATTCATAATCTTCGTCAGTATAGAGATACTCTACCAGCTCTCCGACTTGATAGTTCGTCACAGGGTGGGTATTGAGAAATTGTTTCTCCTTCTTTATTATTACCTACCTTACTTTGTTGCCATGGGTGTTCCCGTTGGGGTCCTTCTTGCTGTTTTCTGGGTTTTCTCGAAACTTTCGGAAGATAGAGAACTCATGGCTATTCAAGTCCATGGAATTTCCCAGAAAAATTTGATAGTCCCCTTCATCTTGTTAGGATCTTTGCTTTCCATCATTGTCTTTTTTCTGAACGACAGGATAGTTCCTGCATACCAATCTAAAGCCGAAGAGGCGATGTCTAAGTACGTTCTCAGAAAACCAGAAGTTTTTGTAGTTGAGAACGTCATATCGAAAATAGGAGAAGATCAATACTTCTACGTAGAAAAGTACGATGAGAAGACGAATACCCTTTGGAATGTTGTAATTTTCAAATACGGAAGTGAGGAGAAAATCGTTACAGCAAAAAGAGTCCAGAAAAAAGATGATAAATGGTATCTATTTGACGGTAGATACTACTCGATTGATAAGGATGGATTTTTGAAACTCGATGTCCATTTCTCCGAAATGGAACTCGATATCACGGAAGACATAGAAAATCTTCTACGAGTTGGAAAGACTCCCAGAGAAATGACTGGAAAAGAACTCAAAGAGAAGATAAACTTCTTCAGAAAGGTTGGAATAAAACCTTCACCTTGGATAGTTGAGCTCCACAGTAGATATGCAAATTCTCTGACCCCGATAGTGATAGTTTTAGTTGGAGTTCCTCTTTCGTTGCTCTTCCAGTTGAGGAGTAAATCCTGGGGTGTGATTTTCACCTTTGTTCTCGTCGTTTTGTATCAAGGGAGTGGAGCATGGTTAAGTGCCATGGGAAAGGAAAATCTTCTTGATCCTCTGTTAGCTCCATGGATTCCAAACATCGTTTTTACTGTGGTGGGAGGTATCCTTTTCATTCTCCTTGATACTGTCTTCGCCTACAGAATCAGGGAGTTTTTCACAAAGTTGTTTGTAGTTGGTGTATTTTTCTTGGCTTCTTCCCTCTTTTCTGCCCAACTCAATATCATAGCCGAAAAGGTGAACAAATATCCAGATACTTTCGTTTTCGAAGGTGGTGTGAAGATTCTCTACAAAGATGCATACGTGGAAGCAAACGAAGTTGTTGTCCATCTGAACGAAGAAGGAAAGGTGAAAGGTTTCGAAGCGACCGGTAAAGTTTCTTACAGAAAAGGAGATACCTTTCTGAAGAGCGAAAGATTGGTGTTCAAAACCGAGAAAGAGCAAAGCATTCTATACTACCTTCGAGGGAATACGAGGATAGAAGTGAACAAAGAGAAAAAGCAGATATATCTGTCTGGAGAAGAACTCACTTCCGAAGGATCGAAAACTGTGATGGAAAAGGGATACATTACCACTTGTTCTTCAAATCCACCACATTACAAACTCAAAGCACAGCACGTGGAAATAGTAGAAAACGAGTACCTTCTTGCAAAAGATGTGGTTTTTTATCTTCTGGGAATTCCCATATTCTATCAACCTATCTTTTTCACAAATCTTTCCGACAAACCCCAACCATTTTCCGTTGAGGTGGGAATGGGAGAAGAACCATATGTGAAAACATCGTACAACATTTCCTACGGTGAAGGGAATGTCTTTTTTCTAACGAAGAACGTGCTGAAGAAAGGAACATGGAAAGAACTCAAATGGAATCATTCTTTTGGAGTTTTCTCGGTCAATCTGGAATACACCGAATCACTTTCTGAACAAGGGGTCAAAGCAAAAATTTTCGACAAAGAGAATTCTTTTCTCTTCGAACAAGAAAACTCTAAAAGAGTCTATCAGTTTGATCATAACGGGAAATTGTTCAATGGAAGCATCAGTGTTAGACTGAAGAGAGAAGCGAATGAAGGCGGGGATGTACTGATCGCTCCACAACTTACTGTTAAAAATCTTTCCATTAAAGCAGATTGGGGAACTTTTCTTGTGAGCAATTTTTACCATGAAACGAAGATAGAGAAAGGAGAACGGACCTTTGGTACACTGAACTCCTCCTTTCGATCGAAACCTTTTTTCCTCATCCAATCTTTCAGTGTCAACACCGCCGGAAAGTATCTTTTCGAAAACAGTCAACTCAATCGAACCACAAGTTTTCTGAAAAGCGATACCATTTTGGATTTTCAAAATTTGTCCTTTGGAAAAATTCTCATTCTAGATGATAAAATATACGCTGGCATTTACGAATCATCTGAGGAAGGTTACCGTATTGGTAATTTCTTCACAACCTCTTTGAGATTACCAATAGGTCCCCTTTCTTTTGAAAGTTATTATAAGCTTTATACCCTTCAAGGAAAGAATCTTAGGAAATTTTCCCAAAACAAAGCTAAAAACGAACTCGATCTGAAATCAAAATTTTCCCTTGGGAATCTCTCTATCTCCGTTGAAACGACGTACGATTTCCTCAAAGAAGAATTTTCTGATCCCTATTTGAAGGTTTCTTCCTCTTTCAAAACCGGTATGATCACAAACGGATTAAACGCAACTACACGGTTCGTCTTGGACGATTTGCAAAAAAGTTACACCAAATGGGAATTCACACAAAAAACAGGGGCGGTTTACAACAAACTTTACTTCATTTATCACTACAAAAAACCACACGTTCAATACATCGAAGATCAGCTCAGAATTTATGGAAAAGAGTTCTTCTTCATGGAAAATCCAAGGATAACTGCCTACTCAAAGATAAAAGTCGACCCCTTTGAGTTGGAAAGATTTTGGATACGCGGAGGTTTCAAAAGAAATCAATCCTCGCACACGTTGAAAGCAGAATTCTATAAAGAGGATCTCGACCTCTCTTATGAAGTAAAAAACGACGATCCAACTTTTTCTGTCTCATTGAAACTAAAAGATTGGAATATAGAATCTTTTTCTTTCTCCATTGAAAAATCACTCCACTGCTTAGGAGCAAAAGCTTCGATGTCTTTTGGGAAGAATCTCTCTTTAAAGAATTTCTCACTATTTTTCTACATAAGAGACTTTCCAAACGAAGGAATCGGATTCGATACGAACGAAGGAATTGGATTGAACATGTTTTGAGAGGTGATAACATGCGCGTTCCTCCCCACAATTTGGAAGCAGAGATCGCCGTCCTCGGTAGTATATTGATCGATCCTTCTGTTATAAACGATGTGTTAGAAATTATCAGTTATGAAGATTTTTACCTCAAAAAACACCAGTACATTTTCAAAGCGATGGAGGAACTTTACGATGAAGGAAAACCAGTGGATGTCGTTTCCGTTTGCGACAAATTGCAGAGTATGGGAAAACTCGAAGAAGTCGGCGGAGACATTGAAGTTGCTCAATTAGCGGAGGCGGTACCGAGTTCTGCACATGCCGTTCACTATGCAGAGATTGTTAAGGAAAAATCCATTTTGAGAAAACTTATCGAAATTTCCAGAAAAATTTCTGAAAGCGCCTACATGGAAGAAGACGTAGACCTTCTTTTGGATAACGCGGAGAGAATGATATTCGAGATCTCAGAAATGAAAACAACGAAATCGTACGATCATCTTCGGAGTATCATGCATCATGTGTTCGAGAATTTGGAAAATTTCAGAGAAAAAGCTAACGTTATAGAACCCGGCGTTCTTGTAACAGGGCTCCCCACAGGATTCAAAAGTTTGGATAAACAAACTACGGGATTTCACAGTTCGGATTTGGTGATAATCGCAGCCAGACCATCTATGGGAAAGACATCTTTCGCTCTTTCAATAGCCAGAAACATGGCTGTTAATTTTGAGATACCAGTTGGCATATTCAGTCTCGAAATGTCGAAAGAACAACTTGCTCAAAGACTTCTCAGTATGGAATCTGGAGTCGATCTGTACAGTATAAGAACAGGATATCTCGATCAAGAACAATGGGAAAGACTCACCGTAGCGGCCTCCAAACTTTACAAAGCACCCATAGTAGTTGATGATGAGACACTTTTGGACCCAAGAACTTTGAGGGCCAAGACCAGAAGGATGAAGAAAGAGTTCGATATAAAGATCATCTTCGTCGATTATCTTCAACTCATGCACTTGAAGGGCAGGAAAGAAAGTCGTCAGCAAGAAATATCGGAGATCTCCCGATCTCTGAAACTCCTCGCAAGGGAATTAGACATTGTGGTGGTTGCTCTCTCACAGCTTTCAAGAGCTGTTGAACAGAGAGAGGACAAACGCCCAAGACTCAGCGATTTGAGAGAATCCGGAGCTATAGAGCAGGACGCGGATACAGTCATATTCATATACAGAGAAGAATATTACAAGAGTAAAAAAGAGAAAGAAGAGAGTAAACTTCACGAGCCCCATAAAGCAGAAATAATCATTGGAAAACAAAGAAATGGACCGGTTGGAACCATAACTCTTATCTTTGATCCAAGAACCGTCACATTCCACGAGGTTGATGTACTACACTCATGATAGAATCTCCTTAGAAAAGGTGGAAGAGGAGGTGTCTAAAGTGGATATAAAAACCTACAAGGAAAGAGTGGAGAAAGCTACCGAATACTTGAGGAATCATGTTGAAGAACCTCCGAAGATTGCCATTATATTGGGGTCAGGCCTCTCTGTGATTGCCGATGAAGTGGAAAAAGAAGGAAATTCCCAAAAAATCCCCTACAGTGAGATTCCAGGTTTTCCTATTTCCACAGCTCCTGGTCATAAAGGAGAATTGATATTCGGAAAGCTTTATGGGAAGAATGTTATGTTGATGAACGGGCGTTTCCATTATTACGAGGGTTATTCGATGAAGGAAGTTACCTTCCCGATCAGAGTGATGCAGCTCCTCGGAGTCGAAGTGTTGATAGTAACTAACGCTGCAGGCGGGCTCAATCCCGATTTTGAAGTAGGAAGACCCATGATCATAACCGACCACATAAACTTCATGGGAGATAATCCATTGATAGGTCCCAATGTGGATGAATGGGGACCTAGGTTTCCAGACATGTCAGAGCCTTACGATAAAGAACTCATAAATCTTGCTTACAACAGTGCAAAAGAACTTGGGATACCTGTCTATCAAGGTGTTTATGTGGCAGTGTCAGGTCCTTGCTTCGAGACTCCTGCAGAACTTAGAATGCTTAGAAGATTCGGTGCAGATGCAGTTGGAATGTCCACGGTCCCAGAAGTTATAGTAGCAAGGCATGGCCAAATAAGAGTCCTAGGAATTTCCGCTATTACAGACAGAGCGGTACCAGAAGACTTGAAGCCCTTGACGGCAGAAGAAGTGTTAGAAGTGGCGGAAAAAACGGGAAGAAAGATCGCACAGATAATATTCGAGGTTGCGAGAAAATTATGAAGGTGAAAGAATGGTTTTGAAAGGAATTCTATACAGTTTTGTTGCGGGAATGGCAACTTCTCTCGGAGCGTTGCCATTCCTTTTTTTAAAACCGCGTCAGACAAGCGATAAAACAATCGACTCGTTTCTAGGATTCGCCGCGGGTGTCATGATCGCCGCAAGTGCCTTCAGTTTGGTTGCTCCCGCTTTAGAAATGGGAGGTGTTATAAGATTCATTATCGGCTTCGTTCTGGGAGGACTTTTTGTCAATCTAGCAGACAAACTTATTCCTCATGAACACTTTCTTAAAGGATATGAAGGTCCCGACATAAAAAGGATAAAAGGAATCTGGCTTTTCATTATCGCTATAACCATACACAACTTTCCAGAAGGAATGGCAGTTGGTGTTTCTGCTTTTACCCCCCAAGCCCTTGCTATAGCAATAGCAATTGGTGTTCAAAACATACCAGAAGGTGCGGCAGTTATGGCTTCTTTGATACCGATGAAATACAAAAAGGGTAAAGCATTTCTGATCACCTTTCTCACGGGTCTTGTCGAAGCAATTGGTGGACTCTTTGGAGCAGGTATAGTCTCAATTTCTCAAAGACTTTTACCGTACATGATGGCATTCGCCGCCGGAGCCATGATTTACGTTGTGAGTGATGAAGTCATACCTGAGACGCATTCTAAAGGAAACGAACTTCTTTCCACATGGTGGATCATGATTGGATTTTTGGTTATGGCCTCCCTCGATGTAATATTGGGGTGATATGAATGCGTGTGGAGAGAATCGAAAACATTCAGAGCGAACTAGAAGAACATGTGTCAGATCAAACTTTTGTCGAAAGATCGAATTTCCTAGAAGATGATGAACAAGGTCAAGGAAAAACGCTCGAACGAATCATATTCGTCGATGGAAAGCGAAGAAGTTTCGTGCGAATAACAACCGATGAAGGATTCAGAGGAATATTTGCTGAACTTTGTGTGGGAGCCGTGATTTGGGAAAAGGATGTTGGGACTCGTCCCTTGTTTTCCCCTCATTCTCCTCCTGTCGTAGAGCGAGTGGTTGGATTTTCACAGAATTTTCCAGAAAGCGGAAACCAAGAAGTAGAAGGATTTGTTTTCAAGGTCATAAAGGATGGAAGGGATGCTATGGATTCGATCGATTCTTATTTACAAACTCTTGAAATACAGGAAGTGAAGAAATATCTCACTGGAAGTTCCCTCGTTGTGAAAGATGGTCCGGCCGTTCCAGAACTTCCTTTTAAAGAAAACGTTGGACCCATTGGACTTGTGAAAAACATAAGTTCCACGGATTTGAAAGGAGAAGATTTCAGAAAACTTCGTTTTCTCAAGAAAGGTGAACGTAGTAAGATGTTTGTCGTAGAAAAAAATACAGAAAGAAAATTGAAGAAAATAGGAACCTATGTGAAACTTGTTAACAGCGAAAGCACAAGAGGACTTGTTAGGTTGGAAACTTACATAGAAGACGATTCACAGATTCTTCACTTGAAAAGCATTTTCGACGATCTCGCAGCTACACTTCCTCTGCTCACTGCTGATTTACCCATTCCAAGGTTGCCAGAAAACATCCTTCCAATCCAGTTTCTTGAGAAGAATCTATCCTATTTTCTTACCGACAAACACTACATGAACACCAAATTGTTTGCATACCTTGGGAGATGACAAGATGGAAGAAATTTTTCGTTTTGACGTGGAAACCCGAAATCTATCGTCGGCTGTCCTAGCTTATATAGGAGATGCTGTTTTAGAACTCATGTTCCGTTTGAAATTCGTCGGAGATTGTAGAGTATCTTCCATTCATGAAAAAGTGAAAGGGTACACTTCGAAACATGGACAAGCCCAGATATTGGATTTTCTGTGGCCTCTCTTAACGGAGGAAGAGAGAGAAGTTGCAAAAAGAGCGATGAATTCGAAAACAGCCAAAAAGCACGGAAATGACATTCTTTACAGAAAAAGTACGGGATTTGAGGCTCTTGTGGGTTTTCTTTTTCTGAAAAGAGACTATCGGAGAATCGAAGAACTTCTACAGGTGGTGTTGAACTTTGAGAGTGTACGGCCGAAAAATTCTTCAGGAAGCTCTCAGAAATAACATTCCAATTAAAAGAGTTTTTTTCCAAAAACTGAAAAGTCCAAGTAGTCACTTTCTCTCGCTCATAGAAGAAATAGAAAGAAAAGGGATAAAATATTCATTCGAGACCGAAGAAAGACTGAGGAATCTTTCCGGAACAAAGAAACATCAAGGAGTTGTCTTCGATATTTATGAATACCGATACTGCTCAGTCGAAGAAATCTTGAAAATCAAATTTCCTCAATTGATAGTGATATTAGATCAGATCCAAGATCCACACAATTTGGGTGCTATAGTTAGAACCTCCGTTGGAGCAGGAGCGAACGGTATCATAATCCCAAAAGATAAATCTGTGAAAGTAACAGAAACTGTAGTGAAAGTATCCGCAGGGACTGTTTTTAGGTCTAGGATTGCAATTGTGACAAACATTGCAAGAACGATAGAAGAGTTGAAAGAACAAAACGTTTGGGTGTATGCGGCGGACACAAATGGTGATACGATATACGAAGAAGATCTCACGTTGCCAACGGCTTTCGTATTTGGGAACGAGGGAGAAGGCATCAGAAGGCTTGTAAAGGAAAAATGTGACAAAGCGGTAACGATACCGATGGAAAACGAAATAGACTCTCTGAATGTATCTGTCAGCGTGGGAATAATTTTGTTCGAAACGGTGAGACAAAGGAGGTTGAAAGGTGCTCGATAAGATAGACCTATTCATTCTGGACATGGATGGAACATTTTACCTGGATGATATCCTTCTCCCTGGTTCACTGGATTTCCTAGAGATATTGAAACAAAAGGGAAAAAGATACGTTTTTTTCACGAACAACTCTTCCCTTGGACCCACAGACTACGTGAGGAAACTGAGGAAAATGGGTGCACCTGTACTGAAAGGCTCCGTGATCACCTCCGGAGAAATAACCGCAGAGTACATATTACAGAAGTACGGTCGATGTAAAATTTTTCTTCTCGGAACACCACAGTTGAAAAGAGTCTTTGCATCCTATGGTCACGTGATGGAAGATGAAAAACCTGACTTCGTGGTTCTCGGTTTTGACAAAACACTTACGTACGAAAAGCTCAAAAAAGCATGTCTTTTTCTCAGAAAAGGAAAAAAATACCTTGCCACCCATCCAGACATAAATTGTCCTTCAAAAGAGGGCCCGATCCCCGATGCGGGAAGCCTTATAGCAGCTATTGAAGCCTCGACCGGTAGGAAGCCGGATCTCGTGTTAGGAAAACCGAACCCTATGGTTGTAGAGGTGATCTCAAGAAAACTCAATGTTCCTAAAGAAAAAATGGCGATGGTAGGTGATAGACTTTATACAGATGTAAAACTGGGAAAAAACGCCGGAATAGTTTCAATACTCGTTCTCACAGGCGAAACCACTCTAGACGATCTATCCAGATCGGATGTAAAACCTGATTTTGTCTTCAAAAATTTGTACGAATTATCCAAGGCTATCGAGTAGTCTCAACTCTTCTTCAGTGAGTTTTATCTTCGTTGAATCGAGGTTTTCTCTGAGATGTTCTATTCTACCCGCCTTTGGTATGGCTACAACATTCGGCTTTGAAAGCAACCATGCGAGCATGATCTGATAAACAGTGGCGTTGTGTTTCACCGCTATGTTTTCAAGTGTTTTCTTTACTCTTTCTGAAAGCAGTGTTCTTCTCAAAGGTGAGTAGGCAACCAGAGTGATGTTGTTTTTCTGACAAAACTCGAGCAAACCGTTTTGTTCAGGATCCCTGTCCTCGACGTTGTACTTAACTTGATCACAAACGATGGGCTCCGATGACTTGTTGATCGCTTCTTCCAAAAGCTTCCTATCAAAATTGGATACACCGATGTATCTTATCATTCCTTGTCTTACACCCTCTGCCATTGCAGAAAGGGTTTCTTCAAGTGGAACTTCAGGATTGGGCCAATGTATCAAGTACAGATCAACGTAATCCGTATCGAGTCGCTTCAGAGTATTTTCCAAAGAACGCAAAAGATCGTCTCTCCTTAAATGAGTTGGCCAAACCTTTGAAACTATGAACAGATCTTTTCTGTTGAAACTTTTAATAGCTCTTCCAACGAGTTCTTCCGTGTGTCCTCCACCGTAGTACTCGGCGGTATCTATGTGAGTGTATCCCATTTCTATTGCTTTTCTAAGAAGTTCTACCATTTCTTCATCCCTTGAGTAATCCGGTGTTTCGAACCCACCTATTCCCCAAGTGCCCAACCCTAAAGCTGGAATCTTTTCTCCCGTGTTATTGAGCTCTTTGTAGATCACCATAAACACCTCCCAAATTAGTCTAGTATTATTATAACTCAAAAACAGATAAATCTAATCCCACTGAATTCTTCACGTTTTTTTCACAATCGACGAGTTAGTATGAAGTTGAAAACCTTAGGTAGGAGGTGGTTGAGATGAGAAAATTTCTCGTGGTGATGATGGTTCTTACTGTTGCAATGGGCCTTTTCGCAGTGGGGTACGGAAACCCTGACAGACAACCGCTCATGGGTCAAGCTTACATGCACAAGCATCCTGAGCCACAGTTTGGAGTTCCCGGTCCCGAAAGAGAGAGAGCAAGATTGGAGAGAGGATTTGGATACGGTCTTAGGTTACAGCTCAGAGACGAAGAACAAATGGAACTCATGTTCAAAACAAGGATAGCAGAAACAATCAACCAACTTGATCTCAGTGACGAGCAATTGAACGAGATCTATGAAACAACAAAGGAAACCAAGGAAACCATAGACTCACTTCGAGAAAAATCCGAACAACTTCTTCAAGAATATTACAACGCTCTGGTTGAAAGAGACGAAAAGGAAGCAAAAGATTTGAAAGACCAAATGTGGGATTTGAAGGATGAGATAAGAGATGCGTACAGGGAGTTCGTAGAAAAAATTGACGATATTATCACGATAGATCAGTACAGAAGATTCAGAGGAATAGAAAAGATGCTTTTCGTTCTGCTCACAGATGAAGGATTCGAAGTACTGGAGGAAATGGTTCAAAGGTGAGTTTTCCCCACCATCCGGCGGGCCTTTCAAGGCCCGCTTTTTTGTTTTCCCAGCCCTCCAAATCGAGAAGAAAAATTTTTTTGAGATGAATGTTTCTATATGGTAATATTCATAATGGAACATCAACTAAAATTTTGTGTAACAAAATGTAAACCATAAAATGCGTCGGACATTTTCCTGAAAAATCGTTTGAAAGACTTAATTTTCTACTGAGATACAAGGCCCAAGCTGATGTTTTCAAATCCTCAAGGGGTGGAACAATGTACAGAATACTGGTTATAAACCCCGGTTCAACTTCAACGAAAGTGGCCATTTTTGAAGATGAAACGAAGATCTGCGAAGAGAGAATCACTCATTCTGTTGAAGAACTTATGAAATACGAAAGGATCATGGATCAAGAACCGATGAGAAGGGCTGTTGTAGAGAGATTCCTTGAAAATCACGGTTACAGTATGGAAGATATCGATGCCATCGGAGCACGAGGTGGAATTCTCGAACCTGTTCCCAGTGGAACTTACAAAGTGGACGAATACATGGTCGATTATCTCCTCCATCATTCCCCCGTTGAACACGTTTCCAATCTTGCAGCGGTAATAGGGTATAAACTTGGGAAACCTCACAACATTCCTTGTTTCATTACAGACCCCGTTTCTGTCGATGAGATGTGTGATGAAGCGAGATTTTCTGGCCTCCCAGATATAGAAAGAAAAAGCTACTCACACGCCTTGAACATAAAGGCAGTTGCCCGAAAAGTAGCAAAAGAAATGGGAAAACCTTATGAAAAGACTAAGATGGTTGTGGTTCATCTCGGTAGTGGAATTTCTGTCACCGCTCATCTCAACGGAAAAATGATAGATGTGAACAATGCTAACGATGAAGGGCCGTTCAGCGTTGAAAGAACGGGTGAACTTCCCGTCGGAGACGTTGTGAAAACGGCATATTCTGGAAAGTACACCGCAAGAGAGTTGAAGAAGCGATTCGTTGGAAAAGGAGGACTTGTTGCATATCTGGGAACGAACGATTTGAGAAGGGCTTTAGAAGAATCGAAAAATTCAGAAAAAGTGAGATTAGTCGTTGAGGCGATGGCCTATCAAATTGCGAAAGAGATTGGAGGAATGTGTGCAGTTCTTGGATCCAAGCCTGACGCAATAATCATTACGGGCGGAATGGCACACAGTTTAGAGTTCGTTGAGATGATAAGACAGTATGTTCGAAAATTTGGATCTTTGAGAATAGTGCCAGGAGAATTTGAAATGGAAGCACTGGCTCTCGGAGTTCTAAGAGTACTCAAAGGTGAAGAAAAACCGAAAGATTACAAAGAGATCGTGTGGAGGAGAAAGAATGCGGAAACTCGATGAGCTTTTCGATAAGATCGGTTCTTTTAAGAAAACCGTCAGACTAGCGGTTGCTGTTGGACATGATGAAGATATACTAAAATCCGTCACGGTAGCTTCTGAAAAGGGAATCGTGGAGGTGGTTCTTTTCGGGGACGCTGAAAGAACAAAATCATTGGCAAATGCTTTGAATCTCGACCTGAAAAAGGTTAATTTGGTTCACGTAGAAGATCCAATTGTAGCAGGAAGAATGGCGGTAGAGTCAATTTCAAAAGGAGAAGCTGATCTTTTAATGAAAGGAAAAATCAAGACTGGGGATCTGATGAGGATATTTCTCCAAAAAGAATACGGTCTCAGAACAGGAAGAACTCTCTCCGCGGTAAGCGTTTTTGAACTTCGAACTTACCATAAGCTTTTGATCGTTTCTGACGGAGGAATGGTCATATCTCCCGATCTTCAACAGAAAGTTGACATTATCGAGAATGCAGTCTTTGTAGCTCAAACCTTGGAAATAGATACCCCAAAAGTTGCGATAGTCGGAGCCATAGAGGTGGTTAATCCAAAGATGCCAATCACTCTAGATGCATCGATCCTATCAAAGATGAACGAAAGAGGTCAAATAAAGAATTGTATCGTAGATGGACCATTTGCCTTTGACAATGCTGTGAGTAAAGAAGCGGCTCTGATCAAAGGAATAAATAGCTCTGTTGCTGGTGATGCGGATATTTTGATTGTACCTGACATAGAATCTGGAAACATTCTCTCAAAGGCTCTCATCTATCTAGCCGGCGCAAAGGCTGCAACGGTAGTTGTTGGAGCCCGTGTTCCTGTCGTTCTTACTTCCAGGGCAGATAATGATGAGACGAAGCTTTTTTCTATAGCGTTGGGAGCCTTAATTTCTTTGAAAACGGGACATAAGGGGTGATATTGTGTTCCGCATTCTTACCATAAATCCAGGTTCTACATCAACAAAAGTTGCAATCTTTGAAGATGAGAAAATGATCAAGTTCCATAAGATTTCTCATTCGGTATCAGAACTCAAAAAATTTCAACGAATAATCGATCAACTTGAGTTCAGAGAAAAACTAGTGAGGGAATTTGTTACATCGTCCGGTTACGAATTATCTTCTTTCTCTGCTTTCGTTGGTCGTGGAGGTCTAATAGATCCCGTCCCGGGAGGAGTGTATCTTGTAGATACCTACATGATAGAAACTTTAAAGAATGCAAAAAACGGAGAACATGCCTCTAATTTGGGGGCTCTTATAGCCCACAACCTGGCTTCGGAAACGGGTGTTCCTGCCTACATAGTTGACCCTGTCGTAGTTGATGAAATGGAAAACATTGCCCGTATAAGTGGGCATCCCGACTATCAAAGAAGATCCATATTTCACGCTCTAAATCAAAAAGCTGTTGCCAGGGAAGTTGCCGAATCTTTTGGTAGGAAATACAACGAGGTAAATCTAATCGTAGCGCATATGGGAGGAGGCATTTCTATCGCCGCTCACAGAAAAGGGAGAGTGGTTGATGTCAACAATGCTCTAGATGGTGATGGACCTTTCACTCCAGAACGTAGTGGTACTCTCCCTTTAACGCAGCTCATAGATTTATGTTACAGCGGAGAGTATTCTTACGAGGAGATGAAAAAACGTATCGTTGGTAACGGAGGACTTGTTGCATATCTGGGCACAAATGATGCACAAGAAGTTCAAAGAAGGATAAAAGAAGGAGACAAATATGCAGAGATCGTCTACAAAGCCATGGCTTATCAAATAGCGAAATGGATTGGTAAGATGGCGGCTGTTTTGAAAGGTGAAGTTGATGCTGTTGTGCTCACGGGCGGGCTAGCATACGATAGAGAGTTTCTCGTTCCGTGGATCAGCGAAAGAGTGAACTTCATCGCACCGGTTGTTGTCATCCCAGGAAGTGACGAAGAAAAAGCTCTCGCTCTTTCCGTGCTCAGAGTCCTGAGGGGAGAAGAAAGGCCTAAAAATTACACACAAGAAGCGAAAGAATGGAGAGAGAAATATGGTGCATATATTGATGGGACCATTCGGTAGCGGAAAAACAGAAATTTCAATTAATTTGGCTCTTCGATTGAGAGAAATGGGAGAAAATGTGTCACTTGTGGACCTCGATGTTATCACCCCTTATTTCAGAATCAGGGATGTTGAGGACACGCTGAGGAAGAGAGGAATTTTAGTTGTGACGGTTGAAAATAGATTGAAGTACATGGACCTCCCCATAATACCCAAGCATATAGAAAGAGCTTTTTCAAGTGAAGAATCTCACGTTGTGATTGATCTGGGTGGAGACGATGATGGAGCAAGAGTCATCAGTTCATTGAAACCTTTGCTGAAAAATCGTGAAACAAAAACTTATTTTGTGATCAACGTCTTCAGACCGTTCAGCGAGAACGTGAGAGAAATAGTTCAGACGATGGAGAGACTCTCGAACCGATCAAGATTACACATCGATTTTCTTGTTAATAACTCCAATCTTGGACCCTTGAGCACAAAAGAAACACTACTGCAAGGAGAAAAAATTCTCACAGAGGTTTCCACAATCACGGGAATTCCAGTGAAATGGACTGTGGTGTTGGAAGATTTGGCTTCACGAATCGATGTTAATTCACTCAAGTATCCCGTTTTCAAAATAAAGAGATTCATGAAGACTTTGTGGGAGATAGGGAGGTGAAAGTATGGCAAAAGCGATGGGATACATTGAAATTGATTCAGAAAGATGTAAAGGTTGTGGATTGTGTGTGGACGCATGTCCAGTTAAGGTAATTGGATTTTCTAAGAAATACAATTCCAAAGGTTATCATCCTGCCGAATACAAGGGTGAAGGATGCATAGCATGTGGTTTTTGTTATTTGAGTTGCCCGGATGTGTGTATAACGGTTTTTCGAGAAGTCCAAAAGAAACTGAAGGTAAACGTCTGAGGGGTGAAATTTATGAGAAAGTTGATGATGAAAGGAAACGAAGCAATCGCAGAATCTGCAGTGAGAGCGGGATGCAGACTTTATTTCGCGTATCCTATAACTCCTCAGAGTGAAATAGCAGAGTACATGTCAAAGAGGCTTCCAGAAGTTGGTGGAACATTCCTTCAAACTGAAAGTGAAATAGCCACCGTAAACATGGTATACGGTGCTGCGTGTACGGGAAAAAGGGTTATGACCTCCACTTCTTCACCAGGTTTCAGCTTGATGCAGGAAGGTATCTCTTACATCGCTGGTGCGGAGCTTCCATGTGTCTTTGTAAACGTTGTTCGGGGTGGACCGGGACTTGGTGATATCCAACCGGCGCAGAGCGACTACTTCCAAGCGACCAAAGGTGGTGGTCACGGAGATTATAGATTGATTGTTCTCGCGCCTTCGACTCTCCAGGAAGCGGTGGATTTAACACAACTTGCTTTTGATCTTGCAGATAAATATCGAAATCCTGTTCTCATATTGGCAGATGGAATGATCGGTCAGATGATGGAACCTGTGGAATTACCTCCTATGAAGGATATTTCTTCTCTTCCAGATCATTCAAGTTGGGCATTAACGGGTGCCAATGGAAGAGAACCTCACAGAATAGCCGCATTCAATATAGACCCTCACGGTTTGGAAGAAATGAACAAACGCTACCAAGAGAAATACGCACGAATTTCACTTGAGGAACAAAGATGGGAAGAGTACAAAACGGAGGATGCCGAATTCCTCATGGTAGGGTATGGAACGATTGGAAGAATTCTTAAAAGCGTTGTAGACGACCTCAGAGAAAAGAATCTACCGGTTGGTTTGTTCAGACCCATAACACTTTGGCCGTTTCCTTACAAAAGGCTCGAAGAACTTTCGAAGAAGGTAAATTTTGTGCTCACCGTAGAGATGAGCAGTGGTCAAATGGTGGAAGATGTTCGACTCGCTGTAAATGGAAAAGCACCTGTATATTTCTACGGCAGGATGGGTGGCATAGTGCCCACACCGAACGAGATTCGATTTGCTTTTGAAAATCTCCTCAAGGAGGTGAAATAGTGGACAAGATGGTGATATTCAGCAGGCCAAAATCTCTCAGTGAAAAAGAATTCACGTATTGTCCCGGTTGTCATCATGGAATAGTTCATCGATTGATTGCTGAGGTCATAGATGAACTCGGAATTCAAGAGAAAACTATAATGGTTGCCCCTGTGGGATGTTCTGTCTTTGCATACGAATTTTTCAATGTGGACGGAACAGTAGCTCCACACGGTCGAGCCCTTGCTGTTGCCACTGGTATAAAAAGAGCGCTTCCTGATCGTGTGGTATTCACCTATCAAGGGGATGGAGATTTGGCGGCGATAGGAATTGGAGAGACAATCCACGCGGCCAATCGCGGAGAAAAGTTGACAACAATCTTTATAAACAATGCGGTGTACGGTATGACGGGTGGTCAAATGGCTCCCACTACCCTCCTCGGTCAGAAAACCACCACTACACCTTACGGGAGAAATCCAGAAAACGATGGATATCCGTTCCATGTTTCTGAGATTCTGAGTACTTTGCCCGGAGTAGCCTATCTCGAGCGAGTTACCGTGAGTACGCCTCAAAATATTCGGAACGCAAAGAAAGCCATTAGAAAAGCTTTTATTGCCCAGATAAAAGGTGTGGGATTCGGTTTAGTAGAGGTCCTCAGCACCTGCCCCACGAATTGGGGAATGAGCCCAGTCGAAGCCCAAAAATGGCTGTTGGAAAACATGACAAAAGAGTATCCTTTGGGAGTATTTGTGGACAAGGTGGGGGATTGAAATGGGATACCATGGGATAATAATAGCGGGTTTCGGTGGACAGGGTGTCATGCTCATGGGGCAAGTGCTTGCTACAGCCGCCGTTATTGAAGGGAAAAATACCACATGGCTTCCTTCGTATGGTCCAGAGATGCGAGGAGGTACTGCCAATTGTACAGTCGTGATAGATGAAAAACCTGTGACATCACCTATCATAGACCATCCAACGGAAGTGATTGCCATGAACCTTCCTTCAATGATAAAGTTTGGGCCAAGATTGAAAGCAGGAGGGATTCTCTTTGTAAACTCATCGGTGGTGGATAAAAAGCTCGAAAGGAAAGACGTAGAAATAATAGAGATACCTGCAAACGATATTGCGGAAGAAATAGGCCTGCAGAAAGTAGCAAACATGGTAATGTTGGGTGCCTTTATAGAAACAACAAAAGTAGTAAGATTTGAATCCATTGAAAAAGCTTTGGAAGAAAAACTCAAAGGGTCCAAACGCATGTTTCTGAGTGTCAACTTGGATGCGATAAGAAGGGGATCAGACTTTGTCAAAAACAAGTATAAAGTCAGAACGTAATCCATAAATCCCCCTTGACAACCACGACTTTTTCTGAGAAAATAGTAACCGGTTCAGGGGACGTGGTGCAGCCCGGTTAGCATGCCGGTCTGTCACACCGGTGGTCGCGGGTTCAAATCCCGTCGTCCCCGCCAAAAAGAAGAAGGGACTCATCGTCCCTTCTTCTTTTTTATTTCTTCCCTCACCTTGAATAATTCATCCCTTAGAATTGCCGCGTCTTCGTATCTCAACTCGCTGGCTGCTCGATACATTTCTTCTTCCAGCAAAGCTATGTATTCCTCGGGAGAGAGATTTTTTTTCAAGGCAAAGATATTCGAAAGCGTGTCTCCATACTTGACTGGTTCTTCCTTGACCATAAATTTTTCAAAGATTTCTATTTCGAGAGGTTTCACTATGGACTTCGGAGTGATACCGTGTTTTCGATTATATTCAAGCTGTATTTTCCTCCTTCTGTTCGTTTCTTCAATGGCTCTCTTCATGGCATTTGTTATCCTGTCTGCGTACATAATGACCTTACCGTTTACATTTCTTGCTGTTCTCCCTATAATCTGTATAAGAGTGGTCTCTGATCTCAAAAAACCTTCTACATCGGCATCCATGATTGCAACAAGCGATACCTCTGGAAGATCCAATCCTTCCCTTAGAAGGTTAACTCCAACCACTACATCCACATCTCCGCGCCGCAATTTTTTTAAAACTTCCACTCTTTCTATCGCATCAAGTTCTGAATGAAGATACAGAGATCTTATGCCAAGTTCGGTCAAATGTTCACTCAAAAGCTCCGCTGTTTTTTTAGTGAGAACTGTAACAAGTGCCCTTTCGCCTCTTCGTTTCACTTTTACAATCTCGTTAACCAAATCGTCTACCTGTCCTTTCGTAGGTCGTACTTCCACTTCCGGGTCAACGAGACCAGTTGGTCTTATGATCTGCTCTACAACCTGCTCAGAAACACTCAATTCGAAATCCCCTGGTGTGGCGGAAACAAAAATAATCTGTTTGACCTTTTTCAAAAATTCCTCGAAAGTTAGAGGCCTGTTATCGTAAGCAGAAGGAAGACGAAAACCGTATTCAACAAGATTTTTCTTCCTAGATCGATCCCCGTTGTACATCGCCCTCAATTGAGGGACAGTGATATGAGATTCGTCAATGAAAACTAGAAAATCTTCATCAAAGTAATCTAACAGGGTGTAGGGTGGTTCGCCTGGTTTTCTTCCATCAAAATGTCTGGAATAATTTTCTATACCAGGACAATAACCCATTGTTTCAAGAAGTTCTATATCGTTTAGTGTCCTCTGTTTGAGACGTTCGTACTCCAAAGTTTTTCCCTGTCTCTTGAGCTCTACAAGCCTTTCGTTGAGTTCTTCTTTTATAGATTCAATGGCCTTTTTCAGTTTCCTTTCAGTTGTAACAAATTCGACAGCCGGGTAAATTATGACCTTATCCAACCTCTCTACAGTAGTTCGATTCATTCTATCGATCAAAGTTATTGAATCTACTTCATCATCAAAGAATTCGATTCTTATTCCTTCATCTTGATAAGTGGGATAAATCTCCACGGTGTCTCCTCTTAGCCTGAAACACCCCGACAGAGAAACATCTTCCGTTCTCCGATAACCTATCTTTGCTAGTTTTTCTGCAAGCTCTAAGGTATCTATGTTATCGCCTACAGAGAGTTTTATGTTCATTCTATCGAAATCATTGGGATCCCCCGTCGCGTAGATACAAGAAACACTCGCAACCACGATCACATCTCTTCTTGTCCTCACCGACTTCAAAGTGGACATACGCATTCTCACAATCACATCGTTTATATCCGCATTCTTCTCTATGTAGAGGTCCTTCGTGGGAATATAAGCTTCTGGTTGATAGTAATCATAATAACTTATGAAAAACTCCACCCTGTTTTCTGGAAAAAAGGTTTTGAATTCTTGATAGAGTTGTGCGGCGAGGGTTTTATTCGGTGAGATAACGAGCGTCGGTCTGTTCACCCTAGCGATCACATTGGCCATGGTGAACGTCTTCCCGCTTCCTGTAACCCCAAGAAGTGTTTGAAATCTCATCCCTCTGTTTAATCCTTCAACAAGTTTTTCTATCGCTTGAGGCTGATCTCCGGTAGGTTCATATTCGCTTACCAGCTTGAACACAATTTTTTTCCTCCCTGAAAACTTTTTAACGTTACAATAATGGTAGAATTCTAAAAGATAATCTGGTCAATTCAATATTATGACCCAATCTCAGGAGGTGAGGTTTAACAATGTCAAGGTTTCCATATGAAAAACTTCCAAAGAGCGAATTAGAAGAATTAAAAGAACTCGGCAAACTCTGTCGGGGCGATATCTTGAAAATGACGTACATTGCCAATTCCGGTCATCCAGGTGGCTCCATGTCTTCTATTGATCTGTATCTAACCGTTTTCAAGTATGCAAAATTGAGGCCCATTGATGATCCAGCAAGAGATAGAGTTGTGATCAGCCATGGCCATACGTCTCCTGGTGTCTACGCCGCAATGTCAAGATTGGGGTTCGTTGATCTTGAAGAAGTACTGATCGGGTTCAGACATCCCGCCTCTGTTTTCGAAGGGCACGTAACAAGAGGGGTAGGGATAATTGATTGGACCACTGGAAACTTAGGTCAAGGTCTTTCTGCTGGTCTTGGTTTCGCGCTCGCCTCTAGATTCACCGGAAACGACTATCATGTCTTTGTTCTCATGAGCGATGCGGAACAAGCGAAAGGGCAGGTTGCCGAAGCGAGAAGGGTTGCAAAAAAATATGGTGTAACGAATCTCACGGTGATAATTGATTACAACGATGCTCAAATCAGCGGACGAGCAAGGGATATCATGCCTGTGAACATAAAGGAAAACTATCTTGCAGATGGTTGGAAAGTTATTGAAATCGATGGTCACGATTACGAACAGATCTACCTCGCTTTGAAAGAAGCTGTTGAAGATGAACTCAATCCCGTCGCTATTCTTGCAAAAACGGTGATGGGCAAAGGAGTTTCCTTCATGGAGAACGAAGTGAAATATCATGGGAAACCCTTGAACAGGGAAGAACTCGAAAGAGCTTTGTCAGAGTTGGGGATAGAAAACGATGTGGATATTTATATTGAGAAAAGAAAACAACTTCCGGTGAAAAAGCACGAAAAGGTTCATAAATTTTATCCGGTGAGAATCGATACGGGGAATCCAATTACTTACACCGAACCGCTTGACAACAGAACAGCCTTTGGAAAAGCGATTCTCGATATCGTCAGAAAGAACGCCAATGATCCAAACGCCACACCGATAGTTGCGGTAGATTGTGACTTGAAAAGTTCAGTGAAACTTGATCTCCTTGATAAAGAATTCCCCGAAAGAGTTTTAGAGGTTGGAGTCCAAGAACACAATGCTGCTGCAATGGCAGGGGCACTTTCTGCAGAGGGTGTAATCACTTTTTTCGCTGATTTTGGAGTATTCGGTATTTCTGAGACCTATAACCAGCACAGACTGAATGCCATAAACAGGACTAACTTAAAAGTTGTTGTTACTCATTGTGGAATCAACGTTGGAGAAGATGGAAAAACCCATCACGGCCTCGACTACATATCCGGTCCTATGAATTGGTACGGCTTCAAAGTAATCGTACCCGGTGATCCGAATCAAACCGACAGAGTTGTGAGATATGCCGCAAAAGAGTATGGAAATTTCGTGATCGCTATGGGGAGATCAAAGCTGCCTATCATCCTAAAAGAAGATGGAAAACCATTTTTCGGAGATAACTACACATTTGAGTACGGAAAAATAGATATTGTGAGGAAAGGTGAAGATGCCGTCATTTTGACCTACGGTTCCACACTTCATGTGGCAGTGGAAGCAGCAGAGGAACTAAAAAAGGAAGGGGTGAACGTGACGGTTTTGAACGTATCTTGCCCAGTAGATCTTGATATTGAGACGCTGAAAATGACTGATGGGAAACCTGTACTCGTTGTTGAAGATCACAACGTGTTTACTGGACTCGGCAGTTACCTTGGAACTGTACTCATCGAAAACGGTATCTTTCCGAAAAAGTACGTGAGGTTAGGATTGTCGGAGTTTGCAGTCTCTGGAAGCTACAAACTACTTTACAAAATATATGGCCTTGATAAAGAAGGTATCGTCTCGAAGGTCAAAGAAATTCTTTAATTGTAATGTTATGATAAAATTCTACGAGGGGAGCGAATCCCCTCGTAAATTTTGTTATAGGAGGTGTTTACATGATAGAAGTAGGTGACTTGAAAAAGGGTATGTTCATCGTTTATGATGGAGAGATATACAGGGTACTTGAAGCAAGCAAGCATTTTATGGGAAGAGGAAGTGGTCTTGTGAGAACAAAGCTCAAGAACGTGAAAACAGGTTTGGTCAGAGAAGTAAACTTTCCAAGTGGTGAAAAAGTACCAGAGGCGGAGCTTTCTTTCAGAAAGGCTCAATATCTTTACAGAGATGGCGATCATTATTATTTCATGACCTTGGATGATTACGAACAGTACGCTCTCAGCGAAGAGGAGATAGGAGATGCCAGATATTACATGATCGAAAATATGGAAGTGGATTTGGTCTTTTACGAAGGATCACCTATAGGTGTTGAGCTCCCAACCACCGTCGAATTGACAGTGGTGGAGACAGAACCATCTTTCAAAGGAGATACTGTATCGGGTGGTGGAAAACCAGCCGTTCTCGAAACAGGCCTCAAAATAACGGTGCCTTATTTTATCGAAGTTGGTGATAAAATAAAAGTTGACACAAGGACAGGTGAATACGTGGGAAGAGCATAAAAAAGGGGGGGGATCTGTATGTCGGAAGAATACAAGAATATCGAAATATCGGATGGAGTGATAAAGGAAATTGCAATCAGAAGCATCGAAGAGTTTCTGGGTGATGTGAGTTCCAAGGTAATCAAAAAAATTAGGAAAAGTCTCGATGTAACAAGAAATCCAGATGATAGTCTCATTATTGAATTCAAGATCGATGTGCCTTACGGTGAGCCAATTCCTGAGTACGTTTCCAAACTTACAGAAAAAGTGAAACACGACATCGAAATGATGACGTCCATGAATGTCGAATCTATAAATGTTGTGGTGGAGAATGTTTTCGAAAAAGAGGAAGAAATAGAAGAACCCGGAGGAGAGGAGGAAGAAAAGACCGAATAAAACGACTAGAAAGGAGTTCAAGATATGAAAACACCGAGGCGAAGAATGAGGCTTGCTGTCTTCAAAACACTTTTTCAGCATGAATTCAGAAAAGACGAGGATGTGGAACAGATTCTTGAGGAAATACTGGACGATAGTTATGATGAAAAAGCAAAAAGTGATGCTCGACGTTACATTCGAGGGATAAAAGAAAACCTAGAAAAAATAGATGAACTCATCTCCCGGTATCTTGAGAGATGGACGTTGGATCGCCTCTCAGCTGTTGATAGAAATATATTGAGGCTTGGTTGCTACGAGCTTCTCTATGAAAAAGATGTTCCTATAGAAGTAACGATAGACGAAGCTATCGAAATTGCCAAAAGATATGGTACCGAGAACAGTGGAAAATTTGTCAACGGTATTCTCGACAGGATAGCAAAAGAACATGCACCAAAAGAGAAATTCGAATTGTGAGGGTGAAAACAATGTTACCAATTGAAAAAATTGCGGAAGAATTGGGAATAGAAAAGGATTATCTATTCCCATATGGTCGTTATATTACAAAAATAGACCACAGACTATTGAAAAACCTCAAAGATAAAGATTGTGGAAAGCTTGTTCTCGTCACCGCAATCACTCCCACACCAGCAGGTGAGGGCAAAACAACCACAAGCATTGGACTCTCAATGGCGCTCAATCTTTTGGGAAAAAAATCGGTGGTCACTCTTCGTGAGCCCTCACTTGGACCCACTCTTGGATTGAAGGGCGGAGCCACTGGAGGAGGAAAATCAAGAGTTCTTCCTGCAAATGAGATAAATCTTCACTTCACTGGTGATATACATGCCGTAGCTTCTGCTCACAACTTACTTTCTGCTATCATAGATTCTCATATAAAACACGGGAATGAACTCGGTATAGATTTGACGAAGATCTTTTGGAAGAGAACAATGGATATGAACGATCGTTCATTGAGAAAGATCGTAGTTGGACTAGGAGGATCTCCGAACGGTTTCCCCAGAGAGGATGGATTTATAATAACCGCCGCATCGGAGATCATGGCGATTTTGAGTTTGGCAAAAGATTTGAAAGATTTGAAAGAAAGGATCGGGAGGATAGTTGTAGCTCTTAACTCGAAAGGAGAATTGATAAAAGCATCTGATCTTAATATCCAAGGAGCAATGACTGTTCTCTTAAAAGATGCGTTGAATCCAAACCTTGTTCAAACATCTGAAGGAACACCTGCCTTTGTTCATGGGGGTCCATTCGCCAATATCGCCCACGGAACAAATTCTCTTATCTCGACGGAGTTGGCTTTAAGACTCGGTGAGTACACTGTGACAGAATCTGGCTTTGGAGCTGATCTGGGAGCTGAAAAGTTCATAGATTTCGTTTCACGTGTAGGAGATTTGTATCCGAACGTAGTGGTGATTGTTGCGACGATCCGTGCTCTAAAATACCATGGAGGAGTCGATTTGAAAAATGTTCAAGAAAAAAATATAGAGGCTTTAGAACGGGGTTTTGAAAACTTAAAAGTACATGTAGAAAATCTGAAGAAGTTCAATCTGCCAGTTGTCGTGGCTTTGAACAAATTTGAAACTGATACCAACAAAGAGATCTCTTTTGTTGCGGAAAAATGTGAAAAACTTGGTGTCAAGGTGGCAATCAGTGAGGTTTTCGAAAAGGGCGGAGAAGGTGGGCTAGATCTTGCAAAGTTAGTTGTGGAGTCGGTGACAAATAGGAAACCCAGTTTTCTATATGATTGGGAAGATCCTCTTGAGAAAAAGATAGAAGTACTTGCAAAAGAAATCTACAGAGCAGGTGCGGTCGAATACACAGATGAAGCACGAAAGGCATTGAGATTCATCAAAAAACACGGTTTTGAAGGGTTGCCTATTATAGTCGCCAAAACTCCAAAGTCTATTTCTCACGATCCGAAACTCAGAGGAGCCCCCAAAGATTACACCTTCGTTGTGAGAGACGCTTACGTTTCTGCTGGAGCGGGTTTCATTGTAATCCTTTCAGGAGACGTGAACTTGATGCCTGGCCTTCCAAAAAATCCCAACGCTTTGAGCATGGATGTAGACGAAGATGGAAACATTCTAAACGTTCTGTGAGGGAGGAAAAAGGTGTGTGGATAGACTGTAAACCCCTGGCGAAGGCGATCGAAAAGAACATAAAAGAAAGAATAAACTCTTTAAACATCACACCGAAACTCGTCAGTGTGGTGAGTAAGGATGATCCATCTATAATGTCTTATCTAAAGTCCCAAGGGAAAAAAGCAGAAAAGTTGGGAATAAGTTTCGAGGTAATAAAAGTTCCTCCGAAAAGTCTTCTTTCCTCATTGAATGAACTTGCTAAAGATAAGAGTGTAAGTGGAATTTTCATTGCAAGACCTCTACCGGAAGAGTTAGAAGAAAAAGATGTTTTCGCCGCTGTACCTGTTGAAAAAGATGTTGAAGGGGTTAACCCTGCAAACCTTGGATCACTGATTTACGGCGAGGAACTTTTTCCACCTTGTACCGCTGAAGCGGTTGTGAAAATACTTGAAAACGTCACTGAACTTCCAGGTAAGAGAATTACAATAGTAGGAAGAAGTGTGACAGTTGGAAAACCCCTTTCGATAATGCTTCTCAAAAGAGGAAGGGATGCTACCGTCACGGTATGTCATTCAAAGACACAAAATCTAGTAAAGCTTACTAAGGAAAGCGATATAGTCGTCGTGGCAGTTGGAAAAGCACACTTTTTGAAGAAAGAGATGGTGAAAGAAGGAGCAGTGGTGATAGATGTTGGCATAAACTATGTGAATGGAAAATGGTGTGGAGATGTTGATCCCTCTGTGGAAAGGGTGGGGTATGTAACACCAGTCCCGGGTGGCGTGGGACAGATCACGACCATCTTACTGTTCGATCATGTCGTGAGAGCGGCAGAGAGGCAGACAGGATGAACGGGTACACTTACTCCGTTACGGAAATAAGTGAGTATATAAAAAAACTTATAGAAGGGGATCCGTACCTCACCAACGTGAGTGTTTATGGTGAAATTTCTAATGTGCGCCCTAGAAAGGGCCATATTTTTTTCTCACTGGTCGATCAAAATGCCAAATTGGACTGTGTCCTGTTCGGCGGAGACAATATGGGGATCCATCTTCAAGAGGGAAGGATAGCAATCGTTGAAGGAAGCATGAGTGTTTACATCCCTCATGGGACGTATCGATTCATCTGTTCGAGTATCAGGTATCTCAATCATATGGGACTTTACCAGATAAAATTTGAAACAACTTTGAAAAAACTTGTCGAAGAGGGTTTGCTTTCTCGTACTAAGAAGGCCCTTCCCAGATTTCCAAAAAGAATAGGTGTCATTACATCGAGAGACTCTGCAGCTTTCCAAGACGTGGTAAGGACAGCAAAAGAGAGAAAAGCCCCTGTTGAGATCTACCTTTTTCACACCTCGGTTCAAGGAGAGTCAGCCAAGGAGGAATTGATAAAGGTGTTGAGGAAAGTAAACGAATACGATTTGGATCTTGTTTTGATAGTCAGGGGTGGTGGTTCGAAGGAAGATCTTTGGGTGTTCAACGAAGAAGAAGTGGTAAGAGAAATATTGAAAGTAAAGCATCCTGTTGTGACGGGTATTGGACATGAAGTAGACCACGTCATAGCCGATTTGGTGGCAGACGTTTCGATGCATACTCCCACAGGTGCCGCCGAATTCGTTCTTCCCGATTTCAGCAGGATTCACGAAGATCTAGAGAAGCTCTTTGAAAGAGCAAAAAACGCTCTTCTTGAAAATATCGATCGGACTGAGGAAAAACTCAACATGTTTTACCGCTATCTTCTTTCGATAGGAAGAAAGAAGAGCGAAATAAACAAATTGCTGTCGGAAAAAGTCAAAGAATTGACTGCAAGGCTCAGAAAATCTCTTTTGAATTTCTTCAAACGAAACCAGGAAAAATTAGATCATCTCTCCAGAATGCTTGAAAATTTGAATCCTTTGAAACCTCTCGAAAAGGGGTTCGTTTTGGTTAGAAAGAACGGCGAAATTGTGAAAGAAGCTTCTAAGTTACAATCTGGAGAAATCGTAGAATTCGTCTTCAAAGACGGTCAGAAAAAAGCGAGGGTGATATGAAGTGGAATTCGAAAAAATGATGAAAGAACTAGAAGAGATAGTGAATAGATTGGAAAATGAAGATTTACCTCTAGAGGAATCAGTTCGTCTCTTTGAAAAAGGAATGAGACTTTACAAAAAATGTAAAGAGGTTCTTCAAAAAGAGCGCTTGAAGATAGTGGACGTTTTAAAAGAATTGGAAGGTGATGAGGATGCTGTTGGACGAAATCAGGAAGATGACTTATGAAGAGTTGAGCGAGCTCGCCGAAAAAATACGAAAGAAAATCGTGGACGTCGTGATGAAAAATGGAGGTCATCTTGCTTCAAATCTGGGAACGGTGGAACTGACTCTAGCTCTGTATCGCGTTTTCGATCCCCGAGAAGATGCCATCATCTGGGATACAGGACATCAAGCCTACACCCACAAAATTCTCACGGGACGCGATGAGATGTTTCACACAATAAGAACATTCGGTGGTCTCAGTGGTTTCGTCACAAGAAGAGAGTCTCCTCTAGATTGGTTCGGAACCGGTCACGCAGGAACCTCCATAGCGGCTGCACTGGGCTTTGAAAAGGCGTTCGAGTTTCTCAAAGAAAAAAAGCAAGCGGTTGTCATCATAGGAGACGGTGCTCTAACATCCGGGATGGCACTTGAAGCACTGAATCAGATGAAAAATCTGGGTTCTAAGTTGAGAATCATTCTCAATGACAATGGAATGTCCATATCGGAGAATGTAGGAGGACTCGCATATCACCTTTCGAAATTGAGGACGAGCCCGGTTTACCTAAAGGGAAAAAAGGCTTTGAAAAGAATTCTCGAGAAAACAGAGATAGGTTTCAGTGTAGAAGAAGAAATGAAGTATCTCAGAGATAGTTTGAAAGGTGTCATACAAGGGAATAATTTCTTCGAAGCCATCGGTTTGAAATATTTCGGTCCGTTCAATGGTCACAACATAGAAATCCTTGAGAAAATCTTGAAAAGAATAAAAGATTACGATTATCCAGTGGTTGTTCATGTGGTGACAAGGAAGGGAAAAGGTTTTCCAACAGCAGAAGAAGATCCTACAAGGTATCACAGTGCTTCTCCTGTTGGCAAGCCAGAACGTCTTTCCTATAGCTCACTTCTTGGACACACTGTTTCAAAGATCGCAGAAAGAGATAAAAGGATAGTAGCTATTACTGCTGCTATGGCTGATGGCACGGGACTTTCTGTATTCCAGAAAAGACATCCTGATCGCTTCTTTGACCTTGGAATAACTGAACAAACGTGTGTCACCTTCGGAGCTGCTCTTGGTCTTCAGGGAATGAAACCCGTTGTTGCTATTTATTCCACATTTCTTCAGAGAGCGTACGATCAACTCATTCACGATGTAGCCCTTCAGAATGCACCTATTCTCCTTGCAATAGACCGCTCTGGAGTAGTAGGAGAGGATGGTCCCACACATCATGGTCTTTTCGACATAAACTATCTTTTACCCATACCAAACGTGAAAATCATCTCCCCTTCATCTCCGCAGGAGTTTGTGAATGCAATCTACACGGTGCTGAAAAATCTTAATGGGCCAACTGCTGTGAGATATCCCAAAGAATCCTTCCATGGAAATCTCGAGGAATTGCTTTCTAACATGAAAGAAATAGACCTCGGGTGGAAAGTAATCAAGAAAGGAAAGGACGCCGCTGTGATAGCCACTGGTACCATTTTGGACGAAATCGTGAAGATTCCTTTGAATGTGACAGTTGTCAACGCTTTGACAATAAAACCTTTGGATATACGCGTGTTGAAAGAAATCGCTCAAAATCATGAACTCATATTCACAGTTGAAGAGGCAATGAAAATAGGAGGATTTGGTTCCTACGTGGCTCAGAGACTTCAGGAAATGGGATGGAAAGGAACCGTGGTAAACATCGGTGTGGATGACCATTTTGTACCTCATGGAAGCAGAAAAGAAGTTTTAGAGATGCTGGGGCTCAACGCAGAAGAACTTATGAAAACTATGCTAACATATATTAAGGTCAAGAGTAGGGAGGGGAAACTATGAAAATCATGCTCCAGAACGGAGAACTTGAAATAACGGTTGAAGCATTGAAAAAGATCGTGTATTTGGCTACTGCAGAAAGTTATGGAACAGTTGGTTTGGGGGATTCTCGATCTTTCTTTGAGAAGATCTTCGGTGGGGACAGAGGTATCAAGATTGAAGAACTCGAGGATTCTTCCTTGAACGTGGATGTTTACATCGAAGTCGAATATGGTGTGAACATCAGGGAGGTTGCCAAAAACATAGCAGACAACGTGGCTCACAAGTTGAAGACTTTAGCTGGGTGCGAGAAATTGAACATAACTGTTCATGTGGTAGGAATCAAGTGAAACGGAGGTAGAGAACTTGAAAAAGATCACAGGAAGATTCTTAAAAACGATTATCAAAAAAGCGACGGAGAATCTCCTAAAACATAAAGATGAAATCAATGCTTTGAATGTGTTTCCGGTTCCCGACGGGGACACGGGTTCCAACATGTCCTCTACCATGTTGGAAGCGTGTAAATATATTGACAACACTGATTCCGAAAATCTCACAGAAGTGTGGAGGGCCATCAAAGAAGGAGCCTTGATGGGAGCTCGGGGGAATTCAGGAGTCATTCTTTCGCAGATATTGAGAGGAATGGCAGATGCGTCTCCGGAAGATTTTATCACCCCACGGGATGTCGTAAGAATGATATCCAACGCCCGAAAAATTGCTTACAGTGCCGTTATGAGACCTGTGGAAGGTACGATGTTGACAGTCATAAGAGAACTCGATGAAAAGCTAAAGAACAAATCTTTTGAAACCTTTGAGGAGTTGTTCGATTGGATCGTTGAAACGGTGAAAGATACTGTGAGTAAAACTCCTCGCATGCTTCCGAAACTCAAAGAAGCGGGGGTTGTGGATGCAGGTGCGAAGGGACTTTATTACATCTTCGAAGGAATGAGAGACGCTATAAAAGGCGATATTGAAGTGAACCTGGAGCAAGTGGAACAAGCGTCCGTCGAAGAACTTCAAAAAATGGCTCTCGAAGAGATTACAAATCAATACTGTACAGAAGTAGCAGTCAGGAGAAACCGGGTGTTTGAAAAATCTGAATTGGAACATTTTCTAAATGAGATAGGTGATTCAGTTGTTCTTGTCGAACAGGATGACCTTTTTAGGCTTCACGTTCACACGAACCATCCCGGTCAAGTCTTAGAAAAGGTCTTGGAGTTCGGTGAAATAGTGAAAGTGAAGATAGATAACATGAAACTTCAACATGAACACATTATCTCGGCCCAAATCGAAAAAGAAGTTGGAGTCGTAGCGGTTTCTCCGGGGAGAGGCATTTCAGAGATTTTGAAGGGTTTGGGGGTAGACGTCGTTGTGCCAGGTGGACAAACCATGAACCCTAGTTTCGCTGACTTGAAAACTGCAGTTGAACAAACGCACGCCAAAGTTGTTTTTCTGTTTCCAAACAATGCAAATGTTCTTCTCACGGCAAAACAAGTGGCAGAAACTATCGATGATCGAGAGGTAATCGTCATTCCAACCTCTTACGTTCAAGAATGCGTAGCTGCGATGATAGAGTACGATCCAGATGAAGAACCCTCCGATCTTGTGAAGAGATTCGAGGAAGCTATAAATCAATGTGTTCCTATTTCCATAACTAAAGCTGTAAGAGATTCTAAATACGGAAGAAAACGTATAAAGAAAGGAGAATACCTCGTCTTTGTGAAAAAAGAACTCGCAGCTCATGGATTCGATCTCACTAAGGCTCTAAAAGCTGTTCTGGAAAAAGAAAACGCAAGAGAAAAAGAAATTCTCACAGTCTTTCTCGGAGACAATTACAGAAAGTCTGAACTCGAGTCGATACAGAAGCTTATTGGTGAAGAGTTTCCAAACTTAGATCTCGAAATCCACGAAGGAGAGCAACCACATTATCCGTTTTTGATACTTCTACAATGAGAGGTGACAAGGTATAAAAGCGATCGTGTATCTTCCTTTGGATCCAGACAAGGCAAAGCAGAATAACCTCCCGATAAAACTCCCTATTTTAGTGGAAGATCTTCCTAGAGTAGTGGAAGAGGACCGTATACCCCTCGATGTGATATTGAGGGGATTAGAAGCCCAGTACGAAGTTTCAAAAGATGAATACTACAAGAGTTATTATGTGTTTTTTCTCTACGAAAAATTCAAACGAGCCCTTCGCGAAGGAAACTTGAATGAAGCCGAAAAAATTTTGGAAAAGGCAAGAAGTGTGGAACACGATTATCGCTATCACTTTTACAAAGGGTTACTCCTGAAGCATCGAGGAGATCTGGGAACAGCAGAGGTAGAAATGAAAATTGCCATTTCAATGAACGAGTATTTTGCACCTGCCTATTTTGAACTTGCGAACATCTTAAGTGAAAAGGATGAGACAGAAGATAGCCTTTTGTTTTATGAAAAAGCTTATGAAGTCAACAAAGAATTTCTTTTACCACTTTTGAAAAAAGGAGATATTTTGCTGAAAGAAGGGAGATTGGAAGAAGCCATCGAAGAGTACAAGAGAATAATCGAAAAAGATCCCAACTTTGTAGAAGTTTACGAGAGATTGGGAGTTATATACAATCAACTACAAAGGTTCAAAGAAGCAGAAAAATTTTTTAGAAAGGCTCTAGAGATAGAAGAAAGAGATCATGTGAAGTTCAATCTTTCCTACACTCTCATAAAGCTTGGAAAACTTTTTGAAGCGCTTGGAATCCTGAAAGAATTACACAAAAAAAATCCTGACGATCCAATGGTGGCAAACGAATACGGCCTCCTCCTAAAAACACTTGGGTTGTACGAAGAAGCCCTAGAAGTTTTTGAAGATGCTTACAGCAAACATAAGGATGAAGAAATTTTGAAATACAACTACGCATCTGTTCTCCTGCATTTCGACAAAGGAACGGCTGTATCAATTCTCTCTGAGATTACCGGAGAGCTGAAAGAAAAGGCTGAACACCTTATCTCCCTTGTGGAAAGTAACGTAAAAATTCCACATTACGAAGAATTCGATTGGTTGAAAGATTACCTGTTCGAAGGAACGCTCGACGTGGTTGCTCTAGCAGAAGATTTGAGTTCTTCCAATGAGGAGGTTCAAAACAGGATAGAGAAACTCAGAAAAGGAGATTTTCCCTCTTACGACACAAAAATAGATACTTCTGAGATGCTGGAAACGATTCTGGGAATAATTTTTGTGTCACCAGATATCTTTAAAATGGAGGAGAACGTTGTAAAATTCGTTTCTGCATTCTTTGGAAGTTCAACCATGATTGCCGCATCGGTCGCTCTTGTAAGAGTTGTTCAATATCTTCTAGCATTCGGTGACATATTTGTAGAAGATCTCATGAAAGAGCTGGTCTTTGAAACACAAGATATAAACTGGCAATTCTCATTGAGGCTTTCAAGATTCAGATACACTGACAAATTCGATCTCAACAAATTTTCAGATCTTCTGATAGCACTGCTGCAATCACTCGAACAGGGCACACCCGTTGTGGACGATGAAAGACTAAAATATGTGATGGAAAAATTACACAGGAGGAGGGATGTCGATGTTTGATAAACAAGAGTTCGTATCGAAACTTGTCACAAAAAATGAAACAAAAATCGTTCTGCTTGTGATGGATGGATTAGGAGATATCCCTGTGAATGGAAAAACACCCCTTCAGGCTGCCAACACTCCAAATCTCGACGATCTTGCAAAAGAAAGTGATTTGGGACAAACAATACCCGTTCTTCCAGGCATAACCCCTGGAAGCGGACCAGGCCATCTTTCATTATTCGGATACGACCCTATAAAGTATCAAATCGGAAGAGGTATCCTCGAGGCACTCGGTATAGGCGTGGAAGTTGATGAAAAAGATGTGGTTGCCAGAGCGAACTTTGCCACATGGGATGGGAAAGTCGTACTCGATAGAAGGGCGGGAAGACCGGCTACAGAGGAATCTGCCAGAGTAGTGCAGCTTCTTTCCGAAAAGATTAAGGAGATAGAAGACGTTAAGATAACTTTTTATCCAGGAAAAGAACATAGATTTGTTGTTAAATTCACAGGTGAAGGGCTTGGAGATAAAGTAACAGACGCGGATCCTCAAAAGGAAGGCCATCCCATGGTTTGGGCAGAAGGCTTGGATGAACCTTCGAAAAAAACCGCTAGAATTGCAAACGAATTGATCAAGAAAATAGCGGAGGTTCTGAAGGATAACCCAAAGATAAATTTTGCTCTCATTAGAGGATTTTCCAAGTACCCCGATCTTCCAAAATTTCCAGAGATTTATAAAATGAAGGCTGGAGCCATCGCTACGTATCCAATGTATAAAGGTCTCGCAAAACTCGTAGGAATGGAGATCATAGAAACTGGACAGACGATCGCAGACGAGATACAAACCTTGAAGGAAAAGTGGAACGATTATGACTTTTTCTATGTTCACGTCAAGAAGACTGATTCTTATGGTGAAGATGGAAAATACGAAGAAAAGGTGAAAGTAATCGAAGAAGTTGATAAAGTGATTCCAGAGATTCTTTCTTTGAATCCAGATGTTTTTGTCGTCACGGGAGACCATTCTACACCTGTGCCCTTGAAAGCACACAGTTGGCATCCCGTACCGATTCTGATCAGATCGAAGTACACAAGGAGAGGGCTCTCTCAAGCTTTCAACGAATACGAATGTGCCCGTGGAACGCTTGGAACGATTCACGCAAGTGATGTCATGACCCTTGCTCTTGCATACGCCGGAAGGTTGGAGAAGTTCGGAGCATGATACTGGTATTCCTTTCTTTATGCTTGGGGGCGCTGCTAAGCGCCCTTTACCATTTTCCATGGTATTGGTACTTGCTGTTCTCCATTGGACTACTTCCATGGTCATTTTTCCGAAGAAAAAACAAGGAACCTTTGCTTATCGTATCTTCTTTTCTCCTCGGGGCTTTTCTTTTTTCTCTCAACGTTTTACCATCTGGAGAGTACGAGATCGTAGGTTTCAAGGTTGGTTCACGTATAACAAGCGGGAGAGTGTTCCGAGATGGAAAATGGAGAAAGGTTCGTTCTATGAAAATCGATTCGTCCGAAGAGGGTTACATCTATGCTGTCGGATATTTTGACGGAAAAGTTTTTCATCCAACTTATGTGAAAACAGTCAATAAACCTTCTTTGAAAACTCTGAAAAAATCCTTTTCTGAGAAATTATCTGGTTCTGCTGTTTCTTTACTTTTCGGAGAAAAGAACAGTGAGATATACAAAAGCGGTTTGGGACATTTTTATGCAGTGTCAGGGCTTCACATTGGAATCGCTTTTTCACTGTACACAACCGTTGTTTCTTTCTTCACTTGGAGGAGAGATATCCAGGAAAGTGTCGCCTTATTACTCTTGATCCCGTATGTGTTTTCTGTGGGAACTCCTTCTGTTATGAGAGCTTATCTGACGCTCGGGATGTGGAAAATCTTTCAAGCATTAGAATTCAAAACCACTTCCTCTTACATTACAGCAACGGTGGGATCTTTCATGATTCTACTGGATCCCACCGTGGTCTTCTCTCCCTCTTTTCTGTTATCGTTTTTTGTAACGTTGTGTATCCTAAACTCAAAAGGCATTTTCGACTTAACAATAAAAGCTTACTTATCTGCTCTCCCTTTTCTTTGTCTATTTTTTGGAGAGACTAACATTTCAACTTTGCTATTTTCCGTTCCTGTCTCCCTCATGATAATACCCGTAACGTGGTTTGCTCATTGCTCTTTCTTTTTGTTTTTGATAGGTCTGAAAGCTCCTGCCGCTCTCATGGCAAAATTTGCAAATGTACTGGCGATACCTTTGGACACAACTGTCAGATTGGCAAACTTGTTTCCTGTTATTCCTCTTCCAAAATTTCTTTATTTTATACTTATCTTGATCCCTCTTTCTCTGCTCTTTGACATTCGGGACATATTCCATAGAATTTCAAATCGTGCCAGTTTATGATGTACCCTGTTTTTTCTGAGATCTCAGACACAATTTTTTCCACTTGATCAGATTGAATCTCCATTATCTTTCCACATTTCTGGCAAATCACGTGTTGATGAGATTCTCGTGATGTCCTATCGACAAGTTCGTATCTATAGAGCCCTTCGCCAAAATTCAGCTTCCTCAAGAACCCAAGCTCCACTAGAAGTTCCACTGCTCTGTAAACCGTTGCTTTGCTTATCCTAACATTCCTGTTCAAAAGTTCCCTGTAGACTTCTTCAACACCCAAATGTTTCCCTCGAGACTCAAGGAATATCTTGAGGATCATCTCCCTTTGTGCTGTGATTCTGTATTTTCGCTTTTTCAGTTCATTTCTGAGTTCTTCGTACATTGGAGCACCTCCTCTACAATTTCATAAGTTCATGATAGGCTTGATATCGATCTTCCATCCCGTTAGTTTTGCTGCAAGTCTTGCGTTTTGCCCACCTTTTCCTATGGCCAAAGAAAGTTGAGTGGGCGGCACTAGAACACGTGCTGCTCTGTTTTCTTTATCGAGAATCTCTACCTCTATGACAGTAGCGGGCGCAAGAGCGTTTGCTATCAACTGTTTGGGATCATCGGACCACTTCAAAACATCGAGTTTTTCGCCTTTGAGTTCCCGGAGTATGGCCGCTATTCTTGCCCCTCCTTCACCTATACAGGCTCCGATTGGATCCACGTTAGGATTGTTTGACATCACAGCAACTTTCGTCCTCACCCCAGGTTCCCTAGCGATAGCTTTTATTTCCACTATTCCATTCTCTATCTCTGGTATTTCCAACTTCATCAAACCCAAAATGAACTCAGGAACCCTTCTACTAACCAGTATTTTGGGGCCTTTGGTGGTCTTTACAACATCGAGTATGTAAACTTTCACCAAATCACCTGGATTTATTTCTTCTCCAGGAATCCACTCTTTCTTTGGTAATCTCGTTTCAAGCTTTCCTATCCTGATGTCCGCCCATTCTCCCGTTACCCTTATAACCTCAGCAGTAGTCACCGTTCCCTTAAGCTCAGAGTATTTCTCAAATTGCTTTTCTTTCTCAAGTTCTCTGATTCTTTGAATGAGGACTTGCTTAGCCGTTTGGGCAGCTATCCTTCCAAAATTCTTGACGTTGAGTTCCTTCTTAACGATGGAACCTATTTCGGCAGACGGTTCAAACTTCCTTGCTTCTTCCAGTGAAATTTGAGTTGTTGGATCCTCCACTTCTTCTACTACTTCAAGAAGCTGATACACCTTTATATTCCCAGTGTTTCTGTCTATCACAACTTCAACGTTTTTCGAGCTTCCAAAATTCTTCCTGTACGCACTCACCAACGCTTTCTCCAATATGGGTATGACTTCTTCCTTGGAGATTCCCTTTTCTTCCTCCAACTGATCGAGGGCTTCGAGTAAACCTATGTTCATAACAACACCTCCTCAAAATTCTATTTCCAGGTTTGCTCTCTTCACGTCTTCGATATCTATCTCGTGCAATCCTTTTTCGTCAGATACGGTGATCGTTCCGTCGGAAAACGACTCAATTCTTCCTATGAACGTCTTACCATCCTTTGTGACTATTTTCGCAAGTTTTCCTACGAATCTGACGTAATCTTTCGGTCCCCTTAGAGGTCTGTCGAGCCCAGGCGAAGACACCTCAAGTGTGTAAGAGTGTGCTATGAAATCCTCTCTGTCCAAAAATTTTTCCAATTCTCTTGAGAATAACTCACAATCCCTTACACTCACGTATCCTACAGGGTTATCTATGATAATCCTGAGCACCCATCCTCTGCTTTCTCTCCTGTACTGGATATCAAAAATCTCCAATCCTTGTTCTTCTGCTATTCTTTCTGCTTCCTTTCTGACTTTCTCCACTACCATTTCCTCGAACACATTATCACCCACCCTTTAGTGAATGAAAAACCGGGACCAAGTAGTCCCGGTCTTTCTCTGGCGGAGAGGGTGGGATTTGAACCCACGGGTGGCTTTTGGCCACCACACGCTCTCCAGGCGTGCGCCTTAGACCCCTCGGCCACCTCTCCTCTCCACACCGTTGAAATATTATACACTCAATCACCGCTCTGTTCAAGTGGACTCATTCCAACCAAATGTTCTTCATTTTGTAAACCTCCAAACTTAGGGGTTCAGCTTTTACATCGATTATGTTGTAAGGGTACCTGGGATGAATTCTGAAGGAAAGCACCATCGAATTGTTTAAAAACACCTCCAGGGAACAACTATCTATGAAAATATCGATGTGATTTCGTTCTTTGAACTTTGCTCTAACTTTTTTCCTATCACCCTCGGAAATGCCGGAATTGGTCGTATCAATTACGAGATCCCCTTCGTTTGTACTTATCGCTATTTCTTCATTCGATTTATTTTTAAATACCACTTCAAGCCTTTCTTGAAAACTACAAACGACCTCGTAACTGTTCTCTTTCACATCTATCTTGTACGAACCCGGTGTCTCTATCTCCAAAATCTTCCTTCTTCTGAGACTCTTCAGTTCCTCAACCGGTTTTACCATCAATTCGCCATCCTTCAAATGCACTTCTCTCGGCAGGCTCATCACACCGTTCCAGCCTTCTTCTACCGTTGGATACTGTGCTTTCCAATTTTGAAGCCAACCGACAACTACTACCTTTTCGATTCCAAAAAACGTCTGAGCTGCGTAGAAATCAGTCCCATAATCCAAAAGATCTCTCTTTTCTGGAAAAAATTTTCCGTCCCTCATTTCCCCCAAAGCGTAAAACACACTGTTGTTTCTTGTCGTTGAGTAGATAAGAACTTCTTTCCCTCCTAGTTTTAAGAGATCAGGACATTCGATTTCCTTAGTACTCTTGTCCTCGAAAAGAATACCCTCATAATACCAGTGGATCAGGTCTTCGGAAAAGAAAAGGAGAACCTTACCTTCTTTCTCATTCATTCCAGCACCGATTACCATTTCCCATCTGTCACCGTTTTTCCTCACCTTCGGGTCACGAAACGCATGTGTTCCTGGTTCCGGGGATTTTGCGATCACTGGATTTCTCGTGTGTTCCTCGAAATTTATCCCATCTTTACTCATCGCTATACATTGAACTTCTTTCTCACCGATGTTGTGGCCCGGGTCCCTGTAATAAGTATAAAAAAGAACCATATTGCCATCTTTTTCAACAGCACTTCCCGAAAATACGCCGTGCGTCTTTTCCTTTGGATAGAGAGCAACAGGAAGATGCCTCCAATGGATCAAATCATCACTTACCGCATGTCCCCAATGAATATTTCCCCATTTGGTTTCCTTGGGATTGTATTGATAAAACATGTGATATTTGCCCTTCCAGAAAATCAACCCATTTGGATCGTTCATCCATCCTGTCACGGGAAAAAAGTGGTAATTTGGTTTGAAATGCATCTATAACTCCCCCTCAATTTCATGAACCACTTCATTGGTGATCTTCAGCACTTCTTCGTGAATGAGCCCATTGGAGAAAATGAAATTCTTTGAAAATACATTCACCTCTTTTCCGGCAAAGTCCGTTATTTTACCTCCCCCCTCTTTTACAATGATAAATCCGGCTGCTATATCCCAAGGATTTATTCTCCACGTAACAAAGAAATCAACCCTTCCTGCTCCTACGTAACATGCGTTTAAAGCAGCACTCCCCAAGATCCTTACTCGTCTTGTTCTTTTTTCCATTTTTCCAATGAATCTACCCGTAAAATCGACGTAACTTCCTGTGGATCCCACACATTCTTCGAGATTGGTGTTCTTTGACACATTTATCCTCTCTCCATTGAGATAGGCACCGTTTCCTTCTTCGGCGTAAAATGTTTCATTGAGCGCGGGAGCGTGAACGACCCCCATTTTCACTTCCCCGTTTTCAATGTAAGCAATGGATATGGAAAAGTTAGGTAAACCGTGAACAAAATTTATTGTTCCATCTATGGGATCTATTACCCAGAGCCTGTTTCCTTTTTCGAATATACCTTCTTCTGCCATTATACTGTCAGATGGAAACTTGCTTCTTATTTCTCTGACTATCATCTCTTGCGACTCTTTATCTATCTTCGTTACTATGTCCTTGAAACCTGTTTTCTTCTCCACCTCATCGACTCTTCCCCAATGGAGCATCAAAAAATGCCCCACCCTTCTCAGAAGTTTTATAGAGAAATTCAGTCTATCCAATTTCGATCCCTCCTCTCAAAAAAATTAATGGCTCCCTTCCCGGGAGCCCCTCTGGTGGGTGCGGCAGGATTCGAACCTGCGACCTCTTCCTCGTGAGGGAAGCGCTCTCCCCCTGAGCTACGCACCCGTCCGTTTATGGATTTTACAACAAATTGTGACTCATGTCAAAATCCCTTTTATTATCATTTCTGTTGCTTCTTCTTCTGTTAAGCCTTTTGCCATAAGAGTTTCAAGCTGTTTAGCATTAACCCTTCCTATGGAGGCCTCGTGGGTTAACTCTGAACTGTCGTTCTTCACCACAAGCACAGGTAAAGCTCTTACATCCACACCTTCTCCTTTCGTGATCTCCACACACTCCACATGTCCTTTCGTGTGAGGAGCATTTCCATAAACTTCGTTTATCACAGAAACTCTTGCTCTATTCAACGCAACTGCGTTCGTCTTTGCCAACCCCCTTGCTTCCTTTCCGTCGAGTTTCAAAACCTCTTTTATTTCCACGTCATCATCTTCTACGGCCTTCACTTTCGTGTAAAGTTCCCCAACAGCGCCTTTTTCCAGAGAAGCATCCATGAAAACCCTTAATGTGCCTATTCTGGTCTTCACGATGGTGAAAGTGTTTCTGTAAAAAGCTTTCTCTTTCACCTTGGCTACGGAACGTGTGATCAAGTTTATAGATCCCGTTTTACTGTGCATGTGTTCATCGTGATACTCCATCCAAGCTCCTTCTTCAAGTTCCACGTTCATCAAAGCATCATGAGTAAAATCTTCCGTCCACGGGAAGACACAGTGAGCCACAAAAATCGCTTTTGCGTTTTTTTCCAGTTTTATATTAAAAACAACCCTTTGAAATCCCTTCTTCTCCAGATATCCCGTGCACACATGAATTGGATACTCAACCACCGTTCTTTCCTTTATTTTCATATCTACCTGTACACCGTTTTCGATTCTTTTCGGAGTGAGCTCAACACCATCGATTCCATTCAATCCAATCACCTTATCGCCGTTTATTATTACCGAAGCGATTCTCCTGTCGAGAAATTTGGATACGTCACCTCCCGCCTTTTCATACGCTTTGGCGAGGGCTTCGAATTCTTTCCTGTAGTCTTTTACTATCATTCGATCATCTCCTTCTGAGGTTCGTTCGGGTGATCACACCTATCACAACTGCTTTTATAAAATTGAACGATGTCATCCGGTACTCCCTCTTTCAGAATAGCTCCGTGACAGATGAGATATGCGTAATCACTTTCGAGGGCTATCTCTTCTCGATGCGTAACCAATATAACAGACCCTCCATTGCTCACAAGTTCACTGAGAACGTTTTCTATCATCTCTAAACTCATGATATCGATCCCAGAATCTGGTTCATCTAAAATTGTGTATCTTGGTTTTAGGAGTAATATGCTAGCAAGTTCTACTCTTTTCCTCTCACCACCACTCAACTTTTCATCCACATATCTTTCTAGATAAAGATGGGGATTCAATCCCACAATTCTGAGTACCCGATAGAGTTCTTCATCAGGTACTGGCCTTCTTCCTCCTAAAGTTAGATAATCCTTGATTTTTATACCAGTGAAACGAGAGGGTTCTTGCCACATGAGGGTGATACCTCTTCTCGCGCGTTCTGTTACAGAGAAATCCGTTATATCCTCACCGTCTAGGAGAATCTTTCCTCTGGAGGGTCGGTAGCCCTCAAGCCCCATAATCAAGTAAGCCAAAGTGCTCTTCCCTGCACCGTTGGTTCCCAAAATTGCATAGACTTTTTGTTCTTCAAATTTGGCTTTTATTCCCTTCAAAATGGCTTTTCCTTCCACTTCATACCATACATCAACAAGTTCTAGCACGTTCATCACCTCAAGAAAAAGTCTAACATGAAATTCAACGATTCAGGAGAAGAAGCTCCACAAACTTTCCCACGGTGTAAATGTAAGATAGTATCGAGACAAAAACAAGAGCCGGGAGATACATTCCGAAAAGCGAAAAGATAAAAATCACAAAGAGTCGGACATCTCTTGAAGCAAAACCGGAAAGTCTTCCCATGAGGGCGGGATGTGTTCCAAAGACTTTTCCGGCACTATGAAGATAACTCACCATCAAACATCCGCTGATAGCAAAAAGCGACCATATTAACAAAGAAATAGTGACCCCACCTTCCATGGCTCCATAGATCGCCAACCCTAGGATGACTAAGATATCGACGAATCTGTCGAGCATGGTATCGAAGAATCCTCCCCAGTTTGAACTCATGTCTTTGGCGCGAGCAAGTTCTCCGTCGACACCATCCAATACGGATGAAATCTGAATCGTTATTCCAGCTAGCCAAGGTAACTTGAGAAGGTAGATGGGAAGCGCAGAAACTCCGATCAGAAAACTTATTAACGACATTTGATTCGGTGTTATATTCCAGTTTCTGCTGAGAATAAACTTCGTTATCTTCGTGGAAAATCTTCTGTTTATGAGAGAGGATACCCAACCATCAGTCGACTTTCTCAGCATGGTATCCCCTCCTTTATTCTCTGCATGAGTTCGAACACTTCATCTTTTAAATCTTTCGGTGAATCTATCTCTGTCCAAGAAACATCTTCAAAATCGAACGCCTTCACAATTAATCCCAAATCAACTGCTTTCTGTAAAACATGATAGAGAGATATTTCTTTTTCCCAGGAGAACGAATCTTTGAGGCGATAAACTTCGCGCGTCATGACGAAAACCCCGGTGTCATAAAAGTTATATTCAGTTATGTTCTTCCCTATTCTGATAATTCTACTGTCTTCGCCGACAAGAACTTTGCTTGCCTCATCTGGATCTATGAGATCCGATTTTTTGCTAACGCCGAGTTTTATATGAAATTCTTCGGGAGTAAAGGCGTTTTTCAAAGCTTCAGGGGGGAAGATAGAATCCCCACAAGCTAAAAAGAATTTGTCACACGTCACATATGGTTCACTTAGAAAGAAGGAGAAGGCGTTTCCAAGTTCTACTTTACTGTTTTCAACAACGACACCTTTCACACCGAGATCCTCTAGAACCTTTTCGCCAAAATTCTTGAACTCTCTTGAAACAACGAGGACGAATCTTTCAACACCGTTTTTTAGGAGTGAGATGATGGGGTATTTCACCAATTCACATCCATCGAATCTGTAAAACACCTTCGGTATATCTTTTGTGAGAGTTTTGAGTCTTTTCCCCATTCCCGATGCGAGTATCACCGCTTCTACCACCAGATCACCTCCACGATCAAAAAAAGGGGCAAAAGCCCCTTCTCACAGCCATTTTGGTTTCAAACCAGCCCAGATTCTCATTTTCTCGTAAGCTATGATCCTTGGTATGTTCTTCGCTTCCAATGGACCTGGATTCTTCATGTAGAAAGCGTTGATTGGGTACACGGTTCCGTACTCTCTTCTATCAAGAGCTATCTTCCCAAGTCTTACAAGATCCACTAAAAGACCTCCCAATGCAGGGCTGTCGTTTATCCTTCCGTTTATCATGAGTTCATCCGTCGCTCCGTTGAAACTCACATACTCTATGTGTACAGCTATGAATTTCTTATCTCCAAGTGGCTCAAGATATCCAGTGGGTTTTATATAGTGAGGAGCATCGTAACCAAGGATGTCCTTTACTATACTGGATTTGGTGAATTCTTTACTTTTGTTCTTTCCTTCGTCCGTGAGAGCCAAGAAATCCATGTTACCTCCTATGTTGAATTGCGCAACATCCTTTACGTACCTGTTTCTCTGGACTAGATGACTCAATACATCCGCTGTGAAGGGTGTGGCTCCCGTTGCTCCATCATCTCCGAGAACGATCAGTTTGTTTTCTTTTGCGAGTTCCACGAACGCCGGGTCGTTCGCTATGTAAGTTGGTATCACGTTTACAAAGACTGCTCCTCCTCTTTTGCTTGCGTATAAAGCTGCAGCATAAGCGTATACCTGTGTTGCGCTAAGTCTCTCTGTTTCGTTGTTTTCTATAGATTTCATCAAATCTTCTTTGTTATCGAACGGTTTGAACGCTTCAGTTGTACAAGTATTCACAATAACGTCTGGATCCAATTTGGTCCATTCGTCGACGAGCCTGTCGACCACTTCTTTCAGAGTCATTTTCTCCTCAAGCCCTTCAGCCTCAACGGGAAGTTTTTCCACACTTCCAAGATGGACACCTTGAGAAATGATAGGATCGTCTGAAAATGATTCCACATCGTTCCAATATCTTTTCACCACTTCACTGAGTTTTTTTCCTATCTTCGATTTGTCCACGTCGTAACTCCCAACGATCTTAATGTCTCCAAAACCAATGGGCAATTCATCGGCTAGAGGAACTCCATAAGGTTCAATCTCACCTTTCTTGAGTTTTTCAAGTCCAGCAACGAAGGTGCTAGCAACGTAACCTTGGCCAAGGATCAAAACTTTGACCATCGGTCATCACCTCCTGCTTTTTCTGATTTCTTCCAAACAGCTATCACGAAAGGGGGGATAAGGGAGAGTGTAATAAAAGCCATTTTTATTATACCATATCTTCACAATCATATATTTCGATTGCTTTTCACAAACGTTATTAAAACATAACAATTATTGTGATGAAAGTAACAATATGTTTTGCTCCTTATGGAGTAGAAAATAGAAGTTTTCGGAACTTTCGTAGAAAGCTGTGGATTCTCTTCACACGTAATTGCAAGTGATAAAATAGTGAGTGAAACAACTTTCAAAAAAGTTCTGGATGAGTTGTCTGAAGATAAGTAATTTACCTCACTTTCCGAGGGCTACTTTCGGATGTACAGAAAAGTGTTGGGATCGGTGCAAAAATCTCATATCTCTTCCTACGAAATAGCGAAGTTTCTTGAATCAATCCCGATCTTGTAAGAAAGGATCTCTCTTATTTGAAATGTCAGGGGAAACCTCGTGTTGGATACGATGTTGAGGAATTGAGAAAAGAATTGAACGAAATTTTTGGAATTAACACCTTCACGAGCATGATCATAGTTGGAGCAAACGAACTGGTGAGAGCCCTTTTGACGCTCGATTTTTCACAAGTGGGAGTAAAAGTGGTCGTACTAATACTGAAAGGGAAAATGTTGGAAAATTCATAGGAGAATTTGTTGCAAGGGAATTAGATGTGCTCGAAAGAGTAGTAAAGAGATTCAATGTAGAGATAGCCACCTTACAATAAAGTGAAGAAGTAAGGAGTCTTTTGACAAATTCTGAAAGGACGTTTCTTTTTTATGTGGTACAATTCTTACTGTAATCTTAATGTATTCTTCATAACTCGGAGAAGGAGGGCTCAGACATGAGAAGCATCGCTTCCAAGGTCCTTTTGGTGGGTGTTGTGGTAGTGGTGGCGTTCATTACAGCACAGTATATACTTTTGAATACAACTGTTTACGAATCGATTATGAACGAGAAGAAAGAAAAAACAAAAAATCTCGTCGAGACTGCATACGGCATTTTGGAAAAAGCCTACGAGATGGAACAAAAAGGAGAACTCACGAGGGATCAAGCTAAAGACTTGGCAAAATCATTGATAGGAAAGATCAGATACGATGATGGCAACTACTTTTGGATCAATGATACCCACCCAAGAATGATTTTCCATCCTATCAAGCCTGAGTTGAACGGCCAAGATCTCAGTGATTACAAAGATCCCAATGGAGTTTATTTATTCAACGAAATGGTGAAAGTCGCACAGGAAAAGGGAGAAGGCTTTGTGGAATATCACTGGCCCAAACCAGGAAGCGACAAACCGCAACCTAAAGTATCTTATGTGAAACTTTTCAAACCTTGGAATTGGATCGTTGGAACGGGAATATACGTAGACGATGTGAAGACAACGGTAAATTCTCTCGTTTGGGAAGGTACATTGATAGTCATCATAATCGGTATTGTCGTGATCGGAGTTATTCTGTTCTACGGGAGAGTCCTTTCAAGAAAAACAAGAACGATCCTTTCTTCGATTGAAAAGGTTGCGAGTGGAGATCTTTCTGTTTCAGTCGATGTGAAATCAAAAGATGAATTTGGTATTATCGCAAAAAGTTTGAACGAAATGGTAGATAACCTGAGAAAAATCGTTTCTGAAATAGACGAATCTCAAGATGAAATTGAAAGAGTCTCAGAAGAGACGTTCGCGCTTTCACAACAAATGAGAGGAGCTCTTGAGGAAATCGCCAGAGCTTCCGAAACGATAAGTAAAGAAGTACAGAATGCGTCTGCCTCAATCGAAGAAGTTACATCCGGTTCGGAAGAAGTTTCTGCAAATTCCCAGAATATTTCGAAATTGATTCAGGAAATCTCGGAAAACGCGGACAACATAGCACATTTTGCAAAGAACGGACAAAAAGTTTTGGAAGATGCCGTGAAAAAAGTAGAGGATGTATCGGAGAACTCCAAAAATACAGCGGAAGTTATATTGGAAGTCACGGAAAACGCAAGAAATATAGAAGAGATCGTGAGGACGATCCAGGGAATAGCAGAACAAACGAATTTGCTTGCTCTGAACGCAGCAATAGAAGCAGCACGCGCAGGAGAAGCAGGTAGAGGATTCGCCGTAGTAGCGGATGAAATCAGAAAGCTTGCCGAGGAAAGCCAAAGAGCAACTGAGGAAATCAGCCAGATATTAGGTAGCATTCGAGAAGGTGTAGAAAGAACGAATGAGATGTCCAAAAAGAATGTGGAACTTACAAGTGTTGCACGAGATCTCGTAGAAGAATCGTACGAGAACTTCAACCAAATTGTGAACAAAATAGAAGATCTCGCCACACGCATTGAGGGAATAGCAGCGAGCGCTCAAGAACTCAGCGCTGCTTCTGAAGAGATGAGCAGTGCCCTCGATGCAGTGGCAAAGACGACAACAACTGTTGCGGACGAGATAGAAGAAGTGTCCACCAACATCATCGAACAGGAAAAAGCGGCGAAAAGAATAGCGGAAATAGGTGAAGAGTTGAGAAGATTATCGGGGGAATTGAAAAAAGACGTGGAAAAGTTTAAAGTTTAACCCAATCTCTGGTAAAATTTCCTTCAGAGAGTAGAGAGAACCCTGGGGATATTTCCCTGGGGTTTTTCACTTTTCCAGGAGGGATGAGGATGGCGTACATTCTTTCTCTCGATCAAGGGACAACAAGTTCAAGGGCCATCGTTTTTGATGAAAGAGGGAACATCCTTTCAAAGGTGAACAAAGAATTCAAGCAGATCTATCCTAAACCAGGATGGGTCGAACACGATCCGTTAGAAATCTGGGAATCACAACTTGAAGTCGCTAAAAAAGCTCTGGAAGAGGCAAACATCAAGCCAGAGGAAATAGCCGCGATAGGTATTACGAACCAGAGAGAAACTACCATCGTATGGGATAAAAACACTGGAAAGCCGGTATACAACGCCATTGTATGGCAGTGTAGAAGAACCGCTCCTATCTGTGACGAGTTAAAAGAGAAAGGATACTCAGATTTCATCCGTGAAAGAACTGGCCTTGTGATAGACGCCTACTTTTCCGGAACGAAAATCAAATGGATTCTCGACAATGTTGAAGGAATCAGGGAAAAGGCAAAAAAAGGTGAGGTTCTTTTTGGAAACGTTGATACATGGCTTATCTGGAATCTCACTGGCGGAAAAGTTCACGTCACAGATTACTCCAACGCCTCTAGAACCATGATTTTCAACATCCATAAACTTGATTGGGATGACGAGATTCTTGAGCTGTTGAATATTCCCAGAGCGATGCTCCCCCAGGTGATGCCATCGAGTTACATTTACGGTTACACAAGCAAAGAACTTTTCGGAGTCGAAATACCCATTGCAGGAGACGCGGGTGATCAACAGGCGGCTCTCTTCGGTCAAGCATGTTTCCAACCTGGAATGGTCAAAAACACCTATGGAACAGGATGTTTCCTTCTGATGAACACAGGAAAGAAGGCATACGAATCCAAAGAAGGACTCCTAACAACCATTGCTTGGGGTATAAAAGATGAAGTCTATTACGCTCTGGAGGGTAGTATATTCATAACAGGAGCAGCTGTCCAATGGCTTAGAGACGGTTTGAAAATCATATCGAATGCTGCAGAAACGGAAGAACTTGCTACAAAAGTTCCGGATAACGGAGGAGTGTATTTTGTGCCCGCTTTCGTCGGTCTAGGAGCACCCTATTGGGATATGTATGCAAGGGGTCTGATCATAGGTATCACCAGGGGGACAACAAAAGAACACATTGTCAGAGCCGTGCTGGAATCTATATCTTACCAGACAAGAGATGTTTTGGAAGTTATGGAAAAAGACACCAACATAAAAGTCGAAACTCTTCGAGTCGATGGAGGCGCTGTCGTGAACAACTTTTTGATGCAGTTCCAGTCGGATATACTCGGTGTCCCCGTTGAAAGACCTGTTGTGAACGAAACAACTGCTTTGGGTGCAGCGTACCTTGCAGGACTAGCTGTTGGCTACTGGAAAGATCAAAACGAAATCGCACAACTCTGGCAATTAGATAGGAGATTTGAACCCTCTATGTCTCAAGAAGAGAGAGAGAGGTTGTATTCAAGGTGGAAAGAAGCAGTTGCAAGAGCATTGGGTTGGGAAAAACGGTGATTATGTAACTGTTGACTACAAACCCCGAAGTCAACAAGTTGTGAAGAGCTGTGGAATTTAATATAATACAAGAGAGAAAGAGAGAGCCATGTCCCACAAAGTGGGATGTGGCTCTTTTTTCTTTGAAAGAGGAGGTGGAAACCTTGAGAGTGGTCGTTATAGGAGCAGGTGTTTTTGGATCTCTCATAGCAAGAGAGCTTACAAAGTACGACGTGGAAGTGATTCTCATCGAGAAAAATCTTGATGTAGGTTGGGGTGTTACGAAGGCAAACTCTGCCATTGTACACGCAGGATATGACGACCCACCTGGAAGTGTTCGTGCCCAGTTCTGTGCGAAAGGAAACATGATGTACGAAGATCTTTCTAAGGAATTGGATTTCGACTTCAAGAGAATTGGATCGTTCGTCGTTGCTTTTAACGAAGAAGAATTGGAGGAGTTAGAGAAACTCCTTAAACAAGGTGAGGAAAATGGTGTACCAGGGCTCACTATATTAGAAAGAGACGAAATATTGTCCATGGAACCAAATTTGAATCCAGAGATCAAGTACGCTTTGTACGCACCAACGGCAGGTATAACGGAACCATGGATGGTCGCCATTGCCGCTGTGGAAAACGGAGTGAAGAATGGATTAAAATTGATCCTCGGTGAAAAAGTGGTAGGATTCGTCAAATCTAATGGAAGGATAACTGAACTCATAACGAATAAATCTCATTATCATGCGGACGTAGTTATAAACTGTGCAGGTCTTCATGGAGACGAAATCTCGAAAATGGCTGGTGCGGAATACGTTCCCCTTCATCCCAGAAAAGGAGAATACATACTCCTTGACAAGAAGCTCCAAGGTCTGGTGAGGAGGGTTATATTCCCTACTCCAACAAAGATATCAAAAGGCATTCTCGTTCTTCCAACTGTAGATGGTGGCATATTGCTCGGACCAACTGCTGAAGATCTTCCAGAAGATATGAAAGATAGACCTATCACCACAAAAGAAGGCTTGGAAAAAGTCCGAGAATTCACCAAAAGACTCGTTCCATCTCTTGATTTCTCACTCACCGTGAAGACCTTTTCAGGACTCAGACCGGAGAGCCCTCAAAAAGACTTCTTCATAAAAGCCAGTGATACGGTAAAAAATTTTGTGAACGTCATCGCCACAAGATCTCCAGGACTCACAGCCGCTCCAGCTGTAGCGAAATACGTTGTAGAAGAGCTCATTCAAGAGAAAATGAAGCTCCCCTTAATCAAGAAGAAAGATTTCGATCCAACGAGAGAGAGAATACCACACTACTCGTCTCTTCCCATAGAAAAATGGCAGGAGGAAATAAAAAAAGATCCACGTGCAGGAAGACTAGTTTGTTTCTGCAATGAAGTTACAGAAAAAGAGATTGTGGAAGCAATAAGAAGAGGAGCAAGAACACTCGATGGAATAAAATTCAGAACCCGTGCAATGTTTGGAAGATGCCAGGGAGGTTTTTGCATGGTGAGAATCCTTAAAATACTCGAGAAAGAACTAGAAGTGGATATGTCTGAGATCAGAATGAAGTCGGAAAACAGTTGGGTTGTAGATGGGAAGGTGAGAGAATGAAGGTAGATGTGATGGTAATAGGGGCGGGAGCCGCCGGAATGGCAGCTGCTTTGAAAGCAAAAGAAGAGGGAGCAGAAGTTCTCCTTGTCGAACGAGATGAAAGAACTGGTGGCATTCTGAACCAATGTATACACAATGGATTTGGTCTCCACTATTTTAAGCAAGAACTCACAGGCCCAGAGTACGCAGAAAGATTCCAGGAAAAAATGGAAAAATTGGGAATAAAAGTCCTGACTAACGCTTACGTAAAGAGTGTTGGAAACAAAGAAGTAATCGTGGTTACAGAAAATGGTATTGAAGAGGTGAGGGTCAAAGCACTGGTGTATGCAACAGGAGCAAGGGAAAGACCCTTCGGAAATCTCATGATTCCTGGAGATAGACCCTCTGGGATATTCACGGCGGGTGTCGCTCAAAGACTCATAAACATAGAGAATCGCCTTCCAGGAAAAAGAGCTCTCATACTCGGCTCAGGAGATATAGGCCTTATCATGGCAAGAAGACTCACCCTTGAAGGAATGGAAGTTGTAGGGGTAGTCGAACGTCTTCCGTACGCCGGCGGGCTCCTCAGAAATGTGATCCAATGTCTTGAAGATTACAACATACCCCTCTATCTTTCCAGTACGGTGGTTGAAGTGAGAGGAAGAGAAAGACTGGAAGAAGTTGTCGTCGCAAAGGTGGACGAACAATATAGACCGATCCCTGGTACCGAAAAAATCTTTAAGGTGGATACACTTGTTCTTTCGGTGGGTCTCATTCCTCAAGTAGAACTAATAGAAAACTTAGTGATAAAGAATCTCACCTCCAAAGGTATAGCAACTTCCAATATAGGTCAAACCTCTGAGGATTGGATCTTTTCTGCAGGGAACTGTACCGTTATATTCGATCTCGTCGATTACGTCAGTTACGAAGGTGAAACTGCTGGTCGATACGCTGCCATGCTCGCAAAAGGTGAGATTTTCGACCATAGAATTCCCGTGAAACCCGGTAAAAACGTTATGGTGGTACATCCCACTTGGTACTCTCCAGTTGATAACCTTACTCTTTATCTGAGAGTGAAAAAACCAATGGAGAGAGGTAGGTTGATGGTGGGTACTTATGAAAAGGTGTTCGAAGATATCGTTCCAAGTGAAATGTTGAGAGTGAAAATTCCGGAAAAAAATATCACAGGACTCGATGAAATCGTGGTGTCCGTAGAGGAGGTGGATTGATATGTTCAAAAATGTTGTTTGCGTTCAATGTCCAATAGGGTGTAAAATTAAGGTAGAGCTAACTGATGATGGTCATATAAAATCTATAACGGGGAACAAATGTCCAAGAGGTCTTGAATACGCAAAAGACGAAATACAAGATCCCAAAAGAGTCGTTCCAACAAGTATAAGGGTGCTAAACGGCGAATTACCGCTCGCTTCTGTAAAAACGGACAAACCGATCCCGAAAAGATTCATTCCAGAGCTCATGAAGATTGTCAAAGAAGTAAAAGTAGAAGCACCGGTTAAAGCAGGTGACGTTGTTTTAAAAGACCTTTTTGGAACAGGAGCAAACCTTGTTGTAACAAGGACCGTAAGGAGGTTAGAAAATGGATCCCAAAAATTTCAAGAAAATCGCGCTGGTGGGGGCAACGGTTAATCCCAGAAAGTACGGAAACATCATATTGAAAGATCTAATATCGAAAGGATACGAAGTTTTACCGGTTAATCCCAAATACGAAGAAATAGAAGGATTGAAAGTGTACAAAAGTGTAGAAAAACTACCGAAGGATGTAGACGTAATAGTGTTCGTTGTTCCGCCGAACGTTGCCCTAGAAGAGACGAAAAAGGCCTATAAGTCTGGATTCAGAAAGTTTTGGTATCAACCGGGTGCATTTTCCTCGGATATAAAGGAATTTCTGAGTAATCTAAAAGATGTAGAATATTCAACTGAAAAATGCATCATGGTTGCAACGTCAGATTCCATAGGTTTCTTGAGCTTGTAGAGATCGCACTGACGTGTTTCAAAATTTCTTGGGCTTCCTGAACGGTTTCAACAAGCCCGGCGGCAATTATCGTTCTGCCGGGTAACTTTTTGGCCACTTTCGGTGCAACAAGCCCCGGCAGAATCTCCACAACGTCGGCGTCGAGAGATTCAATCTGCTCTACACCCCTTTCAACAGCTTTTGAATCAAGAGCAAAGAATCTGAGAACGGCTGGAATTCCTTTCCTTTTGGCAACCATGTAGTTTTTTGGTTTGATTGTGATGATACCGTCAGCACCAGATTTCTTTACGAACAAAACTGCTTCTTCTCCTTCCCCTAGACCTTCTACAAAATCCATATCCACGAAGACCGTTTTTTCTCTGTCTTTCAATATTTTTATGTGAAATTTTAAATTCAATATATCACTTTTTAAGAGAAATACGACGTTCGGTTTTACTTCCCCCAGCGCGTCCATATCCCAAATTGCTGCGATTACTCCTTTGAACATTCAATTCCCCTCCTCCACATTTCATAGAGTTTTATGATTTCTTCCGTTGAAAGTTGTTCGGCCCGCTTTGAAAGATCTACGCCTTCGAAAATCGAGATAAACGGTTTTAGATTGTTTTTAAGCGTTTTCCTTTTCTTGGCAAAAATCATGGAGACGAACTTTCTGAACTTCGAGTAACACAGATTGGTCTGTTTCCTTGTCATCTCGATAACCGTTGAATCTACCTCTGGGTTTGGTATAAAGTGAGATTTCGAGACATCAAAAAGTTTTCTGACTACGTAAAAGGCCTGAACAACAACGGAAAGATATCCAAACACCTTCTTTCCAGGCTGTGCTAAGATTCTTTCACCTACTTCTTTCTGAACCATGATGATACCTTTTTTAAACTCCAGCTCTATGATTCTTTCTATTATCGGTCCTGTTATGTTATAGGGGATGTTGGAAACGCATACTGCTCCTTTGGGAATATCCCTCGCTTCGAGAAAATTCTCATACTTTATTTCCACATTCGAATATTTCGAGAGTCTCTCTTCGAGAATAGGAGAAAGGGTTTTATCTATTTCGTATGCAATAACCCTCGCTCCAGTCTTTGCCAACTCTTCAGTTAATGTACCTGCACCGGCTCCGATCTCCACAACCAAATCTTCAGGAGTGATTTTCGCTTCTCTCACAATACGTCTTGCCACACGATCATCCGACAGAAAAACCTGCCCCAAGTGTTTTTTAAGCTTTATGTTATGTTTTTTCAAGTAATAAGATGTCTTCAAATGACATCCCTCGCCATAACTCTGAAATTTATCTCAGGAAATATGGCATCCACCCATTCGTAATACTCCAAGACTTTTTCGTTTATTCTCCCACTCACGAGCTGATCGTAAAGGTCCAAGAATCTTTTTATATGCAGCCTCGTTCTGTTCACTGCGTATTCCACACTAGTCCTCGTGGTCATTATGAACGCCCAATCGCTCGATTGAGCCAAAAAGAGCTCTCTCAGCATCTGATTCAGAACCCTTTCAACTAGAGGATCTGCACTATTGTAGAACTTTCTAGATAAATCAACCATCCTCTCTATCATTTCGTGAAGATGCCTGTAGATCCAATCGTTTGTCCCGTTCAACCAAGTTTCATAGTAACCTCCTGCTCCCCAACTGGAATCCGCTGGGGTTACTATCTGAACCTCTTCGAGACTGTCTACGACTTCAGAAGCGGTGACGAGCTTCAGAAGCCTGGATTCGTTTACAAGCTCAAAGAATCTTTTCAAGAATTGAACCCCTTCGAACCACCAATGTCCGAAAAGTTCCGCATCGAAAGGTGCCACGATAACAGGTTCTACATCCATCACATTCATCAGATTTTCAACTTGCCTCTCTTTCTTATGAAGAAAATCCCACGCGTGTTCTTCAACTGCTTCCATGGCCTCATCTATATCATAGTAATCCTTCTGCGAAACATCGAGGCTTTTTGAAGTGATTTTGTGATACTTTATTCCCGTGTTCACCCTCACACCCGAAGGATCTATATAATCTTTTATATAATCTAACTCTCTGTCGAAACCGATATCTCTGTAAAATTCTCGATACCTGGAATCTCCAGGATAGCCAACTGTTGCGCTCCACACTTGTTCACTGGACTCAGGGTCTCTTGCGAAAACGAACACTCCATTCGGTGTCATGACAGGTCGATAAACACCATATCTTGGCTGTTCATCGGCGAACCAAAACGCATGGGAATCAACGAAAAAGTATTCTAAGTTATTTTGCGCCAAGTAGAGATCCAACCCCTGATAGTACCCGCTTTCCGCTAACCAAATGCCCCTTGGATGTTGTCCCATATGCTTCTCGTAGTTCTTTACACCAACAGCTATTTGAGCATTCACCACTTCAGGATACATTTGGTACAACGGCAGGAAAGCATGAGTGGCGTTACAAGTTACTATTTCCAGCTTACCAGCCTTCTGATATTTTTTGAACCCTTCCAATATGTTCCCACCGTAAGAGCGAAACACGTCCAAAACTTTCTGAAAGTGCTCTCTGTAAAATTTTGCCATTTTGTGCTTTCTCGGATGCTCAGACTTCGTCCTTTCAATCTCTTTCTCTGAAAGTTCGATGAGCTTTTTCATGTGCCTTTCGTACTTCTCTTGCAAATCTTTGGAAGAAAGCATTTCCATCAATGGAGGGGTGATGGACATTGTGAGTCTGAAATCTTTTATTTCATCAAACATCATCAAAAGGGGTATGTAAGTTTCCGTTATCGCTTCAAAAAGCCATCTCTCCTCTAGAAAATGATCGTGTTCGGGGTGGTGAACATAGGGAAGATGAGCGTGAAGAAATATTAAAATTTTCCCTCGCATAAGAAGATTACCTCCCACTCCTGAAAATTTCCCACATTATCCCTTGGCCCGATGGATTACTTGGGGAAGTCACTCCCCTTAATTTCTCCACATGTTTTATGAGAGAACCTTCGGAAAGAACCACTCTTCTCTTTTTATCTTTCAGGCTGTACCATCTTTCTCTCGAAGAGGTTGACGGTGACGCTGCTGGCGTCCTTACCACGTTGGATCTCAGAACCGGAACGAATTTTCCCTCTTCATCAATGTATCCCATTTCTGAGAGATAGTCTGCTTTCGGCATAGGAACCTGAAAGTAAAAGTTGGCTGCTTCCAACGTTGCTTCATCGAGCCTGTATTCGAATATTCTGTGTGCGTTCGTGCCATCGAACCTTATGAAAGTCACATCGTAGAGTCTAATAATCGCTCTTCCCTCTTTTGACTTTTGTTTCATCATGTGGTATGTTTCTTTATCAAAATCCCAATAAGCGAATACAACGTAAGGATTAACAGGCATTAAAACGAGTTTGTTTTTGTTATAGGTTCTTGGAAGGGTTAGATCTACTTTGATCTCTTTCATCTTGGAAGGAGTGGTTCCAGAAGAAGCGCTTGTCACGCCTGAGAGATTTTCTATATGATCTCTTATGAGTTTTATTACTTCTTTCTTTTTCATAGCCTTCTTTACTCTGAGACCCAAACTCTTAGCAAATTTTTTTAACTCTTGTATCGTGGGGTTTGAATCTAGCCATTTCAATATTTCGTTTTTTTTCATCATTTCACCTCCGTGTTAATCTCTGTTTTAGAAAATTATAACACTAGTGAACTAGGTTGTAAACACAAGATTTTTGAAGATTTTTTGTGTTAATTTCAAATAATTTTAGATAAAAAGCTCTTACAGAGAAAAAACGCTCCTTACAATAAATATTTTTTGAATGAGAAGAAAATTGGGATACAATATTCATAGAGGTGAAATAAGGTGCGAAGAGTTTCAGATTTCTTATATCGAATGAACGTCGAAGGTTCTCAAGAAGTACAAGAATCACTTCTTGATTTCATTGAGAAGAATCATGAAAAACTACTTCCAAACGAAATAGTGAAGGATATAAGAAACTTTTGTGCGAGAAAACCTATGGCAGTTCTAGAAAAAGTCGCTTCTTTTTTAGAAAAGAATCCTTCTAAAGAAGAATTGAAAAAATTCAGAATGTCTATCAAAGCTTCTTTCAATCGAACAGTTGAATACGCTGCTTCTTTCTTCAAGAGCAAGAAGATACTCACTTTGAGCAACAGTAAAACTCTTTTTCAAGTCTTTCTCAAAGCAAAGCCCCTATTTGTGTTCGTTCTAGAATCACGTCCCGGTGGAGAGGGAAAAGTACTGGTACAATCTTTACAGAAAGAAGGGATAAGAGCTGAAGTAATCGATGATCTTCTCGCGTACAAAATTTTGAAAAAAGTAGATCTGTGTGCTGTGGGAGCGGATTACGTGGACGAAAGCGGTAACGTTTTGAACAAGATAGGTTCCTCAGTTCTTGCGGTTCTCTGTAGAGAGCTTAAGAAACCTTTCTTAGTGATAGCGGATCCTTATAAATTTGGATCCAGAGCACTTGAAGATACTGATGTATTCGAAGTAGTACCATCGTATTTAATAACTGCTATTATAACCGATCCTGAAGGAGGGACAACATGTTGAGAACCCATACATGTGGCGAGCTCAGAGTGCGGGACGAAGGAAAACATGTGAAACTTTGTGGTTGGGTGGATCGAATCAGAGATCTCGGCGGTGTAAGATTCGTAGATCTAAGAGATAGGTATGGGGAAACACAGATTGTTTGCGATGTGAACAGCAAAGCCTACGAAGTAATAGATGATCTCACACGCGAATCCGTTATTCTGGTTGAAGGGACGGTAAGAAAAAGACCGAAAGGAACAGAGAATCCCAATATTTCCACCGGTGAGATAGAAGTCGTTGCTGAAAAAATAGAGATTCTTTCTGCGGCTCAACCTCTTCCTTTCTATCCCAATGAAAATCCGAAAGAAGAAATGAGACTCAAGTACCGTTACATAGACCTGAGATCGAAAAGAATGCAAAACAACATAATTTTGAGATACAAAGTGACCAGAACTATAAGAAACTATTTCGATGAATTGGGCTTTCTGGAAATAGAAACACCTTTTCTTACGAAGAGTACTCCGGAAGGGGCAAGAGACTTCCTCGTCCCTTCCAGACTCAGGCCAGGCAAGTTTTATGCCTTACCTCAGTCTCCACAGTTGTTCAAACAACTTCTCATGATTTCAGGATTCGATAGATATTTTCAAATAGTAAGATGTTTCAGAGATGAAGATCTGAGAGCAGATAGACAACCTGAGTTCACACAGGTTGATGTGGAAATGTCCTTCGTCGATGTGGAGGATGTGCTCTCTGTGAGTGAAGGAATGATAGCACGAGTTTTCAAAGAGGTCTTAGACGTGGATCTTTCTCTTCCGTTTGACAGGCTGCGCTACCACGAAGCAATGGAGAAGTACGGAACGGATAAACCAGACAGAAGATACGGTATGGAACTTCAAGACTTCGGCAATGCTTTCGAAGGAACGGACTTCAAAGTAATAAGAAAGGTTTTAGAAGAAGGTGGAAGCGTTAAAGGTTTCGTGGTGCCGAATTTTGCCCCTGAGATGAGCAGAAAAAGAGGAGACGAGTTAATGGAAAGAGCTAAAGAATTGGGACTTGGAGGACTTCTTTGGTTTAAAATCGAAAACGGACTCTCTTCACCTCACTTGAAACATCTCGAATCCGAATTCAAAACAATAGCAGAAAAAGCTGGAATGAAAGAAGGAGATGTTTGTTTGATAGCAGCTCATAAAGATAGGGCTCTTCTCAACGAGGCACTCGGAACGCTCAGATTGGAAATCGGAAAGGAGCATTTCTCTCACTTGGCGAAAGGGTTCGACGTTCTCTGGGTGATCGATTTTCCATACTTCGAGTGGAGCGAAGAAGAGGAAAGGTTTGTTGCACGTCATCATCCTTTCACAATGCCTGTTGAAGAAACTTTGGATAGTGACCACACAAAGGTTCGTGCGAAGGCTTACGACATCGTTATAAACGGTTATGAAGTAGGAGGAGGGAGCATAAGAATACACAAAAGGGAAATACAAGAAAAGATTTTCCAGCTTCTTGGGATAAGCAAAGAGGAAGCACAGAATAAGTTCGGATTTTTCCTTGAAGCCTTCAAATACGGTGTGCCTCCTCACGGGGGAATTGCTTTTGGCTTAGACCGACTTGTAAGTATCATCACAGGTGAGAATTCCATAAGGGAAGTCATTCCTTTTCCCAAAACAGGAAACGGTGTTTGTCTCCTAACTGGAGCTCCTTCAGAGGTCGACGAGAAGCAGCTCAAAGAACTCAGAATACGTGTAGAGGAGGGATAAGATGGATGGGTTAAAGCTTGAGAGAATAGAAGAGGATGACAAAATAGTTGTAAGAGTCTACGGTGAGATCGATGCTTACAACTCCTCAGAATTGAAAGAGCAATTGAGAAATCTAGTTTCATCAACCGAGAAAAAGAAGATCGTTTTGGACCTTTCTTCTGTTTCGTACATGGACAGTGCTGGACTCGGTACTTTGGTTGTGATTCTGAAAGATGCAAAGATCAACGGAAAAGAATTTATCCTCAGCTCCTTGAAAGAGAGTATAATGAGAATTTTCAAACTCACACATTTAGACAAAATCTTCAAAATTACTGACACCGCGGAGGAGGCTTGATATGGGTTTTCAAATAGCAATCGATGGACCCGCTGCCTCAGGAAAATCCACAATTGCGAAACTGTTGGCGATGAGATTGGGATTCGAGCATTTGAATACTGGTGCAACGTATCGTGCTGTCGCTGTTTACTTGAAAGAAAAAGGTTTGACACCCTCTTCTTCCCAAAAAAAATTGGAGGAACTCCTTAGAAATTTGAAAGTGGATTACAAAAACGGTAGAGTTTTTGTAAACGGAGTCGATTACACAGAAAAGATACAAAGCCCAGAGGCTGGAATTCTTGCTTCTAGTTTTGCGAAATTGGAGGTTGTAAGGAAACATCTTGTCAGAATTCAGAGAGAAATTTGTGACGATAAGAATATCGTGGTCGAAGGAAGGGATATTGGAACCGTTGTGCTACCCAAAGCAGCGCTGAAGATTTTTCTCACAGCATCACTCGATGCTCGTGTTGAAAGAAAGTTGAAAGAATACAGAAAAAGAGGTTTGAATGTTAAGAGAGAAGAGGTAGAAAGAGAGCTCATAGCTAGGGATGAGCAAGATTCTAAAAGGAGTGTGGCACCGCTGAAACCAGCGGAAGATGCTGTAATAATAGATACAACGGACATGACCGTAGAAGAGGTACTACAAAAGATCCAAAAACTCGTTGAGGAGAGGATGAAGTCTTGAAGATCATTGTCGCCAAAAGTATGGGATTTTGCTTTGGAGTGGAAAAAGCGATAAAAACAGTAGAAGAACTTTTGAACAACGGAAAAAAAGTTATAACAGATGGAGAAATAGTTCACAACAAACATGTGATGAACCATTTAATCGAGAAGGGATTGAGAATCGTGTCAAAAATATCAAAAGATGCTGACGCAGTATTCGCTGTTAGAGCACATGGAATACCAAAAGATAAATTGGAACAGCTCAAGAGGAACTATTCAAAAGTTGTAGATCTCACTTGTCCCATTGTACACCGACTTTTCAAAACTGCTCAAGAATATTCTTCAAAAGGAAAAATCATTGTTTTTGGGAAGGAAAATCATCCTGAGATGATCGCTCTAAAAGGTTATACTCCTGCGATAGTAACGAAGAAACCTTTCAGAACAACCGAAAAGAAAGTAGTTTTTCTTTCACAAACCACTTCTTCTATCGAAGAATACAAGAAATTCGTTGCAGAAATGATAAAAATGAACGATTTCGAAGAAGTCATCTATCTGAACACCATATGTCCTGTGACAATCGAACGAGAGAAGGAAATAGAAAAACTCTCAAAGATCTGTGACGTTTGTATTGTCATCGGCGGAAAACACAGTTCCAACACGGGGAAACTTTTTCAAATTGCGTCCAACAACACCAAGACCCTTTGGATAGAATCTCAAGATGAACTACCGAACGACGTAGTAAAATATGGTACGGTGTGTGTCTTCAGTGGGACTTCCACACCTATTTCTCTGATAGAAGATGTGATCAGAAAATTAAAAGAGATGGAGGGGAAGGATCATGGAACCAATGGAATTCAATGATGAGATTCTCGATCAATACGAACCCGAAGAGTTTAAGAGGGGGGACACGGTAAAAGGAACTGTTGTTGGTAAAGAAGAAGATGGTATTGTAGTGGATTTTGGTGGAAAAAGTGAAGGGTTTGTGCCTGAAAATGAACTCCTCAAACCAATAACCGAGTATAAAATTGGAGACGTTCTCGTTCTTCAAATACTGAAACTAAATTATGAGGAAAGATCCATATTATCTGAAAGACGTCCTGTTTTCAAAAATACCTTAGAGGAATTGAAAAAGGCTTATGAAGAAAAAAGTATCGTTAAAGCCAGAGTAGTGTCTCAAGTGAAAGGAGGATACACTGTCCTTCTCAAAGGAGTTGTTCCTGCCTTTCTTCCGGGTTCTCATTCGCTTTTGAAGAGAGATGAACCCCTTCCTCAAAAAGAAGTGGATGTTATCATACTCGATATGGTACAAACGCGGCGGGGAGTGAAGATCATTGTCTCGAGAAAAGCAGTACGAGACAAAAAAATCGAACAATTTTTTTCAGAGAAAAAGGTAGGAGACACTTTAGAATGCGAAGTGAGAAGGATCCATCAATCAGGAGTAGAAGTTGAGGTCCCAGGAGGGATAAGAGGTTTTATCCCAAGAAGCGAGTTGAGTTATGACGCAAAAGCACTTCCGGAGGATATCTTACAAACTGGTCAAAGCATAATGGCAAAGATCATAAGAATGGACAAAGACAAGAAAAATGTTATTCTTAGCCTGAAACAACTCATGCCAGATCCTTGGAATAAGATAGAGGAAAAATATCCAATCGGAAAAATAGTGACCGGTGAGGTTGTATCGATTCATCCGTTTGGATTCTTTGTGAGACTCGAACCCGGTGTAGAAGGTCTCGTACCTCGTTCAGAGGTGTTTTGGGGAAACACCAGAAAGAGTTTAGAAGACGTTGTAAAAGTAGGCGATTTGGTAAAAGTGGAAGTCATTGATTTAGATAAAGAAAATAGAAAACTCACTTTGAGTTATAGGAAAGCCAAAGGAGATCCTTGGGAAAATATAGAAGATAAATATTATATTGGTAATGTTACGACCGGGAAAGTCGTTGGTGTTGTGAGAAAAGGCATTTTCGTGGAGTTGGAAGAAGGAATAGAAGGGTTTGTTCCCATCCTCGAAATTTCATGGGAAAGGATCGATAATCCTGAGGAAATTGTGAAAATTGGCGAAAAGGTGAAAGTTAAGATAATGAACATAGATAAAGAAAACAGAAGAATTTCTCTCAGCATGAAGAGAACCCAGGAGAATCCTTGGGAACGTGCTTTAAGAGAACTAGAGAGAGATTCTATCGTCAAAGGTGTCGTGAAAAAAGTGGTGAACTCTGGTGCAGTTGTACGAGTCGAAGGATACGACGTGGAGGGCTTTGTACCAAACAGCCATCTGGTCAGTGAACCAAAGGAAGGAGAAACACTGAATTTGGTCGTTTTGAGAATCGATCCAGACGAGATTTTCGGTGGTAGGATGTTGTTGAGTGAGAAAAGATACGAAGAGCGTATGAATATAGAAGAGTACAAGAAAAAAGTGGAGAAAGAAAAGGCTCAAAAATCCCTAGGTGAATTGTTGGAGAAGAATGGAGAGTGAAGTATGGCAACTGTTTTAATAGTTGGTAAGCCCAACGTTGGCAAGTCAACTCTTTTTAATAAGTTAGTGAGAAAGAAAAAAGCGATCGTTGAAGATGAGGAAGGGGTCACTCGTGACCCCGTTCAAGACACTGTAGAATGGTATGGTAAATCTTTCAGACTAGTTGACACTTGTGGTGTGTTCGATAAACCACAGGATATTATTTCCAAAAAGATGAAAGAAGTTACACTGAATATGGTTAGAGAAGCGGATCTCGTTTTATTCGTCGTCGACGGAAAGACTGGTATAACGAAGGAAGACGAATCACTTGCAGAATTTCTGAGAAAATCACAAGTTGATGTACTCTTAGTGGCGAACAAAGCTGAAAACATCTGGAAATTTGAAAAAGAAGTAAAACCAGAGCTTTGCAGTTTGGGGTTTGGTGATCCTCTCCCCGTTTCTGCGGAACATAATGTAAATCTTGACATTTTAATTGAAACTGTCATAAAAAGGCTAGAAGAAAAAGGCATTGATTTAACTCCTAAACCAGAAATCGCAGATGCGATAAAAGTGGCCATTGTCGGAAGACCCAACGTTGGGAAATCCAGTCTTTTCAACGCCATCCTTAACAAAGAACGTGCCCTCGTTTCACCGATACCAGGTACAACGAGGGACCCTGTGGATGACGAAGTGCTCATTGATGGAAGGAAATATGTCTTCGTAGACACTGCTGGTTTGAGAAGAAAGTCTAGGATAGAACCAAGGACTGTTGAAAAATACAGTACCTATCGAGTCGTAGATAGCATAGAGAGAGCAGACGTTGTCATAATTGTCCTCGACGCTACTCAAGGTATCACAAGACAAGATCAAAGAATAGCAGGATTGGCTGAAAGAAGGGGAAAAGCTAGTGTTGTTGTATTCAACAAATGGGATCTCGTGGAACATAGGGAAAAAAGATACGACGAATTCACGAAACTTTTCAAAGAAAAGCTCTATTTCATCGATTACAGCCCCCTTCTTTTCACATCCGCAAATAAAGGTTGGGGCGTGGATAAGATCTTAGACGCCATCAACACAGCCTACTCTTCTTATACCACAAAAGTCCCATCAAGCGCCCTGAATTCAGCTCTTCAGAAAGTGTTAGCTTTCACGAATCTTCCGAAGGGCCTCAAAATCTTTTTTGGACTTCAAGTCGATGTGAAACCACCTACTTTCTTGTTTTTTGTGAACAACACGGAAAAAATCAAAAATCCGCAGAAGGTATTTCTTAGGAGATTAATCAGAGATTACGTCTTTTCGTTTGAAGGATCCCCAATATTCCTGAAATTCAAAAAGAGTAGGTGATATCGTGGAATGGTGGCTTTTCCCTTTAATTGGTTATCTTGTAGGTTCGATACCTTTCAGTTATTTGATACCCAAATGGTTGAAAGGCATTGACATAAGAAAGATTGGAAGTGGAAACGTTGGAGCAACAAATGCGATAAGAACCACGGGTCCAGCTATTGGTGGTCTATGTCTCCTGCTTGACGCCCTGAAAGGATTCTTCCCTGTATTTTTGACTGGGATTGTCTCCGAGGATCCAAAAATCATTTCTCTCACGGCAATATTCACGGTTTTAGGCCACGATTTCCCCGTATTTATGAGGTTCAAAGGGGGAAAAGGTGTTGCGTCAACTCTCGGTATAATCTTTTATCTAGCATGGCCTGTTGGTCTCGTATTCACTTCAGTGTGGATCCTTATAGTGTCTTTCACGAGATATGCTTCCCTCGGTTCCCTCGTTGGCCTCTACATCTCAGCACTTTTGGGATTTTTCTTCAGAGGATATGACACAGGTATGCTAATACTCATCCTCGCAGTTCTCTCTACTTTGAGACATTCCGAAAACATACGAAGACTTCTGAATGGAACGGAAAGAAAAGTGAGCTTGTTCAAGAGGTGAAACTGTGAGAAAAATTTGTTCTATCGTTTTGCTGGTTCTTCCTTTCCTGATATATTCTCAGAACACCCAGAGTGTGAAAGATATGTTTTCAGAAGCAATAATAGACTGGGCGAACGGACGTGTGAAGAATGCTGCCCAAAAAATGGAGGAGGCCTTTTACAAACCTATACCTGCAGAAGATCTGGCAGAGTTTTGGTATTTGAGAGCGAAAATTATGATAGAGTTAGGACAAGTGAGAGAAGCTTACGAAGATCTTAAGAACCTTCTTGTTGTGGTTCCAGATCAACCGGAAGTCCTCTCTCTCGTTCATAATCTCGAGTTTATCCTTCAAAACCGAAAAGAGAATTCTTTTTACATGAAAAAACTCAGGGATCTGGATGGTTTCAAAAATGGAATAGAGTATTTCTTCTCGCCGACGGATATCGCCGTTCTTGGAAAATATATATACATCGTAGATCCTCCAAACGCTCGACTTTTAATAACAGATGGATACACTTATACGGTGAAAAATCTCTCTTTCCATCCAGAGCAAGTATTCACCGACAAAGATGGTAATATCTTTCTCATATCGAGTGATGGAGAAGTTTACAAAAACGAAAGGAAGGTAGCGAATTTTCATCATCCTATAGGAGCAGGTGTTTTAGATACAGGAGAATTCGCCTTGGCGGACGTTGACAGAATTGTTCTGATCAACGATGGTGAAGTATCAAAAGAGATACCAATCGAAGGTAAACCTTTGATCGTTGACGCAGAGGTTTACAGAAGAAAAGTGATAGTTTTGGATGCATGGAGTAACACTCTCATAATAACTGACGTTGATTCTTCTGAGCAGCAAAGGATTTCCCTTCCTGTTCCTTCCCGGGCCTTCGAAATGTTCTACGATGGTTCCTTTCTTCTACTAGATCTATTCGGAACACTCTTTCATTTCGATGGAAGAACACTCAACGAAATAGGTTCGATGCCTCAGTATGTGAATATAGAGTACAATTATCCATTTCTCTTTGGAATGGATTGGAAAAACAAAAGAGTGGAAATCAATATTTTGAAATCGTTAGAACCCATCTTCGTTCACATTGACTCTTTCAAAATCACAACGGATAGGATGTATCTATTTGTGAGAGTGGAAAATGCTTTCGGAGAAGATATTCACCTTGCACATCTCTTTTCTGATTTACTTGAGGCACGGGGTAGAATCCCTTTCGAAGCATCCCACGAAACGAGGGAATATACGATTTACATCAGTGATGAAGAGTTTCTTCCAAAGAAAATTTTCCAGATAAACGATAGAGGAGGATATTGTGTTCTAGTACCACCTGAAACTCCCTTTTCGACCGAACAGCTTGCTGTTCTCAAATTGAAAAACGTTAAACTTTACACCAACCAGGATGCAACATCTTCTTTCAAGGAATTTTGTTACAAATCGGGTGGTGGGGTTGGTAAACCTCACTTTTTGAAACACAACTTGTGGGTATTCAGTTTCTCTTATGTTAAACCAATTTCTGAGGAAATCATTCCCATTTCTGTCACCTTCAAAACACCAGATATGAACTATTCAGACACCGTGTACGTCACAAAGAGGGTGATAGAACTTGAGCTCAAATGAATTCGAAGAAGCATATTTTGAGATGAAAGAGGGAAAGTTGGAAACCGCTTTGAAAAAGTTTTTGAAGATTGCGGAAAAAGAGTCTTCTGTGGAGATATGGGTTAACATAGGAAACATCTACAGAAGGATGAATTATCTTGCAAAAGCAATAGAGAGTTATAAAAAAGCGTTGGATCTGGATCCAAAAAATGCGATCGCACTTTTTAACATGGGATGCGCATACTATCAAATGGGAAAGTATTTCGAGGCTTTATCTTTAGTGGAAAAGGCGGAATCTTCAGGATTGAACGACTCTAGAGTAAAGGTTGTAAGGGCTCTTTGCAAAATCAAACTCAATTTTCCAAACGCCCTGGAAGATCTTAGTGAAGACCAAAAGAAAATTGTGAAAGACTTGGTGAGTAATGATTGAGATATTTCTAATCCCAAACGAGAGATTTTCCAGCACGAAAGGATACGTTTTCTATCCGTCGAGGGACACTCTACCTTCAGAAGAGATCGATTTGTCTCCAAATGTGAAAAAAAGGAGAATTGAGATCCTCTGGAGACTCTTAAAAGACGAGGATCTGAGGCTTGTTACTACTCTGAAAGCCCTCACTGAAAAATTGTTCTCTCCGAATTTCCTGAAGGAGAATTCCATAAGGATACGGTCGGCCTCGATACTGACTCTCCCTCCTGAGAAACTTGTGAGAATGGGGTATGAGCGTACTTTCACAGTCCAAGCACCGGGAGAGTTCTCCATAAGAGGTGGCATTGTCGACATCTTCTCCCCGGGGTACGATCATCCCATAAGAATTGAGTTGTTTGGAGATGAAGTAGAAGAGATCAGATTTTTCAACGTTGCTACTCAAAGATCCTTCCAGGCTACCAATGAAGTTGTTGTACTTCCGTTTATCGATGGATACGGAGACAACACACTTCTTGACTTCGCAAAGTCAGAAGTTCGTTTTGTATGTGAAGATAATAGGAAGGTATTGGAAGAGTTTAGAAAAATTCGAAAGGAGATGAAAGAACTTCTAGGAGACGAATATGAAAAATTCTTCGATGAGAGTGTTTTGGATAGGGTGTTGAAGAAGGTGGCCAAAAAAACCATCACGTTCGTCATTCCCCAAAATAAAGAAGAAGAGTCTCTTCCTATCTTAGATGTGGATGAAATAGCAGAAGGCGAACTCGTTGTTCATAGAGAACACGGAGTGGCTATCTTTGAAGGCATTGTTCGTTTGAAAGGGGTTCTGGGTGAGCGTGATTATTTGAAGCTAAAATACGAAGATTCCATTCTCTATGTACCTGTGGAAAAGATAGACAGAGTACACAAGTACATAGGTGATCCTTCTCAAGTGAAACTTGATAGGTTGAATAGGGGAAGATGGAAACAAACGTTGAAAAAAGTGAAAGAAAATATCGAACGCAAAATAAAGGAACTTGTCGAGCTTTACATGAAACGACAAGAAGCACGTGGAATACCACTACTTGGTGATCCAGAGTTAGAAGAAAAATTCTCAGAAACTTTTTCCTACATTGAAACCCCTGATCAAGAGCGATGTATAGAAGAAGTGCTAGCAGATTTAGCATCTGAAAAACCCATGGACAGACTACTTTGTGGTGATGCAGGTGTTGGAAAAACAGAAGTGGCACTTCGTGCTGCGTTCCGAACAGTGGTGTCTGGAAAACAAGTTGTTGTTCTCGTACCAACAACTGTACTTGCCAGACAACACTACGAAACGTTCAAAGAAAGGCTAGAGCCGTTTGGAATTAAAGTAGAATTGTTGGACAGCTCTAGGACATCTAGAGAAAGAAAAGAAGTAATTCAGGGATTGAAAAAAGGGGAAATAGATGTTGTAATAGGGACACACTCTCTCCTAAATAACAACGTGAAATTCGCTGATGTAGGACTCGTTATCATCGACGAAGAGCAAAAGTTTGGTGTTGAGCAAAAAGAACAATTCAAAAAGATGAGACTCAACGTGAACGTTCTTTCACTGAGCGCAACCCCTATTCCCCGGACACTTCACATGGCTCTTTCCGGAATGAAAGATTTTTCGGTTATCAACACCCCTCCTCCTGGTCGTAAACCTGTTCACATCTACGTTGCAGAATACAATGAGGATCTTATAAAGGGGGCTGTTGTGAGAGAAATAAACAGAGGTGGACAGGTGATTTATGTTCACAACAGAGTCGAGGAACTTCCAGAGGTTTTTGCAAAGTTGAAGAAGATGTTCCCGGAACTCAAAATCGAGGTAGCCCACGGTAGGATGTCAAGAAAAAACATGGAGAAAGTGATCCATGAATTTTATCAAGGAGAGATCGATGTTCTTCTGTGCACCACTATCATAGAAAACGGTGTGGACATTCCAAATGCAAACACTCTGATTGTCGATGACGCTCACAGATACGGACTTGCCCAGTTGTATCAGCTCAGAGGAAGAGTCGGTAGAAGTGATCGGAGAGCTTTCGCGTACTTCTTGTATCCGAAGAACGTTCCAAAGAACGCGCTGAAAAGATTGAAAATTTTTAGATCCCACACAGGACCAAACAGCGGACTTCAAATCGCCATGAAGGATATGGAATTGAGAGGTATAGGAGATGTCCTCGGACTTGAACAGCATGGAAACGTGGTTTCTATTGGTTTGAAGCTCTACAATGAGATGTTGAAAGAGACTGTGATGAAGATCAGAGGAGAACAAGTAGAATCGAAGCAAGCCATAAATGTCGAGATAGAAAATCCTCCCGGGAGATTCTTCATCCCGGAGGATTATGTACCAAACCCTGTGGAGAGGCTAAGAATGTACAGAAAACTTGCTTTCTCCGCTACAGAAGAAGATTTGGAAGATATTCGTGAAGAAATGAAAGACAGATTTGGAGAACCTCCCGAAGAGGTAAAACTTCTTCTGAACTACTTTAAATTGCGAATAAGGGCAGCTGAGCTTGGAATAAAAAAAATCAGGTTCGATCACTCCATGGTGGAACTTTTCCCGAGCAAAAGCTCATCGTTCTTGAAACATCCAAGATACAATCCAAGATCAGGAAGTGTCGTTCTCTACAAAAGAGGAAACCCTGTAGACTTTCTTCTAAGTTTTCTAAAAAATAACGAAGGGTGAGTTCCCTCACCCTTCGTTTTCATCCATCAGTGAAAGCAAGGATTTCAAATACTTACTCCTTGAAGGATGTCTCAACTTTCTAAGTGCTTTAACCTCTATCTGTCTTATTCTCTCCCTCGTCACGTTGAAATATTGGCCCACTTCTTCTAAGGTTTTGGGTTTTCCATCGAGCAAACCATATCTCATCCTGAGAACCATTGCTTCTCTAGGACTGAGGGTCTTCAACACTTTCTCCAACTCCTCACGCATCAACATCCTCATTGCTTCTTTTTTAGGAGAAGGTATGGATTCATCAGCTACGAAATCTTCTATGGAAGAATCTTCGTCTTCTCCTATTGGAGACTCAAGCGATATGGTTTCTTTTGCAGCTTCTAGTATATCCTTTATCTTCTCAGGTGGTTTCCCCATCATTTTTGCCAACTCTTCTATGGATGGTTCTTCACCGTGTTTTTGATAATATTCCCTTCTGAGCCGGTTCAATTTGTTTATGGTCTCCACCATGTGAACGGGTATCCTGATCGTTCTTGCTTGGTCAGCGATCGCTCTCGTAATAGCTTGCCTGATCCACCATGTGGCGTACGTGCTAAATTTGTAACCTTTTCTCCAGTCGAATTTCTCCACCGCCTTTAGTAAACCTATATTCCCCTCCTGTATGAGGTCTTGGAACGAAAGTCCCCGACCCATATAACGTTTGGCTATGCTGACAACGAGCCTCAAATTTGATGTAATGAGTTTCTCTTTTGCTTTCCTATCACCCATCTGGGCACGTCTTGCAAGCTCTCTTTCCTGAGCTGGTGTAAGCAATGGTATTTTCCCTATTTCTTTGAGATACATTTTTATAGAATCTCTCACATTGCTAGTATCATGAACTTCTGGGGATTCTTTCTCGAGAAGTTCTTCGAGTTCTTCGGTAGAAGTATCTTCCTCTACTGTATCGCTTTCGACAATATTGACTCCGTTCTTCTCTAACTCCTCGTATATTCTCTCTATCAAATTCGTATCGAACCCTTCGAAATCAGGTGGAAAAGCCTTGTCTATATCTTCGTAAGTGATGTAACCTTTCTTTTTGCCTTGACGGATGAGCTTTTTGATTCGTTTTTCTATCTCAGGAGGAAACTTATTCTCCTCTCTTGAATTCGTTTTGGTATTTACTTGTTGGTTTTCATTCATGATGATTTCCTTCTTTTCTGCCATACTCATCACCTCCTTTTCATCTTACGCAAGAGGTCCATTTTCATACTCAGAAGAATCCGCTTTTCTTCTTCGGAGGGGCTCCTTTTGATCCTCTCATCTATCTCCATTAGACGCTTTTCTAATCGTCGATTCTTCAATTTTTCAGAAATATCGCCGAGAAACTTTTCCGGGTCTTTGGGAGGAGGAATCTCTTCTAAAATTTTGAAAATCCAGTCCTTCATCTCTTTTGGGAAACTCTCTACCACGTCATTTGGGTCTTCGCCACCCATGATTTTCTCAAAGAAATCTTTTGCGTTCCCTTCCAGTACCTCCAAATCGAGGCTCAAGATCTTCTCTCTGAGGTCTTCATAATTCAAGAAAAGATAGACCAATGCTTCTTCTTCACCGTAAACTTTTGATATCCTCTTCTCGTGAACAAGCATATTGTTAGACCTATCACTTTCAAAAAAGTTCAACAACTGACTCTCAGGTATCTGTAAAAGAGAAGACACTTCCTTAATAAGATTGTCCACGTTTTTCAGGTATCCTTTTCTTCGCATCTTTTGGATCCATTTTTTCAAAAAAAGAAGGTAAGCTTTCACACCAGTGGAACTGTTTCTGTCGAAAAGCACATCTCCTGCTTTCACTAGAAAATATTCGAATACCACGGAGTTTTTAAGCATGTTTTTTAGAGAACCTTTCCCTTCTCTGGAAAAAAGTTCATCAGGATCTTTATAAGGTTCTGGAGAAGCAACAAGAACGTTGAATTCATACTCTAGAAGACTTTCCAGGGATGACAAAGTTGCTTTGAAGCCGGTTTTATCGTTGTCGAAACATAGAATGACATTTTTAGAATAAGCAGAAAGTTTCGAAATAGCCTCCCGAGAAAGGTTAGACCCAAGGACTGCCACGACGGTGGGAACACCATCTCGCTTGAAAGCCAAAGCGTCAAAGTAACCCTCAGTGATCACGAAAAAACCTACTTCTTTTGCGTGCTTTTTAGCCTCATCAAACAAAAATAATACTTTTCTTTTAGAAAAGTACTTGGTATCTGGGGAGTTCAAATACTTTGGATCTCCATCTCCCAGAATCCGCCCTCCAAAAGCAACAATATGACCACTATCATTTCTTATTGGAATGACTAATCTCCCTTCGAATCTATCAATCAACTGATTCCCCTTTCTCAGAGTTAATCCGTATTTTACTGTTTCTTCTTCTCCTAGTCCCATTCTTTTTGCCACTTCGAGGGCAATTTTTGATCCTCTTGGAACATATCCAAATCCTATCTCTTTCAACTCATTCAGTGTGTATCCTCTAGATTTTAGATACTCTTTCGCTTTTTCTGAACGTTCCAATTCGTTTACATATCTTTTCCATACCTCCTCGTAAAGACGAACATACTTAACATAGTCGGAGGGACCTCTTTCTTTGTAAACAGAGATATCGATACCGACTCTTTTGGCCAATCTTTCCAATGCTTCTTGAAAACTTATACCTTCCATCTCTTGGAGGAACTTTATAACGTCACCGCTTGCTCCACATCCAAAACAGTGGTATATTTTAAGGCCTGGATGTACATAGAAGGAAGGGTTTGTTTCCGCATGAAAAGGACAAAGCGCGCGGTAAGAAGAGCCGACTCTGGTGAGATTCACGTACTCCGAGATAACTTCCACAATGTCGACTTTTTCTTTTATTTCCTCGATCACCTCTCGAGGGATCACACTCTCTCACTCCTTAAGAATGAACAGAAGAAAAGAGGTCCGGGTTCTCCGGACCCCGAATTTTCTCCTCTCGATAGGAATCATCTCTTGGAGAACTGAGGAGCTCTTCTTGCTTTTTTCAAACCATACTTCTTCCTTTCGACTTCTCTTGGATCTCTTGTGAGCATCTTGTATTTTTTCAAAGTGGGTTTCAGATTCTCGTCGTACTGGAGGAGTGCTCTTGCTATTCCTAATCTCACAGCACCAGACTGACCAGAAAGACCTCCTCCGTTGACTCTGATCACAAGATCGAACTTTCCAAGAGTGTTTGTAACTTCAAGGGGTTCTATTGCATGCTTCGTCCAAGCAGGGTTTTTAAAGTAATCAGCTAAACTTTCGTATTCTTTCCCATTGATTTTAACTTTTCCGTCACCGGGTCTCAGATAAACCCTCGCGACAGCCGTTTTCCGCCTACCAGTTCCATAGTAACCAATCACATCAGCCATTCTTCTCCCTCCTTATAACTTACAGTTCAATAACTTCCGGTTTCTGAGCTTGATGTGGATGCTCAGAAGAGGCATAAATTTTGAGTCTTTTCAACATCTTTCTTCCCAGCTTGTTCTTTGGAAGCATTCTTTTAACAGCAAGCCATATGAGTCTTTCAGGATGTCTTTGAAGCATTTGTTTTGCGGTTATCGCTTTGAGCCCACCGGGGTATCCAGAATGTCTGTAGTAAATTTTTTGATCCAGTTTTTTACCGGTTAGTACTACCTTCTCAGCGTTCACAACAACAACATAGTCACCCATGTCAACGTACGGAGTGTAATTAGGTTTATGTTTTCCCATTAAAATCTTGGCTATCCTCGTTGCCAACCTTCCCAAGACTTTTCCAGAAGCATCTACAACGTACCATTTTCTCTCTACTTCTTCCGGTTTCATCATGGTCGTTTTTTGAACAGGGAAATACCTAGCCATTGTTGCTCCTCCCTTCTAACGTTTCTAACTTGAAAATACTGGAGATTTTCTTATAAACAAAGAGAGTCACCACAGAATCAATTCCAAACTTAACCAGATTGAACGCCAAGATAAACGGAAAGAACCTGAGGTAAAGTTCAAAAGGAGCTTTGAAATAAAGAGGAACTATGAAAGCATTCAAGCCGAGAGCGAATGCTGTTGTGAAGAGCGTTGCAAATGTCATACCCTTTACAGCTGAAACTTTACTTTTGTTTTTATGATAAACAAGACCCGCTATTCCTACAAATGACATACCGAGAACTGCGTTCATAGCTATTCCCACAGGATCCCCAGATTTCACAAGAAAAAAGATAACATCTTTGATCAATACAACGAGCATACCCACTCTTGGCCCCAAAAGAAAACTCACAATGAGGGCAGGTATTTCGCTCGGATCATACTTTAGAAAAGCTGCCTGTGGGAATATAGGAAACTCAAGAAACATAACAAGTGTAGCAAGGGCAGAGAATATTCCAACGAAAGAGATACGCTTTATATCGTTCACTTTCTCACTCCTCATAAACGCTCACATACTTCTTGTTGTTCTTTCTTTCAAATTTCACCTTGCCGTCTTTCAAAGCGAACAACGTGAAATCTCTTCCCATTCCCACGTTTTTTCCAGGATGAAATTTTGTTCCTCTCTGTCTCACCAAAATGTTTCCTGCTTTTACAAACTGACCGTCGCCTACCTTTACACCCAAATATTTTGGAAGACTATCCCTACCATTTTTTGCAACGCCACCACTTTTTTTATGAGCCATTCACGATCACCTCCACCTTGATTTGAGAAGGGAAGTCCCGCTCGATCTCTTTCAAAGATCTCGTAAATGCTGCGATCAACTTCAAACCACACTCATCCAAGTTCTTGAACTTGACCTTTAAATAGCCTGATGTTTTCTCCAAAACAGCTTTTCCTTCCGCTTTTAAAAAGTTAGCAACATGCTGGGTGAGAACACTAACTGAGGCACACACTACCTCGTTCGAAGAATGCCCCTTCACCTCAAAAAAAGAATCGGTAACCACCACTTTTATCATACTTCTATCTTTTCGATCTTGATGGCCGTGTACCACTGTCTGTGCCCTTTCTCCACCTTACTGTTCTTTCTGGGTCTGTACTTTACGGTTTTCACTTTTCTTGCTTTGGCATGTTCTAAAACTTTCCCGACAACCTTGGCACCTTCCACATAGGGTTTCCCAACGAGCACTTCATCATCTTTCCGGAGAAGAACCACTTTGTCAAAAACGATCTCGTCTCCTGGAGAGTAATCTGTTTGTTTCTCAGTGTAGAGAATCTTCCCTTCTTCCACTTTGTACTGCCTACCAGAAGTTTCCACGATGGCGTACAAAACTGTTCACCTCCTGTCGTTTTGGTATACAAACGCTGGGGTACGTACCCAAACGGGATTTATGACGCACCCCAAGCGCCAGCGAAGAGTATTCTACTACTCTTTTTTTTCGAATATTTTAAAAAAGAATTACTCTCCTCCTTCTTTGGGTATCAAACAGAGAAACTCAACTTCAGAGTTCGTATTGTTTCTGAAACCGTGTATTTCGTTCGGCTCCACGTAAATGCAATAACCTTCCTCTACTATGTTTTCACCACTCTCATTGAGCACTGTTAGTTGGCCTTTAAGAACGAATATTTCATGTTCCCAAGGATGAGAGTGCCTGTCTATAATCCCACCCGGTTCTACAGTGAAGAGTCTCATAACAAAATTTCTTGCCTCTTTAAGACCTATAAGAACCCTTTTTTGAACCCCTTTCACCTTATCTGTAGAAATTTCATGAGGGGTTACATCATATGCTCTCTTTAATATCATGTTTTCTCCTACCCTCCCGTCTTGAACCGTTGTATTCAATAACAACCCGTCTGTAAGGTTCAACTCCTATTGAATAGCTTATAACACCTTTGTATTTCTTCACCAACTTGTGAACTATCCTTCTCTCAAAAGCGAACATAGGATCGAGAACTACTTTTGTTTTCTCCGACAAAGCCTTCTTGACAGCTTCCTCCACTATTTTTTCAAGAGATTTTTTTCTTTTTTCTCTATAATCTCCCATATCGAGAATCACATTCAACTTCGTATCGCTCAATCTGTTCAGGAAAATCATTGTAATATGCTGAAGTGCCCCTAAAGTTTTGCCGTGTCTACCGATTAGTTTTCCAATGTTTTCACTCTTTACATCCACAAAAAAACTCTTTCCAGATGATTTCACTGACAACTGAACGCCAGGGTCTACTACACTCAATATATCCTTCAAGAACTCTTTCAATCTCCTTTCGAAGTAAGCTCTCTTGATCTGAACCTCGACCACCGCTTCTTTAGAGAAAAGACCAAATATTCCTTGAAATCCCTTTTCCAAAATATTGACCGTGTATTCGTCTTCCTGAAGGCCATATTTTTCGACTACTTTGTCTACAGCCTCATCAACTGTGGAAGCCTTTTCCACTACCTTTTTCATCTAATCCCCCCTCATGCCTTTTTAGGCAAACCAAGGAGTTCCCTTGTAGTGATTCCTTTTATCTTGTATCGTTTGTAAGTGTAATAAGTAACCGCAAGTTGAATCAGAGTGTTCGTTGTGTAATAGAGAAAGAGTCCACTTGGAAGTCCAACGAACAAAAACGGGAAAATGATGGACATTATGAGACCTTGCCACGCTGTTCTCACATCTTGGCTGGTGAGGAGTGTGGTATAGTAACTTGCAACTATGGTAATAACTAAAAAGAGCCAATTATTCGCAAATCCTCCAGCCGAAAGGTCTTTCCAAATGAGAAAACCACCGCTATAAGCAAACTCTTCTACGTAGTACCTGATAACCGACCAAAGAAGAATGAATATTGGGAATTGAATGAGAAGCATCAAACAACCACTAGCTGGATTAACTCCTGCCTCTCTATACAGTTTCAACAGAGCTTCTTGTTGCTTGGTAGGATCTTTGTATTTCTTTTTTATAGCCTCTATGCGAGGTTGGAGTTTCCTCATGTTTATAAGTGATTTGGTTTGAGCATGATAGAGTGGATACAGAATGAGTCTGACGATCAATGTGAACAACACAATTGCCCAACCAAAGCTCTTCGTCAAATCTTTGAGCCACCAGAAAAACCAAACTAACCCGTAAAATACGGAATCGTACCATTTATTGAAGCCGGGAACGTTTCCCAACGTTTTCATGAGGAATTCATAATCTTCAGGAAAAGCTTTTTTAATGAGAGTCCTTTTGTTCGGTCCTAGGAATACAGAAATCCGTTTGTGACCGCTCACTTTCAAAGTCTCTTCAAAGCTCAAACCTTCATCGTGCTTGATCAATACCAAAGTTCGAAGCTTGGGATTGAAAGATGCGAAATAATTCTCCATGTATCTGTCGGTAGAAGAATCGAGCGAAACTCTTGGAAGTGTTATCTCCACGGGTTTAGAGGATTCTATATCTACAAAGAAAAGGTAATTTTCATTGTTTTCTATCGTGAAAATCTTCTTCACGAATCCGTAATTGTACACAATCTGTACCTTGTTCGAGAATCCTTCAGAAGTTCTTCCCTCGCCGGTTATTATAGGTTCCTCAATAACTTTTAGAGGAGTTCCTTCATCCAACACATCGAATCCGTCGCTACCGTAAGTAAACACGTGTTTTCTGCCATCAACAAGAGTATAGAAATCCTTCAAAATACCCTTTTTCAGATCGAAATGGTACTCTTCGAATTTAGTTAAGACAACTATTTCTTCATCCGAACGGGTCACCTTGATAGGTTCAACTGCAAACAAGAACAAGGGAAGTACAGCAAATAGTATTGCTACAACTCTCCTCAAATCTACCGCCTCCTCAATTTGAACGAGAATTCTTCTGGTACTGGGTCGTATCCACCCTTGGAAAGAGGATTACAACGAAGAATTCGCCTGAGGCCCAGGAAAGTGCCCTTCAGAAATCCGTGTTTTTCCAACGCTTGTATGAAATAAGTAGAACAGGTTGGAGTAAACCTGCAAGTTGGAGGTTTGAGGGGAGAAATGTATTTCTGATAGAACCTAACCAACATTATGAGCAACTTTTTCATCGCCCAATCCTCTCTAAAAGACTCAACAATTTTTCCTTTACCGTCCAAAAATCGATTCTTTCAAATTCCTCAGATAATCTTTTCCTTGGAATCACAATTATGTCGAAACCTCTTAGAATCTTGTTTTTGTTTCTTCGAAAGATTTCACGAATCCATCTCTTCAGTTTATTTCTTTTGGTCGCCTTCCCGAACTTCTTTTTCACCACGATTCCTAATCTTGAAATATTCAAGTCATTCTCTTTAAAAAGAACGACGAAATATTCATTTTGAACACTATCTCCCTCTTTAAAAAGAGTTATGAAATCTCTCCTGAGCCTCAGGCGTTCCCTTTTGGTAAAACGTTCTGTCATACAGTGAGTCTCCAGCGACCTTTCTTCCTCCTGTTCCTGAGAACCCTTCTACCACCTGGTGTCCTTTTGCGAGCCAGAAAACCATGTGTTCTCTTTCTCTTTCTTCTCGAAGGTTGGTATGTTCTTTTCATATCATCTTGACCTCCTTCTTCGATGTTTGATTACGAAATTCTACTGTTTAGTATACCACAGATCTGTTCCCTCACGAGGGTTTTAGCTATTTCTCCAGCAAGCTTTGTGTTTTCTTCAAGCAGGGCTAAATTGGCTCTCAAAGTTCTTCCGCCGGTGAGTTCTACGAGTTTTCCAAGGAGTAAAGGCGTAACTTCCTTTCCCCTCACTTTCAAGTCTATTTTGCTCAAGATCCTCTCAATTTCCTCCCTAGGTATTTCGTGTTCCTTTGGAACAGGGTTCAATACCATGAGAGCTTTCCCGAGTTCCAATTCTTTCATCGTTTTGTAGAGCTGCACGATTTCATTCACGTTTTCTACTTTCGTGATTCTATATCCACTTTTTCGAGAAAAGAATAGCGGAAACTCTTCTGTTCTAAAACCCACCATTGGGATCTCAAGAGTTTCCAGCCTCTCGAAAGTGGCTTCCACATCGAGTATAGATTTGACTCCGCTCGATACAAGAATGACTCGCGAAGAAGCCATTTCTGTGAGATCTTGCGAGACATCAACACCACCGGGGTGAACACCACCGGTTCCACCCGTTACCACAACCTCTATTCCGAATTTTTTACACAGAAAAATAGTAGCACTCACGGTAGTTGCTGCGTTGAATTTTTTTGACACGGCAATTGGAATCTCTCTAGTTCCGATCTTCTCGGCGCCTTCTTCAATCATCATCTTCAACTCTTTTTCACTCATTCCAATAATTACTCTTCCCCTCAAAATTCCCACTACTGCGAGTTGAAAATTCATCTTTTTTGAAATCTCATTCGCTTTTTGAAAAAGAAGTAATGCCTCTTTTTTTGGTAGTCCATGAACGAACACAGTAGTTTCCATTCCTACCACTGGTTTCCCATCCGATAAACGATTCTCCACAACCATTTGCTCTCCCCCTAATTTCAAAATTCTATTCCCTTTCTTGCGGAAATTCCTTTCTTGTAATAATGTTTCACTTCTCTCATTTCTGTAACAAGATCGGCCCTTTCCATTAACCATTCAGGAGCGTATCTGCCCGTTATAACGAGCTCTACGTGTTCAGGCTTGGAGTTGAGAAGTGCCTCTATTTCCTCTCTAGAGAAAAACCCCAAATGTATGGCCACACATAGCTCGTCGAGCACAACAATATCATACTCTCCTGAAGAAATTCGTTTTTGAGCATCGTCTAATCCTTTTTTTGCCCTTTCTATTTGATCTTTTCGTGGTTTTCCAAAAACAAAATCTGGTGTACCATATTGAACGATCTCTATGTTTGAAAAAAACTCGTTTATTTTCAACTCAGATGTTTCAGATCCCTTCAAGAACTGACCTATGAATACTTTCAGGCCCGCACAAGCGGCTCTCACTGAAAGGCCGAGTGCCGCAGTTGTTTTTCCTTTTCCGTCTCCCGTATAAACTTGTACATAACCCCTCAATTTGTACACCTCCCTTCTGTATGTTAGCATAGAAAAGGGTGATAAAATGATCATAAAAGATGTGAAATTGGTCAAAGTATCGAAAGTTCCAGGTGATTATCCCCCACCGTTGAAAGGTGAAATAGCGTTCGTGGGGAGGTCGAATGTGGGGAAATCCTCCCTGTTGAATGCTATTTTCAACAAAAAGATCGCTTTCGTCAGTAAAACTCCTGGAAAAACTCGATCAATCAATTTCTATCTTGTAAACTCGAAATATTATTTCACTGATCTTCCAGGGTACGGGTACGCGAAGGTGTCCAAGAGAGAACGTATGTTGTGGAAAAAATTGGTAGAAGATTACTTTGTGAACAGATGGCCTCTTCAAATGGTTTTTCTTCTGGTGGACGGTAGAATTCCCCCACAAGAAAGTGACTTTATGATGATAGAATGGATGAGAAGTCTGAACGTCCCATTCACCATCGTCCTCACGAAGATAGACAAAGTAAAGAAATCTGAGAGAAAAAAGAAGCTAGAAGAACACAAAGAAGCGTTCTCGAGATACGGTGGCTATACGGTAATTCCTACTTCGTCCGTAACTGGCGAGGGCATAGATGTTCTCTTGGGTTTGATTTCCACTCTTTTAAAAGGGAATTGAAATTGCTAAAATAGGATAGGGGCAGGGGGGATTGAAAAGCGGAGTACCGAACAGCAAGAAATGTAGTAAGCGGAGATCCGGTAACAAGCGAAGACCTGAGATAAAGCAATGAAAGGGGGGGAAGCCATGAGAAAGCTCCTGAGGGTGGTCCTCGTTCTTGGAAGCTTGTTTGGAACCCTTCTGGCAATCGTCGGAAGCAATAGGGTTTGGTAACCTCTGATAGTCGGTTCTCGGAAAGTTTCCCCCCTGCTCCTTCATATCGAAGCAAGGAGTGAAATGGTGAAGAGAAGAAGAGAAAGAATCTTTCTTGTATATTCTTTGATAATTTTAAGTTTGTACATATGCTCGATTTTGACTTTTGGAACTTTAAACGTTGAGTTTCACGATTTCAGGTTTACCTTGTTTCTTTTTTTAATAAGTTTTCTCTTTGAAGTTTTGAGCATAAAAACCCTTCAATTCACTCATGGAAAAGTAGAGACATCCGCAAGCCTGATAGCAAACATAGCAGCGGTGTTCCTTTTGAACCCTTTAGAAGCTTCCCTTTTGAGTGCACTTTCTGGTATCACTTACAAATTGATCAGGATAACAAAGGAAAAGTATCCTGTGAGCCGATACATATTCAATTTCTCACAGGTGGCTTTAAGCTCCTATTTTGCAGGGATTACGTACCATACTCTGGCCGATCAAAGTGCAGTGTGGAACATCTTTGTTGTTCTAGTTTCTTCGTTGGTTTATTTTTCTTTCAACAATCTTTTTGTTCTCTTTGCTGTTTACATTCTTTCTGGAGAAGGTATCCATGAAACCATTTCGAAGGTCGTATCAGGTCCTGTCATGAGCATGGGGCTCCTCATACCTGTGATTGCTGTTGTTTACATTCTTTATCAATACGTGGGACTTTTGGCCATTCCTGTGTCTTTGGCTGCCGTGTTGTCTATCCAAATAGGAAACTACTACAGATACAAGTACTACGAGGCAAAACTTGAGCATTTAAAGCTTCTTGCAAAGAGTTTAGAGGAGAAAGATAAATACACTCGCGGGCACAGTGAAAGAGTAGCGGAACTCGCTCGGGCAATGGCAAAAAAACTCGGTTTCTCACCGAAGATGGTGGAAAGGATTTACAATGCAGCTTTTTTACATGATATTGGAAAAATAGGGATACCCGACCACATTTTGAAAAAACCTACCATTCTTTCGAAAGAAGAAATGACGGTTGTAAAATCACACCCTGTTATGGGAGAAGAGATTCTAGCAGAAGTGGACATCTTCAGAAATAGAGAGAGCAAATGGGTGAGGCATCATCATGAAAGATGGGATGGGACAGGCTATCCAGACGGTCTCAAAGGAGAGGAAATCCCTCTTCAATCTAGGATAATAGCGGTTGCTGATGTGTACGAAGCTTTAACCAGCGATAGACCTTACAGAAAAGCATTAACCAGAGACGAAGCGAAAGAAATCATGATGAAGATGAAAGGTACCGTCCTCGATCCAAAACTCGTAGACCTTCTGTTTGAAATACTCGACGAGAGGGAGGAGAAAGATCTATGATGATCGATGTATTTGTAATAGCGCTGATTCTCTCCCTTTTGACAAGAAATATCAAAAATGTCTTGAAGTACAAATATCGAGGACTCTATATTTTCATATTCCCCTTCATACTCCAGCTACTTCCATGGAAAAGCTTCACCGTTCCAATTTCTTTTGTGACACTTCTAATCTTCCTAGCGTTGAACAGACAACTTCCTGGATTCAAGCTCATGACAATTGGTGCCATTATGAATGGCTTCACTATGAGCGTTAATGGAGGTAAGATGCCAGTCTGGGAACCCACTCTTAAGCTTCTCAACTTAGGTCTCGATTTCAAACACAGTTCGTTCACGGAATTCTCCTGGCGAACTATTCTTGCCGATTATATTCCCGTGTATCTACCATGGGGAAGGAAGTTTGTCATCAGCATAGGTGATATCTTTGTGTTCGTTGGAGTTTTCATATTTTTCGTTCTAAAACCTCGATTCCAAAACCAACCGTCCCAGGTCCCACATGAGTTGTAATAACCTTTCCCATTGGAGATATTATTTCGTCGACGACATCATAACTTTTCCTGAGAATATTCAAAAGGTCAACAACACCTGCTTCATTATCTGCATGAACCCCTACAACTCTGAGTTTCGAACCATCAGGAGTATCTTCTCGCAGCTTTTCTATGAGGGCTTCTATTGCCCTTTTGTCACCTCTCACTTTTCTATAAGGTATCAATTCACCATCCCTTATATGCAAACACACCCTTATTTTAAGCAAGTTCCCTACAAACCCTTGAAACTTGGTTACCCTGCCTCCCTTGACGAGATAGTTGAAATCCGAAACATAAAAAATCGCTTTGAAATCGCTTTTCTTCATCCTTTCTTCTAATTTTTTCAGTGTTTCCTCAATGGATAGTCCTTTGTTCAGCATCTCCCGAGCCGAACGTGCGGGGAGAGAGATAACTCCAGAGGCGAGTAATGTATCAACAACATGAACGGGAATATCAACCTCCCTAGAAGCAAGAACAGCTGAGTTATAAGTTCCCGACAGTTTAGAAGATATGGTGAAGACCAAAACAGCATCGTATCCTTCTTCTTTGTATCTCAAATATTTTTTCTTGAAATCCTCCACACTGGGTTGAGATGTTTTCGGTACACTGGTAATTTCTTTTATCCTCCTGTAAAAGCTCTCTATCTCTTCCGGAGTTCTTTCATCGGGTTCGGTAGTTCCATCTCCCCACACAACGTACAACGGGATGCTGTCGATATCGTACTTTTCCATCCAGGAAAAAGGAATATCTGCTGTACTATCAACCAAGATCTTCACTTTCATGGTTCATCCTCCTATTCGTTCCTTGATTATGGAAGCCGCTCCAAGGATACCTGCATCCTCCACGAGTGGACTCGGAACGATCTCATAAGTTCCCACAAAAGAGGGCATGATGTAGTCTATTACCCTTTCCTTCAAAGGCACAAACAAAACGTCTCCTGCTTTGGATATTCCTCCACCTATAATAACCACCTCAGGGTTGAATATATGAATGTAACCTGCTATAGCCCTTGCCAATGCATCGACTACTCTGTCTCTTATCATGAGAGCGAATCTATCACCTTGTCTTGCTGCATCAAAAAGGTGTTTTGCATCAGCTTTCTCTGGTGTTCCCGCCAGTTTGTAAACAAGGGATTCATGATACTTCTTGTAACCTTCTCTGAGAAACCGCCTGATAGCCGTTGCAGAAGAGATCGCTTCTAAACATCCTCTCGTCCCGCAGTTACACATAGGACCGTTGGGTTCAACCACTACATGGCCCAGCTCCGCCCCTATTCCATCTTTTCCCGTCAAAAGATGTCCGTGAGTCACCACTCCACCGCCTATACCCGTTCCAAGAGTTAAAGCAACTATATGATCGTGTCCCTTACCAGCTCCAAACCACTTCTCACCGAGAACAAAAGCGTTCGCATCGTTTTCTAAAAAGACTTTTTTTCCCGTTCTTTTCGATATCTCTTCGGTCAAATGGACGTTATACCAATCAGGAAAATTCGGAGAAAATCTCACAATTCCCTTTTCTCTGTCTATGGATCCGGGAGACCCGATCCCAACATAGGGTGTCTCTTCATCAGACAATTCAAGAATGGCTTCCGATACTCTCCTAATAACATCGTCTTTCCCGTTTACAACCAATGTATCTCGAGTGATTTTTTTCAAAATCTTGCCATCTTCACTGACCAAGCCCACTGAGAACGTTGTTCCACCAAGATCGACACCTATTAGCTTCAAATCCAGCACCTCCTGGTCTGATCAATACCTTGCTTTTTCTTTATCTATTAACTTCAGAAACTCTTCATTCGAGGAAGTTTCGGCGAGTTTGTTCAAAATCAGTGTCAGACCTTCCTCTTCCGTCATAGCAGAAAGCATTCTACGAAGTAGCCAGACTTTCTTCAAGGTTTCTTCGTCCAAAAGCAATTCCTCTCTTCGTGTCCCAGAGAGTAGGAGATTGATAGCCGGAAATATTCTCTTGTTTGCAAGTTGTCTTGAAAGAACTAGTTCCATATTTCCTGTCCCTTTGAATTCTTCGAATATAACTTCATCCATTTTTGATCCTGTCTCTACTAAAGCAGTGGCTATGATCGTTAGGCTTCCCCCTTCTCGTGTGTTCCTAGCTGCTCCGAAGAATCTTTTCGGTTTATAGAGAGCAGCAGGATCCACTCCACCGGTTAGAAGTTTCCCACTCGGCGGTACCACAATATTGTAAACTCTTGCGAGCCTAGTCAAACTGTCTAGCAGAATAACAACATCGTAGTTGAATTCAACCAAGCGTTTTGCCATTTCAAGAGTCAATTCTGCTACCTTTACTTGTTTATCTGGAGGCATATCAAAGGGAGCGGCTATCACTATGGCATTGGTAGATTCCTTTATGTCAGTTACTTCCTCGGGCCTTTCGTCGATAAGGAGGATTATCCTAATGGTATCTGGATGATTTTCCGCGATACCATTTGCAATCTCCTTCAATATAGTGGTCTTTCCCGCTTTAGGAGGAGCCACTATCATACCTCTTTGTCCTTTTCCTACGGGGGCAAAGAGATCTATTAACCTGGTGGAATATATTTTGGGATCAGTTTCGAGTACGAAACGTTCTCTAGGATAATCTGGAGTGAGATTGTCAAAATTCACTCTTTCGTTCGCTGTCTCAACTGGACGATAGTTTATCGCTTCAATCTTTATCATAGCAAAGTATTTTTCGCCTTCTTTGGGCTTTCTTATAACTCCGGAAATGATATCTCCCGTGTTCAAATTGAATTTCCTAATTTGCGATGGAGATATGTATATATCGTCGTTGCTCGGAAGTAGGTTGTCTTCTATCCTTCGAAGAAAACCAAAACCCTCTGGATGTATTTCCAAAACACCTTCTCCGAAAAAATAACCGGTAGATTCTGTTTGCGCTTTTAGGATCGCAAAGATGAGATCTCTTTTTCTGAGAGAAGTATATCGCGGGATTCCGAGAGATTTTGCGATTTCATAGAGTTGTTTTATGTTCATAGACTCCAGCTCCGATATGCTTATAGTTTTCTGTTCTTCCGACAATTTTTCACCCCCTAGGATTATCTGGAAAGAAAGGAAGGTGGGAAAGAAAAAGGAGGCATCAGCCTTCCTGACTGGATGCCTCCACTAATTGAACAAGAGACATTTCAGCTGCGTCTCCCCTTCTAAAACCTATCCTCAAAACTCTTACGTATCCGCCTTTCCTTCCAACATAGTTCTTCGCTATTTCATCCACCAACTTGTTCGTTAGTTTTCTACTGCCAAGCACAGAATTTATCTGCCTTCTCAAATGGACGCTTCTAGCTTTATCCTCAGTTGTAGCAGCTTCCACCGCCTTGCTGATAAGCTTGTCCATAAACGTTTTCAACGCCTTAGCCTTGGCCGTAGTGGTAACTATCGAACCGTGTTCAACAATCTCTCTAGATAGGTTTCTTAAAAGACTCTTCCTATGACTTCCGTACCTTCCAAGCTTATGTTTTTTCATCCTATGTCTCATCGTTCATTCCCCCTTCCTGAGCTCCAATCCAAATTTCTCCTTCAACTTTTCTCTAACCTCATCGAGAGATTTCTGACCGAAATTTTTGATCTTTAAAAGATCTTCCTCCGTTTTACTCATCAGATCACCTATCGTTTCTATTTTTGCCCTTTTGAGACAGTTCAGAGATCTTACTGAAAGTTCGAGTTCATCGATTTTTTTGTTAAGAACATCAGAACCTTCTTTGGTTTCATGATCCTCGCTTTCAAAGGTTACAACACTTTCTTCTTCCTCTTCGGAAGTTATTATGTATTCTTCAGATATCTTCAATTCCGGAAGACCCTCCATGACTATTTTGAAATGATTTATCAGTATATCAGCCGCTTTGCGCAATGCTTCTTCTGGTTTTATGGATTTCTTCGTCCATATTTCGAGAATGAGTTTATCGTAATCCGTTCTCTTTCCCACTCTTACGTTCTCTGTTAGAAAATTCACTTTCATAACGGGACTGAACACACCATCGATGGGTATCCACCCAACTTCTGGCCTCTCTTCCCTTTCAGAAACTGGAACGAAACCTTTACCAACCTCAGCGTAAATTTCGAAGAAAAGATCGGCTTTCGAATTCAAAGTAGCTATGTGGAGATCAGGATTTGCTACTTCGATACCAGCAGGTGTTTTTATATCACCAGCAACTAGCTCTCCGGGCCCTTTCTTTTCCACTTCCATCTTCACCCTATCTTTGACAGTCACATTTACGCGAAACTGGATTTTCTTCAAATTCAAAATGATATCCAGTATATCTTCTTTCACTCCTTCGATGTAATCGTATTCGTGATACTTCTCAGGCTTTATGAATCTTACTCCTACAATCGCAAGAGAAGGTATGGAAGAAAGAAGGACTCTTCTTAAAGCATTACCGATGGTTATAGCGTATCCTCTTTCAAGGGGAGAAAGCGAATATCTTGCATAATAGTAATCCCTTTCTTCTCGTTCCTCTTCCACTTTCAATCTTTTCGGCATCACGAATTCTATCATTCTCATCACCTCGAGTAGAATTCGATAACGGTCTGTAGATCAACTGGAAGATCCGTGACTTCCTCGAGCTTAGGATATCTCAAGAAGATACCTTTGTAATTCTCGTAATCAACCTCTATCCAAGGAACTATATTCCTTTCTTTGTTGAATTCTATCGCTTTTTTGATCACTTCTAAGTCCCTGCTCTTTTCTCTCACCTCAATCACATCACTCGGTCTCAAAAGATAACTGGGTATATCTACTTTTTTACCGTTCACGAGAAAATGACCGTGGTTGACCAGTTGTCTTGCCTGCCTTCTGTTAACAGCAAAGCCCATTCTATAAACTACGTTGTCTAGTCTCGCTTCAAGGATCTGGATTAAATTTTCACGAGTATCACCTGCTTTTTTCATAGCTTTTTCAACATATCTCTCAAACTGCCTTTCTAGAATACCGTATATTCTCTTGACAGTTTGCTTTGCTCTGAGTTGGATTCCGTACTGAGTAAGCTTTCTCCTTCTCTGACCATGTTGACCGGGAGCGTACGGTCTTCTATCGAAAGGACATTTATCGGTGTAACATCTTTCTCCTTTAAGGTAGAGCTTCATACCTTCTCTTCTACAAAGCTTACAGACGGGTCCTGTGTATCTCGCCATCTTATTCCCTCCTCACACTCTTCTTCTCTTTTTAGGTCTACAGCCATTGAAAGGAATGGGGGTAACATCTTTTATCTGATTTATTTCAAGACCTGCTCCCTGCAAGGTTCTGATGGCAGGTTCTCTTCCTGGACCTGGCCCTTTGACAAGAACATCTACCCTTTTGATTCCCATCCTGAGCGCTTCCCTCGCTACTTTATCGGCAGCTAACTGGGCAGCGTATGGGGTACCCTTTCTGGTTCCTTCGAAACCAACCGTTCCCCCACTGGCCCAAGTTAGAGTGTTCCCGTCTTTGTCAGTAAGGGTTATTATGGTGTTGTTGAATGTGGATTTTATATGGACAACTCCATAATCAAAACTGAGTTTCTTTTGCTTTTTTTTGGTCGAAGATCTTTTCCTTGCCATTTATTTCCCTCCTTCGTCAAGACTTCTTCTTGGTCTTTATTCTACTCGGTCTCGGTCCTTTCCTAGTTCTAGCATTGGAACGAGTTTTTTGCCCCCTAACGGGAAGCCCGAGTTTGTGTCTTATTCCCCGATAACAACCTATTTCTATGAGTCTTCTGATGTTTCTTTCGACTTCGCTTCTCAATTCACCTTCAACTTTGAAATGATCTTGGATGTACTTGGTAATCTTGCTTATCTCTTCGTCAGTGAGCTCTCCAACTTTTTTATCTGGGTTTATTCCCGTGTTTTTCAGAATCTCAAGAGATCTGCTTCTTCCGATTCCGTAAATATAAGTCAACGCAACCCAGACTTTTTTGTTGTTGGGAAGCTCGACACCTACGATACGAGCCATTCATTTCCCTCCTTCTCAACCTTGCTTCTGATTGTGTTTAGGGTTGACCTTGCAAACAATATACACTCTTTTCTTCCTTCTAATCACTTTGCAATGTTCACACCTTTTTTTCACAGAAGCTCTCACTTTCATATTTTTTCACTCCTTTCGTTACTCTGGTTTCTTTCTATAAACGATTCGTCCTCGTGTAAGATCGTAAACAGACAACTCAACGATGACACGATCGCCAGGTACCAATCTTATGAAATGTTTTCTCATTTTTCCGGAAACATGTGCCAAAACCTTGTGACCATTGTCTAATTCTACTCTAAACATGGCGTTTGGTAAAGCCTCTATGATAGTTCCCTCCATTCTAATAACATCGTCTTTCCCCATTTCATCCCTCCTCGGTCAGTATAACCGCTCCATCTTCTGCTATCAAGATGGTATGTTCGAAATGAGCACATCTCGAACCATCTATTGTCACCGCCGTCCATCCATCATCTTTCACAACAACTCTCCAATCTCCTTCACTCACCATCGGTTCTATGGCCAAAGTCATTCCCTTCCGCAAGACTATTCCCGTTCCTGGTGTACCATAGTTTGGTACTTGGGGTTCTTCATGGAGTTCTCTTCCTATTCCATGACCAACGTAATCTCTGATCACATCGAAACCAGCAGATTCAACAAACTCTTGAATACAGTACGATAAATCCCCAAGTCTGATACCTGGTTTCACAGTTTCTATGGCCTTTTCAAGAGCTTTTTTCGTAACTTCCACCAGCTTTTGGCCTCTTTCGTCGGTTTCACCAACCACATAAGTAACCGCTGCATCCCCATAGAAACCTTGGTATACCGCTCCGGTGTCTATCGATACGATATCTCCCTCTTTGAAAATTTTTTCCTTCAAGGGTAAACCATGGACCACTTCCTCGTTGACGGAAACACATGTTGCATACCCGTAACCATTGTAACCTTTGAAAGCTGGTTTTACACCCAATCTCTTGAAAACGTCCAATACTAATCTTTCCACATCCCATGCACTCTTTCCCGGGACAACCACTTTCTTGGCTTCTTTCAAAGCAATCGCTACAGCCCTCCCAGCACGCTTCATTTTCTCGATCTCCGAAGGAGTCTTAATTCTTATCATTTACCACTCCACCTTATTATTTCGAGAACTTTTGACACTACGTTATCGATCCCTATGGTACCATCTACCCTTTTGAGCAACCCTTTGTTCTCATAGTATTCTATCACTGGCTCTGTTTTTTCGAGGTAAACTTTGTATCTGTGTCTGACAGTTTCCTCTTTATCATCGTCTCTTTGAATGAGCTTGACTTTACAATCGTCACACAACTCATCTTCTTTTGGCGGGAGAGAGAGCAAATTGTAAATCCTTCCACATTTCGGACATATTCTTCTCGATGTAAGCCTTTGGACAACCACCTCTTCTGGTACTTCAAAGAGAATAGCAGCAGTGATCTTCTTTTCTTGAGAGTCCAGAAAATCTTCCAGAAACTGTGCTTGAGCTACAGTTCTGGGATAGCCATCAAGAATGAATCCTTTCTCACAATCCTTTTCTGAGAGCCTTCTCTTAACCACCTCGTTAACCAACTCGTCAGGTACAAGTTCCCCTCTCTCCATAATTTCTTTTATTTTCTTTCCAAGCTCATCGTTCTCCTTCTTCACAATCTCCCTGAAGATGTCCCCGGTTGATATATGGGGAATGCCAGTAATCTCCTGAATTCTCTTTGCATAAGTTCCTTTTCCTGCGCCCGGAGGTCCTAAAAAGACCAAGTAAGCCATCATCTTCTCCCCCTTATTCTACCCTTCTTGATAAAACCTTCGTAATGTCTCATAACCATATGCGTTTCCATTTGCTGGATGATGTCGAGGGCAACACCAACCGCAATCAAGGCAGACGTTCCGCCTATCCATACATTCACCTTTATAGCTCCCTGAACAAGATACGGCAAAAGAGCTATTATAACTAAGAACACGGCTCCTATGAAGGTAACTCTGTTCAAAACCCTGTGGAGATACTGTTCGGTGGGTCTTCCAGGCCTCAAACCAGGAATGTATCCTCCGTATTTTTGTATATTCCCAGAAATTTCCTTTGGATCGAAAATCACAACACTGTAGAAATACGTAAAGAAGAAGACAAGAAGACCGTAAATGAGAAGATAGAGGAAACTCCCTGCTCTGAAAAGATTTTTCAAAGTCTCGTTGTTAGTCATAGAAGCTATCGCTGAAGGAATGGAAACAATAGCACTTGCGAAAATAATAGGAATCACACCACCTTGATTGACCTTTATCGGAAGATAGGTACTAGCTCCCCCATAGACTCTCCTTCCAGAAACTCTTCTGGCGTATTGAATAGTAATCCTTCTCTCGGCTTGTTGAACGAGTATGATCCCGAACACAGTAATGAGGGCTATTGCTATCAGGAATATCCACTCGATTATGTTAAGTCCTCCAAGGTAAGCTCTCCTGACGTAACTCGGATATCTCGCCACTATCCCAGCAAAAATCAAGACGGAGATCCCGTTTCCTATACCCTTCTCTGTAATCCTTTCACCAAGCCAAAGTAGGAACATCGTACCTGCGAGCATGGATATGGTAGAGAGTATAGTGAATTGAAGCGGTGTAACACCGAGCGCCACCATGTCTGGATTCGATCTTGCCAAAGAAAAAGAAATGAAAAAAGCTTGGAAACCACCTATCAAAAGAGTGAGACGTCTTGTGTACATTGCAAACTTCTTTCTTCCTTCTTCACCTTCTCTGAGCATTTCTTTCAAAGAAGGCATAACAGAGGCGAGAAGTTGCAAAATAATGGACGCTGTGATGTAAGGAGTAACACTCATGGTAAAAACAGAGAAACGACTCAGAGCACCTCCAGTGAAAACATCGTAAAAACTCAAAATACCTGCAACACCGGCCGTCTCAGCTATTTTTTTGAAAATTTCCCCCCATGCTTCCAAATTCAAACCAGGAACGGGGATATAGATCCCCATCCTGAAAACGATCAACGCAAGAAAGGTAAAGATGATCCTACTCCTCAACTCCGGAATTTTAAAAGCATTTCTCAAAGCTTGCCACATTTTATATCACCTCAGCCTTACCACCGGCACTTTCTATCTTCTCTATAGCGCTTTTGCTGAAAGCGTGTGCCTTAACGATCAGTGGCTTGGTTATTTCTCCATCGCCGAGAATTTTTATCCCATCCTTCACGTCTTTCACAATCTTTCTTTCGATGAGTTTTTCGGGAGTAACTTCTTCGTTTGCCTCAAACTTTTCCTCAAGAACTCCTACGTTCACCACAGCATAGACTTTCTTGTTTATATTCTTGAACCCCCTCTTTGGAAGCCTTCTTTGAAGAGGTGTCTGTCCACCTTCAAACCAGAGGTGAACTTTCCCCGTTCCTCTCGCTTTTTGGCCTTTATGCCCTTTTCCACTGGTCTTTCCATGGCCAGAACCCGGACCCCTTCCTACTCTTTTTCTCTTTTTCATCGCACCAGGAGTTGGTTTCAAATCTTCAAGTCTCATGCATCACTACCTCCTTCCTCGATTTCTTCCACTTCTAGAAGGTGCCTCACTTTTCTAATCATGCCTCTGATTTGAGGAGCATCATCTTTTATCACCACTTGATTAAGCTTCCTGAGTCCGAGCCTTTTTACTGTGTCTTTCTGATCCCATGAATAACCGATAGGACTTTTGACAAGTTTTATTCTCAATTTTTTAGGCATTATTCTCCCTCCTCGTTCCTTTGTACACTTCTTCAACTGTTATGTCTCTGAGCTTTGCAACTTTTTTCGGATCGAGGAGTTCTTTCAGACCATTCATCGTTGCCAAGGCAAGATTCAACGGATTGGTGGAGCCGAGTGCCTTGGTGAGAATGTTGTGTATTCCAGCGAGTTCCACAACCGCACGAACTGTTCCACCTGCGATGATACCGGTACCTGGAGCAGCCGGTTTCAAGAGAACTTTCGAGGCATCCTGTCTCCCTATGACTTCGTGTGGAATCGTACCGTTGATCACAGGAACTTCTATCACATTTCTCTTCGCTGCTGCAATAGCCTTCCTGATAGCTTCTGGAACTTCTCTGGCCTTTCCTATTCCCAAACCAACTTTACCATTCTTGTTTCCAACTATGGCAACTACCCTGAAACTGAGATTCTTTCCACCTTTCGTAACTTTGGAGGTTCTTCTGATCTCTATTATCTTTTCTTCGAACTCTTCGTATTGAATTTCCTTCATCACTCCCTGTGTTTCCACAGTACCACCCTCCTTTAAAATTCAAGTCCGGCTTCTCTAGCACCATCCGCCAAGGCTTTGACTCTTCCGTGGTACTTGTAACCTCCTCGATCGAAAACAACTTTTTTAATTCCCTTTTCTAGAGCCCTTTTTCCGATAAGAAGTCCTACTTCTTTTGCAGCTTCAACGTTCCAGGTTTTCTGAAGTTTCTCTCTCAGCTCAGGATCCAGTGTAGAAGCAGAAACGAGAGTGTGGCCTACGGTATCATCTATAATCTGGGCGTATATATGCTTATTGCTTCTGAACACACAGAGCCTTGGTCTTTCGGGCGTACCGAAAACTTTCTTTCTTACTCTTCTGTGCCTTCTGAGTCTCCTTACATTCTTCGACTCCTTCTTTATCATACAACAAACCCCCTTTATGCTTTCTTGCCTTCTTTCTGCCTCACCATTTCACCAACGTATCTTATACCCTTACCGGTGTACACATTAGGCGGCCTGAACGCCCTTATCTCGGCTGCCACTTGACCTACTCTTTGCTTATCGATACCAGAAACAACTATTCTGTTCGGTGCAGGCACTTCTATTCTCACATCACTTGGAATTTGGTAAACGACGGGGTGAGCGTATCCTAAATTCATCACAACGGTATTACCTTGTAATTGAGCCCTGTAGCCTATTCCCACTATCTCGAGTTCCTTTTTGTAACCTTCCGTAACACCTATTATCATATTTCTGATTAGTGACCAGTAGGTCCCTTGAAACATCCTTATCTTGCGCCAATCAGACTTCCTTCTGACCATTTCTTCATTGGGTTTCACCCAAACTTTTTCGTCTTCAACTACAACCTTCACGTAAGGAAGGAAATCCTGACTGAGTTCTCCTTTGGGCCCTTTGACTTTAACAATATTGTTCTGTACTTCAACCGATACACCCTGAGGTATATCTATAGGCTTCTTTGCGAGTCGGGACATTCATGACACCTCCTCACCAAACGTATGCAATTACTTCTCCACCGACTCCAAGCTGACGTGCTTCTTTGTCCGTGAGAACTCCCTTTGAAGTGGTCAATATGGCTATTCCTAAACCATTTTTCACTTTAGGAATATTGTCCTTATCGACGTAAACCCTTCTACCTGCATGAGAGACTCTGACTATTCCATGAATAACTCTTTCCCTATTTTTTCTCCCACCTTTGTATTTAAGATAAATCCTCAATATCCCCTGCTTCCCGTCTTCGATGTATTTGTAGTCAGCAATGAATCCTTCCCTCTTCAAAATCTCACAAATTTTCTTCTTAAGATTGGAGGCAGGTACATCCGTGTATTCTTTGAAAACCATATTGGCATTCCTGATTCTTGTTAGCATATCGGCAATTGGATCACTCCACACAGTAACATCCCTCCCTTACCAGCTTGCCTTCCGGACACCGGGGAGCTTCCCTTCCAAGGCGAGCTTCCTAAAACAAACTCTACAGAGTCCGAATTCTCGATAAACTGCTCTAGGACGTCCACAAATGTGGCACCTTGTATATTCGCGAACCTTATACTTTTTCGGTTTTTTCCATCTCTCTATCATTGCTTTTTTAGCCATTCATCTCACCTCCATTATCCTCTTTTAAAAGGCATCCCAAACAACTCAAGGAGTCTTTTGGCTTCTTGATCCGTTTTCGCCGTTGTGACTATAGTTATATCCATACCCTGTATTCTCCTGACTTCATCGGGGCTCAATTCAGGGAAGACCAATTGTTCAGACAGACCAAAAGAATAATTTCCTCTTCCGTCAAAAGAGTTTGGATCGAGACCCCTGAAGTCTCTCACTTTTGGCAGAACGATGTTTATAAGTTTGTAAAGGAAGTTGTACATCCTCGCTCCTCTGAGCGTGACCTTGACGCCGATTGGCATCCCCTTTCTTATCTTGAAGTTGGAAATACTTTTCCTCGCTCTTGTAATAACTGGCTTCTGCCCGGTTATTTTTGCGAGTTCATTCGCATGTTTCTCAATAAGATCGTAATTTCTTGCACCTTCACCAATTCCCATGTTCACAACTATCTTGACCAGTTTCGGAACTTGATGAATATTTTTGTAGTTGAACTCTTTCATAAGAGTAGGCACGATTTCTTTTTCATACTGTTCCTTCAGAGGAACGTATTCATATCTCATACCGATTCCTCCCTCAGTCCTTGTCAATGATCTCACCACACTTCTTACAGTATCTTACTTTCTTTCCATCATCAGTGAATTTATGACCAACTCTTGTTCTCTTGTCACAGGCTGGACACACAACCATAACCTTGGAAGCGTAAATGGGCGCTTCTCTTTCTATAATCCCTCCCTCACGCAGTTGAGGGATAGGTCTTTGGTGCTTCCTGACCATATTCACGCCTTCAACTATCACCTTATTCTCCTTAGGAAGTACTCTGAGAACTCTTCCTCTCTTTCCTTTGTCCTTGCCAGAAATTACCTCAACCAAGTCTCCCTTTTTTATCCTCATCTCCATATCACCTCACCAAACCTCGGGTGCGAGGGATACGATTTTCATAAATCCTTTTTCGCGAAGCTCCCTCGCAACTGGTCCAAAGATTCTAGTCCCTCTAGGAGCATTGAACTTGTCAATGAGAACAGCCGCGTTGTCATCGAATCTAATATATGTTCCATCTTTTCTCCTGATTTCCTTTTTCGTTCTCACTATAACGGCCCTAACTACATCTCCTTTTTTCACATCAGAATTTGGAATAGCTTCTCTAACAGAACACACAACAACATCCCCAACTGTTCCGTATTTCTTATGGAAACCTCCCAAGACCCTTATGACCCTGAGCTTCTTTGCTCCGGAATTATCGGCCACATTTAGATAGGTTTCCTGCTGTATCATGATTCAGCCCCTCCTTTTTCCTCAACCACTTCTTTCAACTCATCCTGGATCTCTTCTTTCTCTTTCATTACTCTTTCTGGTTCAAAGCGTTTTATGATCCTAACAACTCTCCACCTTTTGGTTTTGCTCAAAGGTCTGGTCTCCTCTATCTCAACGACATCTCCTATCCTACATTCGTTTCTCTCATCGTGGGCATGATATTTCTTTGTCCTCTTTATATATTTTTTGTAAAGCGGGTGCTGAACTAATCTTTCCACAGCGACAACGACTGTTTTGTCCATTTTGTCACTTACAACTATTCCCGTCATTCGTTTCCTGGGCATGAGTTCACCTCCTTATGCCTAGTTCCCTCTCTCTGAGAATGGTTTTGATCCTTGCTATATCTCTCTTTGTAAGCTTGATAAGGGATGTGTTTTTCAACTGTCCCATAGCGAGTTGGAATCTCAATTCCATGAGTTGCCTTTTTTTCTCCTCGAGTAAATTCCTCAATTCCTCATCAGTGTAATTCCTGAGTTCAGAAGCCTTCATACTGCCTCACCCCCAATATGGTGGCGGGGAACTACTTTCGTTGCTATTGGAAGTTTACTTGCAGCATATCTTAAAGCCTCATAGGCTGTTTCTTCATCGACTCCTGCTATTTCAAAGAGTATTTTCCCCGGTTTCACAACGGCAACCCATCCTTCGACATTACCTTTTCCCTTACCCATTCTCGACTCCGCTGGTTTCTTCGTATAAGGTTTGTCCGGAAAGATTCTTATCCAAATCTTACCTGCTCTTTTCATTACCCTCATCATCGCTATTCTACAAGCTTCTATTTGTTGAGCAGTTATCCACGCAGGTTCGAGAGCTTTGAGACCCCATTCTCCAAATTGAACTAGAGTTCCTCCTTTAGCTTTCCCTTTCATCCTTCCTCTCTGTTGTTTTCTATATTTAACTCTTCGCGGCATCAACATGGCGATTACCTCCTTTAAACATCAGCGTCTCCTTTGTAGATCCACACCTTAACCCCGATAGTTCCGTACTTGGTCCACGCAGTGGCTGTTCCATAGTCTATAATCGCCTTTATTTTCTGAAGCGGGAGTCTTCCCCTGAGATACCATTCTCTTCTGGCAATCTCTGCTCCTCCCAATCTTCCAGCAACCATCACCTTTATTCCTTGTGCTCCTTTGCGCATGGCGTTCGTGATGGCTCTTTTCATCGCAACCTTGTAAGAAGCTCTCTTTTCGATACGGGATGCTATAGATTCTGCAACAAGTTGTGCATCGAGTTCGGGCGTTTTTATCTCTTCAATATTTATTATCATTCTTCTATTGAACTTCCGTTCAAGCTCTTCCCTCAAAGTAGTAATCTCTGCACCTTTCCTTCCTATGATGATTCCTGGCCTTGCTGTTTTTACTGTGATGTTCACCCTTTCAGCATCTGGTCTTTCTATGTAGATCTCACTGATTCCAGCATGGTAGTATCTGTTTTTTATAATCTTTCTGATTTCTTCATCTTCCAAAAGCCACTCTTTGTAGTTCTTTTCATTGAACCATTTTGCTTGCCAATCAGCACTCAATCCCAATCTGAATCCTCGAGGATGTACTTTCTGTCCCACTTTATCACCTCACTCCTCAGATGATATTTTCCTTTCAAGTTCCTCCAGGGCTTTTTTATAATCCTCCTCCTTGCTGCGATCCCTTACAACAACAGTTATATGTGACATCCTCTTCAAAATGATATCTGCTCTTCCTCTTCCCCTAGGCCATATTCTCCTCAATCTTGGTCCATCGTTTACATAACACTCAGCAACGTAGAGATTATCCACATCTAATCCAAAATTGTTCTCAGCATTTGCAACAGCCGATCTCAAAACCTTCTCAATGATTCTAGCTGCTTTCTTTGGGGAGAAGGCGAGTATTTGGAAAGCTTCCTCAACAGATTTTCCTCTTATTGTGTTCGCCACTGCCCTAGCTTTCCTAGGAGAGATGCGGACGTACTTCGCTACGGCTTTGGCTTCTATCTTCGGTAAGGATGACAAGAGTTCTTTTCTTTTTCTATGGAAAAGTGAGCGCTTCAACCCGTTTCTTGGAATTTGAAGTTTCATCGTTTCCCTCCTCACTTCTTCAATTCGCCTTTTTTAGCTTTTTTATCGGCATGTCCACCAAATCTCCTGGTAGGCGCAAACTCTCCTAGTCTGTGTCCTATCATATTCTCTGTTATATAAACGGGTATATGTTTCATACCATTGTATACCGCTATCGTATGTCCTACCATTTCAGGTATTATCATGGATGCTCTGCTCCACGTTTTTATTATTTTCTTTTCTCCTGTTTCGTTGAGTTTCCTGATCTTCTCTAGAAGTTTCCTATCTACATAGGGGCCCTTTTTCTTGGAACGACCCACTCACTTCACCCCCTTACACTTCGTTTCTTCTTCTGACAATAAATTTGTCAGAAGGTCTCTTTCCGCGTCTCGTTTTGTATCCTTTCGTTGGCAATCCCCAAGGACTTGTTGGATGATGCCCTTTTCCTCTACCTTCACCACCACCATGTGGATGATCCACAGGGTTCATCGCAACTCCTCTAACATGCGGTCTTCTTCCCAACCATCTTACTCTTCCAGCTTTTCCGTGCACCTCGTTTTTGTGATCTTCGTTACCTACCACACCAATTGTTGCATAACATTTAACATGTATCTTTCTCAACTCTCCTGAAGGCATTCTGAGCAGAGCATAATTACCTTCTTTTGCCATTATTTGGCAAAAGGTACCAGCGGCTCTGGCAATTTGTCCGCCTTTACCAGGAGTGAATTCAACATTGTGCACCAGGGTCCCCACAGGTATTTTTTCCAGCGGCAAGGCGTTTCCAGGCCTTATTTCCGCATCCGGGCCACTCATGAGAGTGTCCCCAACATTTACGCCCTTCGGTGCGAGTATGTATCTCTTTTCTCCATCAGAGTACAGCAAAAGAGCGATCCTAGCGGATCTATTAGGATCGTATTCAATAGCCAGCACCTTGGCAGGTATTCCTGCCTTGTCGTATCTCTTGAAATCTATGATCCTGTATCTTCTTTTGTGTCCGCCACCTCTATGTCTCACAGTTACCCTACCATGATGATTTCTTCCACCAGTCTTTTTGAGAGGAGCGAGCAATGATTTTTCCGGTTCCGTCTTGGTGATATCGGCAAAGTCGGAAATTACCATGAAACGTCTCCCTGGGGTAACCGGTTTAAATCTTTTGAGTCCCATGACTTCACCCCTTTCAATGTTCACCTTCCAGCTCTTTGATTGTATAACCTTCTTTGAGAGTAACTATTGCTTTCTTCCAGCTCCTAGTTTTTCCTTCGAATATTCCTCTCCTCTTTGGTTTTGGTTTCATGTTAAGCACGTTTACCTTCTCTACTTTAACATTAAAGAGCTTTTCCACAGCCTCTTTTATTAGATTCTTGTTTGCAAGAGGGTTAACCTCGAAGATGTACTTTCTTTGTTCACGGAGTGTCAAAGCTTTTTCCGTGATTATAGGCCTGACTAGAACATCATGCAGTGAGAGCTTTTCTTGCTTCATTTCCGAGCACCTCCTCTATTTTGGAAACTGTATCCTTGGTGAGAACTAGATAATCGTATTTGAGCATATCAAAAACGTTGAGTCCATCTATTCTTATTGCTTTCTCGCCGTTCTTGTTATTGTTCGGATTATCTGCGATTATCACTTTCACATTGGGAAGATTACGACCAGAGAGTTTTACATTTTCATAGCCTTCTCTTTTCCATGGAAGAACAATGAGAGCTTTCTTGTCAGCAAGATTTAGACTTTGAAGGACTTCTTTCAAAGATTTTGTCTTCGGTCTTTCAAATTGTAAATCCTCCAGAACCAACAGCTTGTTCTCTCTGAATTTGACAGACAAAGCGGATCTTAGGGCTAACTTTTTCATTTTCTTGTTGAGTTTCTTGCTCCAATCCCTCGGTTTTGGCCCATGAGCCACTCCACCGTGCCTCCAAATAGGAGATCTTATTGAACCATGTCTAGCTCTCCCTGTATGTTTTTGCGGCCAAGGTTTTCTGCCTCCACCAGAGACCTCACCTCTTGTTTTTGTTGAAGCAGTTCCTGCTCTTCTGTTGGAAAGTTGCATATCTACATATCTCCACATCACATCATAGTTGGGATCGATGTTGAAAACATAATCACTTATCTCGAGGGTCCCAATTTTTTCCCCTTTCACATTGAAAAGATCCACCTGAGCCATTTTTTATCCTCCTCCACTGTTACTTTTTCGGGGCTTTGGCACTCCTGATCAAAACCAACCCGCCCCTCGCTCCAGGGACTCCACCCTTGATCGCTATGAGGTCGTTTTCAGGATCGATATCTACAATTTGAAGATTTCTAACTGTTATTCTTTCATTCCCATATCTTCCTGGCATCTTTTTACCTTTGAATATCCTCGCAGGTTCAGTGTGTTGACCAACAGAACCGAGCTCTCTGTGAAATTTAGATCCATGACTCTTTGGTCCACCACTGAACCCCCATCTCTTCATCGCGCCAGCGAATCCTCTTCCCTTAGACCAACCAGTGACATCGACATACTCACCCTTTTCGAAAACATCAACTTTTATTACCTGTCCTGGTTCGTACTCGTCAGGGTTGTCAACACGAAACTCTTTGAGCACTCTCATCGGTTCAACACCAAATTTCTTGAAGTGTCCTGCAAGGGGTCTGTTTACCTTCTTTGCTTTCTCAAATCCGAGTTGGACAGCGTTGTAACCGTCTTTATCGACAGTTTTCTTTTGGACCACAACGCACGGACCAGCTTTTATGACCGTGACAGGAATCGCCTCATTTCCAACAAAAACTCTCGTCATACCGATTTTCCTTCCTATGATCATCTTCATCAGAGACACCTCCGAGGATTACAGTTTGATCTCAACGTCGACACCTGCTGGGAGGTTTATTCTCATCAAAGCGTCAATGGTTTTTGGCGACGGATCTATTATGTCTATGAGTCTCTTATGGACTCTCTTCTCAAAATGTTCTCTGGAGTCCTTATGCTTCATAGGAGATCGTAAAACACAGTAAAGAGTCCTCTCTGTTGGTAAAGGAATCGGACCAGACACTTTAGAATTAGTTGATTTGGCAACTTCTACAATCTTTTTTGCAGATTCATCGAGGAGTTCGTGATCATAAGCTTTGAGTTTTATTCTTATCTTCTGTCTAGGCATATTCTAAGCACCCTCCCTCTTCTCTTAGGAAGGAGGGGGAAAACTCCCCCTCACTCAATAACTTCTGTAACAACTCCAGCTCCAACCGTTCTTCCGCCTTCTCTTATAGCAAATCTCTGTCCCTTCTCGATGGCGACAGGATAGATGAGTTCTATTTCCATCTCAACGTGATCTCCCGGCATGACCATTTCAACGCCTTCTGGAAGACCGACTATCTCTCCGGTAACGTCTGCTGTTCTTATGTAGAATTGAGGTTTGTAACCCTTGGTGAATGGTGTGTGTCTTCCGCCTTCTTCTTTTTTCAATACGTAGACTTCTGCCTTAAATCTCTTATGAGGCTTGATGCTTCCAGGAGCTGCAAGAACCTGACCTCTTTCAACTTCATCCTTGTCGATTCCCCTGAGCAAGCATCCAACGTTATCTCCAGCAATACCTTCATCGAGCTCTTTTCTGAACATCTCAACACTGGTAACAACTGTTTTGGTTATTTCGTAACTGAGACCTATGATTTCCACTTCGTCACCAGGTCTAATTCTTCCTCTTTCTATTCTTCCGGTGACAACCGTTCCCCTTCCTGTGATAGAAAAGACGTCTTCAATAGGCATGAGGAATGGTTTATCAACTTCTCTCTGAGGATCGGGAATGTAGTTATCCATGGCATCAAGCAATTCCTGAATCGGTTTGTATGCTTCATGATTCGGATCATCAGGTGCTTCAAGGGCTTTTAAAGCAGAACCTTTTATGACAGGTACCTCGTCACCAGGATATTCGTACTGGCTGAGAAGATCTCTTACTTCCATTTCAACAAGTTCGATGAGTTCAGGATCATCTACCATATCGGTTTTGTTGATGAAAACGATCATGTAAGGAACCTCAACTTGTCTGGCGAGAAGGACGTGCTCCCTAGTCTGAGGCATTGGTCCATCAGTTGCTGCCACAACGAGAATAGCTCCATCCATCTGAGCGGCACCTGTGATCATGTTCTTGATGTAGTCAGCATGACCAGGACAATCGATGTGAGCGTAGTGCCTCTTTTCCGTTTCGTACTCAACATGAGTGATGTTGATGGTGATTCCTCTTGCCTTTTCCTCAGGAGCCTTATCGATCTGATCGTACGGAACGTACTGAGCGAGCCCTTTGAGAGAAAGATACTTCGTGATAGCAGCCGTGAGCGTTGATTTTCCGTGGTCGATGTGACCTATCGTTCCAACATTAACGTGGGGCTTTGTTCTTACAAATTTTTCCTTTGCCATGTTCTCCCTCCTTAAACAACTTTAATGATCTTCTCGGCAATTTTCTCCGGTACTTCTTGATAGTGTGAAAATTGCATGATGTAACTTGCTCTTCCTTGACTCAACGATCTCAGAGTCGTAGCGTAGCCAAATGTCTCGGAGAGAGGCACTTTCGCAACAATAACCTTCAAGTGACCTCTTGTCTCCAGAGACTCTACTTTTGCTCTCCTCGAATTGAGATCAGATATTATGTTACCCATATACTCCTCCGGAGTAGTGATTTCCAATTTCATAATAGGTTCTAGAAGAACGGGTTGGGCCTTTTTCATGGCTTCTTTGAAAGCCATAGAAGCTGCTATTTTGAACGCCATTTCTGAAGAGTCAACCTCATGGTACGATCCGTCAAGTACTATCGCTCTTATCCTAACGACTGGATAACCCGCAAGAAGGCCCGACATCATCGCTTCTTTGATACCTGCTTCAATGGCGGGCATGTATTCTTTTGGAATGACTCCTCCAACTGTTTTGTCGATAAACTCGAAGTTCTTACCTTCCTCCTCTGGTATGGGCTCGATTCTGAGAATGACGTGTCCGTACTGTCCTCTTCCACCTGTTTGTCTGATGTATTTTCCTTCCGCTTCGGCCGGTTTCTTAATAGTCTCTCTGTACGCAACCTGAGGTTGTCCTACCCTTACATTTACACCAAATTCTCTTTTCAACCTATCAACGATTATTTCAAGATGTAGTTCTCCCATTCCAGAAATGATCGTTTCTCCTGTCTCCTTGTCCACTTTCACCTGAAGCGTGGGATCTTCTTCAGAGAGTGCAAGTAATGCTTTCACGAGTTTCTCCTCGTCTGCTCTCGTAGCTGGTTCTATAGCAAGAGATATAACCGGTTCTGGGAAATCTATCTTCTCAAGAACAACAGGTTCCTTTTCATCACAAAGAGTGTCTCCTGTCTGAGAAACTTTCAATCCCACCCCAGCAGCTATATCGCCAGGCCTAACATAATCAACTTCCTCTCTTTTATCCGCATGCATGAAAACTATTCTTGAAATTCTTTCCCTGACACCTTTTGTCGAATTGTAAACATAACTGCCCTTATCAAGCTTTCCAGAATAAACCCTAAAATACACAAGCTTTCCTATGTAAGGATCCACTTGAACTTTGAAAACGAGAGCGGTAAATGGTTCGTTTTCGTCAGGTTTCCTGTAAACAACTTCTCCATCGGAAATTCTCCATCCTTTAACCGGCGGAAGATCGAGAGGAGAAGGTAAGTAATCTATGATCGCATCTAAAAGCGGTTGAATACCTTTATTGATCTTTGCAGCACCACATAAAACTGGAACGGCTTTGTTTTCTATCGTGGCTTTTCTCAAAACCTTCTTTATCTCCTCCTCGGTAATTTCTTCGCCTTCAAGATACTTTTCAAGGATGGTTTCATCGAGTTCAGCTATCTTCTCGAGCATCTCTTCCCTTCTCAGCTCTGCCTCTTCTTTCAACTCTTCTGGTATATCCCGTTCTTCGTAAACAGAACCGTCCTCACTGATCCAATAAATGGCCTTCATTTTTATGAGATCTATAACTCCCTGAAAGTCTTTTTCGTTTCCTATTGGCATTTGGACAGGTATAGGGTTAGCTCGAAGTTTTGTAACAAGTGTCTCAACAGCCATGTAGAAGTCTGCTCCCACCTTGTCCATTTTGTTCATGAAAGCTATTCTAGGAACGTTGTACTTGTCAGCCTGCCTCCATACAGTCTCCGACTGCGGTTCGACTCCTGCTGTAGCATCAAAAACTGCCACTGCACCATCGAGGACGCGAAGTGCCCTCTCAACTTCAGCAGTAAAGTCAACGTGCCCGGGTGTATCAATTATGTTGATTCGATAACCTTTCCAAAAGCATGTTGTAGCAGCAGACTGTATTGTAATGCCTCTTTCCTTCTCTTGAGGCATCCAATCTGTGGTTGTATTTCCTTCGTCGACATCTCCTATGTAATGCTTTCTTCCCGTATAATACAGTATTCTCTCAGTCGTTGTAGTCTTTCCAGCATCAATGTGTGCCATTATACCAATATTTCTAAGCTTCTCCAGGTCGACATACTTCGCTTCCACACTCTGCATACTTTCTCACCACCTATAATGTGCAAAAGCTCTGTTTGCTTCCGCCATCCTGTGGGTGTCTTCTTTTTTCTTGATAGCTGCACCCGTGTTGTTGTAAGCTGCCATGATTTCATCAGCCAATTTTTCCTTCATCGGACGACCTTTTTTAGCCCTCGCGGCTTCCACAATCCATCTAATAGCGAGTGACGTCCTTCTGGGTTCCTGCACTTCTATGGGAACCTGATAAGTAGCACCTCCGACCCTTCTGGGTCTAACCTCAAGAACCGGCTTCACATTCTCTACAGCTTGTTTAAAAACCTCAAGAGGATCTTTTTTCATTTTTTCTTTGATGATATCAAAGGCACCATAGACAATTTTCTGAGCAATCGTCTTCTTCCCATCCCACATCACTTTGTTTATCAATTTCGCAACCAAGACATCCCCGTAAACCGGATCAGGAGGTACTTGTCTTACCTCGGCTCTTCTTCTACGCACTCACAGTCACCTCACTTCTTTTGGTCCTTTGGTTTCTTTGCACCGTATTTACTTCTGGATTGTCTCCTTCCTTCAACTCCAGCAGCATCTAGAGCTCCCCTAATGATTTTGTATCTAACACCCGGAAGGTCTTTAACCCTTCCTCCTCTGACAAGAACGACGGAATGTTCCTGAAGATTGTGTCCCTCTCCAGGAATGTAAGCTGTGACCTCTATTCCATTAGAAAGTCTTACTCTCGCTATTTTCCTGAGAGCCGAATTTGGCTTCTTTGGCGTCATGGTAGAAACTTTTATACAGACACCCCTTTTCTGAGGATTCCCTTGCAGTGCAGGAGCTTTGGATTTCTTCTTCTTCGGTTTTCTACCGTACCTGATCAGTTGATTAATAGTCGGCATCTCCATCCTCCCTTCCTCGTGTTCACATCAAGCCAGAACTTTATTCTACTCTCCAAATGAAGGATTGTCAACCGGTGTAAACAACCTCTGTTCAATTTATCATAAGTAGTTTAAGAGCCGGTTTAAGAAAAGGTGAATTTTGAGAGAACTATTTTTATGGCCTTTTCAGGATCATTCACATTCAACAACAATTTCTCAAATGGGCACAAATCTTTTCCGTCTTTGGACATTACGTAAGGGATCACTTTTTCATAGGTGAAGGGAATCCTCTGTTCTTTTAACAATTCGAAGGCGGGTTCACTTATGATCCGCGCGTGAACATGCGAAGGTTGCATTTTCAGTAGAAAGAAAGCAGCTGCTTTCCCAAGAAGCTTATCGATCACCGTACAACCTGATAAATCTCCAATCATTTTATACACTTTTATAATTGGTTTCAAGCCACTCTCTGAACTCTCGAAGAGAATATCACTCTCTCTGAACACCAACAAACTCAGTCCTTTTTCATCGAAGATTTTGAGCAGGTTTTTTAAAACGTCGTTCTTCAATTTTCATCCTCTCCTTGTTGTAGTATAATTTCCTTGAAATAGAGTATAACAGAATGGTTTGGAGGTGGAAGTACGAGTACTGTGAAAAAAGTCAGAATACCCCAAGATGTGGCCGTTTTGGAAATATTTGGACAGTACGACAAGCGTGCGAAGTATCTCAAGAAGATGTTCAACGTAGAGCTGTCCGTTCGGGACAGCGAAATTCTCATAATAGGGAATAACGCTGAAAACGTAGATGCAGCGCACCGTGTACTAGATGAGATCATAACTATCACAAGAGATGGCCATCTTTTAGATTGGACCGAGTTTGAATACCTGGTAGAAAAAGTGTCGAACTCTGAAAGTGTGAAAGAAGTTTTCTCAAAAAACAACGGTGGTCCTATTCTTGGTAGGAAAATAAAACCGAAAACTTTAGGACAGAAAAGGTACATTGAGGCGATTGAAAGAAACGATGTAATCTTTGTCATAGGACCAGCTGGCACAGGGAAAACTTATCTGGCAGTGGCCGTAGCTCTGGATTATCTGAAGTTAGGAAAAGTAAACAGGATCATTCTGACGAGACCAGCCGTTGAAGCCGGCGAAAAGCTTGGGTTTTTGCCAGGAGATTTGGCTGAAAAAGTGGAACCCTATCTCAGACCACTCTATGATGCCATCATTGATATCACTTCTCCAGACAAATTCAATAGCTATCGCGAAAGAGGAATCATAGAGATAGTTCCTCTTGCTTACATGAGAGGCAGAACGCTGAACAACTCTTTTATCATACTGGACGAAGCACAGAACACCACTTATCAACAAATGAAGATGTTTCTAACAAGACTCGGTTTCAACTCCAAAGCGATAGTAACTGGTGATATAACTCAGGTCGATATAGAAAAAGAAAGATCGGGTCTTATAGAGTGCCAGAAAATCCTAAAAGGAATACCGGGAATAGAGTTCGTATATTTGGATGAAAGCGATGTTGTGAGGCATCCTCTTGTGAAAAAAATAATCAAGGCATACGAAGAGTACGAAAGGTCGAGAAAGTCATGAAGGGTCGAAAGCGCATTTTAACAACTCTAATAACACTTACACTCACACTTTTGATATCACGTATTCGGATAGGATTCCGACCTCTGAGCTTTGCCTACGAAGTCGTTGTAATCTTCGTAATATGGTTTTCTCTAGTGGAAATGAGTGTCAAACATTTCAGAAAATATTCCTTAAGTGATGTCTTCTTCTACACACACCTGTCGTTGATCACACTTGGAGGAGCATTTATTGGATTGTCTTTACCGGAAATTGGCCCTTTCATGACACCTCTCTACGTACCTGTTGCGCTGATGAGTTTGTTGTTCAATTCTGAAATCGCTCTAACGAGTGGTTTGTTACTTTCCGCTATTGCCATGTATAGATGGCACATGGATGTAATGCTCACACTTCCTTTCTTTTTAACGGCCTTTATAGCCTCAAGAACTCTCTCGAGAGCAGACAGAAGACTCGATGTTTTGAAATCCTCTGTTTTGACTTCTCTGGTGCTTTTTGGAACGCATTTGTTCATGAAATTGGGAATGAAAATAGAGTACACCGACTACGATCTCGTGGCTGCTGTCCTCAACCCAATTTTCTCTGGGATTTTGGTACTGGGAATTCTTCCCTACGTTGAATACACAAGTCGCCTCTACTCCAATCTCGGACTCATCGAGTTCGGAAATTTAAACCACCCGCTGCTTAAGATGCTTGCCATGAAATCACCGGGTACTTATTATCACAGTGTCATAGTGGCAAATTTAGCGGAAGCGGCCGCAGAGAAGATAGGAGCAAACCCAATTTTAGCTAGAATAGGAGCTTATTACCACGACATAGGGAAGATGAAGAGACCTCATTTTTTCACAGAAAACATCAGAGATGGCAAAAATCCTCACGAAGAGATAACCCCTTCGTTGAGTCATCTCATTCTCAATGAACACGTTAAATATGGAGTGGAGCTGGCACGAAAATATCGCTTACCTCTTCTCGTAGAGTTCATAATACCACAACATCATGGGACAAGATCCCAGAAATACTTTTATTACAAAGCTAAGCAGAAATTCGAAGACATTGCTGAGGAGGAATTCAGATATCCAGGACCAAAACCGCAGTTCAAAGAAGCCGCTATCATAATGCTTGCCGATTCCGTGGAGGCAGCTTCGCGAAGCTTGAAAAATCCATCTGTATCCCAAATAAAAGAATGTGTGGAAGATGTCATATCGTCCATTTTCTTTGAAAGGCAACTCGATGAATCGGGAATCACTTTGAGCGAGTTAGAAAAAATCTCAGATGCGTTTCTTCAAGTTCTCGTTAATATTTTCAGTTCCAGAATAGAATATCCGGAAGAAGGAAAGAAACAAAAGGTGGTAAGGATAAATGATCAAAATTCTAGGTGAAGGGAAAGAGCTTTTAGAGAGAGTGAAAGAAAAACTTGAGGAGATAGCAAAGGAAGAGATAGGGGAAGTAAACGTGAACGTGGTTTTCGTAAATAAAAATGAAATAAGGAAAATGAACAAAGAGTTCCGTAATCAGGATTATCCAACCGATGTTCTTACTTTTCCTCTATTTGATGAAGATGTTTACGGGGAGATTTACGTATGCCTCGATGTGGTCAAAGAAAACGCCATCGAATACAATGTCCCTTTCGAAAGAGAATTGATAGAAGTGGTTGTACATGGGTTGTTACACCTTGCAGGATACGATCACGAATTTGAAGATAAAAATTCGAAAGAGATGTTCGAGAAACAGAAGAAATACACGGAGGAGGTTTGGAAGGAATGGAAATCAAACCCTTCAGAGGATTCAGGCCGAGGAAAGATGTAGCCAAAGATTTCGTTGCTAAACCTTACGACGTGATTTCTTTTCTTGAAGCCAAAGAGACTATCAGGAACAATCCGATTAGTTTCCTCAGAGTAACTCGCATTGAAGCAGAAATACACGAAATAGAAATGGATCCCACTCCTGAAGACATGGAAAAGGCCAGGAAAAATTTGGAAGACTTTATAGAAAAAGGAATCCTTGTACAAGAGGAAAAAGAAGCTTTTTACATCTACCGCCAGAAAATGGGGGATCATGTCCAGACGGGTCTGGTTGCTCTCTTTCCTGTGGAAGAGTATAAAAAAGGTCGAATTAAGAGACATGAACTCACCCGCAAAAAGAAGGAAGAAGAAAGAGTGCAACATATTTTAAGAACGAAAGCGCATACAGGCCAGGTTTTCTTGTTTTACAGATCCTTGAACGATCTTGACGAGAAATTGAAAAGACTTTCGGAATCCTTAGAACCACTTTACAGAATAGTCGATGATCTCGATGTTGTCCATGAATTTTTTGTCGTTTTAGACGATGAAGAGATCAGGAAAATAAAAAAACTTTTCGATGAAATAGATGAGCTTTACATAGCAGATGGCCATCATAGAGCAGCGGCAGCCGTTAGAGTAAGTGACATTCTCGATGCAGAAATAGGAAAAGGGCCTCATAACTATTTCATGGCTACCGTTTTCCCTCACAATCAACTCAGGATTTTTGACTACAACAGAGTGGTTCGAACCCATTATAAACCCGCTGAACTTCTAGAGAAAGTAAAAGAAAAGTTTGAAGTTTACAGGTCTTACGTACTACCTGCAAGACCTTCAAAAGAACACGAAATCACTATGTATACAGGAGATAAAAAATGGTACACCTTGACACCGAAGAAAATACCAAAAGACACAGTTGAAAGTCTAGATGTGAACATCCTACAAAAAGAACTGCTCGAACCGGTTTTTGGAATATCCAATCCCCGCGAGGACGATAGAATAGACTTCATAGGGGGAATAAAAGGCCTTTGTGAACTCGAAAGAATCGTTGACAGAGGAGAGTTCGATGTAGCTTTCGCTCTCTACCCTGTGAACATAGAAACACTCATGAGAGTCTCAGACGAAGGGAAAACAATGCCCCCAAAATCTACCTGGTTTGAACCGAAACTTTTGAGTGGTCTGGTGGTGCATGTGTTCGGCTAAGGGAGGTGAAACAGTGTTTTTCCTATTCGATCCGACCTTTATTATCCTCGTACCAGGACTTCTTTTGGCTCTTTGGGCACAGATGCGTGTCCAAGCTGCATACACAAAATATTCCAAAGTGAGATCTTCCCTGGGGCTCACAGGTTATGAGCTCGCAAGGAGATTGCTTGAAAATGCTGGCATTTACAATGTAAAAATAGAAATCGTATCAGGTTTTCTTACCGACCACTACGATCCTGTGAGAAAAGTACTCAGACTGTCTCCACAAAATTTCAAGGGTACTTCCGTCGCCTCTCTTGGAGTGGTGGCTCACGAGGTAGGACATGCCATCCAAGACGCAGAGAAATATCCTCTGCTTGCACTAAGAAACATGATGGTTCCTGCCGCCACAACAGGCTCTTACCTTGCTTGGATAATATTCGTTCTAGGGTTCCTTTTCTATACACCTTTCTTGATAAGATTGGGCATCATCTTGTTCTCATTGGTCGTGCTTTTCACCCTTGTTACACTCCCAGTAGAATTCAACGCCAGCAGACGAGCTGTGAAACTGTTGGAAACATCTATGTTGATGCCTGAATACGAACTGAAAGGCGTTAAAGAAGTTCTTGGGGCAGCAGCTCTCACTTATGTTGCATCGTCTTTAACAGCCTTTCTCCAGTTACTCAGAATGATAATTTTAGCAGGACTTTTCGGTGATAGAAGATGAAAACGAACGTAAGACTTCTCGCCTACCGACTTTTGAGAAAGTACGAAAAAGAAAAGTTCATCAACAGAGAGGACGTAGACAGCGTCCTCTCTGTTTTGAACGATAAAGACAGACGTTTCTTCAAGGAACTCGTTTGGGGAGTTGTGAGGAAAGAAGAGCTGCTGGACTGGTATATAAATCGGTTGCTCAAAAAAACTGACATTCCCCCTGCAGTGAGGGTAGCACTCAGAATGGGAGCCTATCAACTTCTTTTCATGGACAGCGTGCCAGATTACGCGGCTGTGAGTGAAACGGTGAAATTAGTAAAAAATACGAGTTTCAAAGGATTGGTTAATGCTGTTTTGAGAAAACTGAAAGTTCTGCCTGAACCTGAAGATATTCACCTCATATATTCCCATCCACGCTGGATTGTTGACTATTGGATGTCCTTTCTTCCGAAAGAGGCTGTATTGAGGATCATGAAGTGGAATCAAGAACCTCTCCCTGTTACTCTACGTGTGAATCCTCTCACCACTACTCGAGAAGAAGTTGTAAGGATACTTTCATCCGAAAGAAGCACTGCTACACACGGAAAACATGCACCCTTTTCTGTCGTTGTGAAGAAGGTAGGAACACCTTTAAACAATTCGATAGTCATAACGAAAGGACTTGCAAGCGTTCAAGGTGAATCTTCACAGCTCGTTCCTTTGCTCATGGATCTCAAACCGGGTTTGAAGGTTCTAGATGCTTGTGCAGCACCTGGCGGCAAGACCACGGCCATTGCAGAGCTGATGAGGGATGAGGGAGAAATTCTAGCAACTGATGTGACCACGGAGAGGTTACTACTTGTGGAAAAACACGCCAAACGTCTGAAACTTTCATCCATAAAAACGAAACTTGTCGATGCTGAGCGTGCCACAGAATACATCCAAACCAAATTCGACCGCGTTCTCCTAGACGCTCCCTGTTCCTCTTTGGGAACCGCCAGGAATCATCCAGAAGTACTTAGAAGGATGAAGAAAGAAGAGTTCAAAAGATTCGCCGAAAGACAATCCAGAATGATTTCTCAGGTATGGGAACTCTTAGTTGAAAGAGGAATCCTTTTGTACAGTACGTGTACTGTAACATGGGAGGAAAATACAGGAGTTGTAAAAGAATTCGTTGATCGAACAAAAAACGTGGAAATAATCGACGTTAGAGAGGAACTAAGAAGGTACGACGTGGAAGGAATTTGGGATGGATATGGATTTTTGATACTCCCCGACGAAACACTTACACCATTCTATATTTCAGCTCTTAGAAAAATAGGATGAATGGAAAAATCTCTTTCACTACTTCTATCCTTTTCTGAAGGAAAGAAGGAAGAGTAGAAATTCGTTGCTTTTACATCCAGTAAGAGTTGTTCTATGGAAAGGTTTTTATCTATAGGAAGCTCTGTTTTCTCAACAACTTTTCTATAGAGAGACATGTTTGTTATCACGGGAAGTTTAGACCTCTTCCTCATGACCGCCAGAATTTTTCTTCCCTTTTCTGTGAAACCAAGTATCCTGATGTACTGAGGTCCCTTCTTATTGCTCTTTTCAACAAACTCTTTCTTCATGTTAAAAACAGAAAAGAGCGCGAGTCTCCTTATTCGGGAAAAGGTAAATCTTTTCGCCTTAACACACTCGAGAAAATCCTTGTAGGAACCTACACACCTGGAACATACAAAGAATCTTTTCTCCAATCCTTCGGAAAATCCATGAATACTTTCAAAAAACTTCACGTCTTTCAATCTGAAGAAAGAAAGCATGAAATTTCCTACATTTTCAAGAAAGATAGGCCCTCTACCATTTACAATTTCCCTTCTGAGGATTTCATAGGACGTTTTAGGAAGAGAACTTTTCACCTCGGTCCACTTGTTTTCTCGGAGCAGATTCCTTATCGCTGTTGCACTCGAAAATTTGCCTTTGAAGGATGTATCTTTTTCTTCAGCTCCAACTCTTTTTATTGTGTGAAATTTGATTCGGGAACCTATTTGAAGGGCTGCACGCAAATATTCCACTCCCAAAATGTCGTTCGATTTTTCAAGCCTCAGAACATCTTTTTCGTTCCAGCCCTTCAAGGCAAAATATCTCATCAACGCAAATTTCCTGGCGTTCGGAAAAGAATATCCTTTTTTTAGCTCTTCATGGAGAAACCGTTGAAACTCCTCAGGCTGTTCAAAAAGCACATGAGATACTTTTTTAAGGAACTCTATATCATTGGATTCGCTACCAAAGACCACATCTGTTACAACACCAGTGGCATCTAACGTGCTCACCGCTCCCAACGCAAATCCCCCTGCATCTTGAACGGCGAAAACGGTGGGCAATTCCAGAACAACATCTACCCCCATCTTCAAAGCAATCTCAGTACGTGCAAATTTATCTATAACGGCAGGTTCTCCTCTTTGACAGAAATTTCCGCTCATTACTGCAACAACACAATCAGGATTCACCAACTTTTTAGCCGATTCCAAATGATAGAGATGGCCGTTATGAAACGGATTATACTCAACTACTATTCCCAAAACTCTCAGAATTCATCCCCTCCTAACTATCGTCAGAAAGAATGCAAGAGAAATCATTGTGAAGAAAAGTGACAGGAAGTAAAAAAGAGAAAACTTGGACAGGATATTCCACAGAGAATACAATCCGTAAACTTGACTTACAAAGGAGGGAAAAAGGACTAAAAATCCAACGACTACAAGCCATTTGCTTCCGGAAGAAACGTAATAATTCAGGAGCACGCCTGAACAGAAAAACGGTAGGAACCACATCAAAAGAACCAAAGGCAAAATCTCGGGGAAGGAAATGCTAAACAGTGATTGAAGATAAGGTGAAAAGAGATAAAAAACCATCAAACCCAACATTCCTGCAAACCCAATCAGGATGAGAAGAACGGACAAGAGCTGAGTTAAATATCTCAAGGTTTCACCTTCTTCAAGCAGTCTTCACACACTCCTTTTACGATCAACTCTACTTTCTCTCGCTTTCCATTGATTTCACCGAGTTCCAGTTTCTTTATCTCGACATCCTCTATTTTTCCACATTCTTTGCAAATAAAATGAGCATGAGGCTCCGGGTTGAAATCGAAAACTGTTTTCTGGCCATCACTGAAAGAATAAATCACGCCGAGTTCTTCCAAAAGATACAGAACACTATAAAGCGTAGCTATAGAAAGAGAGGGAATTTTCTTCGAGAGAACTGTGAAAAGATCCTTCACTTCAAAGTGCCCTTTTTTCATTTCAGATACAAATTTTATGACTTCCATTCTCTGAGTGGTGAGTTTTATCTTTTTTCTTTTCAAGCGCTCCACAATCTCTTCTAACGTCATATCTCTCATCTCCTCATATCAACACCGCAAGGGCGGTAAGAAATTCTGCGGCCTTTGGTATATACTCATCCTTTGGAAGAAAACGAGGATGATGAAGGCCGAATCTGTTTTTCCCCTCTCCCACCCCAAACCAAAAAGAAAGTGAAGGGAAGACGCGCGAGAAATATCCAAAATCTTCTCCTGTTCTCTTCATCTCACACTCAATAAATCTGAATCCTAATTTTCCACAAACAACTCTTAAAATCTCCAAAAGTTTTGAATCAACTCGAACTTCCGGATAAACACTGCCCTTTTTCAAAGAAAACGTAACTCCTGTTTTTCTTTTAAGAGAGATCAAAACCTTTTCCATCTCCGAGAGAATCGACTCCGTTATATTCAAAGACTCACTCCTTATAGTTCCTTCCAAAATCACTTCATCCGGAACAACGTTTCTGACACGCCCTCCTGAAATTCTGCCAACACCAACGAGAACATCCCACTTTTCGTTGTACAACCAATGCAGAAAAGATACTGCTGTTTTCAATGCATCTCGTCCTCTTTCGAAAAAAGCAATGTGAGCAGGTACTCCCTTAAAGTATACATCGAATTCTGTAGCTGAAGCAAACAAAACTCCTGAACGGGATGCCACTGTACCGAAATCGTATTCATCAGTTACATGAAATCCTATAGCCGCTTTTATATTGTACTCTTCTTTTAAAAAAGTAACTACCTCCTTTGCTCCTCCCCCAGTTTCTTCAGCGGGCTGAAAAACAAAAAGGAAGTTCTTCTTCGTATCTTTTAGACTTTTCATTGCACCATAGAGAGCACTCATATGAAAATCATGACCACAGGCATGCATGTTACTGTTTTGGGATGCATACTCCCAGTTTGTTTCTTCCTCTATGGGAAGAGCATCCATCTCTGCTCTCAAAACGACGTATGGTCCTTCTGTTTCCTTTTTTTCAACTACCAAACCGGTTTTTGCCACTTCCCGTATACTCGTATATCCTATTTCTTCTATCGCTTCCCGCAGTATTTTCTTCGTTTTGTACTCTTCAAACGATAGCTCCGGATTCATATGTAAAAGGTGTCTCAGTTCGATTTCGTTCATTTTCACATCACCACGTTCCTGAAAATGTCCAAGTCCGTTTCCCGCTTTCTTATAAGAGAGATAGTCCCGTCTTTCTTCACCAGAACTTCTGCGGGTCTAGTTGTTGAATTATAATTGTTCGCCATGGAATAACCGTATGCTCCTGTATTTTCTACAACTATCAAATCTCCTTTTTTAACGTCTGGAAGATAACGGTCGAGTGCGATGATATCACCACTTTCACACAAGGGCCCCACAACATCTGCTTTCAGTGAAAAGTTTCCTTTGTCCAATACAAAAACTCTGTGATGCGCTGAATATAAAGCAGGTCGTATGAGCACGTTCATACCACCGTTCACCACGACGAATACCTTGTCACCTCTTCTTTTAACGAGAATCACTTTCAACACGAGAAAACCAGCGGGTGCGATGACGAATCTTCCGATTTCAACAATTACTCTTTTGTATTCACGGAAAAGTGGGACAACACATTTTTTATACTCCTCAAGATCTAACTCTTTACCTTCATAATCGATTCCCCAACCGCCACCTATGTTTATCTCTTCGAAACCATATTTTTTTGACATCTCGACGACTCTTTCGTACGCTTCGAGAAAAGGTTCTACTTCTGTTATTTGGGAACCAATGTGAACATGAAGTCCCTTTATATTCATATCGCAAAACTCTCTCATAAAATCATCCAATGAATCCAAAGGTATTCCAAATTTGTGCTTTCTGAGACCTGTTGATATGTGGGGATGAGTTCGTGCATCTACTTCTGGGTTAACCCTAACGAAAAACTCAACTCCTTTCGGTCTGATCTCTTTCCAAATCTCCATCTCTTCAAAAGAATCTACATTGACAATCTTCACACCCTCTTCTAGAAGATAAAGCATGTCTTCTCTGCTCTTTCCATTTCCGTTCCAGACGATGGAAGTTGATGGCACACCCGCAAGTTTCGTTGCTATGAATTCTCCTCTTGTGACGATATCCATTCCAAAACCTTCCTCTTTCAGTATCTTTAGGAGTACAGGATTGTTGTTTGCCTTCACGGCGAATGTTGGAAAGAGATTCGTTCCTCGGAAAACTTCTTTTACTCTCGAAGCACGGTCACGTATAGTACTTTCAAAGTACACATAAAGAGGTGTGCCATACAAACTAGCAGCCTTTTTCAAAATCTCCATCATGCCACCTCACAGATTAAACTCTTTGATTACAGATTTTAAAGCTTCTTCCACTTTGCCCTCTGGTACGAGACAAGAGATTTTTATCTCGGAGGTGGTAACGAGCTCTGGTGCCACTCCTACTTTTTCCAAAGCCTCAAAAAATCTCGCTGCTACCCCTGGACTTGTCCTCATACCAACACCCACAATAGAGAGTTTGGCAAAACCACCCTCGTAGGAAGATTGCCATCCCTCTACACCTTTCAAAGCTTCTTTCAAAGCCTCGTCTAGTTCGTCTTTATGATCCTCCAATATTGTAAAAGATAGAAACACGTTTCCGTTGGAGGGCACCAACGATATCATGTCTACATTCAATGCTTTCTTTCCGACCTCTTCGAATATAGCAGTTACATACCTAACATCCTTTGGAAGGAAGGAAATGGAAACTTTTATTTGACCATGAGAAATCGCTGCGCCGGTGACAACCGGTTCTTCTAACCATTCGGGGAGCCTCTCTACCACCATAGTTCCCTCCTCTTCAATAAAAGAAGATGCACAATAAATAGGAATACCATACTTTTTCGCAATTTCGATGGATCTTGAATGAAGAACCTTCGCACCGAGAGCGGTGAGTTCCAACGCTTCATCGTAGGTTATATACTTAAGCTTTCTGGCTCTCGGATGAATTTTCGGGTCACATGTGTATATGCCGTCTACATCACTGTATATTTCACACGGTACTCGAAGTTTCGCAGCAAGAGCCACTGCGGAGGTGTCCGATCCCCCTCGACCAAGCGTGGTGAGATCCCCACTTTCGTTGATGCCTTGAAAACCTGTGACAACTAGAACATCGTAATTTTCGAAATTCTCTCGTATCACACTGTCATCTATGTCCATTATCCGGGCACTCGTATGATGAGAAGTGGTTTTTATCCTGATCTGAAATGCGTTAAAAGACTTCGCTTTAACACCAAGATCTTTCAAAGCCATTGAAAGAAGGGCAGCAGAAACCTGTTCTCCAGTTGCGAGAAGCATATCGAGTTCTCTTACATCGGGTTTTGGAGAAACCTCTTTTGCCAATTTTATGAGGTTATCAGTTGTTTTCCCCATTGCGGAAACTACAACCAACACTTTATAACCTTCATCAACTTTTTTTTTCACCCTTTTTGCGACATTCTTTATCCTTTCCGGAGTGGCAACAGAGCTACCTCCATATTTTTGAACTACGATCTTCATTTTCACAACCTCCACTCATTCATTCCAAATTTCTAAGTTCATCAACAATCTTCGTTTTCTCTTTCGTCTTCTCGTCTATTTGCTTGATCACACGAGCGGGAACTCCAGCAACTACAGTGTGGGGAGGCACGTCCTTTGTCACAACCGCACCGGCTGCAACAACCGCCCCTTTTCCGACAGTGATCCCCTCCAAAATCACCGCATTCGCACCTACAATCACCTCATCCTCTATGACGACAGGCTTCGCACTGGGAGGTTCTATAACGCCAGCAACAACTGCTCCCGCTCCAATGTGACATCTCTTCCCAATGATAGCTCTCCCACCGATAACCGCGTTCATATCGATCATGGTACCTTCTCCGATCACTGCTCCAACGTTTATAACAGCCCCCATCATGATCACCGCTCCTTCTCCTATTTCCACCATGTCTCTTATGATTGCACCTGGCTCTATTCTGGCTCTGTATCTCGTGAGATCCGCAAGTGGAAGGGCTGAGTTTCTCGCCTTCACTTCCAAATGGTAGTCTTCTATTCTGTCTCTGTGCGTTTCTAAAAGTTCTTTGAAATCTTCGTACTCTCCAAAAAGGATACCAAAGTTACTATTGCCAAAGAATTTGAATTTAGAAAAATCGATATCTGAGAGAGTCCCCTTTATGTAAGCAATTATGGGTGTCTTTTTCTTTGCTTTAGATATCATCTCTATGATTTCTTTGGCATCCAATTCACTCACCTCCAAACAATACTTCTTCGAAACTGTAAAGACCTGCCCTTCTGTTGACAACGAATTCTGCTGCTTTCAAAGCACCTATAGCGAAAACCGTCCGAGAAATCGCCCTGTGTTTTATTTCTATCGTCTCGCCGATGTTCCCGAAGACAACTACATGATCTCCAGGTACTCCCCCAATTCTCAAAGAATGAATTGTAATCTCTTTATCAAGAGCCTCCTTTAAAAGGATGGCTGTTCCGGAAGGAGCATCTTTTTTAAATCGATGATGCGTTTCCACTATTTCTACATCCCAGTCAGTCAGGATTTTCGAAATCTCCGCCAAAAATTTTTTTAAAACGTTTATACCTATCGAAAAATTGTAAGCCTGAACGACTGGTATTTCATTTGAAAGTTCTTTCAACAATTTGAAATGTTCATCCGTCAATCCCGTTGTTCCTAAAACGAGGCCTGATTTATATTTTCGACACAGATTCACAGTAGTAGTCAGAGCTTCGGGAGACGAGAAATCGACAATAACCTCTGGACTTCCTATTTCTTCTACTCCGTTCACGTCCACTTTCAAAACAAGTTCATGACCTTTTTCCGAAAAGACTTTCTGTATCTCTTGACCCATTCGACCTGAAAATCCAACAATTCCGTACTTCATAACAGACCACACTCCTTGAGAGTTCCCCTGAGCAATTCCATTGTCTTTTCACTTGCGGGGACGAGAGGTAATCTCAATTCATTTTCTATAAATCCCATGAGATAAAGTGCTGCCTTGACTGGTATAGGATTTGTTTCTACAAAAAGAGCCTTCATAAGAGGTCTAAATTTCCTGTGTATCTCTCTGGACTTCTCCAAATTCCCATTGAAAAATTCCGAGCAGAGGTTCACGATCTGCTTTGGAGCCACGTTAGATGCCACAGAAATAACACCATCTCCACCCGCGCACAAAAGATAGAAGGCCCTGTCGTCGTTACCGGACCAAACCATGAAGTCACTCCTGGCAGATTTCGCCAAGGATACTGTTCTGTCTATCTGATCTATATCTCCATTCGCTTCCTTTATTCCAACAACGTTCTTCAGCTCGGCTGCGATCCTTGCAGTGGTTTCCGGCAAAACATTCACCCCTGTTCTTCCAGGAACGTTGTACACGATGATCTTCAGATCCGTTCTTTCAGAGATGTATTTATAGTGCTGATATAGACCTTCTTGTGTCGGTTTGTTGTAGTAGGGTGTAACCACCAAAACACCGTTTGCTCCGAGATCTTCCGCTTGTTTAACAAGTTTTAGGGTTTTCTCTGTGGAATTCGTGCCCGCTCCAACTATCACAGGTATTCTCCCATTCACAAGTTCTAAAGTCTTCAAAATGAGTTTTTCTCTCTCTGTGTCACTCACCGTGGGTGCTTCTCCTGTCGTTCCCAAAACGATCAAGGCATTGATCCCACCTTCGAGTTGGTAATTGACAAGCTTTTCATAAGCTTCAAAGTCAATTTCTCCATTCTTGAACGGTGTGACTATGGCAGTTCCTACTCCTCTGAACATACTCTCACATCCCCCTTTAGAAAGATTTCCCCATTTTCTTCCTTCACATACAAAATGCCGCCTGGAACCTGCACTTTCATCATTTTCATACCTGTTTCATCTCTGTGGACTACAAAAACGGAGGTAATTCCAGTTCCACAGGCCTTCGTCTCTCGCTCAACACCACGTTCATAGGTTCGCACTTTTAAAAAGTCTGGAAACACTTGGTAGAAGTCTACGTTTGCTCCTGTTTTGGACCTGAGATACTTTCCCAATTTCTCTACATCGATTTCATCAACATTTTTCATTCTAATAACAAAGTGAGGTACACCAACTACTACGAGGTAACCACTGTAATCGTCAATGGCCAAACGCTTTTTTTCAGAAACCTTTGGCATTCTAACCCAGATACCATCCTCCACTAAAACCCTGATCTCACCTGCTCTTGAAAGAAAAGTGAACTTTTTGACGTTTATCAATCCCATATCCATGAGGTATTTCGAAAAAGCTCTCGCTCCGTTCCCACAAAAAGTAGCCATGCTTCCATCCCGATTGTAGTAGTCCATAAAGAACTTACTGTCTGCTTTTTCAACGAATATAACTCCATCCAATTCACCAACGTGCTTCTTTACAAAGTCTGGTTTTTCTTCTTCTGAAATGGTATTGTTCGTGTTGTCAACTATAAGAAAAGTGTTTCCATTTGCAGAATAACACCGCATTTTTTCACATCCTTCCGTTCATTTTTGCATGCTTCAAGAGAATTCTCACAGCGTTCGTTGCCGCTCCAACACGAATATTGTCAGCTACATTCCAGAAAAGTATGGTGTTTTCATCCCCTGCTCTCAATCTACAGACGTAAGTTTCATTTTTTCCAGTGACATCTACAGCAGTGATCAGTTCATCCGTCACAACAACATCTTCTCCGGAGGATATAACTTCTCTAACTCTCTCCAACGATTCAAAGGGTTTTCGAAATCGTACCATGATAGCCTCAGAATGTCCATAGAGAACGGGGACTCTCACCGTCGTTGGATAGACTTTTATTGAATAGTCATTCAATATTTTCCTCGTCTCGTTCACCATTTTCATTTCTTCTTGAGTGAAGAGATTATCTTGAATGTCCCCGATCAAGGGAATAACGTTTCTATGTATCGGTTTAGGGAAAACCTTCGAGATATTCTCCCCTCTCTCTTGCGCGAGAAGTTCTTCGATTCCTTTACGACCCGCACCGGAAACGGATTGATAGGTAGCCACAAAAATTTCTTTTATCCCGTAAACCTCATGTAATTTGTAAATGGAAAGTATCATTTGAATCGTAGAACAGTTTGGATTTGCTATTATCCCCGTGTACCCTTCAAGAAGATGGGAGTTCACTTCGGGCACAACGAGAGGAACATCCTTTTCCATTCTGAAGGCTGAGGAATTATCGATAACTGTTGCGCCGTTTTCTGAAGCGATCGGTGCAAACTTCCTAGACACACTGGCTCCCGCTGAGAATAAGAAATAATCACATTTCCATTTCATAGCGTCTTCCGTAAGCAGTTCTACCCTGATTTTTCTACCTTTAAATTCCAATTCTTTTCCTGCAGATCTTTCTGAGGCAAACAATCTTAATTCTGTAACAGGCACGTCGAATTCTTCGAGAACTTTCACCATTGTTCTACCAACTTCACCTGTGGCACCTACCACTCCTACCTTCACTCTCATCCCTCCTTACACCAATGAAAAAAGCGTCTCTTCACTCCCCGAAGAGACGCCCAATCAGGTCTGAAATCTTTTTTTGATTTCAGACCCGACCGGCTCTCCACGGAGAGGACTCTCCGTGACAGTGGTACGGGTATTCCCCGTACCCCCAGGCGTGTAGGGTGGGAGGAACCCTACACCCTTCGGCGCCCTCGCCTTTCAACTGCCCCCTATTCCTCCCCTGAAGGGACAGTCTACTCATCTCAGGCGCTCCTCCGTCGGGTCACTATATCATTTTAGCTCAATTGTATCAGCATTTCAAAAGGAAGACAATTAAAAAGAGGTTAACTTTGATGAAGTTGAATACTTGTCATTATTTTACAGCAGGTGTAAAATATATCTACGGTGATGATCATGAAAGATGTGAAGCAAAGGCGATTGAAAACCATTTTAGAAGTTCTTGAAAAAGCTCAAGAACCGATTAGTGGTTCTCAACTTTCAGAAAAACTCAAAGTTAGCAGACAAGTGATTGTCCAGGATATCGCTTATTTGAGGAGCCTCGGGTACAACATCATCTCTACCCCGAGGGGTTACGTACTCAGCGGAGGAAGGTCCAAAATTTCCAAGCTAATAGCTGTGAAACATTCACCAGAAAGCATAAAAGAAGAGTTACTTTGTATCGTGAGGAACGGTGGAAGGGTGGTAGACGTAATCGTCGAACATCCCGTATATGGCGAAATACGCGGAATAATAGACGTTTCATCCGAAGAAGAAGTTCTAAAATTCGTGAGTCTCATGGAAATGACAAAGACGGAACCCCTTTTAACACTCTCTGGTGGAGTACATCTTCACACTATAGAAGCTCCGGACGAAGAAACTATGGAGAAAATTTTAAAAGAGCTGAAAAAAAGAGGTTTTCTGGTAGGGGAGGAGTGAAAAAATGAGAATAGATGAAATCGTTGAAAAATACGTTGAAAGAAACACTCAGAGAAAGCTTCTGATATTCACTTCGATTGCTTGGATGTTTGATGCAGCCGGTGTTATGCTCCTTTCTTTCGTACTGCCCTACGTGATAAAAGAATGGAATCTCTCCCCCACCCAGGGAGCCACGATAGCAAGCGTTACTTTTATGGGAATGTTATTAGGTGCCCTTTCCGTTGGTTTCATAGCTGATTTCTTCGGAAGGAAGATATCAAATCTTATCTTTTTCATCGTTACCGTTACTTTCACCTTCTTGTCTGGATTCTCTCAATCACCTACCACACTAGCAATTTTGAGACTGTTGTCCGGATTTGGATACGGAGGTCTCATGCCATCTTTCAATGCTTACTTATCTGAATTCACGAGCACCGCTATCAGAGGAAGATATCTGGTTCTTTTAGAATCAAGTTGGGCGATTGGGAGCATTTTGATGGGTTTGTTCGCAGTAAACGTTCTTCCAAATTGGAGATGGATTTTTTGGATATTTGCTGTTGGTTATTTATTCATTCCCGTGTTTTTCAGAATGCCCGAAACACCCAAATATGCTTTTTTAAAAAGAGGAAAGGATGGATTAAGGAAGGTCTTGGGAGTTGACGTGAAAGAGGAAATAGAACTTCCAAAAAGAGAAAGAGTACCATTATTTTCTCTTCTGAAAAAGGAACATTTAAAAGATACGATAGTCATATGGATTACTTGGTTTACCGTTAGTTTTGTTTATTACGCGCTCTTCACATGGGCACCTCGGATATTTGCTTCTCAAGGAGTAAGTGTTGTCAAATCCTCTTGGTTCACCTTCTATATGATGGTGGCACAATTGCCTGGATATCTATCCGCGGCTTATTTTATTGAAAAATGGGGTAGAAAGCCTTCGCTTGCTGTGTATTTCATAGGAACGGGACTCGCTGCTCTGCTCTGGGCCAACGTGCAAAGCAATATTTCTTTACTCGTTTCGGCCATGATACTTTCCTTCTTCTGCCTTGGTGTATGGGGATTGGTCTACGCGTACACCCCTGAACTTTATCCAACGTCCCTCAGAGGAACAGGAAATGGAGCAGCAGGCGTCTGGGCGAGAATAGCAGGTATAATAGCACCCTATTACACTGGCTTTATGATGGAAAAAGGAAAAAGTATCGCAGAAACTCTTATATGGATTTCTGCGATGGCAATAGCTAGCGGAATAATTGTTCTGATTTTTGGAAGAGAGACGAAAGGCAAGTACGTAGATTAATCAGGTAAGATTGTGCTCCCCACTTTTTCCCCCTTTAAAGCCCTTAAAAGAGTGTTCGGTTCGAAGAAGTTGATAACTTTTACCACGATCTTCAACTTTCTACACAGAGCAAAAGCCTCTGCATCCATAACTTTAAGTCCCAGCCTCATTGCTTCTGTGAAAGTCAATCTGTCTATTTTTTTTGCATCGGGAAATCTCTTTGGATCTTTGTCGTAAACTCCATCCACTTTTGTTGCCTTCACTATAATCTCTGCACCCATTTCTTGAGCACGCAAGACCGCTGCGGTATCAGTTGTAAAAAACGGATTGCTCGTTCCACCCGCAAAAATAAGGATGAAATTATCTTGAAGGGCGGCTTCAATGGAATCGTAATTCACCTTTTCGATATCAGGGAGATTCACTATTTGTGAGAAGATTTTTGCTTTCAGTCCATTTTTTTCGAATCGATCTTTCAAGTATATAGCATTCATGATAGTTCCTAAAAGACCTATCTGGTCCGCTCTTTTCATGGAAAGATCCTTAAGCTCAATTCCTCTGAACAAGTTACCTGCACCTGTAACTATCCCAATTTTGTATCCTGCTTTAACTACTTTCTCTATCTCAGAAACCAAATATTTTATTTTTTCCTGATCGAATCCCTTGTTTCCCTCTCCCGAAAGTGCCTCCCCACTTATTTTCACCATCACTCTCATGATCTTACCTCCAAAAAAAGGGTGAGCATCTTGCTCACCCTTCTTCTCCGATTTCGTATCTTGTGAATCTTGAAACTCTTATATTCTCTCCTGTCTTCGCTATGAGTTCGTTTATTAGGTCTTTAACCTTCTTTGTCTCGTCGAATATGTAAGTCTGTTCGTACAAACACATTTGTTCGAAGAATTTCTCAAGCTTTCCTTCGACGATCTTCTCAACAACATGTTCTGGTTTGTCTTTTATTTGTGCCTTGTAAATCTCTTTTTCTTTCCTTATAACATCTTCTGGTACATCTTCTCTTCTAACATACTGTGGTTTCATCGCGGCTACCTGTTTGGCTAAGTTGTAAGCAAGTTCTTTGAACTCATCCGTTCTTGCTACGAAGTCCGTCTCACAGTTCATTTCAAGCAAAACACCGATTCTTCCGTTGAAATGAACGTACGCAACTATTATTCCTTCTCTTGTAGCCCTCCCTGCTTTCTTCTCGGCATAAGCAGCTCCCTTTTTTCTAAGGATTTCCACTGCTTTCTCGATATCTCCATCTGCCTCTTCGAGAGCCTTTTTGCAATCAAGTACACCGGCACCTGTCATTTCTCTGAGCTTCTTGATGAGATCCATGGATACTTCCATTTCACTTTCCTCCTTTCTTAGTCTTTACTATGAGTTCGTAAGAATTTGGATCACTCCAGCTGTAATCGAGTGTTACTTTTACCCTGTACTCTTTTTGCAGTCTTTTCACATCCTCTTTTTTAAAATAACCTGACATGTTAGGATGAACCTTTAAAATGATTTCTTCAGAACCTTTGAATTTTTTTAGATCTTCCCTTATTCTTTTCAGGATGATCCTTTGAGAGATCACTCTTCCTGTTCCAGAACATACAGGACATTTGGTAAAGAGGAGAGCATCCAAAGGTTTAACCGTTCTCTTCCTAGTTATTTCAAAAAGTCCCAAAGTTGTGAATCCAAAGATTTCGATTCTGCCACCGTCCTTTTTCGCAACCTCCCTGAAGTAATTAACTAATCTTTCGTAATTTCTAGGGTCTCGATGCTTGATGAAATCTATCACCACTATTCCTCCGATGTTTCTCAAAATCAACTGTCGAACAATTTCTTCAATTGCTTCCATGTTTGTCCTCAGCGCAAGTTCCTCTTGACTCTCCGCACTCGTGTAACTTTCGGAATTCACATCTATTACTGTGAGCGCTTCTGTTTTATCTATGATTATGTTCCCACCACTTTTCAGTGGGATAGTCCTTGAAAGAAGCCTTTTCAGTCGATCGTAAATGAAGTACTTTTCAAACAGATCTCCTTCTGTATAAATCAATTCTGGTTTTTTGGGAAGATTCTGAATATATTTTTCCAAGATTCCCAACAACGATCTGTCATTGTAAACCAGTTTGTCGATTTTTGAGTTGAGTTTTTCTCTTATGACCTGTTCTATTGGATTTTCTTCATACAAAACTTTGGGTTTTCTCGACCTCCTGAATTTTTGAAGAATGCGATGCCATTTTTCCAAAGTTTCTTGGAAGTTCTTTATTATCTCCTCTTCATCCACACTTTCTGCAGCCGTTCTCACAATAATTCCTACGTCGTACTTTTTCCTTAAATCAACAGCAAGCGATCTCAACCGGCGTCTCTCCATCTTGTCTTCTATCTTTCTGGAGACCCCTATTACTTTTTTGAAAGGAAAAATTACAACAAATCTATCAGCAACACCTATTTGACTTGTTACTTGAGGCCCTTTTTTACCGGAAGCATCCTTTTTCACCTGGACAAGAACTTTTGCCCCTTCTGTTATTTCTTGACCTCTTAAGATCGTTTTCTTGTACGACTCATTTACTTCGTTCAGTTTCAAAAATCCGTTCTTTCCCTTACCAATTTTCACGAAAGCTGCTTCAAGCCCAGGAACTATCCTCTCGACTCTTCCAAGATAAATTTTTCCTGTTATCGTCTCTATCTCATCAAAAAAAACTTCTTCAAGTTCCTCTTCGTTCAAAATAGCGTAGGAAAGGCTATCGGGCTGTACGTTTAATAGAAATTCCTTTATATCTTGAACACCTCCAAACTATTCGACCATTTCGATGAGATGAATGTCTCCATTTTCACCTTTGTAGAGCATGTTTATCTCTCCTGTGTTCACATTCCTAAAAACAAGGAATTTGTGGTTCAACTCTTCCAACTGCATGACGGCTTCGTCAAGATCCAAATTGAGGAGAGAAACTCTTCTTACAGAGGAAATCTTATCGGAGGGTGTAAACTCCCCCGGTTCTTCCGACTTTTTGGGCAACAAGGTTTTCCTATGATCATGATTCTTTATCCTCTCCTTGAGTCTTTTCACTTGTTTCTCGAGGGCATCACATGCATAATCGATCGCTGTATAAATGTCTGGATTCCTTTCCTCCACATTGATGATGTTGCCCTTCAAATTCATGTTGAATTTTACAACGTACTGATTTTTCCCGTCTCTCTCTATCCTAACATTGAAAGAGACAAGTTCATCGTCGTAAATAACCCTATCTACTTTATCGAGACGTTTCTCAAGGTAATTTTTGATGGCTTCCGATATCTCCACACCTTTCCCTGTTATTCTGTAATCCATGTGAACACCTCCCTATTCGAGTATGAGAATCCCTGCTCCGAACATTTTCGGCCCAGAATGCACAGCAAGAGTAGGGGGTAATCTGACCATGTCCACCCCTTTCACATCTTCATCTAACAGCTTCTCTTTCATATCCAAAATTATCTCTTTCATTTCTTCGCCAGCGTAGGCTAATCCTAATTTTTTTCTTCCTTTAACTTTCAAATCTCTCACAATCCTTTCAATCACACTCTTAAGACCCCGTTTTTTTGCAACGACTTTCAGTTCCCCATCTTCTATGCTCAATATAGGATAAATCTTCGCAAGATTACCAAGAATACCAACTACAGTCTTGACTCTTCCGCTTTTTATTAGATAGTTAAATTCGAGGACTGAGAATCGTATCTTTATTCTTCTGTTTATTTCATTTACCACTCTTTCTAAATCGTGCTCCCCTCTTTCTATAGCCTTCATCAACTCCAATAAAACGTATCCTGAACCGATCGATACTTGTCTAGTATCGATCACTTTGAAACTCACTTCTGGAAATTCTTTTTCTAAACGCTTTACCACACTCTTCATAACATTGTAGAAGGCACTCAGTTTGGATGAAAGATGGACACAGTAAATATGGGTGTAACCTTCAGAGATTATATCACGCAACACCCTCTCCATTTCAACCGGAGAGGGAACAGCCGTTCGAAACTCCTTTGCGTTTTTGAATAAGTTGTAAAAACTTTCTGAGTTAAGATCCACTCCATCTGTGTATTCTTTGTCATCCAAGTAAACCTTTATACCGATCGTTCGTATAGGGAAAGGAAGCTCCCAACCATCTCCTATAGTCACAGCACTGTCAATTACAAAGATTGGAAGAATTTTCTCACCCTTTCCACTCTCTCCCTTGCTTCCATGAATCTATCCGGTGAGATATCTTCTTCTTTTCCCGCTTCTTCAGTTATTATGATCACCTCTTTTCCATCACACCGAAGAAATCCCCCTGCAACTTTGAGGTGATATTCTTCTTCACCCGATTTAACCTTCACATCACACACAGAAAGCTGTGCGACTATGGGAGCCCTTTTTGGCAAGATACCCATGGCCCCCTCTATTGTTCGAAAGGACACAAAATCACTTTCCTTGTCGTACACAGTTCCATAAGGGGTTACTATCTTCACTTTCACGGTTTCAACTCCTCATCTCTTTGGCTCTTTCTTTGACCTCATCAATGTTCCCTGCCATGAGAAACGCCTGTTCAGGGACATCGTCAAGCTTTCCATCGAGTATCTCTTTGAATCCCCTTATAGTCTCCTGAATAGGTACGTATCTACCCGGTCTTCCTGTGAATCTCTCCGCAACATGGAAGGGTTGACTGAGAAATCTTTGGATTCTCCTAGCGCGATGAACGATGAGCTTATCCTCAGGAGACAATTCCTCAACTCCGAGTATCGCTATGATATCTTGAAGATCTTTGTACCTTTGGAGTACCTCCTGCACTCCACGCGCCACTTCATAATGTTCTCTCCCCACAACGGCGGGATCGAGTATTTTAGAAGAAGAATCGAGAGGATCGACAGCAGGATACAGACCAAGTTCTGCAATTCGTCTTGAGAGAACAACGGTGGCATCCAAGTGTGCAAAAGTAGTTGCCGGTGCAGGATCCGTTATGTCATCCGCAGGGACATATATCGCCTGAACAGACGTGATCGATCCCCTTCTCGTGGAAGTGATTCTCTCTTGAAGTTCTCCCATATCTGTTGCGAGGGTGGGCTGGTAACCAACAGCAGAAGGCATCCTTCCGAGCAGAGCGGAAACTTCACTTCCCGCTTGAACAAACCTGAAAATGTTGTCTATGAACAACAAAACATCTCTTCCTTCAATGTCTCTGAAATATTCAGCCACTGTGAGAGCTGTGAGGGCCACTCTAAACCTCGCTCCCGGCGGTTCGTTCATTTGACCGAAAACGAGAACGGTGTTTCCTAACACTCCACTTTCTTGCATTTCTAACCATAACTCGTTACCCTCTCTTGTTCTCTCTCCAACACCGGCGAAAACGGAGAACCCCTTATGTTCTATGGCAATATTCCTGATCAACTCCATAACGAGAACAGTTTTTCCAACACCGGCACCACCAAAAAACCCTATCTTACCACCTTTTGGGAATGGTGCTAGCAGATCGATTACCTTTATTCCTGTTTCCAAAATTTCTATTTCAGTCGATTGCTCCACAAGTTCCGGAGCCGGCCTATGAATTGGCCATCTCTCCTCAGCCTTTATCTCTCCCGCTTCATCCACAGGTTCTCCAATCACATTCAAAATTCTTCCAAGCACTTCTTTCCCTACGGGAACTGTTATCGCTTCACCTGTATCGACCACTTCCAACCCTTTTGTGAGACCATCCGTAGAATCCATTGCGACAGTCCTCACAACTCCATCTCCTATGAGTTGTTCCACTTCGAGAACAACCTTTTGACCCGTTTGAGGGTTCACAACTTCTAAAGCGTTGAATATATCAGGCAGATCTTCTTCCATGAATTTCACATCTACAACGGGACCCATAACACCCACTATGTAACCTTTCGAACCTTTAGCCATACAGTATCACCTCATTTTTCAATTTCCTTCAAAGCCTCTGCGCCTGTCACTATTTCCACAAGTTCCTGCGTGATGGAGGCTTGACGTGCCTTGTTGTAGGCCAGTGTCAATTCTCTGATTACTTCCTGGGCGTTGTCTGTTGCATTCTTCATCGCATTCTGCCTAGCGTAATATTCCCCGATCTTCGTTTGAAACATGAGGTCCATCAAGGTGGTTGATAAATAATAATGAAGTGCCACAGGAACGAGCCTTTCAGGTAAAGGTTCGTACTCGAAGTCTTCCTTCAACTTCTTTTCCTCGCGCTTAAGTGGCAAGAGATCGAAAGTTTCTGGTTTCTGAACGAGAATGTTTTTAAAACGACTGAACACCACCTTGACTTTTACAGGTTTGCCTTCCATGAAATCGAGTACATCCTCGACAATCGTTGAACCATTTCTGAAATCAGGTATCTCGTAAAACCTATCGTACATCTTCAGTATATTTCCAGATTTGAAATGATTTATGGCTTTGAGGCCTATAAGGATGAGATGAGGGTTTTTCGACTCAGATATTACTCGCTCAGCCTCTCTTATGATTTCACTGTTGAACGCTCCACAAAGTCCCATGTCACTGGTTATAACCACAATTATCTCTCTCTCTCCTTCTTCGAAGAAGACCGAATCCAAACTCTCCACTGGTACCGAAGCCCACAGTTTTTGGACTTCTTCATAGAAAGGTTTAAATTTTTGGTACTCTGCTTCTATCTTTCTCGACTTCGCGCGTGCCACCATTTCCATAGCACGTGTGATTTTCATTAAAGATTGAGTAGCATTTATTTTCCTCTTTATCTGCAACATTCGTCCTCTGCTCATCGTTCATCACACCCTGAAAGACGATTTGAACTCTTCAAGGGCTTTTTTGAGTTTTTCCTCCGTTTCTGGAGTGAGTTCTTTTCTCTCTTTAATGTCGTTGAGTACGTCTTGATATTTCTCGTGCATGAATCTCAAGAATTCCTTTTCAAATCTTCTGACCTCTTCTACCGGTAAATCGTCAAGATAACCTCTGACTCCAGCAAAAATAACCACAACTTGTTCCTCGACCGGCATGGGATTGTATTGTTCTTGTTTTAGAAGTTCCATGAGTCTCTGACCTCTTATAATTTGAGCGCGTGTTGTAGGATCTAGTTCAGTTGCAAATTGCGCAAAAGTTTCGAGTTCCCTGTATTGGGCCAGTTCTATCCTCAACATTCCAGCAACTTGTTTCATAGCCTTTATTTGAGCAGCACCACCAACCCTGGACACGGACAAACCTACGTTGATAGCAGGTCTCTGCCCAGCGTAGAACAAACCAGGTTCAAGATATATCTGTCCATCGGTAATAGATATCACGTTCGTAGGGATGTATGCAGAAATATCGTTTGCCTGTGTTTCAACAATAGGAAGCGCTGTCAAAGAACCCCCACCAAGTTTGTCGTTCAAACGAACGGCTCTCTCGAGAAGTCTAGAGTGCAGATAAAAGATATCTCCGGGATAAGCCTCCCTTCCTGGTGGTCTTCTCATGAGAAGAGAGAGTTGCCTGTAAGCAACCGCGTGCTTGGAAAGGTCATCGTATACCACGAGAGCATCTCTACCAGAATAGGCAAAGTATTCACCCATTGCACATCCTGCGTAAGGAGCTATGTACTGAAGGGAAGCAGGATCGGAGGCAGATGCCACTACTACCGTGGTGTATTCCATTGCCCCATATTGTTTGAGTTTATCGATGATTCTGGCTATAGCGGACCTTTTCTGACCAATCGCTACATATATACAGTACACTCCTTGTCCTTTCTGATTGATGATGGTATCTATAGCGATTGCCGTCTTCCCGGTTTGCCTGTCTCCTATGATCAACTCTCTTTGCCCTCTTCCAATAGGAATCATGGAATCTATAGCTTTTATACCTGTTTGAAGGGGTGTATCAACAGGTTTTCTGTAGATGACACCCGGTGCTTTAATTTCTATTGGCCTGAACTCCTTGGCATTTATGGGGCCCTTACCGTCGAGTGGTTCCCCCAAAGGATTGACAACTCTACCCAAAAGTTCTTCACCAACAGGTACCTCTATTATCCTTTTTAATCTTCTGACGGTATGACCTTCCTTTATATCCTTGTACTCACCAAGTATGATTATTCCCACGTTATCTTCTTCCAAATTGAAAGCCACACCTTTGACACCTGTTTCCACGAACTCTACAAGCTCACTCACCATCACCTTGTTCAATCCATATACCCGAGCGATACCATCTCCAACTTGTATAACTTTTCCAGTGTCTTCGAAATCTATTCTCTCTTCGAAACTCCTTATTTTTTCCTCGAGTACTTTCGTAATTTCTCCTGGATTTATTCTCAACTTATCTCACCCCTTCTGAGGGCTTCTCGAGAAATTTTTCTTAACCTTCCTCGCACAGTGGTATCCAACCTGAATCCTTCGAATTCTACGAGCGCCCCTGCTATCAAACTTTCATCCACAGAGATCCTGAACACGGGATCTCTGAGAGCGAATTTTCTAACAAGTTTTCTAAGAAGAGAGAGCTCCTTGTCATTTGGTTCGTGCGCCACTTGGAGATCCGCAGGTACTTTCTGCTCCGAGAGAATTTTCTCGTGCTCAAACAAATTTCGTATATTTCTAATGAGTTTCTGTCTCTTTTTCTCGAATAGAAGAATCAAGAATCTCTCTTGGAACTCATCCATTTTCCTTCCAAAATCCGCAAGTACGTTTCTTATCAAGGATACTTTCTTTTCTGGTTTTAAAATAGGATCGTCGAACAACTCATAGTTCGACTCGTAGATATTGCAGACAATTTCTAAAAAATCCAAATATTCATCTTCTTTCCCTTGTTCAATCGCCACGTTTAAAAGCGCTCTTGCATACCTCCCTGCCACTGCAGAAAGTCTCATGACTTCTCTATCTCCTCTTCGAGGATTTTGATTAGATACTCTCTTTTCAATCTCTCATCTTGGAACACCTTCTGCAAAAGCTTGGTAGCTAATACCACAGAGAGTTCCGCAGCACGCTTTTGAATCTCTTCCGTTGCCTTTTTGTACTCGATCTCTATCTGCGCTTTGGCGGAATCTACTATGTTCTGCGCTTCTTTTCTGGCTCTCTCTCTTGCTTCCTCCAAAATCGTCTCTGCCTCTTTCCGAGCACTTTCTACTATTTCATCTGCTCGTTGTCTAGACTCAGTCAAAAACTTTTCTGCTTCTTTCTTCATTCTCTCTGCTTCCTTTTTGAGTTCTTCAGCACTTTTCAAGTCGTTTTCTACTTTTCTTCTCCGTTTTTCTGCCATCTCGATGAACGGATTGTAAAGAAACTTGTTCAGAAAATATACCATCAGGATGAACAACATCAGCATAGCTGCTGAAGTCCAGTTTATCTCCAAAAAACCCAACGCTATCCCTCCTCACACCACGAGGAGGATCATGAAGGCTATAAGAAGTGAATATATACCTGTTGTCTCTGCAACGGCGTCTGCAAGAAGCATTCGTGTGGTTATTGTTCCTACCATCTCGGGTTGTCTCGCCATGGCATCCATTGCGTGAGCTCCTATGTTACCTTCTCCCATACCCGGTCCTATAGCTCCAAGACCCATACAAAGCCCTGCTCCAAGGTATTTTCCAAGAAGAGCCAATCCTTGCGCAAGATCTCCCAGATTCTCCATTTGCAATCCCTCCTCACGAAAGTTGTGAACTGATGTAAGCTACTGCTAACATGCTGAACACGAAAGCCTGAACCAAACCAACGAAGATACCGAAGAATCCCCAAAAGATTATAGGCGCGAAGAAATACTTTGTCATGTAAGACAAAATGTATACAAGGATTGCTCCTCCTCCTATGTTACCAAACAACCTCAAAGAATGTGAAATCGGCTTAGCCAACTCACCAATAAGGTTTATTGGAAACATAACAGGATTAGGGTAAAACCATCCCTTCAACCATTCTTTGAATCCTTTGGATTTTATAGCAAAAACGTGACTGACGACGAGAACAAACACTGCGTAGGTGAGATTGGTATTCAAATCCCCCGTAGGAGCTTGCCAAGTGTCGTTGAAAAGTGCTATTTTCTGAATCGAACCATCTCTGGCTGCGACAACACTTATTCCCGGCACTGCTCCACCGATCACATTGGACACCGCAATGAAGAGAAACAACGTGGTCGCTATTACAAAAGTGGGTTTCACAAACCGTTTGTCCGGAATGGATTCATCTACGATTTCGTAAAAAGTCTCCAGAATAGATTCTATAAGCGCCTGTTTTCTGTTGGGAATGATCTCAAATTTTCTCATCTTGTAAGCGAGTATTATGAGAAAAACAGCAATAATACTCCCCATTATAATCGTCATGGGATTGAACCTGAAACCGTTTATATCCACTATCCATCTCTTTCCGAGGCCTCCAAAGATCTCTTCCATAGGAGTCCTTTTCAATTGTTGGAAATTCAAGATGGACACGAGAATGTACAAAACCAGAAAGATTGTCAAAAATATCTTTTCTTTTCTGGTGAACATGATTTTCAATCCAGCCACCTCCAAGCGATGAAAGAGACGATTTTCAAATTCATCAACCCGACGAAAACCCCGATTAGAGTCTCAAATGAAACTAGACCACCTATCAAAAGCAAAGAAGCACTAAACAAATATCTTCCAAAGAATCCAACCATCCAACCTTTTGTTGTCTTTTTGTGAGCCATCTTTTCTATATCGTTTTTCAAAGAAAGAAGGTTCAACACCGCTCCTGTGCTTCCCAAGATCGGACCCCAGCTTTTTCCGATATCACATACAATCCCAAAAATAAGCGCTTCAATTGCTCCCATTATTATTATCGCCATTGTCATCTTTCTTGTTAACCTTTTCACTTTTATCATACCTCTCAGATTCTTTCAAAAGGATTTTAAAACCGTTATATAAACCCGAAAAAATTCCTAAAATTGTGAAAATGAAGAGTAAAACTCCGTTTTTGAAGGTCCATTTATCAATGTAATACCCCAAGAGAACACCTACAACAATGTTCGAGATCAAAGTAGTTGTGAACATGACGACCATATTGTACTTTCCAAAATCGCGAAAAATATTTTTTGAAATGCTCATCACCCTCCGTTTTTTACGGATAAATGAAGGTCGAAATCCTCCGCTGAGAACACAGAAATCGGCAATTTCAAAACAGCCCCGAAACTCTTTATCTTGAGATCCCTACCACTCACCACAGTGGGTGGTGTGATGTCAACGTGTTTCCCTAAACCTTCGAGTTTCATCGCTAACTTCCCAGCAGTCATGTTTCCGAGTTCTCCTATCGCGCTCATAGCGAGATCATCGAGTTGGTTGTACTCCATGCTCATCATAGCGGAGACGACTTTCAAGGCGGTTTCGGATGAAAAAGAATAAATCAGACTACCATCCAATCCTCCCGTTATTCCAATGACTGTTACCACCGAATGGGGAATACTTATGTGTGTAACAGCGCTTGGTCTTCCAAGTTTTGGCTCTACTCTTAAGACATCTCTTATGGTCTCGTACACCGACCCAATAAGAGCGTTCACAACTTTCGCATCCATGATGCTATAACCTCCTCAGGACCAAGTTTTATCTATGTTCACATCGACTTCTAAGGGAACAGAAAGTTTTACGACATTCGTCATTTTCTCTTTGACCAATTCCACGAGTATATCTTTTTCTTCGTGTGGTACTTCAAAGACGAGTTCATCATGAACCTGTATTATCATCTTAGATCGCATATTCCTCTTTCGTAATTCTCTGTCTATCTCTATCATCGCCAGTTTTATAATGTCTGCTGCTGTCCCTTGAATTGGGGTATTTATCGCTATTCGCTCACCTTCTGACTGAGTGTTTTTGTCTCTTGCCATGAGCTGAGGTATGTCCCTTTTTCTACCAAAAAGAGTTCGCACATAGCCCTTTTCTTTTGCTTCTGCAACAACACGTTGGATGTATTCTCTTACTTTAGGATACAAGACGAAATAGTTAACGATCATTTTCTCAGCTTCTTTTACGGGCACACCGAGCCTCACAGAAAGTCCATACGGAGTCACGCCATAAATTATGGAGAAATTCACCATTTTTCCTACTCGGCGCATCTCTTCTGTCACTTCTTCCGGTTTCACACCGTATATCCTAGAAGCAGTTAAGGCGTGTACATCCACCTTGTCTTCGAAAGCTTTGATTAAGTTTTCATCCCCACTCAAATGGGCTAATATCCTTAACTCTATCTGGGAATAATCCGCACTGATTATCCACCAATCGGGATTTTGTGGCACAATGGCTTTTCTTATCTCTTTACCTTCCTCACTCTTTGTTGGTAAGTTTTGAAGATTTGGATCGCTGCTGCTCAACCTTCCAGTTGCAGTTCCTGTTTGATGAAACGAAGCATGTATCCTGCCAGTTTTGGGATTCACCAGTTTCGGAAGAGTATCTATATAAGTCGATTTCAATTTTTGAATCTTTCTGTACTCCAAAATGAGAGGAATTATCTCGTGCTCGCTGGCTATCTCTTCCAAGATCTCTATTCTAGTAGAATAATCTCCTGTCTTTGTCGTTTTACCACGGGGTTTTATTCCCAACTTCTCAAAAAGAATTTTCGAAACTTGTTTTGGCGAATTGATGTTGAAAGGTTCTCCGGCCACTTTGTAGATATTTTCGGTGAGTTTTTCTAGCTTTTTTCCATATTCTTCAGAGAGCCTCTTCAAATATTCTGTATCCACGTACACTCCGTTCAGCTCCATTCTGGCAAGCACATTCACCAAAGGCATTTCTATCTTGTAAAAGACGTTCTCCAGATCTGCCTCGTGAAGTTTCACACTGAAGACCTTGTACAATCTGTAAGCTATGTCCGCATCTTCACATGAATAGTTTGCCGCCTTCTCTAAGGGAACATCCGCAAAGCTGAATCCGAACAAAGGAGAAGAAAAGGACATCAGTTCCTGGTAAGAGGTCATTCTGTATCCAAGAAACTTGAGAGCCAGATCTTCGAGGTTGAACTTCTTCTCATTGGGTTCCAAAAGGTGAGCAGCCACCATTGTGTCAAAGTGAGGTGGAACAGGATCTATTCCTTTTACCATGAGCACTTTGTAATCAAATTTCAAGTTTTGACCTACAATTTTCGAAGAAGGATCTTCAAGAATCTCCTTCAATACATTCAAAACCTTCTTTTCATCGAGATTTGTTGCATTTTTGTGATGCAGGGGTATGTAGTACCCCGTTTTGACTTTGAAAGAAAGGGAAATCCCTACAATTTCACAATTGAAAGGATCAAGCGAGGAAGTTTCCAGATCCAATGCGAACGAAGGAGCTTCCTTCAACTTTTTAACCAAATTCTCGAACATTCCAGAATCCTTTACAATTTCGTATCCCTTGGGCTCAGACTCTTCGTACAGATTCAATTCTCTCATTATAGAAGCAAATTCCAATTCTTTTAATACGGAGAGGAGTTTTTCTCTGTTGAACCCCTTGTACCGTAATTCTTCCCAATCCAGGTCTATGGGTACGTTGGTTTCCAAAGTAGTGAGTTTCTTGCTGAGAACAGCCGTTTCTCTATTTCTTAAAATGGCCTTTGCTACCTTATTTGGAAGCTCTCGGATGTGTTCGAAGATATCTTCGAGATTTTTGTATTTCTCCAGCAGTTGAGTAGCAGTTTTCTCCCCAACTCCGGGTACACCTGGAATGTTGTCAATATCGTCTCCCACTAAAGCAAGAAAGTCCGGTATTTGTCGAGGCTCAACACCATATTTTTCTTTCACTCTTTTTGCATCGTAAAGCTCCAAGTCAGATATGCCCTTCACAATTCGCCAAACCTTGATTTTCTCGTTTACAAGCTGCAACATATCCTTATCTCCCGTGATTATGAATATCTCGTCGAAAAACGAGAGCCCTTTCACAGCCAGAGTTGCAATGATATCATCAGCTTCATAACCTTCCATTTCAAGTACTTTGAATCCGAAAGCTTCGATCAACTTTTTGATGTACGGAAGTTGCTGAACTAGAAGATCCGGAGTTTTTGGCCTCTGAGCTTTGTAAGTTTCGAGAAGTTTGTGTCTGAAAGTCGCTGCCCTCTTGTCGAAGGCAACAGCTGCATAATCCTTGTCGATGATAATATGATCTTTTATGAATTTGACGATCATGCGTGCCACACCGTAAGTGGCATTCGTGGGAATACCGGTTGATGTGGAAAGAGATTTATCTAAGGCATAGTAAGCTCTATAAGCCAAGGCGGTACCATCAAAGAGAAATAGTCTCGCCATTTTTTTCCATCTCCCTTAACTCCTCTAGAAACTTCACCGCCCTTCTCAAATGAGGAATAACAATCGATCCCCCTACTACGAGAGCGACGTCAAAAGCTTCAAAAAACTCCTCGTCGCTGACACCTTCTTGAACGCATCTCACGAGATGATACTTTATACAATCATCACATCGAAGTACGAGAGACGCTACAAGTCCTATCAATTCTTTGGTCTTTACATCAAGCTTTCCTTCCCTGTATACAGCTCCATCCAAATTGAAAAAACGTTTTGTGTTCAATGTTCCCTTTGAAATCACCTTTTCGTTCAACTCGCGTCTGGTTTCGACAAATTCTTTATATTCCATAGATTTCACCTCAATTTCACAAAGATTTCCACCTCATCGGTAATCACACCATCTATATGATCTTTTATTTCTTGAAAGAATACTGGATCGTTCAAAGTCCAAACGAAAACTTTGATCCCCATATCTCTGAATTTTTTCACCAGCTCCACTGCTTCGTTCATTTCGAACAATTGGTAAGGAAGGTGTAAGGAATAAGGCCTTTCTCTTTCGACACGTTCTAGGAAGAACTCAACAGTGCCGTAGTTTTTATCATCCACAAGGTAACCATACTTCGTTCCTTTGAACTGTTCGTCCAGAAGGTCTAAATCGAAAGAAGAGAAAATAACATTCTTTCTATCTTTTGACAACTCAAGAACAGATCTTGCTACGCTTCTTTCTTTTATTTCAACATTGATGATCTTATCGTCCGAAATATGTGAATACACCTCATCAAGAGTGATTACTTTACCTCCTGTCAATCTTTTCAAATCTTCAACTGTGGCGTCCCTTATTTTCACATCTATATTGAAAAGCCTTCTCAGATCTTCGTCATGAAATACCACAATTTTTCCATCCTTTGAACTCCTCACATCCAATTCAATGCCGTCCGCTCCCGCTTCAATTGCTTTTAAAAACGCTTCCAACGTGTTCTCTAGATACTTCGCTGAGTACCCACGATGCCCTAACACTATCATCCTCTCAACACCTCGTAAACTTCATGAATATGCTTTACAAAATCTTCTACCCCATCTTTACCTTCAACGATGAACAACCAACTCTTTTTCCACCAAGCGACAATCTTTTTTCCTTCCAATATTGTAGAAAATTTTCCCATGTTCGGCAAATCTAGAATGCTTCTCACGGAGAAAAATCCCGTTTTTTTTCTTATCGTTTTCCAGATCTTCTTGGCGTCCTCCCCTTTATAAGCATAGAAGAAAATCACTCCATCTTTGGTTTCAAATACCGCCACCTTTCCAGGCATTGTGACCTCAGCGTATTGATCCACGTTCTTCAAATCCATGAGCGTGTATTCACGATTTTCGAGTATACGTATAGCCGTTTCCAAGGAATAAGATTCTGGTGGAACTTCTATTTTAAATAAAGCACAAGAGGATAAGAGAAACAAGAGTCCCATTAGGAAGACCCGTTTCATCTTTCATCACTCTCCCCTATCTTGAGAAGTGCAAGAAATGCTTCTTGAGGAATGGTAACACGTCCGATTTCTCTGAGTTTCTTTTTTCCTTCTTTTTGTTTTTCCAAAAGTTTCATCTTTCTCGTCACATCACCACCGTAACACTTCGCCAAAACATCCTTTCTGAGAGCTTTTATGTCAGCTCTTGCTATTATTCTACCGCCAGCCTTTGCCTGAATCGGAATCTGAAACTGATGCCTTGGTATCAACTCTTTCAATTTTTCCACCATCCTACGTGCCACTTGATATGCTTTCGACCTATGAACTATGAAAGAGAGGGCATCAACTGGTTCCTTGTTAACCAATATTGTTACCTTCACCAGATCACTCTTCCTGTATTCCTTAAATTCGTAATCCATCGACGCATAACCTCTACTTACTGCCTTCATTTTGTCAAAGAAATCGTATATTATTTCAGCTAAGGGAGCATCGAATCTTAGAATAACACGATTCCTTCCAGCGTTTTCGGTGGCTTTCAATTCACCTCTTTTCTCGTTCTGAACGAGATTAATCAATGCCCCAATATAATCGGTTGGAGTTATTATAGAAAGATCAACGTAAGGTTCATAAACCTCCAATATTTCTCCCTCATCAGGAAATTTCGAAGGATCAGTGATCTCAACCTCCTGGCCGTTTCTCAAGACAACCTTGTATCTAACATTCGGGGCTGTAAGAATGACCGCAAGATCAAATTCTCTTTCTATTCTCTCCCTCACCACATCCATATGGAGAGGCCCTAAAAATCCGCACCTGAAACCAAATCCCAAAGCAGGAGACATAGTAGGTTCAAAGGACAAAGCCGAATCGTTAAGCTTCAACTTTTCAAGTGCTTTTCTCAATTCCTCGTAGTACTCCGGAAGCCCTGGAAACATACCAGCAAACACCATGGGTTTTATCTCTCTGTAACCTGGAAGAGGTTCATCTACGGGATCGTCCGCCGAAGTTATGGTATCTCCCACTCGCGCGTCCACCACTTCTTTTATTCCTGCGATGATGTAACCTACCTCACCTGCACTCAAAGAATCTGAAGACACCATTTCTGGTGAGAAAACCCCAACTTCTTGGACTTCATAAATCTTCCCGTTGGAAAACGTCATTATACGATCTCCCGGCTTTACCTGTCCACCAAAAAGTCTAACGTGTACGATCACACCTTTGTAATTGTCATATTTGGCATCAAAAATCAACGCTTTCAACTTTTCATTGACATTTCCTCTTGGTGGAGGAACTCTCTCAACAATCGTTTCAAGAAGTTCTTTAACCCCAGTTCCTTCTTTTGCGCTCACAAGTAGAATCTCTTTTTCGTCAACCCCGAGGAGATCCTTTATTTCAAGCATCGTTTCCTCTATATTGGCATTGGGAAGATCTATTTTGTTGACCACTGGTATTATCTCTAAATCGTACTCTATAGCGAGATAAGTGTGTGCAACTGTTTGAGCCTCAACTCCCTGTGTCGCATCGACCAGTAGGATTGCACCCTCACAAGCGGCCATACTTCTTCCCACTTCGTACGAGAAATCTACGTGTCCCGGTGTATCGATTATGTTTATCTCATATACGTTCCCATCTTTTGCTTTGTACATAACCTTTACAGGTTGAGCTTTTATTGTGATACCTCTTTCTCTCTCTATGTCCATCATGTCAAGGTATTGCTCTCTCATTTTTCTCTTGTCGACGGTGTTTGTAATCTCGAGGATTCTATCTACAAGAGTTGTCTTCCCGTGATCTATATGGGCTATTATACAAATGTTTCTTATCAAGTCAGGTCTGTACACCTTTCAACCACCTCCGAAAAAATTAACCTCTCTTTTGAATTTTATCATTTTGTTTTTTCAAGGATTTTGTGTTATATATATGCAAGAGCATGTAAAAAAGGGGGCGATGTTGTGAAAAGAATAGGTCTCAACGGTGTGTGGAGAGTTAGAGACAGCGAAGGGGAACACACACTTTCTGGTACCGTACCGGGGGTCGTTCAAGCAGATCTGGTGAGAGAAAAAATTCTTCCTCATCCTTACATCGGAACGAACGAAGATCTTTTTGTAAAAATTGAAGACAAAGAATGGATTTATGAAAGAGAATTCAAGTTCGAGGAAGAACTTTCGGAGAAAGAACGTGTAGAACTTGTTTTTGAAGGGATAGACACCCTTTCCGATGTGTATTTGAACGGAGTTTACATAGGAAGTACCGAGAACATGTTTCTCGAGTATCGATTCGACATAAAGAGACTTTTGAAAAAAGAAAATCACCTGAGAGTCGTCATAAAGTCACCTGTGAGGATTCCCAAAACACTTGAACAAAATTATGGAGTTCTTGGTGGTCCAGAAGATAGCATAAGAGGGTACATCAGAAAGGCACAATATTCTTATGGCTGGGACTGGGGTGCCAGGATCGTCACGAGTGGTATATGGAAACCTGTTTACCTAGAAATCTACGAAGACGCTCGTCTTCAAGACTCAACCGCCTACATCCTTTCTATAGATGGAAAAGATGCTATCGTCAAAGTGAATGGTTTTGTTTATGGCGAAGGGAATTTGAGTGTGGAAGTTATTGTAAACAATGAAAAATTGGGAAATTTTCAAGTTTTCGAAAGGAACGGCGAAAAGCACTTTGAAGGGACGATAAAACTTAAAAATGTTAAACTTTGGTATCCATGGAATGTTGGAGAGCCTCATCTGTACAACTTCATTTTCGTATTGAAGAATTCGGGGAAGGAGATCTACAGGGAAGAAAAAAGGATTGGTCTGAGAAGGGTGAGAATTTTACAAGAACCCGATGAAGAAGGGAAAACCTTCATATTTGAAATAAACGGCGAAAAAGTTTTCGCGAAAGGTGCAAATTGGATACCTTCGGATAACATTCTAACGTGGCTGAAGGATGAAGATTACGAGAAACTGATAAAAATGGCTAGAGATGCGAATATGAACATGTTAAGGGTATGGGGAGGCGGTATATACGAGAACGAAACCTTCTACAGACTTTGCGACGAGCTTGGTATAATGGTTTGGCAAGATTTCATGTACGCGTGTTTGGAATACCCCGATCATTTACCGTGGTTCAGAAAAATCGCAAATGATGAAGCAAGAAAGATTGTAAGGAAACTGAGATACCATCCATCAATTGTGCTGTGGTGTGGTAACAACGAAAACAATTGGGGTTTCGACGAATGGGGAAATATGGCTAGAAAAGTAGATGGTATCAATCTTGGCAACAGATTGTACCTTTTCGACTTCCCGAAAATATGTGCTCAAGAAGATCCGGCGACCCCTTACTGGCCGTCCAGTCCTTACGGTGGGGAGAAAGCCAACAGCGAAAAAGAAGGAGACAGACACGTGTGGAATGTGTGGAGCGGTTGGATCAATTACGATCATTACGAAAAGGACACCGGAAGATTCATAAGTGAGTTTGGATTCCAAGGAGCTCCACACATGAAAACCATAGAATTTTTCTCAAAGCCGGAAGAAAGAGATGTTTTTCATCCTGTAATGTTGAAACACAACAAGCAAATAGAAGGACAAGAACGCTTGATCAGGTTCATATTTGGAAACTTTGGAAAATGCAGAAACTTCGAAGACTTTGTTTACTTGTCGCAAATAAATCAAGCAGAAGCCATAAAATTCGGTGTTGAACATTGGAGAAGTAGAAAATACAAAACTGCTGGCACCCTCTTTTGGCAATTGAACGACAGTTGGCCTGTTTTCAGTTGGTCTGCCGTTGATTATTTCAAAAGGCCAAAAGCTCTTTACTACTATGCAAAAAGATTCTTTACGGATGTTTTACCCGTTGTGAAAAAGAACGATGATAGGGTGGTTTTACTCGTTGTGAGCGATCTGAGAAAATCGAAAAAGGCTAAGGTCAGATTTTCAGCGTACGACTTTTTTGGAAAACAAATGTTCGAGAATTTTTACGAAATTAATCTACCGCCAGATAGTGTTACCATTGTGGACAAAGTTTCTTCTCCTATCGATTTTGTTTTCTTTGCTGAAGTAGAAATTGAAGGAAGTGTCTTCAGAAATTATAAACTTTTCAAAAAATGGAGAGAAGTGAATCTTACGGATCCAAAACTTTCTGTCAGAGATCATGACGAAACATTGGAAATAGTTGCTGAAAATCCTGCTTTCGGAATCAAAATTCTGTCTGAAGAGATTCCAGAAGATGACTTTATTTTCTTGGAACCGGGTAAGAGTTTCATCATGAGAAAACCGGAAGGCTTCTTTGGTGTGAGATCACTTTACGACTACTTGAAATGAAACCCTGAAAGATCACTCTAAAAGAAAAGCCCCCTTGGGGCTTTATTTCACATCCGTTTTTTTCTTTATTTGTGTTATCAGCTGTTTCAAGCGGCTCGCTTTTCTATAATCTTCGTTTTTTATTGCTTCAGTTAATTTTCGCTCCAGAAAGACGAGTTTTCTCCTGTTCAGTATGTTTTCTTTCTCGTGTGGAGACCAGATCTCCCCGAACATTTTTTCCAAAAGTTGTATAGGAACTTCTACGAACACTTTCATTTCTCCATCGAAAGAAAACTTGGTTATTCGCTTGAGTGAGTCCATCGATTCATCTGGTATACGTCTCGGTGAGAGACCATTTTTTAGAACTTCGACAAGACACTCATTACAATATGCTATCTCTCTTTCTACACCGTCTAGATTCACTTTATAAATCCTTGAAGTCTCACGGTTACATTTGAAACATTTCACGGTCTCACCTCTAAGGAATTGTAAATGGACATAGCTTTCTCGATTCCCTCGGTAATGATCACACCCAATGCTTCTTTGATCAATTTGAACACCTTCTGAAGAATCTCGAACTCTGTGTCCGTGAATTCACTCAATACAAAATCTACCAAGCTTACTCCTTTAGGCTTTTCACCTATACCTACCCTTATACGCTTTACTTCTTCCGTTCCGAGTACCTCTATGATGGATTTCATCCCATTGTGACCACCGTTTGATCCTTTTTTTCTGATGCGAATTTTCCCGAGCTTCAAACTCACGTCATCGTACACTATTATTATATCATCCACATTCACACCGAAAAAACTCATAACACTCGGCATGGCTATACCACTAAGGTTCATGTACGTCGTGGGTTTCACGAGAAGAACATCATGGTTCGCTATCCTTGTTTTATTCCATTCGAAGAGTTTTTCAGTTCGCCATCTCTTGGCTTCCAAATAGTCTAAAAACAAGAAACCCACGTTATGCCGTGTAAAGGCATAACGTGGGCCAGGATTTCCCAACCCTACGATAACCATTTATTCCTCTTCCTCTTCTTCCTTTCTCTTTATAACCTCTGGTTCTGCAGTTTCTTCCTCTTCTGCAGGAACTTCTTCTTCCACCGATATCTCTTTTGGAACAAGTACAGCCACAACCGCTTCTTCATCCTCAAAAAGGCACTTCACACCTTCGGGTAGCTTCAGATCTTTAGCGTAGACCACATCTCCCAGATCCAACGAAGAGACATCTATCTCTATCTCCTTAGGAATGTTATCGGGATCTGTTTCAACTGGGATCTCTTCATGGTAGATTTCAAGAAATCCTCCCTTTTCCACGCCAACAGGTTTTCCAACTGTTTTAACTGGCACGTTGATCCTCATTCTGTGACCTTTGCTCGGTTCGTAGAAGTCAACATGTACGACTTCTTCAGTGACTTTATCTCTTTGGATCATTTTCAAGAAGACCGTTTTCTCATCAATCACGTTCCCCGAGTCATCTTTGATAACGAGTTGGATAGGCGTGGTCTCCGTTACGGTATGAAACACCTTCTCAAAAGAGGATCTTTTGATGCTCACAGGGACAGGTTGCGTTGCGGGACCATAAACTATACCTGGTATCTCTCCCGCCTTTCTAAGACGTCTGGCAGTTCTTTTACCTTTCGGTTCTCTTACCTTGACCTCCAAACTTGCCATCTTTTCTCCCTCCTGTAGATCCTCACATTGTCATCTGAAGAGTATACTCACTGACAAGTGTTTTCTAATTCTCATAATAGCTTCGCCTATCAAATTCGCTACTGAAATAACCTTCACTTTACCTGGTAACCTCTCGTGATTTATCGTGTCGGTTATGTACACAGTATCAATTGGAGAATTTTCTATTCTTTCAAGAGCATTTTCAGAGAACACTCCGTGCGTTGCACAAGCTATGATCTTTTTTGCTCCAGCTCTTTTCAGAGCTTCTGCTCCCTTCACTATGGAGTGAGCAGTATCTATTATATCATCGAAGAGAATGACGAGTTTATTTTTCACTTCTCCAATGATGTTAACGACTTCTGCAACGTTGTCACTCGGTCTTCGCTTGTCAAGAATGGCAAGAGAAGTTTTCAATCTCTCGGCCATTCTTCTGGCCCTTCGTACACCACCAACGTCCGGAGATACAACAACAGTCTCTTCTGGAACGATATTTTCCCTTTTCTGAAGCTCTTCAGCAAAGACAGGATAGCTCCAAAGATTGTCAACAGGAATGTCGAAAAACCCTTGAATTTGCTCCGCGTGTAGGTCCACTGTCAAAACCCGTGTGGCTCCTGCAACGGTGAGCAAGTTCGCTACCAATTTGGCACTTATCGGATCTCTTCCTTTCGCTTTTCTGTCCTGTCGAGCGTATCCATAGTAAGGAATAACCACTGCTATCGTGTTCGCTGAAGCCCTCTTGAAAGCGTCGATCATTATGAGGAGTTCCATAAGATTTTCGTTAACGGGTGGTGAAGTAGATTGGATGAGGAATATATCATGACCTCTCACGGTTTCGTTTATTCGTACGTTTATTTCCCCATCCGCAAACCTCCCAACCTCACAGTCTCCAAGCTGAAGATTCAAATACTTGGCGATTCTCTCTGCAAGAGGTCTGTTGGAATTTCCAGCGAAAACCTTCATTTCGTTTGAAAAAGACATATCATTCCTCCTTTCTCTTCAACACCCATCCCTCTTTAACAATCTGACGAGCTCTTCCCAAACCCAAAGAATAAGGTGGAACATCTCGATTTATAACGGATCCAGCTCCCACGAGAGCTCCTTTCCCGATGCGGACGGGAGCTACCAGAGAAGTATTGCTCCCTATGAAAGCTTCATCTTCGATAAATGTGGGATTTTTCTTCTTTCCATCGTAATTACATGTGATGGTGCCAGCCCCTATGTTCACGTTACTTCCTACATAAGCATCTCCTATATAACTGAGATGTTGAGCTTTCGTTCCTTCTCCAATTGTACTTTTTTTGATTTCAACAAAGTTGCCAATCTTTGAAGATTTTTTCAAGATCGTTCCTTCCCGTAATCTAGCAAACGGTCCCACAGAAACACCATTCTCTATGAAACTTTTCACACATTCCGATCTTGTTATCTTCACATTGTTTCCTATCTTACAGTCAACTATGCGGGTCATCGGACCAATTTCACATCCTTCTCCGATTTCTGTCTCACCCTCTACAAAGGTCATTGGATAGATAATCGTATCCATTCCTATTTTCACAGAGTAGTGTATGTAGGTGGTGTTGGGATCGAGTATTGTAACACCTTCTTCCAAAAGTTCCTCTATCTTCCTCTTTCTCAGCTGTTCTTCAAGCCAAATCAGGGTTTTTCTCGTGTTCACTCCTGTTATTTCCAAAATGTCGTTGGTCTCAACAACCCTGACACTTTCCGCAAGGTTTATAGCATCGGTTAAATAGTACTCTCTCTTTGCATTGTTGTTCTTTATCTTTGGAAGTATGTTCAAAAGAAAATCTCCTGAGAAAACATAAAACCCAGTGTTCACGGTTTTAAGATCCTTCATATCTTCCGGCAGGTCCGCTTCTTCGATGATTCGATACTTCCCCCTCTCAAAAACAACCCGGCCGTATCCGTCAGGTGTATCCACATCTGCCACTAAAATTGTGACGTCAGCACCTTTCTTGTGTTCTTCTATCATCCTTCTCAATGTATCAACGCTTATCAACGGAACATCTCCATAGAGAATGATAACATCATCGTTTGGATCCAAGAAATCTCTTGCACACATGACAGCATGTGCTGTTCCCAATTGTTCCTCTTGAATGAAAACTTTCACCCATTCTGGAAGTACTCTTTTCACCTGATCCGCCCCGAACCCAAGAACAACACCTACTTCTCGGGAAAGTTTTCCAGCTGTTTCGACAACCCACTTTATCATAGGTTTCCCAGAAAGTTTGTGTAGTACCTTCGGTATATTAGATTTCATCCGCGTTCCTTTTCCGGCTGCAAGGATGAGGGTCTTCACATTCTTACCTCCTTCTCAACGAAAAGACATCATACCCAGTTTTTCTTTTCGATATCGAATTCATCTATTTCTCCATTCAAGAACAATTCGATTTCTTTTTGTGTTATATCATCTTCCACAAAAACTCTCTTGCTCCTAGGATAATCTTCGAAAATATGTTGAACAATGGGTTTCTGCAAAATTTCCATAGCAAACAAAATCATTTGAATTGCATCGTTTATTTCTTCATCAGAGTATCTCTTTCTGAAATGGTGTATATATTTTCCCATGGTATCTAAGATGTCTTCTTGACTTTCTTCGAGAACTCTCAAAATCTCGTCCAAAATGTTCACATTTTCCCCTCCAACATTTCTTTGAATTGTAAGGCATTTATAGCTGCTTGTCCTTTGTAACAATTGTTGAAAAAAACGTATGTTTCCTCAACTTTCTGTGAAATATCTTTAACATCCTTCAAAAGTAGATTCAACTCCTCTCTGCTGTAAAGATAATCGTAGCGCTCCTCCCCCTCGACTTCGAACCATCTGGGATTCCTCCCATGGAACCTGAAATAAGCCCGAGACGAAGTCACTAAGAGTTTATACGGGAAAAGACCAGAAAGCTTTGGTTCATCAACAATCACAAAAGTTATTCGATTTTCACTTAAAAAACTGTACACTTCTTCTCTATCCCATGAATAATGCCTGAATTCGACGGCAATCTCATGAGGGTAACCATCCCTTATCTTCTTCAAATATTCCATATTCCTAGCCGAGAACTTGAACGAAAACGGAAATTGTGCGAGAGAAGATTTCAACCTTCCTTCTTCAAGAAGTGGCCTTATCTCCTCAGAAAATTTTTCTATTTCACCTCTCGGATCAACACCTTCTTTCCAAAGAACATGTGTCACACTTCCTGGAAATTTTAAGGTAAAATAGAAATCAGGAGGGGTCTTTCTCAACATTTGAACGAAAGAACGCCAAGTTGGTTGTGTGTAATAAGTGAAATTCAGCTCGACGATTCTGAAACCGAGTACTGCCCAATAATATTTCAAGAATTGAGAGGGTTGCAAATATTCGGGATAAACCACTCCTCTCCAATCTTTGAAGGAAAAGCCACTTGTTCCCACGTACACCATCCGATTTTCCCTCCACGGGGATCTTCAACAATATGTATTGTACAACAAACGGAGGAGCATAAAATGAAAAGGTTGAGGTTTGAGCATCTGACAGAGGAACAATTGAAAAGATTGGCTGAAAAGATAGCAAGAAACTTGAGAGGAAGAGAAATTTTAATCCTCGCAGGAGGACTTGGTGTAGGAAAAACAACGTTCGTGAAAGGATTAGTGAAAGGACTGGGATTGAAGGAAAGTGTGGTGAAAAGTCCTACTTTCACCCTCATGAACGTTTACCCCGGTGTGAAAATGGTTTATCACCTCGATCTCTACCGCCTCCACGACCCGGATTTTCTTTTCCTAGATGTTGAAGACGTGTTAGAAGACGAAGATGGGATCCTGGTTGTGGAATGGGGAGATCTGTTTGAAAGTTTTTGGCCAGAGGATGCGATAAAAATAAAACTCGAAATGGTAGACGAAGTCCACAGAAATGTGGAGGTTCTGATACCTGAGGAGGTGAACTACCTTGCCGAAGCGCTCGAAGGATACAGGAAAGAGTTTCAAAATTCTTGAAAGATATGCCAGACAACAGGAAAAAGATCAAGAGATACCGAATTCCTTGCCATGTATACCGTTGAGAAACGGCGTTGGAGTCTTTCCGAACACAGTTGTCCCTTTTTATGTTGGAAGGATGAAGTCTCTAATGGCTTTGGAAGAAGCTATGGAAAAGTATAACAGGTTTCTTTTTGTAACCAACCAGATCGATCCATCGATTGAAGACCCAAAGCCTGAAGATCTTTATAGAGTGGGAACGATTGTGAAAGTGCTTCAAATAATGAAGCTTCCTGATGACACTTTCAAAGTTCTTGTGGAAGGATTGGAAAGAGCCCGTATAGAGGAATTTATGACCGTAGACCCTTTCTTTCTTACGAGGATCAATATATTGAAAGTCAAGTTCAGAAAAACAAAGAAATTGGAAGCCCTCATGAGAAGTGTAAAAGACAAAGCAATAAGATACTTTAACTTAACCCGTAGATTTCCCCAAGAAACTCTGGTTACATTGAAAGAAATGCAAGATCCAGATAAACTAGCTGATTTCATAGCATCTATACTTCCCGTTCCACTTGAGACAAAACAGGAACTTCTGGAAACTGTTCATCCTCTCCACAGGCTTGAAAAGATTCTATCTATTTTGGTGAAAGAGATAGAAATTTTGGAAATAGAAGAAGAAATAGAAAAGAAAGTCAAAGATAGGATAGAAAAAACACAAAGAGAATACGTCCTCAGAGAAAAGTTGAGAGCCATAAAGGAAGAGCTTGGCGCTGAAGAGGAATTAGAAATAAAAGAGTTCTACGAGAGAGTAGAAAAAGGGAATTACCCGGAATACGTCAAAGAAAAGGCCGTAAAAGAGATACAAAGACTCGAAAAGATGTCACCTTACAGTGCTGAAGCAACCGTTGTCAGAACGTACTTAGACTGGCTTTTAAATCTCCCATGGAACACGTTCACAGAAGACAGATTGGACATCAAGGAAGCCAAAAAGATACTGAATAAGAATCATTATGGTCTTGAAGAAGTAAAGGAGAGGATTTTAGAATATTTGGTTGCGAGAAAATTTTCCAAAAACTTGAAAGCTCCTATCTTGTGTTTGGTCGGTCCTCCTGGTGTAGGAAAAACTTCCCTGGGGAGGACAATCGCCGAGGCCATGGGAAGAAAATTCGGCAGGATGTCTTTGGGAGGTCTCAGGGACGAAGCAGAGATAAAAGGTCATCGTCGCACTTACGTTGGTGCACTGCCTGGAAGGATAATACAAATCATCAGAAGATTGGGAACGAAGAATCCTGTTATACTTTTGGACGAAGTGGATAAGATGGGTATCAGTTTCCAAGGTGATCCAGCATCTGCTCTCCTCGAAGTACTTGATCCAGAACAAAACAAGGATTTTGTCGATCACTACCTCGAAGTACCTTTCGATCTCTCGCAAGTCTTGTTCATCACCACAGCAAACGTTCTCCATACCATCCCCCCTGCACTTAGGGATAGGATGGAGATCATAGAAATACCTGGATATTCTGATCTAGAAAAGTATTACATTGCGAAAGACTACATTATTCCAAAGATAGCTAGTATGTACAATCTTTCCAAGGTAACTTTTACGCCGGGGGCTATCAAGAAGATGATCAGTGAATATACCAAAGAGGCGGGTGTAAGAAATCTAGAAAGAATAATAGAGAAAGTCATAAGGAAAAAACTTGTGAAGCATGAGTCAAAGTCTTTGAAAATTTCCTCAAGAGACATAAAAGAGTTGCTCGGTCCTTCCATGTTCAAAGAAGAAGAAACTCTCAGAGAAAATACCGTCGGAGCGGTTACAGGCCTTGCCTGGACACCATACGGCGGAAGTGTCCTCATCGTAGAAAGTCTTTTACTTCCCGGAAAAGGAAACCTCATATTGACTGGTAATATGGGCGATGTGATGAAAGAGTCCGCGCAGATTGCACTGAGTGTGGTAAGAAATATGTGTGGTGAAAAACACAGAGAAGTTTTCGAGAAAAGTGACATACATATTCATGTACCTGAAGGAGCCGTTCCAAAAGATGGACCTTCAGCAGGAATTACCATAACTACTGCTCTTTACTCGGCTGTTACCAAAAAGAAAGTGAGAAAAGATGTGGCGATGACGGGTGAGATTACTTTGAGAGGAAAAATTCTGCCAGTCGGTGGTGTTAGGGAAAAGCTCCTCGCCGCAAAAAGAGCTGGAGTGAAAAGGGTAATCTTGCCCGAGCGAAACAGATCAGACGTGGAGAAGATACCTAAGGAATACTTAAACGGTCTAGAGATCGTTTTTTGCGATGAAATAAAAGACGTTTTGAAGGAGGCAATCCTTGAATGAAGAAAGATATATTTTACGTAGCAATTCTCACAATATTCGCCGTGTTGTTCATTTTTACGTACTTTTCCTACAGATCTTTGGAAAAGAAATACGAACACGCAAAGGAAATCCTCAAGGCTTACGAACTGTATATTTTTTCCGATTACGAAAGTTTTGCAAATTACGTTGAGAAAGAAGGATTGGAAATAGATGGGATAGATATGCTGAAAGACAAAAAAGCTCGTTCTCTTCTTGCACAAGCAAAAGATCTCTACAAACTCGCCAATTACGGAGAAGCATTAGTGTTGTTTGAAAAGGCTATGAATCTTTCATCGAACGAAGAAATAAGGAAAATAGCGAGTTTTTACATCGAAGAATGCAAGAAAAAGTTGGCAGGTGAGTGATTTGAAAGATTTGAGATTGCTACATACTTCCGATTGGCACCTTGGAATAACTTCTTGGAATGGAACGAAACCTGTAGATCGCCGAAATGAGCTGAAAAAAGCCTTGGATAGAATAATAGAGGAAGCAGAGAAAAAAGATGTTGACCTGTTCTTGATAACCGGTGACCTCATTCACAACAGATCGAACCCTGGATTTCTTGCTATTCACGATGTAACCGAGTACCTGAAAAAGATGGTAAAAATTGCACCTGTTGTGGTTTTGTTGGGAAACCATGACTGGAGAGGACTGAAGGCTTTGGGGAACTTGATAAGCTCACTCTCCAGTGACCTTGTATTCTTGAGTTCCTATGAACCTGTAGACGTTGTCGCAAAACGGGGGCAAAAAGTGCGACTTCTTCCATTTCCTTATCCGGAGGAATCAGATTATCTCGAAGCGAAAGTGTTGAAAGGGAAAAGTCTCGACTCGTATCTCGAAACGAGGTTAGCTAAATTAAGAGAGGTGGGGAAAGAGGAGTTCGCCGTATTTTTAGGTCATTTCACCATCGAAGGTTTGGAACCTTACACAAGTAACGAGTTGGGAAGGGAGATCACCATAAAGAGAACTCTCCTTCCCTCTTTCTCGGATTACATCGCTCTGGGACACCTGCACAGTTTTCGAATAGTTCAGGAACAACCCCTCACCATTTATCCTGGTTCGTTGATAAGATTGGATTTTGGGGAAGAAAAAGACGAGAAAGGAGCCGTTTTCGTAACTGTGAGAAAGGGAGGAGAACCCATATGTAATCGAATTGATACACAACCTCTTCCATTGAAAACGTTGTTTTTCAAAACATTGGATACTCTAGCAAGAAAAGAGATAAGAGAATTTTGTGAAGACTTCCCTGGGTACGTACGAATCGTTTACGAAGAGGATCCTTTAAAACTCGCACATGAACTGTTGAGCACGGTAGAAAATGTGGTTAAAGTGGAGAAAAAAGCAGAAAGAATTCTACAAACCGACACGAGTGAAATCAGGGAGGAAATATCGAAGCTGGACTATTTTGAGCTTTTCAAAGAATATGTAAAGAACGAACATAAGGGAGGGGAAGATATTATAAGAATCCTTGACGATCTCCTCGAAGAGGTGAAAAAAGATGAAACCTGAAAAGCTGATCGCAAAGAATTTTTTAGGATTGAAGGAAGTGAACATAGATTTTGAAGAAGGTATCACCGTTATAGAGGGTCCAAACGGTGCCGGTAAATCTTCGATATTTGAAGCTATTACTTTTGCATTGTTTGGAGTGGGTATAAGGTACGGGAGTAATGTATATGATTATGTAAACACCACTTCAGGTAACGGGAAAGCTTACTTGGTTTTTCAATTTGAGCGCGGTGGGAAAAAGTATGAAATCGTCAGGGAAATAGATGCAGGAAGAAACAAACATTCTGCCGTCCTCATAGAAATATTAGAAAACGGAAAAAAAGCGAAGCATTCTGGCAGAGTGAGCGAGGTGAAAAAGAAAATCGAAGAAATATTAGGAGTAAGCCATCGTACTTTCATCAAGACGATATTCCTTCCCCAGGGAAGAATCGATGAACTCCTAAAATCAACTCCCGGGGAAATCTCTGAAATAGTTTCCGATGTATTCCAGGACAAAGAAGTTCTGGAAAAACTCAAAAAACTCCTCGATAGGAAAATGAAGGACTTAAACCAAGAGATAGCCGGGCAAGAAAGTCTTTATCGTCGTTTCTCCGATTTCCTCGATGAAAACAAATTGGATGTTCTGAAAGAGAAATTAACAACCATTTTGCAAAAGAGGGAAAAACTCCGCAAGGAAGAGAGAGAGCTACGCGAAAAAGAAAAGAACCTCTCCTTTCTCGTAGAGATATATCAAGAGCTGATGAACAAGAAAGAAAAGTTGAAAAAACTTCTTGAACGAAAAAAAACACTGGAGAAAGAGCTAGAAATTGAAAAGAGGATAAAAAAGGCGAAGGAAATAGAACCGTTGTTCAGAGAACTCTCAATCGAGGAGGAAAGAATAAAGAAGTTATCTGAAGACATCGAAAAGTACAAAAAACGTCTTGAGCATTTGGTACGGGAAAAAGTGGAAACCGAAAAGAAAGTAAAGGAAAGCACCCACATTCTATCAATTTTGACAGAACAGATCAACGAACTCAATAAAGAAGTGAAAACATGCGAAGAAGTGTTGGAAGCGTCGCAACCGCTCCTCGAAAAGAAAATAAGAATTTCTGAGAACTTAAAGCAAAATGAACAAGCTCTGGAAAGACTACAAAAAGAAAAAGAAATGAAAGAAAAAAATCTCATTTCCCTGGAAAGCGATATGAGAAAAACGAAAGAGAAATTACAGATTGTGGAGGAAAAGCTCTCCGAGTTGAGAAAAGATCGCCTTTCATGGCTCGCATATCAAGTGGCGTCTCAGCTAGAAGACGGTGACATTTGTCCGGTATGTGGTGGAGAGTTTCACGGAGAAGTAAAAGTGATAGAATTCGATAACGACCTGTTTGAGAAATTGGAGGAAAAGAAAAAAGTCATAGAAAATGAATTGTTGAGCCTTGAGGAAAAAGTACGAAATCAAAACGAAATTCTCGAGAATTTACAAAGAGAAATCAACGAAAAGAAACACATCCTGCAAACCTTGAAAGAAGAAAAAATGAAGATAGAAGAAAAACTCGAATCCATAGGCTACAAGGATGGTATCGAAAGAGATCTTAGAGAAAAAAGAAAACAACTTGAAAATCTGGAAAGGAAGAAACAGGGTATCTCTGAGATCATTGTCTCGGAAAAATCCAAGCTCTCTCAACTCGAAAGGCAAATCGACGATACGAAAAACGAAATAGAAACGAAGACAAAAGATCTCGAAGGCTTGAAATCAAATTTTGAAAACATACAAAGAGCCTTTTTAAAGGAACTGGAAAGTGCAAAAATATCTCCAAATGAATTCGAAACTCTCGTAAAAGAAAAACCCAGAGAAGTAGAAAAGGAACTTACAAAGATAGAGACGGAGATTCAATTGCTCAGCGAAAGTGTCGCAACTCTTGAGAGAGAAGAAGTGAAGGATGTGAGAGAGGAATACGAGGAAACAAAGAAACAATTGGATAACATCGCGTCAGAACTTTCCAAACTCGGTGTTGAAGAAGGAAGGTTGAGAAAAATCATCGAAGAAGTTTTGGAAAAAGAAAAAGAAATAGAAAGAATAGAAAAGAATATTCGAGAGTTAAGGAAAAAATACGAAAATCTGGAACTCTTGAAAGAACTCCTGTTCGACAAAAGGAAATTTCCCGCGTTTTTCACGGAAAGAGTTTTAGACACCGTCCTCAAAAGGGCAAACTCCTATCTTGAAATCCTCACTGAAGGAAGATTTGGAGTAGATTTTGTTTCTGGGAAAGGATTTGTTATATATGATAGAGGGGTAGAGAGACCCGCGAGTGGTCTCTCAGGAGGGGAGAGTTCTTTGATTGCCATATCACTCGCTATGTCTCTGGCGGAGGTGGCATCCGGTAGATTGGATGCCTTTTTCATAGATGAAGGTTTTTCAAGCTTGGATACAGGAAACAAAGCAAAAGTTGCTTCCGTACTGAAAGAATTGGAAAAATTGAATAAGGTCATCGTTTTCATAACACACGACAAGGAATTCTCTGAATCTTTTGATAGAAAACTGAAGATATCGGAAGGAGTTGTGATCTCGAATGGATGAAAGCAGGAAAAAGAAGGAAGAATTGGTCGAAAGAATTGTAAAAGAGAAAGGAGAAGAGGCCTTTCCGAAGCTGTTGAAACTTTTAGAGGATGATGATCCAGAGGTGAAAGAAATAGTTTCAGAAGTGTTCTACAGGCTCGGTGACAAGGCAAGGGAATTTCTTTTTGAAGAGATCCGAAAAAGGAGAGAAAAGGGGTTTGAAAAAAACAATATCACGAATCTCTACATAATAGATATTCTGGGAGATCTCGGAGAAAACAGAATGAAAAAAATTCTTTACGAGCTTATGGAAAAATACGATTCAGAAGAGGCTTTGCTTGTGATATACGAGGCACTCGCGAAGATCGGCGAAGGAGAAGTCTTCCTTCCAGAGTTGGAATACTTGATGTTTGAAGACAGCTATAGGAAAGAGATATGTGAACAAGTTGCAATGGTGCTGGCACACATCCCAAACGAGAGATCTTTGAAAATCCTTTTAAAAGCTCTCAAAAGCGAAGAATTTTCCGAAGAACAGAAAGAATTTTTCAGAAGGGCTATCGAAATGATTCTCTTCAAGAATCCTTCCCTTCACAAATTCTTAGGAGAGGAAGACAGGAAGGAGTTGGGACTATAGTCATTGTGGCGGAGAATTTGAAAAAATCCTATGGCAAAAAAGTCGTGTTAGATAGCCTTTCTTTCTCTTTAGAGGAAGGAAAAGCACTAGGTATAGTTGGACAAAATTCGTCTGGAAAGACCACTCTTTTGAAAATCCTGGCGACTATTATAAAACCAGACTCAGGAAAACTATTCCTTTTTGGGAAAAACGCCCTCAAAGATTTCAGAGACGTCCGCCGTGAGGTAGCTTTTGTTCCGGAATTCCCGTCTCTTGTCGAAGAGATATCCATTTACGAAAACCTTCTCTTTTTTTCACACCTTAAAAGAACACACCTTAAAGAAGATATAATAGTAGATCTTATGTTGGAACCATTCCTGGACACGATCGTTCAGAATGCCTCCAAAGGAGTGAAACAACGAACAGCAATAGCAGTTGCTTTGCTGGGAGAACCGAAATTGTTGATTTTGGATGAACCCACCAGTGGATTGGATTCGAAATCAACTGAAATTGTGAGAAATCTTTTGAAAAAGCTGAAGAAGAAAGGGGTTACAATGGTTGTTTCCTCTCACATAAAAGAGGACATAGAAGGTTTATGTGATGTAGTGTTGTCCATAAACAACGAGCACAAGGGGGATTGAAGATGAACGAGATCGTGAAAAAGGAAAAACTTGCGGGGGATATTGTTGATTTTTGGATTCGATCGCCTGTGATCGCGAAAGAATCGCAGCCTGGCCAATTCGTTGTTGTAAGAATTCATGAAAAAGGTGAGAGGATCCCGTTGACGATCGCAGATACGAAACCAAGTGAAGGAATGTTTAGGATGGTTGTTAAAGTGGTAGGAAAAACCACCCACCAGCTTTCGCTTTTAGAAGAAGGGGACACCATTCTCGACGTGGTGGGTCCACTCGGAAATCCCAGCGAAATTCGCCATTATGGGAGCGTTCTACTCGTTGGTGGTGGAGTGGGAATAGCCACTCTCTATCCAATAGCCCGTGCATTGAAAAAAGCCGGCAATCAGGTGACTACGATTCTAGGAGCTCGCTCAAAGGATTATCTGATAATGGTCAGGGAATTTGAGGAAATATCCGAAGTCTTTCTTGTGACGGACGATGGAAGTGTGGGAATGAAGGGAGTCGTCACCGATGCAATGGATATTCTTTTCAAGAAGAGAAATTTTGATATTTGCTGGGCAGTTGGTCCAACGATTATGATGAAGTTCTGCACTCTCAAAGCTAAAGAGTTTGGTGTCCCAATATGGGTATCACTGAATCCCATAATGGTCGACGGAACAGGTATGTGCGGGGCCTGTAGGGTCACGGTAGCAAACCAGATAAAATTCGCGTGTGTAGATGGTCCCGAGTTCAGAGGAGAGGAAGTAGATTGGGACGAATTGCTCAAGAGACTTTCACAATACAAAGAACAAGAAAAGTTGTCTTATGAAATATTTCTCAAGGCGGCAGGTGATAAGCAATGAAAAACAAAAAAACTCCTATGAGAGAACAGCCACCAGAAATCAGAAAAAGAAATTTCGAAGAGGTAGCATTGGGTTACTCTCTGGAAGAAGCTGTTACCGAAGCCCAAAGATGTCTCCAATGTCCAACGCATCCGTGCGTCTCTGGTTGTCCAGTAGGAATTGATATACCTGGATTCATAAAGAAACTAAAAGAGGGGAAACTGGAAGAATCTTATCGGATTTTGAAAAGTTACAACAATCTTCCGGCTATATGCGGAAGGGTTTGCCCACAAGAAGTTCAGTGCGAGTCGAGATGTGTCGTCGGTAAAATAAAAGACAGTGAACCCGTTGCTATAGGAAGGTTGGAAAGATTCGTAGCAGATTGGGCAGCGGATAATCTGAAAGAAGAAATGGAGAGCTCTCCCATTTCCCGAAAGGAAAAAGTAGCGGTCGTTGGATCAGGTCCTTCGGGGCTCACCGTTGCAGCGGATTTAGCGAAACTTGGTTACCAAGTGGATGTTTTCGAGGCTTTCCATAAGCCTGGCGGCGTTCTTGTATATGGAATACCAGAGTTTCGTCTTCCAAAAAAAATAGTAGAAAGAGAAGTGAATTACATAAGAAAACTCGGTGTGAAAATTCATACAAACGTGGTTGTAGGAAAAACCTTGAAAGTTGGAAGATTACTCAACGAATACGATGCCATTTTCATAGGAACGGGAGCAGGTACTCCAAGGTTCATGGGAATTCCAGGTACGAACTTGAACGGTGTTTATTCTGCAAACGAATTTCTCACCAGGGTGAATCTGATGAAAGCCTACTTGTTTCCAGAATATGATACACCGATACGTGTAGGAAAAACAGTGGCCGTAATAGGAGCGGGAAATACAGCTATGGATGCCGCAAGGAGTGCTTTGAGGTTGGGAGCCAAAAAGGTTTACATTGTTTACAGAAGAACGGAGCGGGAAATGCCAGCTAGGAGAGAAGAATACCATCATGCTTTAGAGGAAGGAATCGAATTTCTCTGGCTTACACTTCCAGTACGTTACCTCGGTGATGCCAATGGAAACGTGAGGGCGATGGAATGTGTGAAAATGGAACTCAAAGGCATTGACCGCTCCGGGAGACCCAAACCTGTTCCAATAGAGGGAAGCAACTTTTCTATAGAGGTTGATATGGTCATAGAAGCTATTGGTCAAGGTCCAAATCGGGTTCTACTTTCTGAATTCCCGGGTCTCGAACTCAACGAAAGAGGTTATATAAAAGCCGACAAGGATACCGGTGCAACGAGTGTGAGAGGTGTCTTCGCTGGTGGAGACATTGTTACAGGTGCGGCCACGGTTATAGAAGCAATGGGAGCCGGAAAACGGGCGGCACAGTTCATCCACGCATATTTATCGGGAGAATGGGATCCATGGAAACAAGAGTGATTTTCGTTTTTGCAATGGACTTAACAGGGAAAATAGCCTCTCCTCTGAAAGATTGGAATTCCAAAGAGGACAGAGAGAATTTTAAAGAAATCACCAAAAGAATAGGAAACGTGGTGATGGGGAGGGTAACGTTCGAAGAAATAGGAAGGCCCCTTCCAGAAAGGTTCAACGTGGTTCTCTCTCGCAGGACCTATTCTTCAAAGGACCCTCTTCTTACTTTTTTGAACGCTTCCCCTGAAGATGTGGTACAATTCTTAAAAGATAAAGGGTTCAAAGAGATAGCAGTAATAGGGGGAAAAACCGTGTTCACTGAGTTCCTGAAGAGAGGGATTGTAGACGAAATCTTTGTTACTTTGGAACCGTACATCTTCGGCGAAGGGATCTCCGCGTTTGGAGAATTTGAAAGGTGGTTTCCTCTAAAACTCTTGGAAACGAAGCGATTGAACGAAAAAGGTACGTTGTTTCTCAAATATTCTGTAGAAAAATCGCACCGTTAGGTGCGATACTTTTTTTCAGGAGGTGACGATTTTGAGAAATGATTTTCTTGGAAGAACTCTGGCTGTCATAGAAGATTTGAGTGTAGAAGAACAGATGTTTCTATACGAAAAAACTCGAGAATTGAAACAAAAATGGCACAATGGTGAGGATGTGTCCAGTTTCAAAATAAAAAAGAGAAACGTGGGGATATATATTGTGTTCGTTGAACCGAGTACCAGAACGAAGGAATCTTTCGTAAACGCAGCTAAGTTTCACTCTGGGCCAAATGTGAAAGTGAATGTCTTCAGTTCTGAACATTCTTCTTTCAACAAACAAGAGAGCTATGTGGATACCTTTTCCATGCTAACAAGCTACAGTGATTACTCCATATTCGTGGTTAGAACGAAGTTGGAAGGCGTTTGTAGGTTATTAGAAAGAAAGGTTTCTGAATTCGCTGCTAGAAACAAGATAGAAGTACCATCTTTCATAAATGCAGGAGATGGGAAACACGAACATCCTACTCAGGAACTTCTCGACGAATACACCTTCCTCGAGCAAAACAATTTCGACACCTCGTTCATTCACTTAGCCTTGGTAGGGGATCTACTCCACGGCAGGACAGTTCATTCGAAGGTGAACGGCCTCAAAATATTCAAAAGCGTGAAGGTAGATCTTGTTGCACCTGAGGAACTAGCCATGCCAGATCATTACGTAGAAAAAATGAAAGAAAATGGATTCGAAGTGAGAACATTCTCTTCAATAGAAGAATATTTGAAACAAGAAGATGTCGCCAAAATATGGTATTTCACAAGACTTCAGCTTGAGAGGATGGGAGAAGATATTCTGGAAAAGGTACACAAATTGAGAGAAGCGGTTACTTTCAAAAAAGAATTTTTGGAAAGACTTCCAGAAGGCGTTAAATTTTATCACCCTCTGCCCCGTCACAAACTCTACCCCACCATCCCAAATTTTCTGGATCATCTCTCCTTAAACGGATGGGAAACTCAAGCAAGAAACGGATATTGGGTGAGGATAGTCTTACTTTCCATGTTCGGTGGATCTATCACCGCTCCTTTCGATACTTCGAAAAGAAATGTAGAACCAGAAGACGACTTCATCATACCCGTCCCAGTTGTCCATGGAAACAAAGGTGTTCAAAAGGATGGTAAGAGAGGTATAAAGCCAATAGACAATGGAACGGTTATCGATCACATAGCAAAAGGGAAATCTCCAGAGGAAATATATGCCACAATATTGAAGATAAGGAAGATACTTCATCTGTACGATGTGGACAGCGCCGATGGGATCTTCAGATCAAGCGATGGGAACTTCAAAGGATATATAAGTTTACCCAGCAGGTATCTCTCAAAAAGGGAAATAAAAAAACTCGCCGCCATATCTCCGAACACCACAGTGAACATTATCAAGAACTGCTCTGTTGCAGAAAAGTATAGAATAAAGCTTCCACCGACGATTTACGGATTTGAAGAGCTCAGATGTAAGAACGAATACTGCATAACGAATCCCGTACATGGTGAAAATGTTTCTCCTTCTTTCGTGAGGAACAAGAAAGGGCAATTTATTTGCGAATACTGCGAAACTCCTCATTCATTCGAAGAAATCTGGAGTATTTGATTTTCAAATCAGTTTCAGCTTTTCCAGTGTTAACATCGTTTCAGGTGGTACGATTCTTTCAAGATCTTCTCTTTTTTCGAACGGTCTGTTCAGAATGATTTCTCTTGCGATCGCATTTCCAATACCTGGTATCGAAACGAGTTCTTCAAACGTTAAGGTATTTATAGATGTAGGATAACGAATACCCGTTACAGAACGCTCTCCGTGGGAGACCACAACAACGTCTATGATTTCATCATACTTTCCAGGAGCACCCACAAGAATGGGATAACTTCCCAGTTGTCTTCCGAAAGTGTATTTACCTTCTGAATATTCCGGTATCACTTTTTTCAAAACAGTTCCCACAGGAAAGACTCGTTTCAACATTTCGTGGTCTATCTCCTCTCTTATCTTCCTTTTCCACTTTTGATGGAGATGATTCTTGATTTTATGTTTCCTATTCCGAAAATACTCGTACACCGGTGTTAAGGGATGTACCAAGAGTTTCCTAATGTTGATCCTCCTAAGCAGATATCCAGCGTCCAGGATCTTTTTGAGATAGAGGTAATTTTTTCTCAGAGTGTCTTCCGTTTCTCCAGGAAGACCCAATATCAGATTCACACCAGGGAGAAGTTTGGGAACACCTTCCACACGAACACCACCTATCTCATTTACTATGGCAATCGCTTTCAAAAATTCCTCAGGCGAACCTTGGATATTGTTCTTCTTCAAAACAATTTCGTCAAAAGATTCAATACCGAAAGAAAAAACGTCACCTGGAGTGTTGTATTTCACAATGGTTTCAACGATCTTTTTACACTCCTTCTCGTAGGAAACAAGATAGGAAGGATTCGCATTGTCCGTGTGAAGAACCTCAAGTGAGGGAGCCACTTCTCTTGTACCAGAATAGAGTTCTTCTATCAACTTCGGAGATGGTTTTCCGCCGTTTCTGTCAGAACCATAAGCTAAAATGTTCGCTGTTCTTCCAAAGCGAAACGCTCTACACCCTGCCTTATAGAGAGATTTTATTTCCATTAGAATAGAATCCACACTGCGCGATCGCAATCTTCCGTGGAGGAGGGGTTCGGTGCAAAAAGTACAGAACGTTCTTCTCTCACATCCTTTTGACAATTCTATCTCGCATATCACATGTGGAAAATTCGGGTGTTTTTCAAGAATCACGGAACCGTAAGGAGCCACCATGTTTATAATCTCGTAATTACTCCTCGCGTTGGGATTTGGTTCGCCCTTGAAATATGAAAGGGCGAATGCTTCTATATCTCCAGAGACAACAAAATCCGCGTGAATTCCAAACTTCTTCGCAACCGTTCCACCTTTGAGTGAATATCCTTCAACGATCGGCCCTCCCACGATTTTCAACGGTTTTTTGGCGATACTCAGTATCCTCTCCAATTCAGAGAGACTCAAAGGAGTTCCACCTTTGTATCTTCCGGGTACGGTAAGACCTGCAACCACGAATAGATAATCGTAATCATTCACCCTTTCCCAAAGGTTTTCTTTTCTCAATTCGTCTATTGTTATGTAATCAACTTCCAGGTTGCAGAGAACCAGTGCTCCTGCGAGATATCTGACATAAGGACTCACATAAGGAGGAACACCAAAGACGGCCGGTTCGTCAACATAACCATCGAGAATCAATGCCTTCATTTTTCCAAAATCACCTTTATTTCGTTGAGAGTGTCTTTATCAGCAACTATAACTATTTCTAAACCATTTACAGTGATTTTGAATCCTTTCTTAGGAAGATCATTCCCTATGAAAATTTCCACCTTTTGTCCATTCTTGTAGATTCCTTCTATCTCAAGCCCAGAAGTTCCTTCTCTGATGATAATGAATTTGAAATTCTCAAGCACTTTTGCCAATTCTTTTGGAAATTCTATCTCAGATTCCAAAAACGAATATTCTTTCAACACCTCTTCTTTTGAAAGAGAAAGAGGCCTTATTTCATCGTAAATCAATTTACTCTTGGTGTTCATGTAGTTTCTCTCTATCTCCTTAGGAAGACCATCTTGGGTCAAGAAAACTCGGTATTCACCGGAATCATGAATGTCAATCTCGTACCCTTCCGAGGTCTCTTTTATTGAGAAATCCCTTCCTTGCAGTATTTCCTTGAAAGCCAAATCTTCGAGATCGAGTATCAACATAGGAGACTTTCTCAATTCCTTGGTTGAACCCATATAGCAGTTTGGGCCCAATCTAACCCACGTTACTTCAACAGGTTCGTACACATGGACCATCTTATCGGCGCCCCATTTGTAAACTTCCTCATATCTGAAACGTGTCTTAAGCCCTATTTCGATCATCACTCTTTTGGCGTAATAATTCGAATACATCCAACTTTCTACAACTTTGGGCAGCGCCAACCCAATCGAAGTAAGAAGAACTAGGATGATCAAAGAACATTTCCGCACACTATCACCATCCATCGTTTACCACTTCTACCGTCCTTATGTAATCGATGACTTCGTTAACACTCGGTTTCTGAGATTGAACCACTTCATGAGATGAAGGTGTGGGAAAGATATCGAGAACAAACGAAAGGAGGAGAACCGAAAAAATCGCCCCTGCGAGAATCGCCGACAACACCAATCTACTACGTTTTCGCGCTTTCAATATTTTTTTCATCAACCTGTCGCTCGGAATGTACTCACACCGAATCTTGTAGAGAGAAATGGCTGCCTTGTACATCCTGTACTCTTTCAAAATGTATTCCGGCAGATTCTCCAAAGGTTCCTCACCATCCAAAATTCTGTTCAACCTATCGTCCCTCAACACCTTCACCTTCTTTCAGCAACTCTCCCAGCCTTTTTCTTGCATAGTGAAGCCTACTCTTGACTGTTCCAAGTGGTTTTCGGAGAACGGAAGCTATTTCTTCGTAGCTCATGCCGTCTATGTCTCTGAGTTTTATAAGCAATCTATCTTCAGGTGATAATTTCTCCAAAGCCTTTTGGACTTTCTCCGCAGAAAGCGAACGCCATACCTCTTTTAGAACATCCTCATTAGCTTGCGGTTGTATGTAAACTTCATCTTCGTTGTCCGTTTCCTGAAAGTCTGTCAAGAATTCGTTCCTCTTTTTGTATTTTTGAAGATAATCCTTACAAACGTTCACCGCTATTCTGTAAATCCAAGTGGAAAGTTTTGAGTCTCCCCTGAACTTTTTAATTCCTTTGAATATCCTCATAAAGACATCCTGAACAACGTCATCCACATCATCCGTGTTCAAATAACTCTTCGCTATGCTTCCTATCTTTGGAGCAAATTCCCTGTACAAGACCTCGTAAGCCCAATTTTCCTTTCTTTTCAAGGCTTCTACGAGTCTTCTTTCATTCAAAGCGCTTTCCTCCTTGTATTAGGACTCAGCCGTCAAGGTGACGGTTCATAGATTTTCTCAACGAAGGGAGATGTCATTGCTTTTAAAAGGCAAGAGTAAGTCATTCTGAATCTGAACACGTCCCCTATTTTCACATCACCAATCTCTGTAACATCCAGAACAATATGGTCACTGGATGCATGTAGAACTTCTATACCTTCGTTCATCGGTATGAGACCTCTGCTATCTATATCTTGCTCTCCCAAAGCGCAAATAGCCCTTTTTCTTATACCCTTGTCAACGAACTCTACTCTTCTTCCGAAAACATCCAATCCTCTCTTTCCAACAGGAACAGAAGGTTTCTCTTTAACTTCTATAACTTCTGCTTCGATTATGAACGTATCTTGAGAAAGCCACTCTATAACACGATCGTTGGTAATATCTCTTCCGAGAACGATTGCTTCTCCTATCCTCAATTGATTTATACCTTCTGGAATCTCGTTTCTTTCAAGTGCATACAGAGTAGGGGTATTCCCCCCTGAAACTATTTCTATGTTGAATCCATACTCTTTTTCGAGCTTTTCTTTTACATCGAGAAGGACCTCAAACTTTTCCCTGGTGGGAATTATTCCGCCGTAACATCCAAAGTTCGTTCCTACTCCCGCAATATTTAAACCCTTGCATTGAGCAATTTCCTCAACAGCTCTTTCAAACCATACACCCTCTCTTAAGTCTCCTACATCTATCATGTATATGAGTTTTACGTCCCTTTTCATCTCTTTGGCTATTTCGTCTACCTTCTTAGCTACCTGGGGATCGGAAACCATTATGTAATCGAAGTGTTTGACATCTTCAACCAACTCGCTCATCATTGGAAGCCTCAACAACATGAAGGGTCCATCGATCCCCGCCTTCTTCATTCTTAAGACATTCTTTATCCGAGACTCTCCAAGTATTTTTATGCCGGCCTTCCGTAAAGTTTCTGCAAAACGGGGATCCCCCAACGTCACTTTGGTAACTCCTACCACTTCTATACCTTTAGCACCAGCCATTTCAACAACTTTTCTTGCGTTCTTCTCTATCTCCTTTAAATTTATCAAAACCCTTGGATACATGTTCAACACCTCTTTTGTAGTAGAATAGTTAAAAGGAGGTGATCGTTAAACCATGATAGAAAAAATCGAAATGATGAAAAAAATCGAAGAAGCAAGTTCCTATATAAGAGAGAAAATAGAGATTCCACCAGATATTCTTATTATTCTGGGATCTGGTTTTAGTTCTTTCGTAGATAGCATGTCAGATCCTATTACTATAGATTATAAAGAGATTCCCCACTTTCCACAACCCACAGTGGAAGGGCACAGGGGAAAACTGGTTTTTGGAAAGATTAAAGATCGCTCCGTTATGGTGATGGCTGGAAGATATCATCTCTACGAAGGTCACGAGCCACAAACTGTTGTCTTCCCGGTTTACGTCTCAAAGCAACTGGGAGCAAGAGGAGCGATAATAACAAATGCGGCCGGAGCGATAAATCCCACGTATAAACCGGGTGAAGTGATTTTAGTAAGAGACGTGATAAACTTTATGTTCAGAAATCCTTTGAGGGGACCGAACGATGAGCGGATTGGTCCAAGGTTTCCCGACATGTCTTCTATTGCTGATCCAGAATGGGTGAAGAAACTCAAAGGGAAAATAGATTTCAAGGAGGGAGTTTACATAGGAGTTCTTGGTCCGAGTTATGAAACCCCTGCAGAGATAAAAGCTTTCAAGAAATTCGGTGCGGATCTTGTTGGAATGTCAACCGTTCCTGAAGTGATAGCAGCAAAACATTGCGGATTGAAGTTGATCGTATTCTCTTGTGTAACGAACATGGCTGCCGGTATCACACATGGACGGCTTTCACATGAAGAAGTGGTCAGGACAACCAAGATGGTTCAAGGAAAGATCGAAAAAATTCTGAAAACGGCCGTGGAGGTGTTTTGAATGAACGAAATCATCGATGTAATATCCGGTCACAACAGAATACTCGTTGTGGGACATATAATGCCAGATGGAGATTGCATAAGCTCCGTCCTTAGTTTAACTATCGGATTGGAAAAAATCGGGAAGGAAGTAAAAGCAACTATCGATTACAAGGTTCCATATGTATTCGAAAACTTTCCCCACATAGAAAAAATAGAGGAGAATCCTACTATTGAACCAGATCTTATTCTCGTGGTTGACGCTTCATCACCGGATCGGATAGGGAGGTATCAGTATCTTTTGAAAGATATTCCGTCCGCTGTCATAGATCATCACTCAACGAACACACTTTTTGGAAAATGGAACTGGGTTGATCCATCATTTGCTGCCACTGCTCAAATGATTTTCAGATTGAACAGAGCAATGGGTGTGAAATACGATCCAAATCTGGCTACCTTGAACTATTTGGGAATAGCAACGGATACGGGCTTTTTTAGACATTCGAATGCAGACATCAGAGTGTTCGGTGATGCGTACGAACTTGTAAAAATGGGAGCAGATGCTCACTTTGTTGCAAAAGAGATCCTGGAAAATAAACGATTCGAGCAATTCAAACTTTTCGCAGAAGTCTTAGAAAGGTTGGAGCTCCTTGAAAACGGGAAAATCGCTTATTCTTACATTGATTATGATACTTATTTGAAACACAACTGCACAGACGAAGACAGTTCGGGTTTCGTAGGTGAGCTGAGATCGATCAGAGGAGTGGAAGTCGCTATCTTGTTCATGGAATTCCCAAGGGGAAAGATACATGTCAGTATGAGATCGAAGGATTGGTTCAATGTAAACGAAGTCGCTTTCGAATTGGGAGGAGGAGGGCATCCAAGAGCAGCCGGTGTAACCTTCGAAAATCGACCGATATCGGATGTAATATCGGAAGTCATAGAACATCTTTTGAGGAGATTCAAAGAAGGTGTGAGTCATGAAAGTGAAAAAACTTCTCAGAGAAACCTACTGGGGGGATGAGTTTCTCGTAGAGGAAGACGGTGAGGAAAAGATTCTAAAAATTGTGAACGCTTCAGTAGACAGATCCTTTCTTTTCAACGAGTATGCAAAGCTCAAAAGGCTTGGAATACCGAATGTTCTTATACCGGAAAAACTGAAGATATCAGAAGGGAAGTATTTGTTCTTTTATCCTTATTACGATTTGAGACCCGTTGAGACTCTTAGTGAAAACTTGGCAAAACAGCTCGTTGCTCTCTTTTCGTTTCTGGCAAAAGCGGGAATCATTGTTCCCTCATTGGGCATGGATGATCTGTTGTTGGGGGATCGCTTGTTTTTCGTTCCCGCCTTTGTTGATGATCTATCTAGAAAACCAGATAAAATTGTCTTTTTTAAAGAAAAAGACCCAGAAATAACTCAAAGGGTACTCTTTCGTTTTCTGAAAATTCATGGTTTGGAATACGTTGCACTGAAGGATGAAATTTTCGATTTTGAGGCAAATGTGTTTAAATTTCCATACTTGCACAGGGAAGAGGAAGAAAGAATAAAAGAAGATATAAAATCTTCTCCGCACTTCCCGTTGCTGATATTGGTATTCGGTGAACAAAGAGTAGGTAAAACAAAGATGGTCACCGTTCTGTCAGACAAATTGAGAGAAGATGGGTATTTGGTTCATCACATCACAACCCTTGAAGATCTGAAGATGTGGTACGGGGTCTCCAACGAAATAGATTTGATATCTCAATTGGATGATGGTCAAAGGAAAATATTGATACTTGACGACTTCTCAGAAGGGTCTGATTTGTTTTTGTTTGTAAAAGAGCTATCGCTTATAAAAACAAAAACAGATATAGCTGTCCTGGCCACGTCCACCAAAGAATACGACTTCTTTCATATAAAATACAGACTCTCTCCATTCTCCCTAGAAAAAACTCGCGTGCTCCTAGAAAAAGCCGTTGGCAATATCACGGACGATCAGGTGAAATTGCTTTACAATCTCAGTAGAGGGCTTCCTGGTTACATCGCAGAGATAGTGCGAGCCTTATACAAAACAGATGTAAAGAAATGTAGTATGCTCGAAGTCTTTGAACCCATTCTCAGAGAATGTGACTCCTCGGAAATCAGAGAACTGAGTGTTCTTGGACAAAAATTCTCAGGTTTGGAGGTTCAAGTTCTTGGAAAGATAACAGGGCGAGACTATCTGAGAGCCTTAGCGAAAGCTCAAAACAAAGGCGTTGTTCTCGTGGAGGATGGACTTTACAGATTCTCGCTTAAGGAATTTTGGAAATACTACTACGAAAAGATCGGAAAGAATGAAAGGATTCTTCTCCACAGAAAACTGATCGAGAACCTACCCGAACATCTCATAATAAAACACGTGTTCGCCATTGAAGACAAAGTCACCAGATCTCTTCAGATCTTAAGATACGTGAGAAAACATTTCTGGGATTATGAGAAAACTCGTTCAATGATCGAACATTTGAAAAAATTGGAGGAATTTCTTGAAAAACCCTATTATTTCATCGAAAGTTTAAAGACAAAGCTCCTTCTCAGAATAGATTATAGAAGTCTCGAAAAAGAAGAATTTCACTTTTCAAGGTTCAAAGAACTCAAAAAGAAGATGGTTACGGGTTCAGAAAATCTTTTGAAAAAGAAAGAATTTTCATTCGCCGATCTTTACAAACTCATAGTTGTTTTTCATCAGTACACAAGATTGGGTAAAAAAGTGCCGGAAGAATTAATCGAATCTGTGGAAAAATTGCTTAGGGAGAAAATATTCTCTACAAAAGAGAGGTTGTACCTGAAAGCACGTCTCCTCTGTGAAATGTTCCACATCACAGAAAAGCGAGAAAATCTTAAAGAAGCCATGCGAATCGCCTCCGAAGAGGGGTTTGTAGATGTGCAAATTCTCGGCTATAGAGCTCTTGGGATCGTTTCAAGGACCAGGGCCATGAGCAATTACTACTTCAATCTCTCCCTTGATCTGTCCAGAAAATTGGATCCAAATCTTGCCATTGTTGACGAAAGCAACTTGGTTTGGAGCCTCTTATACGAAGGAAAAATTTCGGAATTTTTGACCCAGCTTCAGCTTCTCAGAAAACAATCCGAACTCTTTGAAAACGCTTCCATTCTTTCATACACGTACTTTTTGGAGGGACTTTACCATCTCCACAGAAAAGATTACAAAAATGCGGAGAAAATTTTCAAGAAGGAACTTGAAATAGAAGAAAAACATCGTATCGAGAGGCGAGCACTTCGTGGTCTTGTGATAAACTACCTTTTCAGTGAGAATTTCAAGACTGCGGAGTCGTTATTGAAAAAAGATGAACCAGAATTCAACAGATTCGGTTTCAACTTTTTGAGGGATATGGTTCTCGCCAAAGATGACGCAGAATTTTTGAACGTTTGGAACAAAAGGAAGGAAAATCCTCATAAATTTTTCAACGAAGAAATCGCCTATATTTTCGCTGAAAGATTGGCAGGACTCGATCCGGAGGGTTTCGAAGAATTCATTCAAGAATTAGAAAGAGAAAACATAGAAAACTCTTCGAATCTTATGCTAGCATTAGTTTACGAAACCATGTACAAGTTCTATAGGTCCCTAAACCAAAATTTCAAAGCAAAACGATTCCTACGCAAGGCAATTCTGATTTACGATTTGATGGGGATGAGAGAAGTTGCAAGGAAGTTGGGAGAAATGGAAAACTCCCATCCTGCGAGAGATAAAAGCTATTTCCACGCATTTCTTTCATCTTTAGAACCCAACAGAGAATTCTCAGAAATCATGGAATTCGCCGCAGGAAAACTTTCGGAATCGATACCGTTCAAAAACTTTTCGATAAAACTAATAGAACGCTCTACGAACAAAGTTCTGGAAGAATTTTCCACATCTTTTTTGGAAACTCCCATCAAATCAGATTTCCTCGAAATTGCGCCTTTTAGAACAAGCATGTCGTTCAATTTGGATATGAAACATAACATGATGATGTATGTCGAGACAGACCTAGAGTGTGACGAGAAAGTAGCATGGGAAATGATAGAAATACTCGAACAGTTTGGGAACATGTTGTCCATCGCTCTCAGAGAACGTCTGTACAGAAGCAGAAGTATAAGAGATCAACTCACCAACGTCTTATCCAGATGGTATTTCATGGAGCGCTTTGAAGAAGAGGTTTACAAGTCAAACAGATACAGAATTCCTGTCTCTCTTATCATGTGTGACATCGATGATTTCAAAAAAATAAACGATCAATTCGGTCACACAATTGGTGACAAAGTGTTGAATTGGGTGGGTAAGAAATTATCTTCCATTCTGAGAAAGAGTGATCTGATCGGAAGGTATGGAGGAGAAGAGTTCATAATAGCGCTTCCCGGAACTCCTTTGGACGAGGCAAAAGTAGCAGCAGAGAAGGTGAGAAAACTCGTTAAAGAAGATGAAGGAAATCTCTACCACATCACCATGAGTTTCGGAGTAGCGGAGTATCTTCCTCCAGAAGATCCTTCTGAAACTATAAAGAGGGCCGATATGGCCCTCTATCTGGCGAAAC